>JAVBOM010000101.1:0-14975 GCA_031550535.1 Eubacteriales bacterium
GCCATAATCGCGCAAAACCCGCGCCTGCCCCTCGGCCGTCGCGCCGCCGTGGCTGCCCATCGCGGGCACGATGAACGGCTCCCCGCCCGCGTTCCGGATGGCGAGGACGGCCGCGCGCGCGATGACGTCGATGTTCGCGACGCCCCGGCTGCCCACCGCCAGGGCGATCCTCGCCCCGGGCCGGATCATCCCGGCAAGGGGCGCGAGCGCGGCGCGCGTGGCCCCGGCAATGTCGGCCAGGGGCTGGCGCGCGTGGATGAGCTTTGCCTTGCAGACCTTGATTTCAGACGGACGCATCTAAACGCTCTCCTTTCGGGTGGCATGGAACCGATGATTCCGGGCCGTGCAGGGGATTTCGCCAGAAAACTCCTGTCTATTTGGCGCCTTGCACCAGATAGCGGTGAATGGCCGGAAGGATGTCCTCCGCGCCAAACCCGCCCGATTTCGTGATGATTAAAAGCGGCCCCGACGGGGCGTGCGCCTCGGCCAGAACCACCCCCGGGGCGATTTCGTCAATGGGCGTGATGGCCTCAAGGCCCGCTTGCCGCATGGCTGCCAACAGCGTGTCGCCACCAATGTACACGTACACGGCGTCCGGCACGCGGCGCTGCAGCTTGGCCGCGATGGCACCGATGTTTCGCGCCACGTGCAGGCGGAGGTCGTCCGCGTCATCCGGCTGGGCGGGTAAGTAGGTACCCGCGGGCAGGTCGCTGTCCACGGCGGAGAGGATCAGCCGCCCGCCCTCGCGATACAGCCGCGCCGCTTCGTCAAGAAACTGGTCGCACGCAGGAGAGGCGGCGTATCCGGGCGTGAGCTTCTGTGCGCCATTGAGCGTCATGCATGCGAAGCCCTGCCCCCGCGCGTGGCGGATCTGGGCGACGGTGATGGGGTTCACGCTGCCGGAGATGACAATCATGCCCGGTGCCGGCGAGAAGCGCTTTCGCGGGGAGCGCGGAAGGGCCAGCAAGTCCGGAAGCATTTCCGCAAAGCCCGCACACCCGGCCAGGAGGCGAATCCCGCCCGCGCGGATCGACTGCGCGATCCGGCGCAGGTCACCGTCTGTCTCGGCGTCAAACACAAGGATTTCCACTCTGTCGCCGGGGGACACCGGCGGCATGCGCTGATCGGCGACGACGCGCACGGGCGTGTCCGTCTGCGCGGCGATGATGTCCGGAATGAAGGAGTGGCGCACCGGCTCGAACGGATCCATGCCGAACGCCGTTTCGGCCACGGGCACGCCGTCCACGTACTGGACGCCGCCGCGCGTTGTGCGGCCGGCCTTTGGAAACGCGGGAATGAAGCAAAGGGGATCTTCCCCCGCCGCGCCGATCAGCGCCTCCAACTCCGCGCCGATGTTGCCGCGCAGGCCTGAATCTGTCTTTTTATAGAACACTGTGAAACCGTCGCGCACAGCAGGGGCGACAATGCGGCGGACGGTTTTCGCCGCCTCCGCGGGCGGCAGGTGGCGCGTCTCCGCGTCGATAATCAGCACGGGTTTGGCGTCCGACGGCGGCGGGAGAGGGCGTTCTGCGTCAATGCATACACAGGCGTCCACGCCCGCCTTGGCGAACTGCGCGCCTGTATCCAACGCCCCTGTAAAGTCATCGGCGATAATCAGCAGCCTCACCCGTTTCACCCCCGCCTCCGTGCTCATGACGGCTACCCCATTATAGAGGATTTGCATGGAACAAGTAAACGTCAAAACATGGGCGAAGTGTACTGTTTTTAGACACTTATTATACGTTGGCATTTTATGCTGCAGAATGTTGCGAAAACGAGCGTATTGCGGTATGATGTGATCAATTATCGAATACCTCTGCCAGCACGCGTGAGGAGACCGACATGAAATGCAACATTCTAGGCATCGCACCGTATGAAGGGCTCAAGGAGATCATGGAAGCGGTCGCGGCGGCGCGGGACGACGTGGCGCTGACCGTCTACACGGGCGATCTGTCCGAGGGCGCGCTCGTCGCCAACCGCATTCAGGACCAGGGGTTTGATGTGATTGTCTCGCGCGGCGGCACCGCGCGGATGATCGAGGGCATCGCGCGCGTGCCGGTCGTGGAGATCGCGATCTCCGGGTACGACATGCTGCGCGTGATCCGTCTGGCAAAAGAGTTTCGCGGCCGCTGCGCGATTGTCGGCTTTCCGGCCATCGCGGGCAGCGCGCGGTTGATTGCGGAGCTTGTGCAGGAGGACACGGACATTTTCACCATTCACAGCGCCGAGGAGGCGGAGGCGTGCCTGCACGAACTGATGGAGCGCGGCTACGGTCTGATTGTCGGCGACACGGTGACGGCCAAGCAGTCCCGGAAGCTCGGCTTAAACAGCGTCCTGATCACGTCCGGCGTGGAGAGCGTCGCCGCCGCGTTTGATCAGGCGGTGAACCTGTGCCGCGTGCTCCGCAAGCGCGAAGAGGAGCGCGCGCTGCTTGAGGCGCTTTTGGCCGGGTGCGATCAGATCGTAGCGGCCTTCACGGAGGACGGGCGGGCGGTATTGCGAAGCCTGGACACGGCGTTTCCGCCGGAATGGGCCGCCATGCTGCAAAAACACGTGCCCGCCGTGCTGTCCGGAAGCGCCGTGTCCCTGGCCCGGAAGCGCGACGGCCAGGTGGTCTGTATCCAGGGTAAGCGCGTGACAAGCCGGAGCGCGGCGTACGCGGCTTTCTATTGTAAGGTGCCCGCCACGCCACCCAGTTGGGAGGGTCTGTGGATCACCGCGCGCGACACTGCCGAGGGCTACGCGGCCTCGTTCAACGCGCTCTACAGCGAGAACCCGGCCATGCGCGCGCTGATCTCTCAGGCGGCGGCGTTCAGCCAGAGCAGCGCGCCGGTTCTCGTGCGCGGGGAGCTCGGCACGGGCAAGGACGCGATTGTCGCGGCAATCCACGCGGAATCCGCGCAGCGCGGCAACACGCTGTTGACGATTGACGCGCAGCAGGGGACGGTCAAGCGGTGGAGCGCGCTGCTGCGCGATGACGGCTCGCCGCTGTGCCGGATGGGGCTCGGCATCTACTTTAAGAACGCGCAGGCCATCCCGCGCGAGGCGGCGCTTACGCTGCGGGAATACCTGCACAGCGCGCAGGTGCACCGCAGGAACCGGCTCTATTTCGGCTGGCAGATGCGCGGCGCTGGGGACGCGGAGGATCCGCTGCTGCTCTTCCTTCTGGATAGGCTGGGGTGTCTGGCGCTCACGGTGCCGCCGCTGCGCGACCGTGTGGAGGACATACAAAGCCTGTCGAGCATCTACATCAGCCGGTTTAATCAGAAATACGGGCGGCAGGTCGTGGGCTTTGACGAGGAGGCGGCGGCGCTGTTGCAAGCGTTCGGCTGGGGGCAGAATTTCTATCAGCTCCAGCAGCTCGTAAGCGAAGCGGTTCTGCTGACGGACACGGCGCGCATCACGACGGAGACCGTGGCCCAGATCCTGGGCAAGCTGGCGGCGGATACGCCCACCGCGCCGCCAAACGCGTTGGATCTGGCAAAGCCGCTGGACGCGCTGACGACGGACATCATTCGGCTCGTGCTACGCGAGGAGAACAACAACCACAGCCGCGCGGCGCAGCGTCTGGGCATCAGCCGGGGTACGCTGTGGCGCAAGCTGAAGGACATGGACGGGCGCGAGGCGGAAGCGTGAGGAGGATATGAGGAATGGGCGAAAACACGCGGTTTAGAGTTGCGATTTCCATGGGGGATCCGGCGGGCATCGGTCCAGAGGTGACAACCAAGGCGTTGGCGCACGAAGCACTGTACGAACAGTGCGTGCCGATCGTCGTCGGTGATCGCGCGCCGCTAGCGGACGTCATACGGCGTGCAGGGCTGCGCCTACAAGTACGCGCAATCGAGCATCCCGGGGACGCAGAGGGCGTACCCGGAACGATCGACCTGATCGACCTGGGGCTGATCGGCGAAAATGGCTGGCGCTATAAGGAGGTTTCCGCCGCGACGGGCGAGGCGGCGTTCCGCTATGTGGAGCGCGCCATCCGCCTGGCCATGGCCGGGGAGGCGGACGCGGTCGTCACCGGGCCGATCAGCAAGGAAGCCATTCACCTGGCAGGGCACCGGTATTCCGGCCACACGGAGATTTTCGCGGACTACACCGGCACGCGCGACTACGCGATGCTGCTGGCGTCCGGGAGCCTGCGCGTCATCCACGTAACGACGCACGTCGCGCTGGAGGAGGCGTGCCGCCGGATCACCGAGGCGCGCGTCTTAAAAACCATTGAGCTGGCCGACTACAGCATGCGGCTGCTGGGCGTCACGGCACCGCGCGTCGGCGTCGCCGGGCTGAACCCGCACAGCTCCGAAAACGGCTTGTTCGGCAGCCAGGAGGCGGACGCGATCATCCCCGCGATCCGCGCGGCGCGCGCGAGGGGCATTGACGCCGAAGGGCCTGTGCCGCCGGACACGGTGTTCGTCAAAGCCGTCTCCGGGAAGTATGACGTGGTCGTCGCGATGTACCACGACCAGGGGCATATCCCGCTGAAGCTGCTCGGCTTCCGGATGACGCCGGGCACGGATTCGTTCACACAGGTGAGCGGTATCAACTGCACCATCGGCCTGCCGTTCATCCGTTCGTCCGTGGACCACGGCACGGCGTTTGACCGGGCGGGCGACAACACCGCGAGCGAGCAGAGCATGGTGGAGGCGATCGAGGCCGCGGCCGCGATGACACGGGGCAAAATGTCTATGACGCTGCCCCGGGAAAACTCTGACGCCTGATTCCTGTCCGGGAGGGTCTGCGAACCCCCGCAATAGTAAAGGAGGCTGGCACCCATGAATCTTTTCCCCACGCTTACCGGCGCGATCGACAGCTTTGATATTCTGGTGGAAGGCCATTTGCGCTGGAACCGCTATTTTGGCGAGGGGCCGGACGCGCCGCCGCGCGGCGATCCTTCGACCTGTACGTCCGTGTTGATCCGGGGCAAGGACGCGGCGGGGATGCCCTATGCTCTGATCGTCGATCCAACGACGCGCTGGACGGCACAGGACTATTATTTCGACCTAAACCGGCGCACCGGGCTTCGTCCGAACGCGATCACGCACTGCTTTTCCACGCACCACCACGCGGATCACGTCATCGGTCTGGCATATTTCCCGGATGCGGACTGGCTGGCCGGCGAGGGCGCGGACGCTGCCATTCGTGAGGCAGACGCAGCCAAAGCGCGCATCCGCCCGGTCAGCGGAGAGTTCTTGCCCGGCATCGGAGCGGTCAGGCTACCGGGGCACACGCCCTCGCTGCACGGTATCGCGTTTCGGTACGAGGGGTTGCGCTACCTGGTTGCCGGGGACGGCATTATGACCAAGCACCATTTCTCGCGCGGGACGACCGAGTTCACGAACGATACGGAAACGGCGGCGGAGACGATTCAGCATATCAAAGAGAGCTTTGATTTTGTGATTCCGGGGCATGACGGGCTGGTGCCGTTGGCGGGGAACTTGCGGTCGGCGCTGGAGTGACGGTACGGACGCGGATGAAACCGTGAAGAGTCGCTGTCATTATCCATGGCCACTCTATGCCCGCGCGTATCGATCACGTGCGGCTAAGAGTGGTTGATTCCCTGACGGCTCACATGCCATCTTGAAAAGGGGCTATACTATGCCTTGAATGCGCGAAATCTTGCATGCCTGGGGACGACTGTACATAACAAATATATGTATATAATATTATATAGCCCCCTATCCAGACGACCGCCGCCGCCAGCGGCCACCTTCCAGCGCGGTGATGCGGGAATGACACGGTTTGCACAACCCCATGAGGTTGTCCGGGTCATGGGTGCCGCCGCGTGAGAGCGGCAGAACATGATGTAGTTCCTGAGCAGGAGTAACCCGTCCTTCCCGTCTGCGTTCGGCGCATAGCGGATGCGCCGCGAGGTACGCCGTGCGGATGCGCACCCAAGTCGCACCATACCGCCGCTTGGTGTCCGGATCGCGGCTGTATTTGTTGTACCGCGCCTCGTCCAGCCGGGCGTGCTCCGGGCAGTATCGGTCATCCGTGAGATGCGGGCAGCCGAGGAAGCTACACGGGCGCTTGGGTCGGGTCGGCATGGCGCGCACCTCCTGCGGATTGATTGCCGGCAAAGGAAAACCGCCACGGTGTGGTTCCATGGCGGCTCGGGGAGGAAGTATCCATACTCTTTTGTTCGGCGGGGAGCGTCGCTTTCACTCTCTGCAGTATATAGTTTCTCATAGGTGCATGGTGTCATACAATGTCTTTTGCATATGCTCCGCGAATATTTTTACAAACGCCTGCGTTGCCCGTACCCGCAGCTTGCGGATATACCGTCCGTCGTATTCCAAAAAATCCGCGACCTGTGCCCACGTCTTGCTACACAGATACCGCTGTTCCATAATCAGTTGATCCTCGATCGTTGGGATCAGTTTGAACAGGGTCGTGATTTCCTGTTTGCGTTCAACCAGCGCGTCAATGTCGGCAGTGATGGCGGTATTGAGATCCATGATCTTAACCACAACATTTTCCATGGATTGCAGTGGCGGTGAATCCGCCTTCGGCATATCCGCGATGGTTGCGGTCGCCATGGTCGCAGAGGCGCGGAGCTTCATCAATTGATCCAGCTTATTGTTAATCCTCTTGTCGAGGTCTTGCGTCTGGGCTAGGTACTCCTGGGCGGTCATCGTTCGGGTGCTGTTCATGGGTCGGCCCCTCCAATCGCAATTGTGTATCCTCTGCCTTGGTGATCTTCCGGCCCGTCGCCGCTTCCAGCGTGGTCATTTTGCCAGTGCTGGCATCGACCATGGCGGCGACGGGCCGGGTTTTGCAGGGGCATAACCATGCCTGGTAGGCCGGATTGTCTGTGAAGATGGCCAGGGGGTGTCCAAAACAAACAGCCCAAACCATTGAGACATCTCATGATTTAGGCTGCATTGCCTTTTCCGAGCATAGGAGATAATCGGGGTTTCCGCTCCGACCGGAGTTCTATCAGCCTTTATATATATTTCTTTTTTCTTTCCTCTCGTTTTTTTGTCCTATATAAAAAATACAAAAAGCTCGGACATGCCCATCTAAAAGGAAATCTCTGGAAGAGCACCTACGTAACGAGGCGCGATGATCCTTAAAAATACCGCATTTTTATTGCGCCAACTGCTGGTTGATGGGTAGCGACGCAAGGATTAAAAGTTGATTATGCTAGACCAATCCATAAAAGTGCTCTTCAGCGACCTCAGGAGTCCCATTTTTTGTTGACTACATGTTTTCACGCATGGAAACATGCTACCATACATGTATGTGCTTCTGCGGGCAGAAGGAAGCATGCTATACTTTATCAACAGCAAGCATATCACGGGATGAGTCTGTTGTGGTTATTGAATCCACATATGTATAACACATACACACATGCGTATTATAAACATGTTAAACCACAGAAACCATATTGACATTTAGTGCGATGTGTGGTATGTTTTATATATAAGAACGTTGTTCTTAATTGGAGAACAATATGAATGGGTGATCGAATGCGGCAGGTCGAACCGGAGATCAAGGTGAAATCCCTCGCGTCTGCAATGCGTTTGCTGGATTGCTTCACGCCTACCACGCCGGAGCTTGGCATAAGCACGCTGAGCGAGATGACCGGGCTTGTCAAGAGCAACGTTCACTCGATCCTGTCCACGTTCGCAGTGCTGGGCTATATCGAAAAAACCGACAGCAACAAGTACCGCCTAGGCGCGGAATTTTTGCGTCTGGCAAACGTAATTAGCCGGCAGAAGGGCTTCCGGGAGGCGATCTCTCCCCATATGCAGGAGCTTGCCCGGCATGTCGGCGAAACCGTGTACCTGGGCCAACTGCGTGGAGACAAAGTGCTGTACTTGGATGCCGCCTATCCCGAGGGTGCGATCAATATGCGCTCGATCCTGGGCGAGACGGCCGACCTGCACTGCACCGGCATCGGCAAGGCGCTGCTCGCCACCGTGCCCGAGGCGCAGATTTGGGAGCATGTCAATCGGCCGATGAAGGCCTATACGGGTGCTACCATCGTGGACGAAACCGCCTTTCTGAATGAGATCGTGGCGGTTCGCGCGCGTGGTTACGCCATTGACAACATGGAGCACGAATTCGGCGTGAAGTGTGTAGCGCACGCCATTATCAACCGGAGCGGTGAGACTATCGGTGCGATCAGCCTGTCCGGCCCATCGCTGCGGTTTGACGAGCAAAGCATCCCCGCGTTTGCGCAGGTCTTGGCTGAGAAGGCGCGCATCATTGGGGAGCAGGTGCTAAGCCTGTAGCTTGGTTTCAGGTTTATGGGCGCAGCGGAACTATTTATATACTAAATTTCGAGAAAGGTGTTCTCTAATGGAGAACAACGTGGAGCGACGATGCTGTGGGTAACGATGATCACGCCCTACACGGAAGCGGGCATGCTGGACCTTGAACGAATCCCGGAGATGGTTGCTTGGTATCACACGCAGGGGGTGGACGGCATCTTTGCCCTGTGCCAGTCTAGCGAAGTGTTTCATCTCTCACCGGACGAGCGTATGCGCCTGCGCGACGCGGTGCTGGATGCGGCGAGGGGCCGCCTGCCCGTGATCATCTCCGGCGCGACGAGCACGGACCTGACCGGGCAAATCGGAGAAATCGGCCGGATCACCACGCCAGAGGCGCGCAGCGTCGTCCTGTTTACCAATATCTTGTACGCGGATGGAGGCGACGACACATTTCGTCGGAATGTTGACGCCATCCTGCGCGCGTTTCCCGATGTGCCCTTTGGGCTGTACGAGTGCCCGTACCCGGCCAAGCGGCTGATCAGCGACGTTTGCCTTTCGTACTGCGCCAAGACCGGTCGCTTTTTCTACATGAAGGACACGTGTTGTGACGCGAACCGCATCGGCCGCCGCCTTCGGCTGATCGAGGGAACGCCGATGCGGTTGTACAACGCAAACACTGCAACGCTGCTGCCGACGCTCAAGGCGGGAGCGGCGGGCTACTGCGGCATCATGGCGAACTTCCACCCGGACCTGTACACGCGCCTGCTGCGCGCCTTCCGCGCCGGCGATTCCCAGGCCGAGCACCTGTCGCACTGGCTCGGCGTGCTGTCCTGCGCGGAGTTCCTGAGCTATCCGCTCGGCGCAAAGTACCATTTTACCAGGACATCCTCGCCCATGGCGCTGATCTCCCGCGTGCCGGGTCTCGCGCCGCTGACGTCTGACCGGATGAAACTGCTGGACGACCTGATCGCCTGTGAGGACATGCTGCGCGCCGGCATCGCGGCAAACGCAAAGGGGGGGCATTGATGACCGGATTGCGAACCCGTAATACGCTTTGGGCACGGATCAAACGGGATAAGTTCCTGCTGCTTATGCTGCTGCTGCCGGTCGCCTACTATTTTCTGTTCCACTACCAGCCGATGTACGGCGTGGTGATCGCGTTCAAGAAGTACTCGGTCAGGAAGGGGATCATGGGCTCGGACTGGGTCGGCCTGAAGCACTTCAGCAAGTTCCTCAGCGAGCCGTACTTCTGGCAGCTGGCCCAAAACACGCTGATTTTGAGCTTTTACGACCTGCTGTTCGGCTTCCCGGCGCCAATCCTGTTGGCGCTGCTGCTTAACGAGCTTCGTGGGGACAAGTTCCGTCGCGTCGTCCAGTCGACGCTGTACCTGCCACACTTCATCTCAACAGTCGTGGTCTGTTCTATGGTCGCCAACTTCCTCTCGCTCAACGGCTTTCTGAACCGGTTGCTCAGCGGGATCACGGGGCAGAGCGTGCAATTTCTGAACGAGCCCCGGTACTTTCGGACGATCTTTGTCGCCTCCGGCATCTGGCAGGGGATGGGCTGGGGATCCATCATCTATCTCGCGGCACTGACGGGTATCAACCCGGAGCTGTACGAGGCGGCGACGATGGACGGCGCGAATCGGCTGGCCAAGATGCGGTTTGTGACGCTGCCCTGCATCGCGCCGACGATCTCCATCATGCTGATCCTGGCCGTCGGCCGCATGCTATCCGTCAATACGGAAAAGGTGTTACTGCTATACCGCAACGCCACGCTGAGCGTTGCCGACGTCATCTCGACCTACGTCTACCGGCGCGGCATCCAGAGTTCGGATTTTTCCTACGCGACCGCCGTCGGCATGTTCCAGTCGGTGATCGGCATGTTCCTCCTGCTGGGCGCGAACGGCTTGACGCGGGCGCTCGGCAACGAAAGCCTGTTCTGAGGGAGGTGTGCGTTTGATGATGAAGCGGAAGGCGGACTGGACACCGTTTGACGTGTGCAACGCTGCGCTGATGGTGCTGCTCATGGTGGTCATGATTTACCCGTTTTATTATGTCGCCATCGTCTCCCTGTCGGACGGCAAGGCAGTGATGACGGGCAAGGTGACGTTCTGGCCCGCGAACGCGACCCTCGACTCATACAAGCTGATTTTTCGCGACAATGAGATTCTCGTTTCCTACTGGAACACGATCCGGTACACGTTTGTCGGTACGCTGATCAACCTGGTGATGACGACGCTCGCCGCGTACCCGCTCTCCCGGCCGCGCCTTGTGGGCAAGCGGTTTTTCATGATGCTGGCGATGTTTACGATGTTTTTCTCCGGCGGCATCATCCCGATGTACCTGCAGGTGTTCCGCCTGGGACTGATCGACACCATCTGGGCCGTCGTCCTCCCCGGGGCGATCTCCACGTACAACCTGATCGTCATGCGCACGTTTTTCAGCGGTATCCCGAACTCCCTACACGAGTCCGCGCACATCGACGGTGCGAACGACCTGCAGATCCTTCTGCGCGTGGTGTTGCCGCTGTCCACGCCGATCCTGGCAACCATGACGCTGTTTTACGCGGTCGGCCACTGGAATTCGTTCTTTAACGCGCTGCTGTACCTGAACAAGCGGGAGATGTACCCGCTGCAGATTCTGCTGCGCAACATGGCGATCATGAACGACTCGTCCCGGTTCGTCAACGAGACCGGCGCGGCGTCGGGTTTCCTGACTATTGAGGAGACCATCCGGTACGCGGTCATCATGGCGGCCACGCTGCCGATCCTCCTGGTCTATCCGTTCCTGCAGAAGTATTTTGTCAAAGGGGTTATGATCGGGTCACTCAAGGGATAGGCACACGCCTGCCCTGGATGATATTGAAGGAGGTAGTCCCATGAGAACAAGGAAACCGCTGTCCTGGCTGCTCGCGCTGACCCTTCTGCTCGCTGTTCCGCTTTCGGTGGCCGGTGCGGAGGCGACAAACCTCTTGATGGACAAGGAAGTCACTATCACCATGATGCAGCAGGAGCACCCCGCGCAGGCGATTTCCGGCACGGCGCCCGTGTTGGATTGGATCTTCGAGCGCACGGGCATCCGGATTGACCTGCAGACCGTTCCCTCTTCCGACTATACCACCAAGGTCAACACGCTGCTGGCGACCAACTCCTTCCCGGATATCGTCAGCAACGTACAGAACATGGGTATCGAGAGCTTCTATGAGGAAGGCATCTTTGCCGACCTGATGGCGAATCCCGACTGGATTCCGAACATCCGCAAGGTGATTGAGGAAAACGAGGATTTGAACTGCCTGTTCTACGACGGCAAGCTGTACGGCTTCACCAACTACCCGTACGAGCGCAACGCCACGGGGCCTCTGCCGATGATCCGCGCGGATATCCTGGCCGAAACGGGCCTTGACATGCCCACCTCCTACGACGAACTGTACGAAGTGATGCTTAAAATGAAGGAGCTGTATCCCCAGAGCTACCCGTGGGGCAACCGCGGCAGCGCCGAACAGCTTTTGAAGGGTTCCGCATACGGCCTGGGTTCCGGGTTCCCGTGGGCGGACGCGAACATGGTCTACTTTGATTACGACCGCGACCAGTGGGTCGTCGGCCCGATTGACGAGGCGTTCATTCCGGCGCTAGACTTTATCGCCAAGTGCTACACGGCCGGTCTGATCGACCCCGAATACACCAGCGCCAATGCCGACTGGCAGGAAAAGATGTCCACGGGCAAGAGCTTCTTCATGTTTGACAACGCATCGTTCGCGATCAACTTCAATCTGGCGCTCGCCGGCGAAAACCCGGATGTGAAGTTCGTACCGGTGCCGCCGATGACAAACGCGAGCGGGCAGACGCGGCTGCTGCTGTTCCAGAAACATGAAGGCGTGAACTTTGTCATCCGCGAGGATTCGCCCAACAAGGAAGCCGCCATCCGGCTGGTTGACTGGCTGTATACCGATGAGGGCCGCCTGTTGACGAACTTCGGCATCGAAGGCGAGCAGTACGAGATGGTGGACGGTGTGCCGACGCTGTTACTCGCCGAAATTGAAAAGGCCATTGCTTTCTCCGACCCGTGGCGCGGTTTCATGGGCCAGTACGGCCTGGGGGGACTGGGCATGTCCCGTTACAACGATGAGCGCAGCCAGTGGCCGTTCATGACCGAGGAGACCCGCGAATGGTACGCGGAGTGGGAAGCGATGGGCATGGAGACGATCATGCCGAAGCCCGCGTTCACGCCCGAGGAGAGCGAGGAGCTGGCGGACATCGCGACGTATGTATCCACGATCTTCAAGTCGGAAATCGACAAGTACATCACCGGCACTGAACCGGCGGAGAACTGGAGCAATGTGCAGCAGCAGATGCTTGATGCGGACGCGATGCGCATTCAGGAGATTTACAACCAGGCGTATGACCGTAATCGGTAACCGCATCCATTGACTTTAGCGCATTTTGCACGGAGGTTCCCATGCTGCCGATCACGAATTGTTATCAGGAATCGCTTAAAACACGCAAAAAAATTCCCAGCGACCGGGTGTTGCTGTACGCGCCCGAAGGAGATTGGGCGTACAACCACCATGCGAGCATCACACGCTTTAACGACCGTTTTGTCGCCCAGTGGTCAAACGGCCACATCGACGAGGACGACATCGGCCAGCGTGTGCTGATCTGCCACGCCGACGACTTTCATCAATGGGAAGCGGCGCGCCCGCTTTTACCTACACGCGTAGGCAAAAAGCACGAAGTGACGATGACCGCCGTAGGCTTTCACGCGCATCAAGGCCTGCTGAACACATACTTTGGGCAGTATGAGTACCTGGAGCCACCCGCTTGGCCCGAAAAGATGGCACGCGTGGACACACGGCTGTACGCTATGACCAGCGCCGACGGCATCACCTTTGGCGAATCGGTGGACCTAGGGGTCGCGCTGATCGCCAACCTGGGGCCGCAGCCGCTGCGCTCCGGCCGTCACATCATCTGCGGCAACGTGTTGCATCCGTATACGGACGACCCAGCGGTGCTGACGGGGTTTGTCCCGAGTGGCCCGTACGAGCTGACGATTGAGGACGGACTGACCGATCAATCGATGCTGTTCCGGAATGTTGCGAAGAAGATGGGCTGGGCACAGCCGCTGTGCGAAGGATCATTCTACCAGACGGACGACGGCGCGCTTCACATGCTGTACCGTTCATCGGAAAAGCGCCTGTGGCTGAGCGAAAGCTACGACGACGGCGAGACGTGGACACAACCGGAGCCGACGGACTTTACGGACAACAACACCAAGTTCAAGTTCGGGCACCTACCGGACGGTCGATTCTATTACGTTGGCAGTCCGGATCCGGAGGGGTCACGCAACCCACTCGTCGTCGCGCTGTCCGAGGACGGTGTCCGGTTTGACAGACACTTCATCGTCCGTGACGAACCGTACGAGATGCGCATCCCCGGGTTGCATAAGGGTGGCGTGTACGGGTACCCCAACACCTATGTGGACGACGAGAGCATGTACATCATCTATTCCGTGATGAAAGAAAATGTTGAGGTGTCCCGGGTGCCACTCTCAGAACTTGGTTGATTGGGCGAAGGAGTACGGCGGTGCATGAATAGACGCGAGAGCGCCTTTGCTTCCAGCTTGGATGCGAGGGCGCTCTTTTTGATTCCGAAGACTGATGGGCATCGGGTCAGACCGTAACCTTCGAACCATTTTTGAAGATATACCCCAGTGAATCCCCATCCTCCACGACCACCTTGTCCACCAGCGCGTACCACATCGCCTCGTCAAACCCGGCCACCAGCCTGTCCTGTTTCCGCAGCATCTTGAGGAACCCGCCCATGCCGAACCGCTTCGCGCCCATGGCGGCAATCTCCGTTTGAATGTCGGCAATTCGCACGTTTTCCTCCACGCAGGGCCGCATCAGCCCTTCGCATACATCCCTTTCCGCAACCGCCCGCGCCAGTTCCGCTTCCAACGCGCCAGTGTCGAACAGCGTAGATATTGGCCAGTATAGGCGATACGATACCGCCCTGTGGCGTGCCTGAAATCGTTTTATGGTATGCGAAATCCTCCACATATCCAGCTTTCAGGAGCATTCGGACGACATGGATGAATTTACTGTCCTTTATCTTGTTTTCCAGCGTTGCGATGAGCGTTTTGTGATTGATATTGTTAAAGCAACCCCGTATGTCGCCCTCAATGAACCACTTAGCGCCATGAAAATCAATCTTGATCTGGTTTAGCGCCGTGTGACAGCTTCGGTTAGGCCGGAAGCCGTGCGATTGTTCATAGAAAAGCGGCTCGTAGATGGCTTCCAGTATCATTCGTATGACTTCTTGGAGAAGCTTATCCCGAAAGGACGGAATCCCCAAGGGACGTTTTTTCCCATTGGCCTTTGGAATATACTGTCGCCTGACGGGCTTTGGGCGGTATGAACCATCCCGCAGTTCGTCAATCAGCGCCTTGACGTACGCATCACCAAATCCATCCGTTGTGTCGGCATCCGCGCCGGGTGTTGTCGAACCCTTATTGCTATACAGCTTTTGATAAGCCGCATAATAGATATCTTCCCTCAGAAGATAGCGATAGGGCCTTGTAAAGACTCCGTCATGATGATCTTTGGAACTTGTATTGATAGCCCTAGGATACTAGCCACGCCTCACGTGGCGTTGGTACGGCCTGACATTTGCATAGGCTTGTTACTGGCCACCCGTTAACGGGTTTCTGTTACCTGCGACCCGTTAACGGGTTATCATGGTCATCTGTTCCCCTGCC
>JAVBOM010000061.1:0-67281 GCA_031550535.1 Eubacteriales bacterium
TCGGTGAAGGGACAGGAGATTTGCCACGCGGCGGCGGCGCGCTCCAGTGAGGCCGCGTCCGCTTTCGCGTTCACCTGGGAAAGCCACGCGCGCGCGAAACGGGCCACGCGGGCCTCCCCGCGCGACGCGGGCAGCCGGGGCGCGCCGCGCAGCGCCTCCCCGAGGCTGACGCACGCTTCTTCCAACATCCGCGCGTTGTCCACAAGCCACACGGCGGCCGGCGTCAGTTCCTCGCTGCCGTGGCGCGCGCGCAGAATGGAAAGCGACAGCTCCATGGAGCGAACCGCCCTCTTGATGCCGCCCAGGCGGGCATACCCCGTCTGCCGGCAGTCCGACGCGACCGCGCGCAGATGATTGGTCAGCGCCGGTCCCTCCAGTGGCGCGTCGCGAGGAATCGTCTCGTTTTTTCGCACGAAGCCTATTCTCCTTATGACATAGGGGATTGCCGTGGTGGGGGGAGCGGGAGGACGCCAAGGGGTTTCGCCCCTTGTGTGTCCGATCATTCCGGGATGGATCGCGTCAAATACATGAAACCCGCCCGCCGTGAGGCGAAATGTATATCCCTTTGGCAGGGTCTGGGAACCGGAGCCACATTCCGCCAGTGGCGGGCTCACATGCGGCGGAGGTCCGGCGATGGCGCGGATTTGAAAAATCAGCGCCAGAATAGGATTTCGCAAGAAATCCTTGCTTGCGGCACGGCAATATCCACGCGTCAGCGTCCCGGCGTCCTGCTCTCATCACGACAACCTTCCGTTTGCTCTGCGTATTGTGTACGATCCTGGCGCTTTTGATGCGAAAGCCTTGCCGACCTATTCGCGCGCCATGGCGGCTCTTTAGCGAATTCTAATGCCGCACTCCCCGCGAAAGGCTTGTGCGCCGCGCGCGTATGCTGTAGAATAGACCAATATGACCCGTATGATCCGGAGGCGCGCGTGACGAAAATTGCGATGGTCAACACCGTTCTTGGCGGCAGCCATGGGCGGATTATGGCGGATGTCCGGCGCGCGGCGGAGGCGGCCGGGATGGGCGTTGCCATCGCGTATGGCCGGGGCGGCGCGCCGGAAGACACCGCGTGCCGCCGCATTGATTTCAAGGCCGACGTGCTGACCCACGTGGCGCTGACCCGCCTGCTGGACCGGCACGCGCGCGGTTCGCGCCGCGCGACGCGGGCGGTTGTCGATTGGCTGCGCGCGTTTGGGCCGGACCTTCTGCACCTGCACAACCTGCACGGCTATTATCTGCACGCGGAAACTTTTTTTGATTTTGTCCGTCAAAGCGGGATGCCCATCGTCTGGACGCTGCACGACTGCTGGGCGTTCACGGGGCACTGCAGCCATTACAGCAGGGTGCGGTGCGACCGGTGGCAGGCCGGCTGTCATGACTGTCCGATGAAGCGGGAATACCCGGCGTCACTGCTTCTGGACGCTTCGCGCGGGAATTGGCGCTGGAAGCGTGCCGCGTTTTCCGGCCTGCCGAACTTGACGATGGTATCGCCCGCGAAATGGCTGGCGGACGACCTGGGCCGTTCCTTCCTGCAGGATGCCCCGCGCGAAGTCATCCCAAACGGCGTGGATTTGTCGCTGTTTCAGCCGTCTGGCGCAGTGGATGAAACGCGGGCACACTATGGCGTGAAGCCCGGGCAGCGGTTGCTGCTGGCCGTGGCCGCGCCGTTTGACGCGCGCAAGGGGTACAAAGACGCGCTCCAGGTCGCGGAAACGCTGGGGGATGCGGCGCGGCTGGTGCTGGTGGGCCTGACGGAAAAGCAAACGCGCGATCTGCCGGCAAACGTGACCGGGCTGCTCCGCACGGATGGCCTGGAGGCGCTCGTGGCGCTGTACGGCGCGGCGGACTGCCTGATCAACCCGACATACGAGGACACGTACCCGACGGTGAACATGGAGGCCATGGCGTGCGGCACGCCCGTCGCGGCCTACGACACGGGCGGATGCGCCGAGCAGCTAGTCCCCTCCGTCGGGGCGGTGGTGCCGGCGGGCGACGCGCGCGGGCTCGCGGACGCGGCGATGGCGCTGGCGGGCCGAACGGAATCGCTCCGGCAGGTATGCCGGGAACACGCGGAGCGTAACTTTGACCGTAGGCGGGCGGTGGAACAATACCTTGCCCTATACCGAAGGCTGATGGGAGCGTGAGCAAAATGCCCAAGGAGAACATCTGGAATGTCCCCAACCTGCTGACCATGCTCAGAATGGCGCTGATCGGCGTCTTTATCTGGCTGTTCAGCGGCGCTCATTACCTCTGGGCGCTGGCCGTGTTTCTGCTCGCGGGGGCAACGGACGTCCTGGACGGCTATATCGCGCGCAAGCACAATCTCATCACGAACTTTGGCAAGCTGATGGACCCGCTGGCCGACAAGCTGATGCTGATTACCGCGCTCATCTGCCTGATGACCATTGGCCGTGTGCCCGTGTGGGCCGTGGCCGTGGTGGCGGGGAAGGAACTGATCATGGTGATCGGCGGATCGCTGCTGCTCAGGCGCGGCATCGTGGTGCAGGCGCAATTCCTGGGCAAGGCGGCGACGGCGCTGTTCCTGCTGGCGGTCGTGGCGACGTTTTTTCACGATACGCTCGCGCCGTGGGACTATGTGCTGCTGTGCCTGGCTGTGACGGTGTCCATTTCGGCGCTGGTGTTCTATGCCGCGGACGCGGTGAAGAAGATCAAGACAGCGTAATAGCGAGGGAGTTCTCCCTTGCAAGTTGTTAGCACTCGAATAAAACGAGTGCTAGTTTGTTCTTGACAGGAAGCGTTTGCCTTGCTAAAATAGTCAAAGAAAGACGAATGGCTGAAAAAGTCATTTTTGCCAAAATAAGCAAGGGGTGATTTTCATGGAAAGCAAGGGTAACATTTCGATCCACGCGGAAAACATCATGCCCATCATCAAGAAATGGCTGTATTCGGATAAGGACATTTTCATCCGCGAACTGGTATCCAACGGATGCGACGCGATCACCAAGCGGAAGCTCGCACAGCCGGACGCGGAGGCCGATTACCGCGTCACCGTGACGGCGGACGAGGAAAAGGGCGAGCTGCGCTTCACGGACAACGGCGTCGGCATGACGGGCGAGGAAGTCGAAAAGTACATCAACCAGGTCGCCTTTTCCGGCGCGGAGGAGTTCCTGAAGCAGTACGGCGGGGAAGGGGACGAGAAAAAGGGCGGCATCATCGGGCATTTCGGCCTGGGGTTCTATTCGGCCTTCATGGTGTCCACGAAGGTTTCCATCGACACGCTGTCCTTTCAGCCGGGCGCCGCGGCGGTGCGCTGGACATCCGAGGACGGCATGTCCTACGAGATCGAGCCATCGGACCGTACGGCCGTCGGTACGACCATCACGCTGACCCTCAGCGAGGACGAGCACGAGTTCCTGCACGAGCACACGGTGCGCGGCGTGCTGGACAAGTACTGCGCGTTTCTGACCACGCCGGTGTATCTGGAGATCGCGGGCAAGGAAAAGCCGGAACCAAAGGAGGGCGAGGAGCCCGAAGCGCCCAAGCCCATCAACGACACCGCGCCGCTGTGGCTGAAAAAGCCGTCGGACTGCACGGACGAGGAATACAGGGCGTTCTACACGAAGGTATTCCACGAATACGACCCGCCGCTGTTCTGGGTGCACCTGAATGTGGATTATCCGTTCAACCTAAAGGGCATTCTGTACTTCCCCAAGCTCAAACAGGAGTTTGGCGGCATGATGGAAGGGCCGATCAAGCTGTTCAGCGGCCAGGTGTTCGTCGCGGATAACATCAAGGAAGTGATTCCCGAGTTCCTCACGCTGCTCAAGGGCGTGATCGACTGCCCGGACCTGCCGCTGTACGTGTCGCGCTCGTTCCTGCAGAACGACGGGTATGTGAAGAAGCTGTCCGCGTACATCACGCGCAAGGTGGCCGACAAATTGACCGGCATGTTCACGTCCGAGCGCGAGACATACGAAAAGTACTGGGACGACATCAATCCGTTCATCAAGTTCGGCTGCATCAAGGACGAGTCGTTCTACGACCGGATGAAGGACGCGCTGCTGCTCCGGCTGACCGACGGGCGCGCCGTGACCATCCAGGAATACCTGGATGCGAACAAGGAAAAGGCGGAGAAGAAGGTGTTCTACGCGTCCGACGCGAAGGTGCAGGCCGCGTCCATCGCGCTGTACACGGAGCAGGGCATCGACGTGGCACTGATGGACTCCCCGCTGGACACGAACTTCGTTTCTTTCCTGGAGTATAAGAATCACGACGTCAAATATAGCCGCGTGGACGCGGACCTGACGGGCTTGACATCCGAGGACCAGGGCGAAGTGGACCTGGACGAAGGCAAGCTGACGGCGCTGTTCAAGGACGCGCTGGGCTGCGAGGACCTGGAGGTGTCGCTAACGGCGCTGAAGAACGAGGACCTGCCCGCCATGGCGATTGAGGACGAGCAGATGCGCCGCTTCAAGGACATGTCCCGCTTCTATGGCCAGGGGTTCGCCATGCCTTCCATGGCCAAATTGGTGCTGAACCGCAGGAGCGCGGTCATCGCCGCGCTGAACGGCCGCGAGGCGAACGAGGATACGTTCGAGATCTGCCGCCAGGTGTACGATTTGGCCGAGATGGCGCGGCAGCCGCTGGAGGCAGAGGCGATGGGCAAGTTCATCGAACGGAGCAACAAGCTGCTGGCGATGCTGATTAAGTAATACACATTTGAATGGGAACCGGACGGCACAATCGCGCCGTCCGGTTTGCGTATAATTTGACGTTTGCCGAATGTATATGCTATACTTCGTTTCCTTTTACAGGGAGGTGAGCGTATGTCCCAGGCACTTTGCGGACCCAGGAGAAGCCTTGGCGGCGCGGGCGCGCGGCCATACATCGCGCTGTTCACGGCGCGGGCGCGCACGCTGCTGCAATACCGCGCGGCGGCGTTCGCGGGGCTGATGACACAGTGGGTGTTCGGCTTTGTGATGATCAGCGTGCTGATCGCCTTTTACGGCTACGCAAAGGGCGAGCAGCCGATGGCGCTGGCGCAGACGGTGACGTACACGTGGCTGGGGCAGGCGATGCTCGGGACGCTGCCGTGGAACATCGACCGGGAGACGGGGGAGAGCGTGCGCACCGGCGGGGTGGTGTATGATCTCGCGCGGCCGCTGGACCTGTACGCGCACTGGTACGCGCGCACGCTCGCGCTGCGCACCGCGCCGACGCTGCTTAAATGCGTCCCGATGTTCCTGATCGCGACATTCCTGATGCCCACGCCGTACGCCATGCAGTGGCCGGGCCCTGCGGGGCTGTGCGCGTGGCTGCTGGCGGTCTGCGGCGGGCTGCTGCTGTCCTGCTCCATCACGGTGCTGATGCAGACATCGCTGTTCTGGACCGTCACGGGCGACGGCGTGACGCGCATCATGCCGCATGTGGTGACGTTTCTGTCCGGCATGATCATCCCGCTGCCGCTGCTGCCCGACTGGCTGCAGGGCTTTTTGCGGTTTCAGCCGTTCACCGGGGTGATGGCCACGCCCGCGATGCTCTTCTGTGGCGCGCTCGCGCCGTCCGCCGTGTGGGAGGCGCTGGCATTGCAGCTTTTCTGGACCGGGGTGTTCGTGCTGGCGGGGCGCGCCCTGCTGAAAAAGGGGCTTGGCAAGCTGAGCGTCGCGGGCGGGTGAGGGGGGCGTTTTTAGACTGTTCTATCCGGTGTGTACGTTGCTCTGTTGCTTAGCCACCGGATGACCTCGGCCTGCGCGTCCTCGCTGTCCACCCAAAAGTCCGGAGAGAAGCCCTTTCCTTCCGCGCAATCGTCCGGGTTTTTGCAGAGGTTGATCATGTTCGGCACGCGCAAGACGATCCCTGAATGCGTTAGCTGGTAGCTCGCGACATTGCCGAAGGTGTTGCAGCCCATGGTGTTTTCGCCGATGAACACGGCGTTTCGCAGGCATTTGGCGTACAGGACGGACGTTTCGCCGGAAGAAGCCGTATCGCTGTTCATCAGGAAGTACACGGTGCCGTCGTAGGTGCCTTTGTCCGGCTCGCAGGTTTCCGTATCAAGCAACACCCATTCACGCTTGCAGGGCTTTTCCTCGGTGACGGGCGAGATGAGCTTCGCGCAGTATTCCTCACAACAGGCGTTCCCATTTAGCCCGAGAACAAATTCGCGGGGTATTTTTGAGTAGCCGCCTTCGTTTCCGAGGTTGTCCCAGATGAGCGTCTCAGCACCCGCACAATCCTTTCCGATGCCGGCGATGTCGGTTTCTCTGGTGAGGGGAGGCGTGTAGTCGCAGCAGTTCGATTGGATGATATCGAATCCGCTCTTTTGCTCCCTTTTCAGGCACACGTCCGCGGTTCTTTGGCGCGCGGAAGCCTTGCATGGATGCAGGCGGACCGTCGTCCGGACACCGTTGATTTCCACGTCCATGGAGTCAACAGGATTCCAGGAACGGCGACCAACCAAATAGTACGCCTTTCCGGCGGGGGATAGTGTGGGGAACAATGTGTCCACACTGGCAAACGCACTTCCGTGTTCGATACGGGGATCTTTGCTTGTGATAACGACATACGCGCCGTCAAATTTTTCGACCAGTAGATCCGCGAAATACACGGAGAACTTCTTGGAGAAGTGAAGCCTGCCGGTCAGCGGGGAGGCGAACGAAAAGTGATTGTCCACGATGCCGACAGTAAACGAGGCATGCATTGCGCGGCAGAGATCGCTTATGGAAACCTCGCTGCGGCGCATGATGAAAGCATGTATTTCAGCATAACGGTCAGCGAACAAAATTCCCTGCCGCTCCCAGTAGTCTTTTCCTGAATACCTGTTGTCAAGGATGTAGCGCAGATCGTCAAGATCAAACAGCGCTTGTTCCCGTGAAATCGCGCCTTCGTACTTCCGTACGCTTCGATGGGCGCTCTCACGCGGGTCCGAAAGGTAAGGTCCAAAGACATCCTTCATAATGCTCACCCGCCCGTTATTTTTCCATCTCTTTCAAAAGCGCCAGCACAACTTCCTTCGCAATCTCGGACGCAGCGTCGCAATACTTATTGAAATTGTCGACACCGCTGTGCGCCGCTGTATCGGTGATCGTCCGCACGGCGATGAACGGAATGCCGTTGGCATAGCAGACCTGCGCGACGCTCGCCGTTTCGTTATCGACCGATAGCGGATGAAAGGTGGCGATGATCTCATCCCTGCCGTCATGATCGATAAACTTCTCCCCCGTGACCATCCTGCCGAAAGATATTTTGCGCGCGGAAGGCAGCTTTTCCACCGCCCTTCTTGACAGGGCTAGCAGCGTTTCGTCAGACTTGAAGAAGACGGACGGCATCCACGGGTGAAACTCCGTCAGGATGCCTTTGTCCATGTCGTGATGCGCGGCTTCCGTAGCGATCACCGTATCGAGAATGTCCAAATTCCCGCTGATCGCGCCCGCAGTTCCGGCGTTGATGATGGCGCCGACGCCGTAGGCATCGATCAGGATCTGTGCCGCGATGGCCGCGTTTGTTTTGCACACGCCGCTATACAGCGCGACGACGGGCACCTCCTGGATGGTGCCCTCATGAAAGGTCAGCATCGCCTTCTTGGATGCGACGTGTTTTTGGATGTGGGGCAGGAATGGTTCCAGCTCGCTGTCACCGGCGCAAATGATTCCAACCTTGACCATGGTGCGTACCTCCATTCTCACGTAACGATATCCCCACTATATCACGGAGATTCCGGCTTATCAACGAATGTGCGATGTTTGCGGGCGCGGTCAGCCGTCTTTTTGTTTCATTGCGCAGGCTGAATCAAACGCGTAAAAAATAAATACGAAGGTGCCTGAAGAAAATGCTTGACAAATGATCTGGTACCTGTATAATATAATTCGAAGGTACCTGATAAAAATAATTTCTGGAGGTAACATGATGTTTGAAGATACTTTGTACGGAGACGAGAACCCACGCGCCGAGGGCGGTGGAGGCAGCGCGGCTGACGAAAGAAACGAGGCGGTGGAGGCAAGCGGAACCAAATCCGGCGTATTCGAGCTGTTTGCCCGCATTGAGTGGCTGTTGCACCGATACCGGCAGCAGCGATACCGGTCGCACGGGCCGATGGGCGACCCGCACCGGGGCCAGGGGAGGATTCTGACGCTGCTGAAAATGCAGCCGGAAATCAGCCAAAAGGACCTGTCGTACCTGCTGGATATGCGGCCGCAGTCCCTGGGCGAGCTGCTTGCCAAGCTGGAGAAAAGCGGCTACATCACCCGCACGCCCATGGAGGAGGACCGCCGCGTGCAGGTCATTCGCCTGACGGATCAGGGCATGGAGGCGGCGGATAGCATTGAGCGCCCGAACGGTGAGCGGCTGCTGGACTGCCTGACCGAGGAGGAGCAGGAGAAGCTGCGTGAATACCTTGTCCGCATTGTGGATTCGATTGAGGCGCGGTTTGACGGCGAGCAGCCGGACGATGGCGAGGACTGGCGTGGCTTCCGTGGGCGCGGGCCAAATCCCCGTGGCAGGGGCTATATGGGCGAAGGCGGTCCCGATCCACGCGGGGGCTTTTATCCGCCGCACCCCGGCATGGACCGCTGCTGCCCGCCGCCGGACGGCCGCTTTGGCGGGCCGGGGTTTGGTGGGCCATTTGGGAGGCCGCACGGCGGCGAACGACAGTCTGGCGGGCCGTGCCCGCACGGCAACCGTGTGCGCGGGCGAGGCTGGGATGGTGGCCGGGAGGACGTATGATGGGATCCGCGCAGCCATGCGGCAGATGCCGCATGCTTTGCGGGGTATGGTTTGGCGCGGCACTGGACGGATGTCCGGCGCCGCGCTTTTCACGCGCCGCGGCGAGAAATGGAATGATTCTCGCAGTATGTTCTTAACTGGGTGCTTGTATTGTCGCTCACCGGGATGATCAGCGAGCAGCGGCGTGCTTTCTGCCTGGAAGTGCCCGCGTGCCTTGCGCGTTTGCATCAAAAACAGCACGTGCTTCCGTGCGTCTCCCATCATCCGGAACGATTCGTTCGCCCGCGCGCCGCCGGGATATCCCGCCGCCTGGATTGGGGGGAACAGCGGCTACAACCCGAACCTATGGCAATCCTGAAGACCAGTCCCTGCCACCCTCGCCCTGATTCCCGAAAAAAACGACCGGAGATGGCACAAGCGCCCGCAGTTCAGGGTTGATTTTGCCGGTACTCTTTGGTATACTCTATCAGCGGCTGTGATGACAGCCGGGTCCCGTGCAATGTTGCCGCGTGAATCCTGTCAGGTCCGGAAGGAAGCAGCAGTAAGCGATGTGCGCATGTGCCGCGGGGGTGCCTGGCTCGAATGGCCGTATTTTTATGTCGAAAATTGCACTACTAGTATTTATTTGTTGTTTATTAAAAACTTTTGTCGAAAAGCGTGACAAATCTGATTGTTCATGCTATAGTGTTTTCACAAACATGCAAATATAACAGGAGGCAGCAGTATGCAAACTGCGGAAAAATGGGGGCTTGCGTCCGGATGGAGCCATGATATTCGAACACACCTGAACATACTTTTGGGCGCTGTTGGGATGATGGATTCCGGGAAGCTCACCGCAGAGCAATCCAAGGAATACATATCCATTGTACAGCACAATGTAACCGTGGTACTGCGTCTGGTAAACCATTTGCTGGAGGCGGATGAGGGCTGCGTGGCCGGCGAGGCCAGGCTTGCCAACGCGCAGATTGACGGGAGTCTGGTCTGTCTGGTGGAAAGCATCAAGGCATACGCGGCGGAACACCAGCTAGAACTGCTGTACGACATTGAGGCGCCCCTGTATGCCTATTGCGACATGGAGATGTTGGAGCGCGTTCTGTATAATCTGCTGTCCAACGCGATTAAATACACGCCTCCAAACGGGTTTGTGTATCTCTCCGCCAGGCAGCGGGACGGCTGGGTGCAGATCAATGTCGCGGACACGGGCTACGGTCTGTCACAGCAGAAGCAGGACCAATTTCGCGGCGATGTCATGCAGCCTGTGGGCACGGGCCTTGGCCTTCGGCTAGTCAAAATGATGACCGCCGCCATGAAGGGATACGTCGAATGCGCCAGCCGTGAGCGCATCGGCACAACGTTTTCCGTCAAGATTCCCGTGGCGGTCGACCAGAACGCGCCCTATCTGCACGCGATGACAGGATCGCAAGAGAACACGCGCTTTTTCTCCCCATCTTGACCCGGTAATTCCTCGGAGAGCTCGAGAGGCCGAAGCCTCTCGAATGAAATCAGACCCGGCGGCGTGTACGGCGGGTCAGCGATCCCAGAACCAGTCCCGCAGGACTGGCGGCGGGATCAACCCATGCAGCCCCGGCGCCGCCCGGAACGCCCGCAGGCGTTCAGGCGACGGGCCTTATCAGGTCAAAGTCCTATCGACTTTGACCTGCGCTTTTTCTCCCAGATGGCGGCGCGGATTTGGAAAATCAGCGCCATAAGGGGATTCCGACAGGAATCCCTACCGCTCTTGACCCGGTTCGTCATTTGCCGTATACTCTCTATCAGACGATAAGGAGGAGTGGCAGATGATCGATTTGGCCTCTATTCGCGCGGTGGATCCGGAGCTGGCCTCTGCAATGGACAGCGAGCTTGTCCGTCAGCGGGACCACTTGGAGCTCATCGCGTCGGAAAACTATGTGAGCCCGGCGGTGATGGCCGCACTGGGGTCCCATTTGACGAACAAGTATGCGGAAGGATATCCGGGCAAGCGGTATTACGGCGGATGCGAATATGTGGATATTGCGGAGGAGCTCGCGCGTGCACGCGCGAAGCTTCTCTTTCACGCTGAGCACGCCAACGTGCAGCCGCATTCCGGCGCGCAGGCCAACATGGCCGTGTACTACGGCTTCCTGAAGCCCGGCGATACCGTGGTGGGCATGAACCTGTCGCACGGCGGGCACCTGACGCACGGCAGCCCGGCCAACATCTCCGGCACATACTTCCGCTTCATCCCCTACGGCGTGACCGAGGCGGAGGAAACGATCGATTATGACGCGCTGCGCGATCTTGTCAAAGAAAACAAGCCTAAGATGATCGTGGCGGGCGCGAGCGCGTACCCGCGCATTATCGATTTTGCCGCCATCGGCGAAATCGCGCGCGAGTTTGGCGCGCTGTACATGGTGGACATGGCGCATATCGCGGGCCTTGTGGCCGCAGGCCTGCACCCCAGCCCTGTCCCGCACGCGGATTTTGTCACCACCACCACGCACAAAACGCTGCGCGGCCCGCGCGGCGGTATGATCCTCTGCCGCGCTGAGAACGCGAAAGCGATTGACAAGGCGATTTTCCCCGGCACACAGGGCGGCCCCTTGATGCACTGCATCGCCGCGAAGGCCGTCGCGTTCAAGGAGGCGCTGGAACCGTCGTTCGCCGCGTACCAACAGCGCATTCTGGACAACGCCAAGGCGTTGGAGCGCGCGTTCCACGCGAACGGCGTGCGCATGGTTTCCGGCGGCACGGACAACCACCTGATGCTGCTGGATCTGACGGGCACGGGGGTGACTGGCAAGGCGCTGGAGGCGCTGCTGGGCCGCGCCAACATCACCGTCAACAAGAACACCATCCCCAAGGAGACGCTCAGCCCGTTCGTCACCAGCGGCATCCGCATCGGCACCTCCGCGCTGACCACGCGCGGCATGAACGAGGCCGACATGGCGAAGATCGCCGGATGGATGGCCCGTGTGCTCAAAGAAGGCGAGGCGGCTGTCGACGCCGTGCGCGGAGAGGTTTTGGCGCTGTGCGCGCGGTATCCGCTGTATCAAAACGACATCATCGCATAATCCCGAGTAAATTTGTCAAAAATAGCGGCGCCCCCTCTTGACAGGGGGCGTTTGGCGTGTTAGCATCATACCCGAGGAAACTACTCGGGATTGCATGCCGGGTTTGGCCCGAACCGAACGTCGAGTGTTTTGACACTTGGGGAGGTGAGACCGTGAAGCTATCGACCCGCTGCCGGTACGGCATCCATGCGATGTTTGACCTGGCGCAGAACGCGGGCGCCGGGCCGCAGACCATCCGCGCCATCGCGGAAAGGCAGCTCGTGCCCGAGCAATACCTGGAGCAGATCATCGGCGTGCTCCGCCGGGAGGGGTTGGTCAAGAGCGTTCGCGGCGCACAGGGTGGGTACATGCTCGCCTGGGAGCCGAGCGAGATCTCCATCGGGCAACTCATTCGCCTGCTGGAAGGGCCGGTGGTCATGGCCGACTGCATCGTCGACGCGGACGCGTGCGTCCGGAGCGGCCAGTGTCCGTCGCGTCTTGTATGGGAGCGGCTGACCGACTGCATCAACAAGGTGGTGGACTCCGTCACCTTGCAGGACATGCTGGCGGATCAGGAACGCTTAATGGAGAGGTAGGGATTTCTTGCGAAATCCCCTTATGGCGCGGATTGTTCCAATCAGCGCCGCCATCAGAGAAAGGGTGATATAATGAGGCGGGTATACATGGACAACGCGGCGACGACCCGCGTCAAGGACGAAGTCTTAACGGCGATGCTGCCGTATTTCACGGAGGTTTACGGCAACCCGTCGAGCATACACGGCTTTGGCCGCGAGGCAAAGAAGGCCATCGAGCGAGCGCGTGAGCAGGTCGCGGCGGCGATCGGCGCGGACAAGGGCGAAATCTACTTCACGGGCGGCGGCACCGAGGCGGACAACTGGATCGTCAAGGGCGTGGCGTTCGCGAATCAGAAAAAAGGCAAGCACATCATCACGTCCGCCATCGAGCACCACGCGCTGCTGCACACTTGCCAATGGTTGGAAAAGCAGGGGTTTTCCGTGACGTACCTGCCGGTGGACGCGGACGGGCTGGTGGACCCGAAGGCGCTGGAGAGCGCGATGACGGACCAGACGATCCTGGTTTCCATCATGTTTGCCAACAACGAGATCGGCACCATCCAGCCGGTTGAGGAGCTGGCGGCCATCGCCCACGCGCGCGGCGCGGTGTTCCACACGGACGCGGTGCAGGCCATCGGCGCGGTGCCGGTGGATGTCCAGCGGATGGGCATCGACGCGCTGTCCATCGCGGCGCACAAATTCCACGGCCCCAAGGGCGTCGGTGCGCTGTATTTGAAGAAGGGCATCCGCGTAGACGTGAACCAGCAGGGCGGCGCGCAGGAGCGATCAAGGCGCGGCGGCACGGAGAACGTGCCCGGCATCGTGGGCATGGGCAAGGCCATCGAGCTGGCGACGGAGAACCTGCCCGCGCACGCGGAGCGGTTGACCCGCATGCGGGACAAGCTGATTTCCGGCATCCTGGAAAACATCCCGGATGTGCGCCTGAACGGGCACGCCACCAAGCGCCTGCCGAACAACGTCAACGTGTCCGTCCGGTATATCGAAGGGGAAGCACTGCTGCTGAGCCTCGATCTGGTGGGCATCGCGGGCTCCAGCGGCTCGGCGTGCACGTCCGGTTCGCTCGACCCGTCCCATGTGCTGCTGGGCATCGGTCTGCCGCACGAGATCGCGCACGGATCGCTTCGCCTGTCGCTGGGCGATTTCAACACGGACGAGGACGTGGACTATGTGCTGGAGCAACTACCCCAGATCGTGACGCGGCTGCGGAACATGTCGCCGCTTTTCATACAGGCAAAAGGAGGAGAAGTACTTGTATAGCGAAAAAGTGATGGACCACTTTGAGAATCCGCGCAATGTGGGGGAACTGGAAAACGCCGACGGCGTGGGCACGGTGGGAAACGCCAAGTGCGGGGACATCATGCGGATGTACATCCAGGTGGAGGACGGCATCATCACGGATGTCCGGTTCAAGACGTTTGGCTGTGGCGCGGCCATCGCGACCAGCAGCATGGCGACCGAGATGGTCAAGGGCAAGACCATCGACGAGGCGCTGGAACTGACAAATCAGGCGGTCGCAGAGGCGCTGGGCGGACTGCCGCCGGTGAAGATGCACTGCTCGCTGCTGGCCGAGGAGGCCATCAAGGCGGCGATTGAGGATTATAAGGCAAAGCATCCTGTGAGCGTGTGATGAAATGCAATACGGAAAGCCCCTTCCCGATCCATGTGGACGGAGAAGGGGCTTTTGCGTTACAATCAGTTGAGCGCTCTGTAGAACGACGCCCCGCACAGCCGTTCCGGCAGCCCGAACATGTCAAGCACCGTCGCGGCGATGTCGCCGAACGTCGCGCGCGTGCCCAGGTCCACCGCGCCGATGCCGCGCCGCCAGCACAGCAGCGGCACGTATTCGCGCGTGTGGTCCGTGCCGGGATAGCACGGGTCGCAGCCGTGGTCGGCGGTGAAGAGCAGCAGGTCGTCATCGCCCATGCGCGCCATCAAGTCCGGCACCGCGAGGTCCACGGCTTCCAGCGCGCGCGCAAAGCCGTCCGTGTCGTTCCGGTGGCCGTACACCATATCAAAATCGACCAGATTCACGAAAATGAGGCCGTTCACGGGCTTTTCCATCTGCGCTAGCGTGGACGCGATACACGCCGGGTTCCCGCTCGCGTGGTCCGAGGCGGTCAAGCCGCGATGGGCGAAAATATCCTCGATTTTGCCCACGCCGACCACATCCAGGCCCGCGCGCTTCATCACGTCCAGCATTGTATCCGAAGGTGGCGGCACGGAAAAGTCTCGCCGGTTGCCGGTGCGGGTGAACGCGCCCGGCTGGCCGACAAAGGGCCGCGCGATGACGCGCCCCACGGAATATGGCCCGGCCAGGATGCCGCGCGCGACCTCGCAAATGCGCCAAAGCTCCTCGGGCGGAATAATGTCCTCGTGCGCGGCGATCTGAAACACGCTGTCCGCCGACGTATAGACAATGGGTTTGCCGGTTTTCATGTGCTCCTCGCCAAGCGTGACGAGGATTTCCGTGCCGCTGGACGCGTAGTTGCCCAGCGTCCCGCGCCCGATCGCGCGCTCGAACGGCTCCATCACCTCCGGCGGGAAACCATCCGGGAACGTGGGGAAGGGCGCGGCCAGCTTCACGCCGGCCATCTCCCAGTGGCCGGTCGTCGTGTCCTTGCCGGCGGACTGCTCCGTCAGGCGGCCATACGCGCCCGATACCGGCTCCGCGCCGCCGGAAAGGCTCGGTAGGCGCCCCAGGCCGAGCCCGCGCAGATGGGGCAAATGGGGATTTGCCTCTTCGATTACATGCCCGAGCGTGTTCGCGCCCTCGTCCCCGTAAGCCTTGGCGTCCGGCGCGCTGCCGCAACCCACGCCATCCAGCACAATCAGGATTGCCTTTTTCATTTGCTGACCCTCTCTAGTGTCATCCGCTCCCGCAGTTGCTCCGCGAGCATGGCGACGCATTCCGTGTTCGTCGGCTTGCCGCGCTGCGGGTCGATGCTGTTGCCAAAAATGCGGTGGATCGCCAGCACGCTGCCGCGTGTCCACGTGGCCTCGATCGCGTGGCGAATCGCCCGCTCGACGCTGTGGTCGGTCACCCCGCAGTGCGCCGCGATGAGCGGATAGAGCTTTCCCGTTGCCTGGCGGAGCAGTCGGTCGTCGGCGGAAACCAGCGCCACGGCCTCGGCAAGGTATTGAAACCCCTTGAGGCTTTCTGGCATACCCATCTCCGTCAGTTGCGATTTCGCCATCTCTACGCGCCCCTCAGCATGCCGCAGCGCCAAAACAGACGGCCCGGCCGTCTCGTCTAGCAGCGTCGCCATGAGCGTGTCCGGGCCTACCGGCTTTAAGAGCACGGCATCCGCGCCCAGGCTGACGGCGCGCTCCCGCGCGTCCGCGCCAAGCGCGGTGACCACCGCGATATACGGATACCGCCGCAAAGGCCGGGCGGAGAGCGCCTCCAGCACGCCAAAGCCGTCTCGCTGCGGCAGCACCAGTGAAAGTGCCACCGCGTCGGGCAGAAGCGTCTCAATCGCTTGCAAGGCCGCGCTGCCGTCCGCGGCGGCGTCCACGACAAGCCCGCGCCGCATCAGCATCGCGCAGAATGATTCCCTCGTACTCCGGTCACCTTCCGCCACCAAAACCCGCATCATCTCGTCCATGGTGGGAATGCTTCGACGCGGGGGATTGCGTTTCCTGCCGCGCGGGATGGATTCAGCGGTTATCGGGGAGGCTGGGGTGCCGGCGCTCGGATATTGCCGCGCCGAATGGCGCGTGGTCCTCCATAGAGTTTTTGTGGAGGAAAAAAGGGGCGGAACAACTCAGCATTCCGCCCCCCAAAAGCGCAGGGTTCACACCCTCACCCCGTCCGCCTGCGCCAGCATCCATTCGATATACACGCCGTATCCCTGCGTGGGGTCGTTGACGAACACGTGCGTCACCGCGCCGATGATCCGCCCGTCCTGCAGGATCGGGCTGCCGCTCATGCCCTGCACAATGCCGCCGGTTTTTTCCAGCAAGTCCGGGTCCGTCACGCGGAGCGTCATGCTCTTTTGCGCGGCGGAGTTCTGCCGCGCCACGCGCGTGACCTCAACCGCGTACTCGTGTGGGCCGGTATCGTCCAGCGTGGTGATGATCGTAGCCGGACCCGTGTGGACCATGGCCTGGGAAGCGACCGGCACGCCGTTTGGATACAGCGGGCAGAGAATCGGCGCATCGGCCATGCCGTAAATGCCAAAGCTATTGTTCAGGCGGATGTTGCCCAGCAGGACACGGTCGCGCAAAAAGGAGCCCTGCAGTTCGCCGGGGCTTCCGCGCTCGCCCTTCTTGATGCCGACGATGGTCGACTGCAGAATGGAGCCTTCGCGCACGGGCAGCGTCACGCCGGTATCAATATCGCTGATCGCGTGACCCAGCGCGCCGTAGGTTTTGGATGCGGGGTCATAGAACGACAGCGTGCCGACGCCCGCCGTGCTGTCCCGCACCCATAGGCCCAGGCGCAGGCGGCCGTCCACGGAGTCCTTCACGGGCAGGATGGAGGCGGTTTTCCCGCTCCCGCTGCGGCTATAGGCAATGCTCATGGGTCCCGTGCTGTGCTGGGAGACCAGTTCCGTCAAATGCGCCGCGCTTTGCACTTCCTTTCCATCGATGGAAAGAATCAGGTCGCCGACGCGCAGCCCGGCTGTTTTCGCGGGGCTTTCGGCGTTCCCGGCCAGGTCGGAGGTACCGACGATCAGCACACCCTGGGTATTCAGCGCCGCGCCGATGGACGACCCGCCGGGCATCAGCATCCGTTCCGGCGCGACAGCCACGGCGACACTCTTGACCGGAACGCCGAACATGGAGACGGTTAGCTTCGTTTCACCCACCTGCGCACCCACCACGTCGATTGATTCGTCCGTGGACGCCAGCACTTGCATGCCGGAGTCGGCGGAAGAGATGGTAAACGGCCAGCCAATGGTAAACGCGTGCACTTCGCCCGTACGCACCTGAAGCGTATCCGGCAGCGCGCGCACCGCCTGCATCTGCGGGGAGTAGTTGGCCATCACGACCAAAAGGGAGAGGATAACGCCGATGGACTGACGCCATGTTTGTTTGGATCGCATGCTCCGCGCCCCCTGTTTTTTTCTTCGGTACAGGATGGGCGCGCGGACGCCGAACTATGCTGGCGCAAAAAGGAAGCGCAGGGAGTGACGGGTTTGTGGGTGGTTTATTATTTCAAAACAACGCAAAAAAAGAGGGCGGCTGACCTCGCGGGTCAACCGTCCCATTTTATCTTTCGCGGCCGGTTGCCGCGTGCTTTTGTATCGCGAATGATTTGATTACTTGGAGGCGGCGCTGATTTAAAAATCGGGCGCCATGGAAGGATTCCGCCAGGAATCCTTACCGCAGGAAATTGTTGACCATGTAGCCGGTCATAAAGCCGGTACCGTCCTTGACGATCACCTTGCTCCAGGTCGGATAGGAGACAACCACCGTGGCCGCCGCGCCGCTCTGCACCTTCTTCAACACGCTGAAGCCGTAGCCGGCGCCAGAACGAAGATTCACAAAGCTGCCATTGTTGGACACGGTCTTGTCGGGGGAAGCCACCTTGCTGGTGAACTGGACGTATTTGGCCATCATGTAGCCAACCGTTCCATTCACGGACACGCGGTGCCATTCCTTGCCCGCCGCGAGTACAGTCACCTTCGCGCCATTGTAGTACTGGCCGAGGGAGTAGCTGGAGCTGCTGGGCTCGCTGCGCAGATTGAGCGAGGAGCCGTAGGGCGTGCTCACGACCGCGCTATAGCCGCGCTTGGTGGTCGCATTCGCTTTCGCCTGATCAATCGTCCAGCCGCCATCAAAGGCGAGGTACTTGGTGGTCATGTAGCCGACCAGGTTGCCGACCTGCACCTTGCACCAGGTCGCGCCGTGGGTCAGGATCTTGATGCGCGCGCCATAGCCAACAGAGGCGATGACAGCGGAGGAAGAGCTGGCCCAGGTACGCAGGTTCAGGTTGCCGCCGTTGAACGTACGCACGGTCGCGTTCGCGCCGTCGGTGTACGTCGGGGCAATGGGCTTGGGGGCAGGAGCGGGCGCCGGAGCGGGACGGCTGCCACCGATGCTCAGGTAACGGGTAAGCACATAGCCGCAGAAATCGCCAACGCGAATCTGGGTCCAGGTGTCGCCGTAGCTCAGCACGGAGACGGACTCGCCGCTGTACAGCTGCGTGATCACACGCGCATGGGTGGACGGGGTCTCGCGGAGGTTCACCGGGCCGGTGGTGACGGTCGCTGCTTTGCCGGACTTGCCGGGGTTGTAGCTGCCGTCGTCCCTGCCGGTGGAGACAAAGCTGCTATGAATGTAGCCGGCAATGCCGTTGACCCACACGGAGTACCACTCGCCATCCTGGCGGGCGATCTGCACCTGCGTTCCGACGCAGACACAGCAGAGCGTCGGGGCGTCGAAGCTGCCCCACTCGCGGACATTTACGGAGTTTCCGCCGTAAGGATTCCGCACGATGCCGTAGGTGTTCGCCAGGGCGGGAACCGCCGCCACAACGAGGACCGACATGATTAACAGGGCGCAAAACCATCTTTTGTGCGTGAGAGTCCCAGTGGATTGCCTCATTTGGGAAATCCCTCCCTTTGCGTGATTTGCAGGAGAATTTCGCCTGCTCTTCCTTCGACGCACAGGTTTGGAGGATAGTTCCCTAAAATGTCGCATTATGTCATCTTTTTTTGTGCATTTCCAATATTTTCCATTTTGGACATGTTGTTCGCGCCCCCCGTTTCGTCCGTCGCGGGCGCATCCTCACCGCCTGTCGCTTGGCCAGAGACGCCCTCCGGAAGCGCGGGGAAAGCGCCCTCGGGCGGCAGCCCGAGCGGCGGATACAGCGGCAGAATCACTTCGCCCCCGGCGTTGACGCAGCGCGGCGGGGGATCGGAAAGCCACACGCCCTGCTCAAGGTCGTTCAGATACCGGCGGACAATGGCGATGTAGGGCGGAACGAAATCCTCGTCCTTTTTGTCCGGGCCGATGCGGTGCGGGGCCCAAAGGCGACGCGTCATCGCGTGCGCGGCGAGCTTCGGGGTGAACTCGGCGGCGGCGACGCGCATCATATCTTCATAGCGGCCGATGAGGGCCACATCCGGCGGCATGCCGGTCATGCCGCGCAGTTGGTCTTCCAGCTTGCCCTGCACGTACTGGGCGATGCCGTCAAGCTCCAGACCCATCCTGCGGAATGTGGACAGATGGGGGACAATCTCGGCGAAAAAGGCCGCGGCATCGTCGTCCGACTCGATCTGGCGCAGCATCCGCATCACCGCGATGCCCCAGCATACCGCCTCCGTGGTGCTCCGCACTTCATCGCCGATGTAGAGCATGCGGTCAAAGGCGGGGCGGAGCGTGTCGTCCACCCGGTAATGCGCGTCGCGGAACGCGTCGTCCGGCGCGTACAGGCAATCGACGCCCAGGCGAATCTGCGACCCGACGCGCGGCACCGAGTCGTCCAGGTTCACGATATTATATATAGGATAGCCTTTCGGATCAAACCCGCCTCCGGCGGCGGAAACGGTCGGCGCGGCGAACGAATAGGCGTGGATGCGGGACGGGTCAATGCCCCGGCCGATCAGCAGGTGGGTATACGTCTGCACGAGCGCGCCGCCCTGGCTGTGGCCGGAGATCCAGAACGTGATCCGGCTGCCCGGGCGTTTGGCCTCCAGCATCGCGTCCGCGAGCGTGTACGTGTCCCTTCCGGACGCGGCGGCGAGCGCGGGCAGCAAAACGCGCGGAGCCTGCGCGTCAAACTGCCGCGCCAGCTCCAGGAAGCCGTAGTGCATGCCGACCTCCGGGTGCATTTTGAAATTGGAAAACCAATCGAAGAACTTTTGCGTGGTGCCGATGAACGAGATGGCGATCACCACCTGTCCGTCCGGCGCCACGCGCGCCATCACGACGCTTTTGTTCATATCGGTCACGAAAAACTGCCGCGCGGCCCGCACCAGGTCGCCGATGGGGCGGACGCCGCGAATGAGCGACCGCGCGCGGCGGCGCTTCCATTCGGCCTCGATGGCCGCAAGCTTGGAATCGCTGTCTCGGTCCAGCGGAACCACGCGGTCCTCGATGACGAACGTGCAGTCCGTGAAGCCGGAACGAATCCAGGGCGCGACGTTGAGGTCGTACACGTTGGCCGCGAGCTCCGCGCTCATCCGGGCCAGCGGCGGGGAAAACGGGACGCGCGCCGTTCCGAAGGCGTCGGGCTGAGCATCCCGGAAAAAGACCGAAAGATCGGCCAGATTTGTATAGGTAAGCGGCCCGATCACGTGCGCGCCGCGCCCTGATTGCTCGTCTTGCATGATGATGACCTTCCACGCGCTGTAGTTTCGTCCAGTATAGCATACATGAAGGGTTTGATTCAAACCATTGGACATGCTATAATGAAAAAACCACCAAACGATGATAAGAGGAGGGCTGCTTCGTGAAAAGGCGCATTGGCATCCTGACAAGCGGCGGTGATTGCCCTGGGCTGAACGCGGCGATTCGAGGCGTCGCCCGCGCTTCTTATGAAATGCTCGACGCCGAAATCGTCGGCATCCAGGATGGGTATCGCGGCCTGATCGAAGGCGAGTGGCGGGAAATGCAGCGGGGAGAATTCTCCGGCATCCTGACGCTTGGCGGGACGATCCTGGGCACGTCCAGACAGCCCTTCCGCAATATGCGCGTCATCGGCGAGGACCACGTGGACAAGGTGCAGAACATGGTGCGCAACTACGAAAAAATGCGGCTGGACTGCCTGGTGACGCTCGGCGGGAACGGCACGCACAAGACGGCCAACCTGCTGGCCGAGGAAGGGCTGAACATCATCGGTCTGCCCAAGACGATCGACAACGACATCTGGCTGACCGATGTGACGTTCGGGTTCCATACGGCCGTGGACATCGCCACCGAGGTGATCGACCGCATCCATACGACCGCCGCGAGCCACGGGCGCACGATGGTGATTGAGATCATGGGGAACAAGGCTGGGTGGCTCACGCTGTATTCCGGCCTCGCGGGCGGCGCGGATATCGTGCTGTTGCCTGAAATTCCCTACCGCATAGAGCGGGTGCTGGAGGCGGTGGAGCGCCGCGCGAAAGCGAAAAAGGATTTCTCCATTCTGGCCGTGGCCGAGGGCGCGATGGACGTGCAGGAGGCCGAAATGAAGAAAAAGCAAAGGGCGGAGGCGCGTGCGAGCATGCCGTGGGCGTCCGTATCCCAGCGCATCGCGGCGCAGATCATCGAGAAAATCGGCGTGGAGACCCGCGTCGTCGTGCCCGGGCACATCCAGCGCGGCGGAAGTCCCTCCGCGTACGACCGCGTGCTTTCCACGCGCTTTGGCGTGCACGCGGCGAAGCTGATTCACGACCAGGTATACGGCATGGCCGTCGGCCTGTGCGGGAACGACGTGGTACACAACCCGCTGGCCGAGGTGGCGGGGAGGACAAAGTTTGTGCCGCAGGACCACCAGATGGTGGGCGCCGCGCGCGCGATGGGCATCTGCATGGGGGACTGATCCCGAAACAATGACAGAGGAGGCATTCCTGCATGACTGAATTAGAACGAATTGACGCGGCCGCCGCCGCCATTGAGCACGCGTGCGGCGACGCGGAGATCGGGCTGATCCTGGGATCGGGGCTGGGGGACAGCCTGCGCTCCATCGAGAACGCGCGCCGGCTTCCCTACGCGGACATCCCGGGGTTTTCCAGCACGACCGTGCCGGGCCACCACGGGGAATGGCTGGGCTGCCAGATGCACGGCAAGCGTGTCGCCGTGATGCGCGGCCGGTTTCATTATTATGAAGGGCATCCCATCGAGGATGTCGTGCTGCCCGTGCGCGTGATGCGGAGGCTCGGCGTGAAAACGGTGATCCTCACGAACGCGGCGGGCGGGGTGAACACGGAGTTTGCGCCGGGCGATCTGATGCTGATCCGCGACATGATCAACTACAGCGGTGTCAACCCGCTGATTGGCCCAAACCTGGGCGCGTTCGGCCCGCGCTTCCCGGACATGTCCCGCGTTTTTGACGCGAACCTGTGCGATACCGCCCGCCAGTGCGCCGCGCGGCAGGGCGTCACCCTGCGGGAAGGCGTGTACATGTGGTTCAGCGGGCCATCGTTTGAAACCCCGGCGGAAATCAGGATGGCGCGCGTGCTGGGCGCGGACGCCATCGGCATGTCCACCGTGCCGGAGGCGATTGTCGCGCGGCACGCGGGGATGCGCGTGCTCGGCTTCTCCTGCATCACGAACATGGCGGCGGGCATTCTGGACCAGCCGCTGGACCACGAGGAAGTGCTGGCGACGGGCGAACGGGTCAAGACGGTCTTTGCCGATCTGATTGACACAATTGTTGGGGCGGTATAACGCAAAGGTACTTGATGGGCGGTGCAGGAAGATTGCGCCGCTCAATTTTTTCCTTCGGGTGAACCTTTTCCTTTCGTGAACGATCTAACCGCATATCCCGAAAAAACGCATAGGAAGAAGTGTCGAAATGGGTCGATTTGTCAAATATGAAAAAATTATTAAAAATTTGTTTCAAACAATTGAAAAACGTTCCCATGTGTGGTAATATTTGTTTTGTGTAGTGCGGATTCAGGCGTAACTGCCTGCAGAGGGGTCCGCGAGGCGCGAAAGGGGGAATCCCTGGCGTGCCGGCTACTTTGGTGGTTTAACAGTACAGACGGGGATGCTCGCTGGCAAGGATGCAGGGATTTCTGGCGAAATCCCCTTATGGCGCCCGATTCTTCGAATCAGCGCCGCCGTCAAGAAGCAAAAGGACGCGAATTAAGGAGGCACCAACCATGAAGCAACGGAACAGGCGGCACGTATCACTTTTTCTTGTGTTCTGCATGCTGCTATCCCTACCGGCGGTCGGTTTGGCCGAACCCGAGGTAACGGTCACGCCGCTGCCAACTGATTATGGCAATCAGTTGGTGGTAAACAATCAGCTTCCTACACTCGCGCCCACGCTTGGTGACGGCGGTCAGCCGGAGCCCTCGGCGGCACTGACATTGACACCAAACGCGGCGCTGCCAACGGAGCTGACCTTGAACGCCAGCGGGAGTGGCAGCGATAAGCTGGGCCGCGTTACCGTTCAAGGGGAATTTGCCCCCGAGGAGACATTCGCCTGGGAGATTTCCAAGGTGAAGGGCGACGCGTGCGCACTGACCGTCAATCCCGTTAGCGGGACGGCCTCCGCTGATATCACGTACACCCTGAAGAGCGCAGGCGAGGTAGCCTATAAGCTCACCTGCAAGGCGGGCGAGCGGACCGGTTCGATGGACATCAAGCTGACCGTGAAAGCAGCCGCGGCCGCGGATGGTGCGGCGGCGCCCACGGAGGATACCGGTTCCGAGACTGGCGCCCAACTGACGGGTATTTCTATGGAGAAGACGGCGTTCACGGCGATCGTTGGTCAGCCTGTACAGTTGCCGAACCCCCTGCCCGTGCCCGCGAACGCCGCCTTCCCGGAAGGCACGGTGTTCCGCGCTGTGGCGCAGGGCGGCAGCGAAACTTCTCTGTCCGAGATTTCCTTTGGCAAAGAGGGCGAGTACAAGGTCAGCGTGCTGGCCAAGATGGGCGATGCGACACTGACCACGGAAGTGAGCGTCACGGTCAGCGCGGCAAGCGCGCCTGCTGATACGCAGGCGAAGGAGCCGGAGGTCAAAGGACCGGAGACCGAGGACAAGGGGTCCGAAGACTCAAAATCTAAGAAAACTGGTGCCAGTGGTTTTTCATTCATAGATTCAACGGTTATTGACGACGAATCAAAAAACAACGAGACGGCTGACGAGAATGGCGCGGCCGGTGGTGACCCGGGTGCTGCGACGGGCGACGTTACAGGCGGCACGCCTGGCGACGGCGCGGACGGCGAGACCGGAGAAACCGGGAACCCGGACGAGAGTGGCGACACAAACCCGTCTGGAAACACCGAAGAGGGCGATGTATTTACGCTTTTCTCCAGCAGCGACAACACGCAGCAGGCACTCAACGCGCCGGTGGTGGCTGCGGCGGCGGTGCAGAGCCTGAGCGTAACGGCCTCGGCTGGTACGTATATTCAGATGAATAATACGACGACGCTCACCGCGACGATATACCCGCTCGACGCGCCGCAGACTGCCGATTGGACAGTCACCGGCAACCAGTCGGTCGTTACCATTACGCCTGACGCGACCGGCAAAACTTGTGTTGTCAAGGGTATCGGCGTTGGCTACACGACGATTCGCGTACAGGCGGGCAACAGAGAACAGCTTGTGCAGATAAACGTTTCGCACGTGCCCAGCTCCGTTAAGATCGTGGCGGATAACAATGCCACGAAGCTGGGCGTTGGCGATACCATCAACGCGGTGGCGACGATCACACCCCAGACCGCCGCGGACTATCAAACGGTGACATGGCAATCCTCCAATCCATCGGTAATCTCCGTTGCGCAAATAAGCAACACGCAGGCAAGCCTAACGGCGCACAGTAACGGTACGGTGAGCATTTATGCCACGACAAGCAGCGGTTCTACGGGCATGCTGTACATGCAAGCCTTTGAGAAGGCGGGCGGCCTTGAGATCAAGGAAGGCAGCCACTCGTTAATGGTCAACGCGTACATGTACCTTACGGCTGTCATCACTCCGTCTACCGTGCAGACCCAAGCCGTCAAGTGGGAGAGCAGTAACCCCAGCGTTGCTTCTGTATCCACCATGCAGAGCACAACATGCACCGTAAGGGGTATTGCGGCCGGAAACACAAGAATTACGGCGACTACGACGGACGGGAGCAACCTTACCGCGTCGTACGACATCACCGTCGCCCCCGGCGTGGGGTCCATCACGATCACGGACACGAACGACAAACCCATCACCTCCGGCACAATCGACATGGGCAGCAGCAATACGCTGCAGCTGAAGGCGCTCATCTCGCCCGCTGGCGCGAGCCAGGAGGTCGAGTGGTCCACCTACGGAACCAATATCGCCTCCGTGGACAGGACGTCCGGCCTGGTGACCGGCGTATCCCCCGGCACCACGACCATCACCGTGCGGTCGACCGACGGCAGCGGCCGCTCCGCGTACATCCCCGTGACAGTGGAGAAGGCGGCGACCGGCATTTCCATCGCGTGCACCACGGGCGAGGACAAGCTGATGTACGGGAAGAGCCTCCAACTGCAGGCGACCATCTCACCGGCGGACGCCTCCAACAAATACGTGGACTGGACGAGCTCCAATCCTTCGGCGGCCACGGTGACATCCGGCGGGCTGACCGCGTATGTGTATGGCCAGCGTGTCTTTGCCGTCACGCAGGTCAACATCACCGCGAAATCCAGGAGCGGGAGCGGGGCCAGCGCGACATACGTTGTCACCGTCTACCCGGCCGCGACCTCCATGGAGATCCTTGTAAACGGCGAGAAAAAGACCTCGGCCCTGATCGACCTGTCGAAGGGCGAGTACAGCTTACAGCTTTCGGCCAATGTCTATCCGGCCGATTCCGACCAGACCGTGACCTGGTCGTCCACGAGCAGCTACCTTTCCGTGGATAGCAACGGCCGCGTGACCGCCTCCATGCCGACCTCGGGCTATGTGTACGCGAGGAGCGGCGGGGTGCAGGCGTCCATCCAGGTCTCGGCGGCCTACGGTGTATCCAAGATCACCATCAACGGTAGCACGGAGCTTGCCGCCGGAAAGTCGATTGTCCTGACGGCGGACGTGACGCCGAGCAACGCAAGCAACAAAACCGTGACGTGGTACTGTGAACCCACGACCCTCGCGACGATCGACGCATATGGCCGCCTCACCGCGAAAACCGGCGTGAATATCGAAGGCACGGTCAAGGTGTGGGCGATCGCGAAGGACGGTTCGGGTACGCGCAGCGATGACTTTAGTGTCTCCGTGCGGCCGACCGCGTCCACGATGACCATCCATGTGGATGGCAACAGCGAGCCGTCCACCACGGCGACGATCGACCTGAGCACCGGCAAGGACAGAATGTACCTGACGGCCAAAATTATCCCCACCAACGCCAACCAGGGCGTGAAGTGGGTATCGTACAACCAGACGGTTGCGACGGTTAACGAGACGACGGGCGAAGTGACCGCCAAGGCATACGGCACCACCACGATCACCGCGACGACGACGGACGGCACCATGATCCAGCGTTCGATCACGATCACGGTGGGCCGGTCCGTGCAGACGATCAAGATTACGGGCAGCGGCAACGAGCTGGCGGCCCTGAAGACGATGACGCTCAACGCGGAGATTCTCCCGTCCTCCGCGACCAACAAGAACCTGACCTGGACCAGCAGCGACCCGAACGCGCTGGCCGTTACGTCGCAGTACACGTATGGGTATCAGGCGACGGTCACGGCGAGAACGGTGCAGAACCCGACGACAGTTACCATCACCGCGACGGCGGCGGACGGCAGCGGGACGAAGGGCACCTATGAGATCACCGTGGTGCCGCAGGTGGGAACCCTGCAGATTGTGGACGCAACCGGCGCTCCGTTTGCGGATAATGCCGCGTATATTGACCTCGGCAAAAGCAACAGGACGCTGCAGCTCAAGGTGAGTGTTACCCCCACGGGGGCGAGCACGGGCGCTACCTGGGCCACGAACAACTACCAGGTCGCAACGGTGGACAGCAATGGCCTTGTGAAGGGTGTTGCCGCCGGTACGGCGGTCATCACCGCGACCGCGTCGGACGGCAGCGGCCGCAGGGCGACGCTCACCGTAAAGGTCGCGACGCAGGCGACGAAAATTGAGATTGTGAACACCGAGCGGGAACTTTACGCGACCAAGACACTGGCGCTTCGGGCGCAGGCAACGCCCGGGAGCGCGTCCAGCACGTTCACATGGACATCCAGTAATCCGGACGCGGCCACCGTTTCCGCGTATGGCGTTGTGACGGCGAAGAAGGTGGACTACGACACCCAGGTGACGATCACCGCGACGGCTAGCGACGGCAGCGGCCAATCGGGGAGCATCACGCTGACGATCAAGCCGATTTCCGCTGGGATCACGGTCTATCAGGGAAGCACTCCGACAACGTCCCTGACGCTTAACCTGGACGCCACGGACAAGACGGCGCTGCTGACCGCCAAGGCGACACCCGCCGGCGTGGGGCAGACGTTCGACTGGATCAGCTACAATACCAATGTCGCGACCGTGGTGGACGGCCTGGTAACGGCGAAGGGCGTCGGCTCGGCCAGGATCGTCGTCAAGGCGCGCGACGGCAGCGGCCTGCAGACCTGGGTGGATGTGAAGGTGGAGCGGTACGCCACGGAGGTTACCATCACATCGGCGAACGGCGCAACGTCCATCGGCATTTACCAGACGCTCACACTGAACGCGACCGTGAAGGCGGCGGACGGCACCACCCCGACGACCACCGGCGTGACGTGGGAAAGCGATAAGCCGGGGGTTGCGAAGATCAACTCCTACTCGGATTCGTCCGCGGTGATCTATGGCGCTGCGGAAGGCACGGCCACCATAACGGCGACGTCCAAGAACAATCCGAGCGCGACGGCTCAGTTCACCGTTACGGTAACGCCCAAGGCAACAAGCATTTCGATCGACGGAGTCAATCCGCGATCGGTCAACTTGACGAGCACACCGGACTATACGGAGACGCTTGTCGCGAAAGTTGAACCTCTTGGTAGCGCGAGCCAGACGGTGACATGGTCTACCAGCAACGCGTCTGTGGTCAGCGTGGAAGCGACGACGGGCAAGATTAAGGCGCTGAAGGTCGGCACTGCGATCATTACGGCGAGAGCGACCGACGGCAGCAATCTAAGCGCCACATTGACGGTAAACGTCACTTCCAGTGCCAGTGGCATTCAGATTACCGGCCAGACGGAAGCGTTGCCGGGGACGAACGTGCAACTGACGGCCAAGGTGCTGCCAGCCACTGCTTCGCAGACGGTCACATGGACCTGCAATGACCCGGACCGTGCGACGGTAGGCTATTCGACGGGCGTTGTGGTGATTCGGTCCACGCCGCTGAACGGCGCAACATGGGCAACTCCGATCGTGATTACGGCGACAGGTTCGGACGGAGCCATCGCGACGCATGAAATCAAGGTAAGCGACCGGATGACCGGCGTGGAAATCAAGTCGAACACGGGGGAGACAGGCACGACGTATGTCAGCATTGGCGGCTCGCTGACGCTCACCGCGACCCCGATACCGAATACCCTCGCGGGCAAGACCTTTACGTGGTCGTCTTCGGCGGAATCGATCGCCAAGGTCGACGCAAGCGGCATGGTGACTGGCGTTGCCGGTGGCCGCGCGACCATCACCGCGAAGGCGAACGACGGAAGCAATGTGAGCGGAACGATTTCCGTGGTTGTGTCGACGCCGATAGACAGCGTCACCATCACGCAGCCGACATCGGTGGATCTGCCGGCGGGAAGTTCGCTCAAACTCAACGCGACTGTGTTGCCGGAAAGCGCGACGGACAAGACCATCCTGTGGTCGTCCAGTGACGAGAGCCTTGCGTCGGTCACATCGACGGGCATCGTGACGGCGAAGGCGGTTACGGAGACAAAGCCCGTGACCATCACCGCAAAAGCGGCAGCGGCACCGGGCAAGCTAGCCACGATTATATTGTATATCAAGCCGGTCGCGGGCACGGTCACGGTATCGGTTCCTAGTAATGTGGAGCCTGTTATCAACCTGTCAGCGAGCGACCTGACGGGACGGCAATTGCGCCTTGAGGCCAAAACGGTGCCGTATATTGCCAGTGAAACCTTCACGTGGTCCTCGTCCAATACCAATGTCGCGGTCGTGGACCAGACTGGTCTGGTGACCGGCATGGGAGTCGGCACGACGACGATCACCGCGAAAGCGAACAGCGCGGCGAACGCTACTGGGTCGCTACAAGTTACGGTGACGAAGCGGGCCACACAGGTCGTGATTTCCGGCCCTGAATACGTGATCAAGGGCTTCACGGCTCAGATGAAGGCTACTGTTTCGCCGTCGGATGTGCCGGTCAAGGATGTGGAATGGTCCATATCGAATGGCGCCGAAAATGCCTCGATTTCCGCTACCGGCGTTGTGACCGGTATAAAGGCGGGAACCGCAACCATCAGCGCAATGGCAAAAGACGGTAGCGGCGTGGTTGGCACACGCACAATAACGGTTAGCGAGCCAACCACTGACCTCAAAATCGTTTCAAACAGCGGCGATTTCATTATCAATCTGCTCAACGGAAGCGGCACATTGCAACTGAGGGTGGAAGCGGGTGGTTTGCCACTACAGCCACATCAAAGCGTTACATGGTCGAGTTCAAGCAGTTCGATCAAGGTAGCGGCTGACGGCGTGGTGACCGCCATAGCCCCCGGTTCCGCGACCATCACGGCAAAGATGACCGACGGGAGCAACGCCACGGCGACCGCTACAGTTACCGCACAGACGAAGGCCGAAGGCGTCATCATCCCGGATACATCCAACATCCAGATCCTCGCGGGCGGGTCGTTCACCCGCACGGCGGTTGTGATGCCGATCTCGGCGACGGACAGGAGTGTCAAGTGGGAGGTCTCGTATGATGACAAGGCCACAAACCCGGATTGGGTGAAGGTCGGCACGACGACGGGCGTCTTTACCACCAGTCGCGACATCACGAAACTGATTACGGTGACGGCTACGGCGACCAACCCGGCGTGCGCGCCCGCTTCGTTTACCTTCACCGTCAAGCCGTTGACCACAGGGATCGAAATCCAGCGGGACAATGTTTCTACGGGAAGCGTCATTAATGTGTCGCTTAGCGCGACAACCATCCTGAACCTGTCGGCTGTAGTCCAGCCCACCGGCGCAACTGGGACCGTCGCCTGGACAACCTCGAACCCGTCGGTCGCCTCGCTGATCCCCGCTGGTGTCGGCAAAACCGCTGTCGCGCTCAAGGCTACAGGCACGGTGTATATCACCGCCACGGCGCTGGACGGCAGCGGAAGAACCCAGACAGTCAGGATCGACATCGCGAAGTAACCGAACCACAGCTACCCCGGGCGGCCACCTAGCCGCCCGGGTCCCAAATGTAGACAACCAGGCATGTTTTGAAAACCTCCCGCACATGATGTACAAACATTCGCGGGAGGTTTTCCATGTATGAAAAAAATCTTATCCATCCTGCTGATCGCGCTGCTGCTGCCTTCCAGCGCGCTTTGCGCGCCGCTTGAGGCAAAGGCGCCTTTCGAACTGGAAACCCCGTCGCTTCTGCTGATGGAGGCGTCCACGGGCCAGGTGGTGTTTGAGCACAATGCGGACGAGCGCCGCCCGGTCGCGAGCGTCACGAAGCTGATGACGCTGCTGCTCGTGCTGGAGGCGCTGGACGAGGGCGTCATCTCGCCAAACGAGATGGTCACCGTGTCCAAGGGCGCGGCCAGTATGGGCGGCTCGCAGGCGCTGCTGGACGCCGGGGCGCAGTATAAGCTGGAAGAGCTGCTTAAATCGACGATCGTCGCCAGCGCAAATGACGCGGCCGTCGCGCTCGCGGAGCACCTGACCGGCACGGAAACTAACTTTGTGGACCGCATGAACACCCGGGCACAGGAGCTTGGCCTGACGAACACGGCCTACATGAACAGCACGGGCCTCCCGGCGAACGGTCAATACACCAGCGCGCGCGATGTAGCGGCGCTGTCGCGCGAGGTGGGTAAGCATCCGCTCTTTTTCAAGTACAGCACCATCTGGATGGACACCATCGCGCATCCGGGCGGCCGGGTGACGGACCTGACGAACACCAACCGGCTGGTACGCTTCTATGATGGGTGCGACGGGTTCAAAACCGGATCGACCAACGAGGCGCGGTACTGCATCTCCGCCACGGCGATGAAGGACGGCATGCGCATGATCGCCGTGGTGCTCGGCACCTCCGCGAGCCAGACGCGCTTCAACGAGGCGCGGAAAATGCTGGAGTACGGTTTGTCCACGTATCGGCTGTTTTCCGTCTGCGAGGCGGGGAACAAGCTGGGCATGCAGGTGGCGGTGAAAAACGGCGGCACGGACGCGCTGGATGCCGCCGCGGGGGAGGACCTGGTGCTGCTCATCAGGCGGGGGGAGGAGTCGGCCGTCTCCCTGGAGGTGGCGCTGCCGGAAAGCGTGCAGGCGCCCCTGCAGCGCGGGGATAAGATCGGGGAGATACGCGTGCTGCGAAACGGCGAGTGCGTGACCACGCTGCCTGCCGTCGCGGGCGCGGACGTGGGGTTGCCGGGGTACTTGGAGGCGCTGATGCGCATCTTAACCTCTTGGCGTACCAACTGAGCGGATATAAACCACAAGCAAAAGCGGGGCCATGGCGGTCCCGCTTTTTCCTGTGGTTTTCTTGCGCGTTTACGCCTTCTTCCAGCGTTTCAGCTCCGGCATCATCTCTTGCAGCATCGCGCGCGCCTGCGGCTCCGTAAAGCCGCTTTCCGGCCCCACCATGTGCGGGACGCAGATTTCGATCATCTCCTGCATCGTGGTATCGGACGTGAACGCGCCGTCCTGATAGCAGTACTTGCAGTAATCGGCATTCGCGCTGCCGTCCTTGTTCGTGCCGAAATCCTCGGTCCCCATGGGCATTGTGCAGCTCTGGCAAATCGGTTGATCCATGGATGATTCCTCCTTTTGTTTGGTTACTGTAAGGATATCATCCGAAACCTGACAACTGTGCGTCAGGTTTTCATCGTACCGCGCCAGTATTTTCTGCAGCTCCAGAATGAACGCCCTGCGCACGCGTTCCGGCGCGATCACCTCCGCCGCCGTGCCGAAGGAGAGCAGGTAACCCATCAGCGTCTCGTCCTCCATCATGTAGGCGCGCACCAGGAGCGAACCGTCGTCCATCCATGTTACCAGACTCCGGTCAAACTCATCCCATACGCGCCAGGCGGCGTCGGGGCGGAACCGCAGCGCCAGTTGAATGATGGGCGCCGTAGATGGTGCGTAGACGACATCAAGGGCTGGCGGCGGCGGCAGCGCGTCGCGGTCGAACGCCTCGTCGGAGATGGCGATATCCGCCATGCGGCTGAATTTGAAGGTCCGGTACGCCTCCCGGCCCCGGTCAAACGCCTGGAGGTACCAGAAGCGCGACTTGTAGACCAGCTTGATCGGGCAAACGGTGCGGTCGCTCGTGATGCCGTTGCCGCTGTAGTAGGTGAACGCCAGCACACGCTGCCCGACAATCGCGTCCTTCAGCGACGCCATGGTGTACCGGTCCCGCGCCCGGTTGCCCCAGCGGGAGAAGTCGATCTCGATCCAGTCCGCGCCGGGCTTGTCAAACAGCGAGCCGAGCTTGCCCAGCAACGCGTCCGCGCGCAGATGATCCGTCGCGGAAAGGCTCTGCAGGGCCATCAGAATCTGCTGTTGCTCTTCGGCTGTCAGGGCGGATTTGTTCAGCACATAGGAATCGTTGATGTGGATGCCGCCGCCCGCGCCCTGTGTGGCGTAGACGGGTACGCCGGCCGCGCTCAGGGTGTCAATGTCGCGGTAGATGGTTCGCACGGACACCTCGAACCGCTCGGCAAGTTCCCCGGCTGTCAAGCGCTTGCGGTTGAGGAGAAGATAGACGATCTCAAACAGGCGGCTTAGCTGCGACATGGGTTTCCTCCTTGGTTATCGGTCCGGCATCAGCCCGTACATCAGCACGCCCGCCGCCACCGCCGCGTTGAGCGATTCGGCCCGGCCGCGCATCGGAAGCGAGACGAGCGCGTCCGCCAGCGCGGCAACCTCCGCGCGCATGCCCGAGCCCTCGCTGCCGATGATGAGCGCGAATGGCGGCCTCAGCGCGGGGGAGACTTCCGCGAACGGACGGCCGTCCAGCGCGGAGCCGAGGATGAAGAAGCCCCCGGCCTGCAGCGCGGAAAGCCCCTGGGTCAAATCGCCGCGCCAGACCGGCAGCCGGTAGACGCTGCCCATCGACGCGCGGACGGTCTTGGGCGCGAACGCGTCCGCGCACGCGGGGGAGAGCAGCGCGCCGGAAAACCCGGCGGCCTCGGCCGTGCGCAGCATGGTGCCGACGTTTCCGGGGTCCTGGACGCCGTCCAGCGCGAGCACCGCGCCGCTCGCCGTGTCCAGCCGCAGCGGCGGAGGAACGCGCACCGCCGCGACGATGCCCTGCGGCGTTTTTGCTTCGCACGCGGCGGCGACCACGTGCGCGGGGGCGAGCAGCACCTCTGGCGCCTGCGCGAGCAGACCGGCGAACGCGTCCGCCTTTTCGGCGTCGGCCAGCAGCAGCGTTACCTCGGCGTCGCGGAGCGCCTCCGCGCACAGCTTCACGCCCTCGGCCAGAAAGCAGCCGGAGGCGGCGCGCGCCTTAGCGTCCCCAAGGGAGCGGAGGAAGCGGATGCGGGGATTTTGCGCGCTGGTGACGGTTTGCATGGGCGGTGTTCCTTTCGGGTACGTAAAATGAAAAAGCCGCGCCCACTGGCACGGCAAAATGTATTGCTGCTTACGCGTTTTTCGCCACGTCCACGAGCTGCGCGAAGCCGTTCGCGTCGTTGATGGCCATGTCCGCGAGCATCTTGCGGTTGACGTTCACGCCCGCCTTTTTCAGGCCGTTGATGAACGTGGAGTAGCTCATGCCGCTGATGCGCGCGGCCGCGTTGATGCGCGTAATCCACAGGCGGCGGAAATCCCGCTTGCGCAGCTTGCGCCCGACGTACGCGTAGCGGAGCGAGCGCATGACCTGCTCGTTCGCGGCGCGGTACTGCTTGGATTTCGCTCCCCAAAAACCCTTGGCGAGCTTAAACACCTTCCTGCGCTTCTTATGGCCGTTTACGGCTCTTTTAATCCTTGCCATGGTGTATCCTTCCTTCCGCGGCGTTGCCTTCCGCTCTCATTGATTGCTTATCGCTTACTTATAAGGAATAAGCTGCTTGATCCGCTTGGCCTCAGTGCTGTCAATCAAGCCGCCAAGGCGCAGGTTGCGCTTCTGCTTGGGCGACTTGGACGCCATGATGTGGTTGCGATACGCCTTGGCCCGCTTGATCTTGCCGGTTTTGGTCAGCGAAAAGCGCTTGGCGGCGCCGCGATGGGTCTTTTGCTTGGGCATGTTCATCCTCCTTACGGGCGATTTATTTGCCGTCTTTGTTTTCTTTTGGCGCCAGGATCATGATCATATGACGGCCCTCGACGAGCGGTCTGCGCTCGACAACGGCGACATCCTTGATGTGCTCCAGGAAATTGTTCATTTTCTGAAGCCCGACCTCCGTATGCGTGATCTGGCGGCCACGGAAGCGGATCGATACCTTTACCTTGTTGCCCTCTTCCAGGAAGCGGATCGCGTTCTTGGCTTTGACGAGAACGTCGTTCTCCTCAATGGTCGCGGAAAGCTGCACTTCCTTCAGGATAATGACCTTTTGATTCTTGCGGATCTCGCGCAGCCGCTTGGACTGTTCAAAGCGGTACTTGTCGTAGTCCATCAGCTTGCAGACAGGCGGATGGGCATTGGCGACAATTTTGACGAGATCCATTTCTTTCTGCTCTGCCAGCTCCATCGCTTGGCGGATGGGCAATACCCCGAGCTGCTCGCCTTCCGCCCCAATCACGCGCACTTCACGGTCACGAATTTCCTCATTAATCATCAGATCGTTGCTGATACCGACACACCTCCTAATAAAATAACAAAACGAGCGGGGAAGTACCCGCTCGCAAAGCACAAAAATAGAGAACTCTATCTTGCTGAACGACCCGCGCTGGCCATTGCCGCCGGGTGAGAAGCGGGGCGCTTCCACTTGTAGCGCAAATAATATAGCACGGCGGCTTTGAAATGTCAAGAATTTCTGCGAATTGTTTTCTTTGGACGTAAAATATGGTATGCTAAGCAGGATGGCTGCGAGAAATCCTTGCTTTTAGGGGTGAAATATATGACGGTTCGTGAGGCGGCGGAAAAGGCCAGGCGGGCGGCGCTCGCGCTGGCGGCCATACCCGATGAGACGCGCGCGCGCGCGCTGCTGGCCATGGCGGACGCGCTGGCGCGTGACGCGGACGCTGTGTACGCCGCAAACAACACCGACCTGGCGCGCGCTGAGGCCGAGGGGCTTCCCGGGCCGCTGCTCGGCCGCCTGTCCATGCCGGAAAAGAAAATGCGGGACGTGTGCGACGGCCTCCGCGCGCTGGCCGCGCTGCCCGACCCGCTGGGGCGGACGCAGCTCGCCACGGAGCTGGCCGAGGGGCTGGATCTGTACCGGGTGTCCTGCCCCATCGGCGTGATCGGCGTCGTGTTCGAGTCGCGCCCGGACGCGCTGGTACAGATCGCCTCGCTCTGCCTGCGCAGCGGCAATGCCGTGCTGCTAAAAGGCGGGCGCGAGGCCAGGGAGACGAACGCCTCGCTGTTTGACATGCTGAACACGGCCGCCATCGCCGCCGGCATTCCAGAAGGGTGGGCCGTGCTGCTGGAAACGCGGGAGGACGTCGCGGCCATGCTGGCGCTGGACGACGTGATCGACCTGATCATCCCGCGCGGGAGCAACGCGTTTGTCCGCCATATCAAGGACAACAGCCGCATTCCGGTCCTGGGGCATGCCGACGGCGTGTGCCACGTGTACATAGACGCGGCGGCGAACCTGGATACCGCCGTGGCCGTGACCGTGGACAGCAAGGCGCAGAACGTGTCCGTGTGCAACGCGGCGGAAACGCTGCTCGTGCACCGGGACATCGCGGCGCGCGCGCTGCCGCCACTCGCCAAGGCGCTGGGCGAGGCGGGTGTGACCCTTCGGGGATGCGAGCGGACCCGGGAAGTGATCGCGTGCGCCGCCGCCGATGAAGCCGACTGGGGCGCGGAATACCTGGACTACATCCTGGCGGTCAAGGTGGTCGATTCGCTGGACGAGGCCATTGACCACATCAACCGGCACGGATCGGGGCACACGGACGCCATCGTGACGGAGGACGAGGCGGCCGCGCGGGTGTTTTGCGGCCGTGTGGACAGCGCTGGCGTGTTCTGGAACTGCTCCACCCGCTTTTCTGACGGCTACCGTTACGGCTTCGGCGCGGAGGTGGGCATTGCCACCGGCAAGGTGCACGCGCGCGGCCCAATGGGGATAGAAGGGCTGTGCACGTACAAGTATAAGCTGATCGGCCACGGGCAGACCGTGGGCGGCGGGGTGCGCTACACCCATGCGGAGATCGGGCACGGTTGCCCGCTGGAATGACGATCTGTTGAGGAGGGTAATGGCTTCATGATGATGGATATCGCCAGCCCAGCCGAGCTGATCCGCGTGGAGCAAGCGCGCTTTGGCGACGGGCGCAGGCAAGCGTATCTGACATTTCTCAATGAATACGAGGACACGATGACCGCGCTCTCGGGCCAGATCACGCTGCTGAACGAAAGCGGCAAGAAGATCGGGAGCCGGCCGGTGTCCTTCTCCGGCCTGACGGCGGAGCCGGGCGAGACGTTCGTGTGCCATCTGGCGCTGGACGGCTATCCGGAGTTTGACCGCATGGAGATGGCGGTGGAGAAGGCTTCGTTTGTGTACGCCAAGGACTGGAACACCAACCCGAACCGTGTGATCGACTGCACGCCGCCGGTCCTGGGGGCCGGACCCGAGCGGGTGGCGCTTATCGCGATGGTGGGGCACGACGCCGTGTGCTTCCCGGCCCTTACCAGCACGCACTGGATCTGCGTGTGCGGCCGTTTCAACCGCCTGCGCTGGCTGACATGCCACCGCTGCGGGAGACCGCGCGAGGAAACGCTCGCCTTAACGCCCGAGGTGGTCACCGCGGACTATGAGGAGCACGTGGAAGTGAGCCGCGAGGAGGACCTGGAGCGGCTGAAGCAGCGCGACGAGAAAAGCCGCATGCGCAAGGAAAGGGCTGCGGCGGAGGAGCGGGCGAGGCGGGAACGCGCGCGGCTCGCCTGGCGCAGGGCGCTGGTCGCGGGGGTGGGCGTGCTGGCGGTGTCGCTGGCCGTCTGGGGCGCGGCGCGCCTGTTCACGGTCATTGGGCGCGGAATGGCGCCCGCCGGCGATTCGGCGTCCGCGGGCGCTGTGCCCGCCGCCGGAACGAAGGTGACGATGCCCCCGGTTGACTATCTGGAACCAATTGGATAATGGCGGCAGAAGTATGCCGCTTGCCTGTAGACGCTAGCTGTAGTATACTGTCAGCGGTGCTTTCAATTAAAGAGGCGAGGAACCGATAAAGAGGCGAGGAACCGAAGATTCTGAGCCATGAAGGGATTTCACAAGAAATCCCCACAGCGATTGGATCGCATGAAGGCTGGATTGAACATAAAAGGAGGCCCTACAATGCCGCGCAAAACCCGCCCACTAGACATGATCGTCCGAGACCCATGGCTTGAGCCTTACGAGGCCGAAATTCGGTTCCGCCTGGCCCGCCACGCGGCGATGCGGCGCAGGCTGCTGCCGGACGGCGGAAGGCTGCGCGACTTTGCCAACGGCCACATGCACTATGGTATCCACCTGACCCCGCAGGGCTGGGTGTACCGCGAGTGGGCGCCCCACGCGAAGGCGTTGCACTTCTTTGGCGAGTTCAACGGCTGGGACCGGACGGCCCACCCGATGACGCGCAAGGATGAGAATACCTGGGAAATCTTTATGCCGGGCGTGCGCTCCCTGGCCCATGGCCAGCATGTGCTGGTCGAGGTGGAGGGCGCGGACGGCGTGAAAAGGGATCGCATCCCTTTGTATAGCCGCCGCGTGGTCAAGATGCCGGAGACGAACGCCTTTGTTGCGGAGCTCTGGGCGCCGGAAGCGCAGTTCCCGTGGACGGACGCGATGTTCAGTCCCGTCCGCGCGCGGCCGCTGCTGATCTATGAGGCGCACATCGGCATGGCGCGCGAGGAGGGCGGCATTGGCACCTACGCCGAGTTCACGCGGGACATGCTTCCGCGCATCCTCCGGGACGGCTACACGGCCATCCAGCTCATGGGCGTGATGGAGCACCCGTATTACGCGTCGTTCGGCTATCAGGTGACGAACTTCTTCGCCGCCAGCAGTTGGTTCGGCACGCCGACGGACCTGCAGGAGCTTGTCAACACGGCGCACGAAATGGGGCTGGTCGTGCTGCTGGATCTGGTGCATTCGCACGCCAGCGGCAACTATGCCGAGGGCATCGCCGAGTTCGACGGCACGGCCCACCAGTTCTTCCACGCGGGTACGGAGGGCTTTCACCCGGCGTGGGGCAGCCGCGTGTTCGATTACGATAAGCCGCACGTGCTTCACTTCCTGCTGTCCAACATCAAGTTCTGGATGACGGAGTATCACTTTGACGGCTTCCGGTTTGACGGCGTGACCTCCATGCTTTACCAGGACCACGGCCTGGGCAGGGCGTTCACGAGCTATGACGATTACTACGGCGACAACATCGACATGGGCGCGGCGGTGTACCTGATGCTGGCGAACGAATTGGCGCACAGCCTAAAGCACAACGCGCTGACCATCGCCGAGGATGTCAGCGGCATGCCGGGCCTGTGCCTGCCGGTGCGGGAGGGCGGCTTCGGCTTCAGCTACCGCCTGGGCATGGGCGTGCCGGATTTCTGGATTCGCACGCTGGAAAAGCGTGACGAGGACTGGGACATGCGGGAACTGTGGCACGAGTTGACGACCCGCCGCCCGTCCGAGCCGGTGATCGGGTACAGCGAGTCGCACGATCAGGCGCTCGTCGGGGACAAGACGCTGATTTTCCGCCTGGCGGACGCGGCCATGTATACCGACATGAACAAGACCACGCACAACCAGGTGATCGACCGCGCCATCGCGCTGATCAAGCTGATCCGCCTGATTACGGTGATGCTGGCGGGCGAGGGGTATCTGAACTTCATGGGCAACGAGTTCGGTCATCCCGAATGGATCGACTTTCCGCGCGAGGGCAACGACTGGAGCTACAAATACGCGCGGCGGCAGTGGTCCCTGGCGGAAAACCACCTGCTGAAATACGAGTGGGTCGGCGATTTTGACAAGGCCATGATCAACATGATCAAGGCATGCGGCGTGCTGGAAACGGCGGAGGTGACGAGCCTTTGGATCGACCAGGAGCAGAAGATCATCTGCTTCCTGAAGGCCGGCCTCGTCTTTATCTTCAACTTCCACCCGACGGACTCCCAGAAAGAGCTGTTTGTGCCGATTCCGCGCGGCGGGAAGTGGCAGGCCATCTTCTCCACGGACGAGGCGCGCTTTGGCGGGGAGGACCGCGTGGACATGCAGTACGTGTACCAGACCGAGAAGGACGGGGCGCGCGGGCTTGGGTTCAAGATTTACGCGCCGTGCCGCACGGCGATGGTGCTGGCGCAGAGGGGATAATAAAAAGAAAGAGCAAACAATGAAGCGATTGTTGATGATGATGCTGGCGTGCACGCTGCTGCTTAGCGGATGCGCGCACGCCGCGGAAAGCACGGAGGTGCTTATCCTGAAAATCGGCAAGGCGGACGCGATCCTGATTACGGCGGGAAAGCACGCCGTGCTGATTGACGCGGGCGAGAAAGAGGACGGCGAAGAGATTCTGCGCAAGCTGGGCGAGAAGAATATCGATACGCTGGACGTGATGATCGTCACGCACTATGACAAGGATCATGTCGGCGGCGCGGACACAGTGCTGCGCGGTGTGGCTGTGAAGGCGCTGTACGACGCGAACTACGAGTCTGAAAGCAAGCAATACGAGGAGTATCTCGCGGCGATCGATGCGGCTGGCGTGCCACGTTCGCGCGTCGCGGAGGAAACGGCCCTCACCCTGGAGACGCTCACGCTCACGCTGATGCCGACGGCCATCGCGCCAGAAAAGACCGGGGACAAGGAGATCGACAACGACCAGTCGCTCGTCGTCTCCATGGCGGACGGGCGGCACACGTTCCTGTTTGCCGGGGACGCGGAGGAAGCGCGCATCGGCGAGCTGCTCGCCGGGGGCATCGGCGCGCATGACGTGCTGAAAATGCCGCACCATGGGCGGGACAAGGTGAACCTCGCCGCGCTTCTGGACGCGGTGCGGCCGAAATACGTAGCAATCACAGATTCGGATAAAAACCCGGCGGATGAAAGTGTGCTCGCGCTGTTAAGCGAGCGCGGCGTGCAGACCTACGAAACGCGCGGCGGCGACATCCGCATCGTGAGCGACGAGAAGGGCATCACAGTGTACCAATGAGCGAAAAACCCATACAGCTTCACACGTTTGACGAGCTGCTGACGTGCGTCGCACAGCTTTCGCGCGGCATCATCGCCATCGACGGGCCGTGCGCTTCCGGCAAATCCACGCTGGCGGCCCGGCTGGGCGAGGCGCTCGGCGCGAACGTATTCCATATGGATGATTTCTTTTTGCGGCCCGCGCAGCGCACGCCGGAAAGGCTTTCCGAGCCTGGCGGTAATGTGGACCGCGAACGCTTTTTTCTGGAAGTGCTCGCGCCGCTCGCAAAGGGCGTCGGTTTTGCTTATCAGCCGTATGACTGCGGCGAGCAAGCCCTCGCGGCGCCCGTCGCCGTCGTTCCCACGGCGCTGAGCGTTGTGGAGGGCGCGTACAGCCTGCATCCGGCGCTCCGGGACGCGTACGCGCTTGGAATCTTCCTGTCGGTTGACCCCGTGGAGCAGCGGGCGCGCATTCTGCGCCGCAACGGCCCGGAGTTGGCGAAGCGGTTTGACGCGGAGTGGATTCCGATGGAAAACGCGTACTTTGCCGCGTTCCGCGTCCGGGAGTTCTGCGACTTTACGCTGACCCTGTAAATCCTTTTCAGAAAATTCACAGTTATTCTCCGTACCCCCTGGACAAACGCGCCGCCAGGGAGTAGAATGGTCATAAATTCCAACTGAACGGGTGTTTAGTGATGAAATCATCAATAGATGAACTGCGAAAAGATGAGGTGCGGCAGCGCATTGTCGACGCCGCCAAGGAAGAATTCCTGCTGTCCGGCTACGCCCGCGCGTCCATGCGTTCTATCGCGTCGCAAGCGGGCATGACGGTGGGGAATATCTACCTGTACTTCACCGGAAAGGAGCAACTATTTGACGAGGTTGTGAGCGCGCCGGTGGAGGCGTTCCGCCGGATCCTGCGGCTGACATCCCCCACGGATGAAACGATACGAAGGCTGGCCATGGCGCTGCGCGATGTGTTCGTCAGCAACCGGGTGGAGTTTCTGATCCTCATTTTGCGCAGCGGCGGCTCCAAGTATGAAAGCTACAAAACGAGCATCGTCGACTTTGCGCAGCACCGCATGGCGGAACAGTTTGCCGGGCAGCCGGACGACCGCATTTTCGGCCCCTTGGCAGTCGCGATTATCGAAGGGCTGCTGTATATTTTTAACCGCTTTGACGGGGAAGAGGAGAGCCTCACCGCCGACCTCATTCTATTTCTCAACTACATGCTGAGCGGGCTGATCGCGGCCCGCAGACAAACGGAGGCGTATCCATGCGAAAAATAACGGAGTTCCTGTTACGTCACCGCAAGATGACCATCGGCTTTTTTGCGGTGCTCCTGGCCGTCAGCGCCGTGTTGTCGATGATGGTCACGGTGAACTACGACCTGGCCGAATACCTGCCCGACGGCTCGATGACCAAGCGCGCGATCTCCGAGATGGAGAGCAGCTTTGGCTACACCGGGACGGCGGAGGTCATGGTGGAGGATATCACCGTCCCGGAGGCGCTGTCTATCAAGGCGCGCATCGCCGCCGTACCCGGGGTGAAGAGCGTGCTGTGGCTGGACGACGCGGCCGACCTCGCAAAGCCTATCGAGGCCCTGGGCGCGGCGACGGTGGGGCAGTTTTACAAGGACGAAGCCGCGCTGTTCCAGGTGACGTTCGCCCAGAGCGACTATGAGCCGGCCACCGGCGACGCCATCGAGGGCATCCGCGCGCTCGGCATCGAGAAAATGTACATCACCGGCAACGCGGAGGAATCCCGCTCCATGCGGTCGCTGCTGTCGTCGGAGATCTTCACGATCATGCTGGTCGTGGTGCCGTTCTGTCTGCTGATCCTGTTCGCGGCGTCCACATCCTGGGCGGAGCCGCCGCTGTATCTGGTGGTGCTCCTGGTTTCGATCATCATCAACATGGGCACCAACGCGCTTTTCACCAATGTTTCGTTCATCACGCACGCGATGGCCGCCGTGCTGCAGCTTGCCATCTCGCTGGATTACTCGCTGTTCCTGTTCCACCGCTACATCGAGGAGCGGGACGAGGGCAAGGACGCGCGCGAGGCGGTGATCCAGGCGACGGTCAAATCGCTCAACTCCATCCTGGCCAGCGCCCTGACGACCATCGCGGGGTTCCTCGCGCTGGTGCTGATGCACTACAGCATCGGCCGGGACATCGGTCTGGTGCTGGCCAAGGGCATCACCATCAGCCTATTCACCTGCCTGACGCTGATGCCGGTGCTGCTCTACTGCCTGCGGAACGTCATCGACAAGGCGCGGCACAAGCGGTGGCTGCCGTCATTTGGCCGCATGGGCAAGGGCGCGCTGAAGCTCCGCTGGCTGCTGCTGGCAGCGCTCGTCATCGTGCTGGTGCCGTCCTTCCTTGGCCAGAGCCATAACACGTTCCTGTACGGGGGCACGGCGGCGGGGGAGGCCAACGGGTTGAACGGCAACCGCGCGGCCATTGAGGCGCGCTTCGGCGCGAACAGCCCCGTGGTGCTGCTCGTGCCGTCCGGCGATACGGCGAAGGAGACGGAGCTTGCGGCGGCGCTCTCTGATCAGGCGGCGGTGACGGGCGTGCAGGCGCTGGTCACGCTGGCCGATCCGGGCATTCCGCGCGACATGGTGCCCAAGGCCGTCGTCGATCAGTTCCAAAGCGAGAAGTACAGCCGCATGGTGGTGCGCCTGAACACCACGACCGAAGGCCCCGCCCAGACGGCGGCCGTGGAAGCGGTGCTGGAAGCTGTGGAGGCGTGGTATCCGGGGGAATGGCTTGCTGCGGGCACGGCGACGAGCCTGCACGACATCCAGCAGAGCGTGGAGGTTGACGGGCAGCGCGTGCAGCTCCTGTCGGTGCTGGCCGTGGCGATCATCGTGCTGTTGTCGTTCCGCTCCATCACCATCCCGGTGCTGCTTGTGGCGCTGATCCAGTGCGCCATCTGGATCAACATGGCCGTGCCATACTTTACCGGCACACCGCTCATCTACATCGGCTACCTGATGATCAGCAGCCTGCAGCTCGGCGCGACGATCGACTACGCCATCCTGACGACGAACCGCTACATGGAGGACCGGCAGACAAAGCCACCCAAGGAAGCGGCTGTCTCCGCGCTGACCAACGCGGGACCGTCCGTGCTGGTGTCCACGCTGATCCTCGCGGGTGCGGGGTTCGCGGAGGCGGCGCTCAGCAAGGTGTCCAGCATCAGCGAGATCGGCATGCTGCTGGGGCGCGGCGCGCTGCTGTCCGGCGGATTGGTACTGATTGTGCTGCCGCCGCTCCTGGCGATGCTTGATAAGGTTCTCCAGTGGGGGACGCTCAAAAGGAAAGGGGTCAAGGAATGAAAAAGCTGCTTGCGGCCGCGCTTTCGGTACTGCTCATTTTGGGTCAGGCGAGCGCGCTGGCGGAGATTGTAAAGGATGAAACCGTGTATGCGCGGCTTGGCGCGACGGGAACCGAGGAATCCGTCTATGTGGTGAGCCATATCGATACCCCGGAGGCGGGGGAATATATCGACTACGGCGCGTATGAGCGCGTCTACGCGATGGTTCGCGAGATAACGCCCGCCACCTCTGGCGACGCGATCACGTGGACCCTGCCTGCCGACGCGGCCGGGTTTTACGCGGCGGGCGTGCTCACGGAAGCCGCGCTGCCGTTCCAGTTCGAGATCGGCTATGCGCTGGATGGCGCTGCCGTTGATCCGGATGCGCTGGCGGGGCAGAGCGGGCGCGTTGCGCTAACGATCCGCGCCACGAGCAACGCGAATGCCGCCGAGGTGTTCCGCTCGCGGTACATGGCGCAAATTCAGGTGCCGCTGCCCGCCGCGTGCGCCAATGTGGACGCCCCCGGCGCGACGGGCGCACTCGTCGGCCAGACGCGCACGCTGAGCTACACCGTGCTGCCCGGGCAGGACGCGGCGTTCACCCTCGCGTTTGACGCGGAGGATTTCACGATGGACGGGCTGACGATCACCGCGCTGCCGATGGACATTGAAGGAATGCTCGGGATGGACCTGGGCGGCATGATCGACAAGGCGGGGGACATGGACGAAGGCGCTGGCCAGCTCGCGGACGGCACGGGCAAGCTCGTGGAAGGTCTTACGGCGCTGTCGGACGGCCTGACGGCGCTCGCGGCGGAAGCAGCCGCCCTGCCCGCAGGCGCGGAAGAATACAAAACAGGGCTGAATCAGGCGCTGGACGCAGTGGCCGCGCTGCCGGGACAGGTGACGCCGCTGGCCGAAGGCTCCAAAACGCTGACCGAAGGCGCGACGGCGTACATTGATGGCGCGCAAAAGGCGCTCTCCGGGGCGGAGCAACTGCTGGGCGGCGTGACGACGCTCGCGGCGCAGGGCGAAACCCTCTCCGGCGGGATGGCACAGCTCACGACCGGCCTGGAGTCCTTCCTGGCGATGCTGCCGGAGGCGCAGCGCAACGCGCTGAAGGCGCAGATCGCCGCGCTTTCCGATGGTGTGACAGCCTACACGCAGGGGGTATCCGCCATCGCGGCACAGGCGGGCACGCTGTCGGCGGGCACAAAGCTGCTCACCGAGAACGGCGCGGCGCTCGCGGCCGGGCTGACCGCGCAGAACGACGGGATACAGGCGCTCACGGCAGGGCTGACGACGCTGGCGGAGGGAACCGCCCCGCTCGCGTCCGGCATGGATTCCCTTGCATCCGGCATGAGCGGGGTGGCGGACGCGGTCGCGCAGGTGGCGGAGAGCACGGCCGCCATTCCGGAGCAGGCGCAGGCGCTTGCCGACGGACAATCCGCGCTGCTGGACGGCATCCAGGAGGCGCTCGGCATGCTGGATGGACTGCCGCTGACCGTGGCCGAAGAAACCCCGCTGTACTCTTTCGTCAGCCCGGCGCACGGGGCGCGTTCCGTTCAGTTCGTGTTCATGACCGAGGGGATTCAAAAGCCCGCCGAGGAAGCCGCGCCGGAGGCGAAAAAGGCGCCGGAGACGTTCTGGGACCGGCTGATGAACCTGTTCTGACAAGGTGGGGATTTCTTATGAAATCCCCTCATGGCGTCCGATTTTTCAAATCAGCGCAACCGGCAAAGAAGCATTGCGCCGCGAGAGGCGCAAGTTTGTACTAACACGATCCCCGCCGCCGCAAAGAAGCGACTGGCGGGGATTGCTTGTGCGCAAACGGTGTTCCGCTGCCAGAATAACACCCCAAAACAGAGCGTATGTTTTGTGCTGCGTTTTCGGGAATTGCTCTCGTTCTCATCGGGCGGGTATGGCCGCAATCTTCCGTGCCGCGATTCCGTTACACCGTGATCCGGCGCATAACCATATTGAAAGCGCGCGCGCAATATGGTATGCTATAGGCCGCTGAACCCATTACCCTAGCAACGCGTGTCTGCACACAAGAGGAGCACCATGGCAAAAGAGAAAAAAATCCGTTCCTTTCGCCGAACTCTCTTCCTGACTATCGGCCTTTTGCTCACCGGATTCGCGGTGGTCTTTTTTGTCGTCTTTCAGGCGTCTATTTCGGGCATCCTGCTCGATTCGGAAACCGATTATCTGCTCGATCAGGCGGGGATCATCGCCGGGGTGTGGGAATCCGCCGGGCACAACACGCTTCTCATGGCGGAGGATACTGCCTACTGGGACGAGTCCGTCCGGTTTGTGCGGGGGGAGAACCCTGATTTTATCAAGCGAAACTGGTCGGCCACCTCCCTGGTGGAGAGCTATGATTACGATTTTGTGTTCTTCAAGGACCTGGCAGGCGTAGATGTGTATGCCGATTTCTACGACGTTGCCCAAGGGGAGCATACGCCCGTGCCGGATGGGCTGAGCGCGCATATCGCCGCGCTGGCGGCGACGGTGTCTCAAAGCGCGGAGCGCGCCGGGACGGAGGCATCGGACAGCAGGACGCTTTTCGGCATCTTTTTGCAGGACAGCGTGCCGTATTTTGCCGCGATCGCACCAATCCACGTGGAGGAAGCGGGGGAAGCCCCCAGCGGAACCGTGGCCATGGGCAGTGTGCTGTCCAACGCGTACTTCCACCGCCTGCTGCGCACGGACGCGCTCGATTTTGAGATCACCCCCGCGGGCGAGGCGTCCGGCGACGCAGGGAGCCCGTTTACCCTTGCCCGGACCGGGGACACCATCAGCGCGTCCATGACCTTTGCCTGCCTGGACGGCGGAGAACTCGCGCTGACCATCCGCGCGGACCGCGCCGCGTACCGGGACGGGCGGCAAGCCATGGGCCTCGCGCTGTTCATGCTGGCGCTGGTGACGGCGCTGTTCGTCGCCCTGCTGTATTTTTCCGCGACGAAGTGGGTCCTGCGCCCGCTGGAACGGCTGAGCGAGGACATCCGGCGCGTAATGACCACCGGCGGCATTGATTCACACAAGTATTCCAACACCCGCGAGTACGTCGCGCTCTGCAATTCCATCAACGACATGCTGCTTCGGCTGAACCAGTCCAGAATCTCCGTGGACGTGTTCCGCCGCGTTCTCAACAGCATGAACGCGATGATCTACGTATCCGACGTGGAGACGGACGAGCTGCTGTTCGTCAACGACACGCTGCAGAAGAGCTTCGGCCTGGAAGAGTTCAGCCTGGGCAAGCCCTGCTGGACGCAAATGCAAGCCGGGCAGACGGCGCGCTGCCCGTTCTGCCCGGTGCCCGCCTTGCTCGACCAGTCGGATTTCGCCATCACGTGGGAGGAAAAAAGCTCCGTGACCGGGCGATACTATCTCAATACGGACTGCCTGATCCACTGGTATGACGACAAGCTGGCCCACCTGCACCACCGCGTGGACATCACGGACAACAAGGCCGCCGAATCGTCGCTGGAACAGCGCCTGCGACAGCAGGAGATTATGTCCGACATCGCCCAGCGGTTCATCAAGACGCCGGATATCCCGTCGTTCATCCGGTACGCGCTGCGCGTGTCGGGCGAGTTCCTGGACGCGGGCCGCGCGCACATCACGAGCGTGAATCCGGAAACCGGGCTGGTGGAGCTGCAATACGAATGGCACAACCAGACGCAGGGAATCCCCGCAATCGGCGCAAACTTCCGCCCTTTCGGGGGCGGGCATCCCATTTACGACGCGCTGGTGCGAAACAACGCACCGTATGTGGCGGTGGACGACATCGCGCGGCATCCGAACCTGAGCGCGATGACAAAGGACGGCGTGCAGTCGTTCATGGCGCTGCCCATCGTGGTGTCGGGTGCGCTGTGGGGCATTCTAAACGTGGCGATGATCCGGGAGAAGCGCGCATGGACCGAGAGCGACGCGCACCTGTTCAGCCTGATCGCCAACGTGATCGCCGCCGGGGTGGAGCGCGTGCAGTCCGAGGAAAAGCTGGTGCGCATGTCATCCATCGTGAACACCTCGCCCAACTACATCACCTACATCACGGCGGACGGGAAGTTTGAGTACCTGAACCCCGGCGCCGAGCGCATCACGGGATATTCCCGAGAGGAACTGATGAAGGGCGGTTTCGGCGTGATCGTGGATGAGACGACGCGCGAGGCGCTTTTTGCGGAGCACATCCCGCGCACCATGCGGCAGGGGAAAGACGAATTCGAGATGCCCATCATCCGCAAAAACGGCGAGCGGCGCACGCTGTCCGTGTCCACGTTTGTCATTGAGGACCGCTCCTGGGGCCTGGGCGCGATCGGCCTGGACATCACGGAGCGGCGGAAGCTGGAGCGGGATCTGATCGTGGCGAAGGAGCAGGCGGAGCAATCCAGCCAGGCAAAGGGGGATTTCCTCTCGCGCATGAGCCATGAGATGCGCACGCCCATGAACGCGATCATCGGCATGACGCACATGGCCAAGACATCGGATGACGCGGACAAAAAGGAATACTGCCTGGACAAGATCGGGGAGGCGTCCACACACCTGCTCGGCGTCATCAACGACGTGCTGGACATGTCCAAAATCGAGGCGAACAAGTTCACACTGTCGCCAACGGCGTTTCCGTTTGAGAGAATGTTGCAAAAGGCGGTCGGAATCATTGGCTTTCGCGTGGAGGAAAAGGGCCAGCGGTTCCGCATGGAGGTCGATCCCGCGATTCCCGGGATGATCGTCGCCGACGAGCAGCGGCTGGCGCAGGTGATCACCAACCTGCTGAGTAACGCCGTCAAGTTCACGCCGGAGCACGGGAGCATCTCGCTCCGGGCGCAAAAGGTGCGCGAGGCGAATGGCGTCTGCACGCTGCAGGTCGAGGTGGCGGACACGGGCATCGGCATCTCGGAGGAGCAGCAACGGAAGCTGTTCCGCTCGTTTGAGCAGGCGGACGGCGGCGTATCCAGAAAGTTCGGCGGAACGGGGCTGGGCCTGGCGATCTCCAAGAGCATTGTCGGGATGATGAACGGCCGCATCTGGGTAGAGTCCGAGGAAGGGCGGGGCGCGCGGTTCCTCTTCACGGCGGATGTCGGCCGGGGTGGGGACGGGAGCGTACCCATGGAGAACGAAGCCGCGGCGCCGGAGGAAAACGCCGCCAGGGGCGCATACGCGGGCCTGCGCGTGCTGCTCGCAGAGGATGTCGATATCAACCGCGAAATCGCGGAGTCGCTGCTGGCGGAGACGGGCATCATCGTGGACCCGGCGGAGAACGGCCGGGTGGCATACGAGAAGTTCCGCGCGAACCCGGGGGCGTACAGCCTGATTCTGATGGACGTGCACATGCCGGAGATGGACGGCTACGAGGCCACGCGCAGAATCCGCGCGCTGAACGTACCGGAGGCAAGCGCCGTGCCTATCGTTGCGATGACGGCGAACGTGTTCCGCGAGGACATCGAAAAATGCCTCGCGGCCGGGATGAACGACCACATCGGCAAGCCGCTGGATGTGGAGGAGTTTTTCGCGAAGCTGCGGAAGAACCTCGGACGATGAGGGTGGTTTATTGAAATGCAAGGCTTGAAGGAGGGCGGAACATGCGGAGAGGGGACAGGGAAGTCGCGGACATCGATGGACTGGAAGCCATCCTGAAACAGTGCGACGTGTGCCGGCTGGCGCTGCACGCGGAGCCATTCCCATACCTGGTGCCGGTGAACTTTGGCTACGCGCGGCACGGCGACCGCTTCGCGCTCTACTTTCACGGCGCGGCGGAAGGGACCAAGCTGGATCTGCTCCGGCGCAATCCGCGCGCCGCGTTTGAGGTGGATTGCGGGTATCGCGTGCACGACGGCGGGGACAATGCCTGCGCGTACTCGATGGAGTTTGAAAGCGTCGTCGGGCAGGGCGTGCTGTCGGAGGTTTCCGGGGAGGAAAAGCGGACGGGGCTGCTGGCCGTCATGCGGCAGTACGCGCCGGAGAAGGCATTTGAGATCAACGACGCGGCCCTGGAGAGCGTCGCGGTGCTGCGGCTGGATGTTGAAAATATGACCGGCAAGCGCCTGCGGAAATAGCGGCCATGGCGATGAGCTTTCCGGAAGAAATATACGCGATTGCGCGGCGAATCCCGGAGGGACACGTCGCGTCGTACGGGCAGCTCGCGCTGCTGGCGGGCCGGCCGCGCGCCGCGCGCATTGTTGGTGGCGCGATGAGCCGCTGCCCCGAGGGCAACGGCGTGCCGTGCCACCGTGTCATCCGGGCGGACGGCTCGCTGTGCGACGGGTATGAGTTTGGCGTGCCAGGGTTGCAGCGGGCGCTGCTCCGGGAGGAAGGCGTGCATTTCCTGCCGGACGGCCGGGTGGATATGCGGATGTGCCAGTGGGACGGAAATTGACGATGACGCGGAACCGAATCGAAGACTCCGGGCTATGAAATGGATTCCGCAAGGAATCCCTACCTCGACGGCGGCGCGGATTCGAAGAATCGGACGCCATAAGGGGCACCGGAGGGAAGCGCCGCCAGCGGCGGATAAGCGACCCGCAGGTGCGCCGAGGTACAGAGCGATGGCCCTTCGGGCATCGGAGGGGAGCGCCCGCAGTGCGGGATATAGCGACCCGGAGATGCCGACCGGCACAGAGCGATCAACCGAAGGGCGAGCTCGCGACAATACCGAGGCGCTTTCGCCAGAAATCCTGACCCTACTTCTTAACGATGGGCAGCCCCATGCGGACATTCGGAATATCGCCAAGGCCCGGTTCCAGCACGCGGAATTCATACCCCTGCGCGTGGAAGTGCGCCACAAGATCGGGAAGCGTGCGGATGGTGCGCTTTTTGCCGTCGTGCACCAGCATCACAATCGGCCCGTCATAGCGCGCCGCCGTGTCAATCGCGCGGTCGAGCGACTTCTGGTCCGTCGTGATGTCGGGTTCCGTGTCGCCGTTCAGCGCGTTCCAGTCAATCCACGTGTAGCCAGCCTTTTGCAGCCGCGAGCGGTACTCCTGCGGGATGGTCGCCACGCCGTAGGGCACGCGCAGGATGGGCATGTCCAGCGGGAATCTGAGCGCGTCGGCGACGGCGTTCTCGCAGCGTTTGAAGTCACTCAGGCAGGATTCATAGCTCTCCTGCAGGATCTGATCATTGTGATTGTAGGAATGGTTGGCGATCACGTGTCCCTGCTCGTAAATCGCCCGGAGGAACACCGGGCGGCTTTTCACATACGCGCCCACGACAAAGAATGTTGCTTTCACATCCAACTTATCCAGCGTGGCCAGCAGCTCCATGGTATATTGGGAAGGCGTATCGTCAATCGTAAGGTAGATGATCTTGCTGTTTGGCTGCGCGGCCGGCGCGTCGTCCCCGTTCAGCGCGGCGAATACCTCGTCCACGGTCATGGTTGCCGCGCCTTCCTCGTGCCGGTAGTACAGCACGCCGTCCGCGCTGTAGTACCATTCGCCGGTCAGGGCGAAGGGCGCGAGGGCCGGTCTCGTTTCCGGCACGGCGAACGCGTCCCCGGCCCCGGGGTACAGCAGCGCAAGCTCCTCCACGGTCAGCGCCGAGCCGGCCGGAAGGTATCCGTCCCGCACGGTGATCTCCGCCTCTTGCGCGATGGCCTGCAGCGCGGCGCTCAGCGGAACGTCATTCTGGGTGATGAATAGCCATGTCTTGTTTTCCGTCAGGGTCCAGATGCCACCGGGCAGGAGGATCTCCTCCGCGGCGTCGCCGTCGGAATGAGCGTCCAGGGTGTTCTCGGCCAAGGCGAGCGCCGGGAGCAGGCAGAGGGCGGTCAAGAGCAGGATCAAGGACAAACTTCGCATAGAGCTCCTTTGCTGGGCAACGTGCGAATCTGGCGAGGCCAGGGCAGACGCATGCGCGTGTATCATTTTCCAGGGAAAAGTATACACTATTGTCGAATTGTGGGCAAGCGACGATGAAAAAAAGACCGCCTTACGCCGCGCGCCGAAAACGCGGAAAAAATGCGCGGCTTTGCTTGCGGTGTGAGCAAAACTGTGCTATAATACTTCGGAAAACGCACTTTTGCCGACGGGCGCGGGCGTGCCGCGAATGCGGTGCCGCGCCTGTATGACGCAAAAGGTGGAAAAACAAGGAGGAAACCCAATGGCAGTCATTTCCATGAAGCAACTGCTGGAGGCGGGCGTACACTTCGGCCATCAGACGCGCCGCTGGAACCCCAAGATGGCGCCGTACATCTTTACGGAGCGTAACGGCATCTATATCATCGACCTGCAAAAGACCGTCCGCAAGATCGACGAGGCGTACATGTTCATCCGTGACGTCGCGATGGAGGGCAAGTCCATCCTGTTCGTGGGCACGAAGAAGCAGGCGCAGGAATCCATCGAACAAGAATCCAAGCGGTGCAACATGTTCTATGTCAACCAGCGCTGGCTGGGCGGCATGCTGACCAACTTCCGCACCATCCGTACCCGCGTGGACCGCCTCAACCGCATCGACCAGATGGAGGCGACCGGCCAGTTTGAAGTGCTTCCCAAGAAGGAAGTCATCAAGCTGATGCACGAGCGGGAGAAGCTCGAAGCGAACCTGGGCGGTATCCGCGAAATGAAGAAACTGCCGGGCGCGCTGTTTGTTGTCGATCCGCGCAAAGAGCACATCGCCGTGGCGGAGGCCCGCATCCTGGGCATTCCGATCGTCGCCATCGTGGATACGAACTGCGACCCGGACGAGATCGACCACGTGATCCCCGGCAATGACGACGCGATTCGCGCCGTGAAGCTGATCGCGGGCAAGATGGCCGACGCGGTGCTGGAAGGCAAGCAGGGCGAGCAGAGCGAATCCGGTGAGGAAATCGCGGCCGGTTCGGAAGAAGCGGGCGCGTAAGGGATAGTCAGCCGTTTGATTTAGATATGTGAACATACTAGGAGGTTTTTTGGATGGCCATAACCACAGCGATGGTAAAAGAGCTGCGCGAGCGCACCGGCGCCGGCATGATGGATTGTAAGAACGCGCTCGTCGAGTCGGACGGGAACGTGGACAAGGCGATTGAGCTGCTTCGCGAGAAGGGCCTCGCCGCTGCGGCCAAGAAGGCCGGGCGCATCGCCGCCGAGGGACTGGTCGATTCGTACATCCACATGGGCGGAAAGATCGGCGTACTCTTGGAGGTCAACTGCGAGACGGACTTCGTCGCCAAGACCGATAATTTCAAGGCCCTTGTGCACGACATCGCGATGCACATCGCCGCCGCGAAGCCCGAGTTCCTCGCGCGCGAGGAGGTCCCCACGGAGAACCTGGAGAAGGAGAAGGAGATTCTCCGCGCCCAGGCGCTCAACGAGGGCAAGCCCGAGAAGATCGTCGACCGCATGGTCGAGGGCCGCATTGACAAGTCCTACAAAGAGGTCTGCCTGATGGAGCAGCCGTTCGTGAAGGATCCGGACAAGACGATCAAGGATCTGATTGCGGACGCGACCGTGTCCATCGGCGAGAAGATCTCCATCCGCCGCTTCGTCCGCTTTGAGCGCGGCGAGGGCATTGAGAAGCGCAAGGACAACTTTGCCGAGGAGATCGCCGAGCAGACGCGCAAGGCGGGTCTGTAAGGATGATGGAAAGAAAGGAACGCCCAATCCGGCGTTCCTTTTTTATAGGGCCGGACAGGGGATACGATCTTGCGAGCGAAAGGAAGGCGACACATGTACAAGCGCGTGCTGATTAAACTTTCGGGCGAGGCACTGGGGCTGAACGGCGTGCTGTTTGACTTTGACAAGTTCAACCGGGTGGCGGAGGCGATTGCGGAGATTCGGGCGGAGGGCGTGGAGGTCGCGCTTGTGCTGGGTGGCGGTAACATTTGGCGGGGCAGGCAGGGCCCGTCGACGAGCATGGACCCCGTGACGGCCGACCACATGGGCATGCTCGGCACCGCGATCAACGCGCTGGCAATGCAGGACGCGCTGGAACGTGCGGGCGCGCAGGCGCGCGTGCTCAGCGCCGTGCAGATGACCGCCTTTGCCGAGCCGTACATCCGCCGCCGCGCGATCCGCCACCTGGAAAAGGGGCGCGTGGTGCTGTTCGCGTGCGGCACGGGCAACCCTTTCTTCTCCACGGATACGGCGGCGGCGCTGCGCTCGGTGGAGATCGGCGCGGAGGTCATTCTGCTGGCCAAAAACATTGACGGCGTGTACGACGACGACCCCGCGAAAAACCCGGACGCGAAGTTCCTTCCGGACATCACCTACAAGGACGCGCTGGCAAGGGGCCTTCGCGTGATGGACTCGGCGGCGCTGGCCGTCTGCGATGAAAACAAAGTGCCCGGTGTGCGCGTATTTTCGCTGGAGGATCCGCGGAACATCGTGCGTGTCGCGAAGGGGGAACCGATGGGGAGCCTCGCGCACCCATAAGGCGGCACCCGGCACTTGCTATTCCTGGCAAAAAAGGATAGAATACAAGAGAACAACGGATCGACAGGAGTGATCAGGATGACGGACCAGATTATCGAAACCGCCAAGGAGAAAATGAACAAAACCGCAGCGGTACTCAGGAAGGACTTGGCCGCGCTCCGCGCTGGCCGCGCCAATCCGCAGTTGCTCGATCGCATCTCCATCGATTACTTCGGCACGCCGACCCCTTTGACGCAGCTTGCCAACATCTCCGCGCCCGAGGCGAGGCAGCTTGTCATTTCGCTATGGGATTCGAAGCTGATTCCGCAGGTGGAGAAGGCGATCATGAAATCCGACCTGGGCATGACGCCCATGAACGACGGCAAGATCATCCGCCTGGTGGTGCCGGAGCTGAACGAGGAGCGCCGCAAGGAGCTGACGAAGCTCGTGAGCAAGAGCTGCGAGGAGTCCAAGATCGCCGTGCGCGCCATTCGCCGCGACGCGGTAGAGCAGTTCAAGAAGCTGCGCAAGAGCTCCGATATCACGGAGGACGACCAGAAGGTCGCCGAGACGGAGATCCAGAAGGTCCACGACGACGCCATCAAGGAGCTGGACAAGATCGCCCAGGACAAGGACAAGGAGATCATGGCCGTTTGATGGCGCACCGTTTGTTGGGATTGCCGCTTGAGGACGCGATCCGCCGGCTCCGCGCGATGGGTGTGGAACCGGCGGTCATCGTTTCCCGCGCGCCGCGCCGTACGGAAGGCGTCGGTGCGCTTCGCGTTGTGCGCGTGCGGGCGGATGGCGCGGAACTGACGGTTTCCGCGTTTGTGGACCGCGTCCGGGAGGGTGGGGCATGAGCTGGACTGTTCCGGCCGCGCTGCCGCGCCACGTGGCCATCATCATGGACGGTAACGGCCGCTGGGCCAAGAAGCGGGGCCTGCCGCGCGCGTTCGGCCACCGAAAGGGCGTGGAGGCGCTCCGCGCCATCGTGCGGGAGAGCAGCGACCTGGGCATTCAGGTGCTGTCGCTGTACGCGTTTTCAACGGAGAACTGGAAGCGGTCCACCGACGAGGTCGGTGCGCTGATGGGGCTGCTGCTGGAATTCTTCGCCAAGGAAATCGACGAGCTGCACGCCAACCGCGTGCGCATTCGCATCCTGGGCGATGTGAGCGGGCTGCCCGAGGCACAGCGGGCCGCCGCGCGAAACGCGATGGCGCGCACGGGCGCGAACACCGGCCTGCAACTGAACATCGCGCTGAACTACGGCGGGCGGGACGAAATCATTCGCGCGGCGCGGACGCTCGCGTCGCGGGTGCGGGAAGGCACGCTGGAGCCGGACGCCATTGACGAGGCGACGTTCGCGGCCGCGCTGGACACGGCGGGGCAGCCGGATGTCGACCTGCTGATCCGCCCGAGCGGCGAACAGCGCCTGAGCAACTTCCTGCTCTTCCAAGCCGCGTACGCGGAGTTTCTGTTTCCCGATACGCTCTGGCCGGACTTTGGTGTGGACACGTATCACAAAGCCCTGGACACCTACGCCGGGCGGGACCGGCGGTTTGGCGGGCGGGGCATGCACGAAGGAGTGTAGCATGGTGCAACGGTTCATCACAGGAGTTGTCAGCGCGATCCTGCTATTGATTGTGGTTTATGTCCGTGGCTGGCTTTTTGACCTGAGCATTGTGGTGCTCGCGGGGTTTGGCTGCTATGAAATGATGGGCGCGTTTCGCAAGGCGGGACTCGCGCCGGCGAGCTGGCCGATCTATACGATGGCGGTGCTGATGTTGCCCGCCTATTTGCTGACGGGGCCGAACGGCGTATATCTCCTGGCTGGCACGGCGACAATGCTGGTCATGCTGCAGATCGTGCTGCGCAAACACCCGCAGTGGCTGGACGCGGCGGCTTCCTTGAACGTATTGATTAACGTCCTTATTCCCATGATTCTTTTGTTCCCGATCGTCCGGATCGAGCCGCCCGCGCTCGGCGCGCTGATGGTCTTTTTGATCTTTGTCATCGCGCTGATGGGCGATACGTTCGCCTACTTTGTCGGCGTCAGCACCGGCACGCACAAGATGGTTCCGGAGGTATCCCCGAAGAAAACGTGGGAAGGCGCGGCGGGCGGGCTGGCCGGCAGCGTCGCGGGCGCCATGCTGCTGTGCCTGGTGGGCGATACGTGGGCCAAGATGCCGCCGCTGTGGCACTTCGCGATCCTTGGGCTGATCGGCGGCGTCGCCGGGCAGCTCGGGGATTTGTCCGCGTCGCTGATCAAGCGGTACTGCGGCATCAAGGACTTTGGCACGATGTTTCCCGGCCACGGCGGCATGCTGGACCGGTTTGACAGCATTTTGTTCGTCACGTATGTGGTCTTTGGCTACTGCATGGTGACGGGGCTTGTGTAGGGGTACGGCTATGCGAGCGATTTCGATTTTGGGGAGCACAGGCTCCATCGGTACGCAGGCGCTGGAGGTCGCTGCCGCGCACGCGGACCGGTTCCGCGTGGCCGCGCTGACGGCGCACGGGAACGCCGAGGCGCTGTTCGAGCAGGTGCGCGCGTTCCGCCCGCGCGTGGCGGGGCTTGTCGTGGAGCCAAAGGAGATCCCGGCGGACGTCCGGTTTTGCGAGTGGGTCTTTGGGGAGGACTGCCTGCGCGCGGCGGCGACGCTGCCGGAGGCGGACGACGTGCTCGTGTCCGTCGTGGGGTTTGCGGGCCTACCGGCGGTGCTTGCGGCGCTGGGCGCGGGAAAGCGCGTGCTGCTGGCCAATAAGGAGGCGCTCGTCGCGGGCGGCGCGCTGGTGACGGAGGCGGCGAAAGCAGCCGGGAAGCCGCTCTTGCCTGTGGACAGTGAGCACAGCGCGATTTTTCAGTGTCTGCGCGCCGCGGACGGCAACGCGCCGGAGCGGATCATCCTGACGGCCTCCGGCGGCCCGTTCCGCGCGTGGGACCCGGCGGCGATTGAAACCGCGACCGTCGAACAGGCGCTCCGCCACCCGAACTGGGCGATGGGGCGCAAGATCACGGTCGATTCCGCGTCCATGCTGAACAAGGCGCTGGAAGTGATCGAGGCGCGGTGGCTGTTCGGCTTGCCGCCGGAGCGCATCGACGTGATGATCCACCCGGAGAGCGTCATTCACTCCATGGTGGAGTTCCGGGACGGCGCGGTGCTGGCGCAGCTTGGCCGGCCGGACATGCGGCTGCCGATTCTGTACGCGATGGCGTACCCGGAGCGATTACCCCTGCCGGGCGACCGGCTGGACCTGACGAAAATCGGGCGGCTGACGTTTGAGCCGCCGGACGCGGCAAGGTTTCCGGGGCTTGCCCTGGCATACGACGCGCTGCGCGCAGGCGGAACGGCCTGCGCGGTGCTGAACGCGGCCAACGAGGTGGCCGTGGAGGCGTTTCTCGCGGGAAGGATGCCGTTTGGGCGCATCTGGCGGACTGTGCGGGACGTGCTGGAGCGCGTGCCCGTATGCCCCGCAGACACGCTCGCGGCCGTTGAGGACGCGGACGGAGAGGCCCGCCGCATGGCCGCGCGGTTGATTTCATAGACTAGCTGTAAACTACCCTTAAGGATTTTTATGAGCGGAGGCATGCTTTGATCAATCTTACCTATTGGATTCTTGCCATTCTGATGCTCGGCATCGTCATTCTGCTGCACGAGCTGGGGCATTTCTGGGGCGCGCGCCTGACGGGCGTCAGCGTGATGGAGTTCGCGGTCGGCTTTGGGCCGAAGCTGTGGTCGAGGAAGGCAAAATCCGGCGTGACGTACACGGTGCGCGCGCTGCCGCTGGGCGGCTACTGCCGCTTTGTCGCGGACGACGAGGACGACGAACCGGACCGGCCGGACGCGTATTACAAGCAAAAGATCTGGAAGCGCGCGTTCATTTCCATCGCGGGCCCGCTGATGAACTACATCACGGCCATCGTGCTGCTGTTCCTGATTTTCTTCGCCATCGGCCTGCCGATTGACGCGGAGCCGGTGGTCGGCGCGCTGATTCCGGGCCTTCCGGCGGAAACGGCGGGGTTTGCGGCGGGGGACCGGATTGTCAGCATCAACGGCATCCCGGTGGGGACGGCCTCGGAGGCATCGGACGCCATCGCAAAAGCGCCCGAGGGCGATATCGCCTTCGGTCTGCTTCGGGGCGGGGAAACCATCGTGGCCAACGTAATGCCCGCGTGGGTGGAGAGCGAGGGCCGCAGCATGATCGGCATCGAGTACGACCAGAGCCGCACGGTTTACCGGCGGTTCGGCGCGGGTGTGTCGGTCAAAAGCTCCTTTTCGACAATCGGCAACATGTCCGTGATGATTATCGATGTCCTGCGCGACCTGCTGTTCAAGGGCGAAGGGGTTGAGGACCTGTCCGGCCCGATCGGGACGGTGGTGGCGATCAAGGAGCAGACGCAGGCGGGCGGCCTGTACAGCTATCTGAACCTGGCCGCGATGATCAGCGTGAACCTCGGTCTGTTTAACCTCCTGCCCATCCCGGGCCTGGACGGCAGCAAGCTGATTTTCCTGCTGATTGAGAAGGTGCGCGGCAAGCGCCTGGATCCGCACAAGGAGGGCACCGTGCTGCTGATCGGCTTCGCGCTGTTGGTCGGTGTGATGGCGCTGGCGATGTATCAGGACATCGCGAGGTTGCTGCAATGACGCGGCAGGTGTGGTGTGGCCCCGTGGCGATCGGCGGCGGCGCGCCGGTATCCGTGCAGTCCATGACGAACACGGACACGCGCGATGTGGAGCGGACGCTGGCCCAGATCATCGCGCTCGCGGACGCCGGCGCGGACATCGTGCGCGTATCCGTCTATGACGAGGCGTGCGCCAAGGCGGTTCGCGCGCTGGTGGACGGCTCGCCCGTGCCCTTGGTGGCGGACATCCATTTCGATTACAAGCTGGCGATCGCATCGGCCGAGAACGGCGTCCACAAGCTGCGCGTGAACCCCGGCAACATCGGGGGGGCGGCGAACGTGCGCGCGGTGGCGGACTGCGCGAAGGCGCACGGCGTGCCCATCCGCATCGGGGTGAACTCCGGCTCCGTGGAGCGGGATTTGCTGACCAAGCACGGGGGCCCGACGCCGGAGGCGCTGGCGGAGAGCGCGCTCGGCCACGCGAAGCTGCTGGAGGATTGCGGATTTTACGACATCGCGCTGTCCGCGAAGGCGTCCTCGGCGCGGGACATGGTGCGGGCGTACCGGATTCTGTCACAGCAGTGCGAATATCCGCTGCATCTGGGCGTGACGGAGGCGGGCCTCCCGGGGCGCGGCACGATCAAATCGGCCATCGGCATCGGCGCACTGCTCGTGGACGGCATCGGCGACACGATCCGCGTTTCCCTGTCCGGCGATCCGGTCGAGGAACCGCGCGCTGCACTGGAAATTCTGCGCGCGCTGAGCCTTGCCGGCGGGGTAGAGGTCGTCTCCTGCCCGACATGCGGCAGAACGTGCGTGGACGTGGTGGGCATTGCCCGGCGGATCGAGGCGGAAACGCAGGATTGGCCCGAAACCATCAAGGTGGCGGTCATGGGCTGTGTCGTCAACGGGCCGGGGGAGGCGAAGGAAGCGGATCTCGGCATCGCGGGCGGGGCATCCGGCTGTGCGTTGTTTCGGCGCGGGCAACCGCCGGCAAAGATCGAGGGCGACCCGGGCGAGGCGCTGCTGAATGCCCTGCGCGTCCATCGAGAGCAGATGAAGCAAGTGAGTAAAACGAATGAACTGGAAAGCGATTGTCCCGAGTGAAATCACCCCCCTGGCGGAGCATCTGACGCTGGAAAAGGTGCTGGTGGATCGCGGCGCGACCCGCCTGTTTGTCAGCTTCCTGTCGGATGTGCTCGTGGAGGAGACGGAATACCTCATTCTGCGCAAAGCGTTCATCAAGGCGTTTTACGGCATGAAGGTCTCGCTGCGCGTGTGCAGCCCCGCGCTTGCGGACGCCGCGCGGCGGGACCTCGCGCCGTTCACGCCTTTTTTGACGGATTGCCTCGCGCGCTCATCGCCCGGGGTGCGGCCGTGGCTGAAGGACGCGAAGTGGTCGCTGGAAGGCGACCGCATCTGTGTTTCGGTATCCTCCGACGCGGCGCTGCGCTATGTCCGGCATGTGGAGATGGACAAGCGGCTCGTGCAGCTTATGGCGGACGTGTTCCGCATGACGGTCGAAGCCGTGTTCATCTGCGAGGAGGACGTACAGGCGCAGCTAGAGCGCCTGAAGGAGCTGGAAGCGCGGGCGCAGGAAGCGATCAAGATACAAGCCGAGCAGACCGCGCGGGAGGCCGAGGCATCCGATAAAAAGAAAAAAGCGGACAGGAAGATTTACGGCTCCGCCATCACGGAAAAGCCGGGCCCCGTCAGCGAGTTGGCGGAAGACACCGGCCGCTGTGTCGTGCGCGGGGAAATCGTGTCCGTGGAGACGCGGGAGCTGAAGGGCGGCGAGACGCGACTGCTCACGTTCTATCTGACCGACTACACTGGCACCATCGCCTGCAAAGCGTTCCTGCGCTACCGCTTCCGCCGCAATAATGGCGAGGAGGGCCAGACGCCCCAAGCGCCGACGGCGGAGGACATCGCGCGCGTGGACGCCATCACGTCCCGGCTGCGCCCGGGGGGCTGGATCACTGTGCGCGGCGATTGCCAGCTCGATAAGTTCACGCGCGAGCCGGGCATCATGATTTCCGACATGGAGACCGCCGAAGCGCCCAAGCGCCTGGACACGGCGGAGCAGAAGCGCGTGGAGCTGCATCTGCATACGCAGATGAGCAACATGGACGGCGTCAGTTCCGTGGATTCGCTGATCCGTCAGGCGGCCGAGTGGGGCCATCCAGCGGTAGCGGTGACGGACCACGGCGTGGTACAGGCGTTCCCGGACGCGTTTTCCGCGGCGAAGAAGCACGGCATCAAGCTGGTGCCCGGCATGGAAGGGTATCTGATCGACGAGGCGACGGTAGTGGAGAACCCGGCGGAGCGGTCCATAGACGATCCGATCGTCGTGCTGGACTTTGAGACGACGGGCCTGTCGCCCCGGCTGAACCGCGTCATCGAGATCGGCGCGGTGCGCATGCGCGGGGACGAGATTGAGGACGAGCTGTCCATCATCATCGACCCGGGCGTGCAGATTCCCGCGAAGATCACGGAGATCACCGGCATCACGACCGCGATGGTGCGCGGCCAGCCGAAGTTTGGGGATGTCGTCCAGCAGTTTCTGGATTTCATCGGCGACGCGCCGCTCGCGGCGCACAACGCGCCGTTTGACGCCGCGTTCCTGCGCGAAGAATTGAACCGCTGCGGCCTGACGTGGAAAGGGCCGGTCATCGACACGCTGGCGTTCGCGCGCAAGGCGTATCCGGCGCTGAAAAGCCATCGGCTGGGCGCGGTTTGCCGTCACACGGGCGTCAGCCTGAAGGACGCGCACCGCGCCGTGCACGACGCCAGGGCGACGGCGCAAATCCTGATGAAAATGCTGCAATTGGCGCGCGCCAGGGACGCTTCGGACCTGAAATCCCTGAACATGGCATTCGCGGGCGGCGCGATTGGCGAGTCGCACCACATCATCCTGCTCGCCGTGTCGCAGCAGGGCATTACGAACCTGAACCGGCTCGTTTCCGAGGGGCATTTGCGGCACTACTACAAGCGGCCGCACATCCCGCGCGATCTGCTGCAGAAGTACCGAGAGGGCATTGTAGTCGGCAGCGCGTGCGAGGCGGGCGAGCTGTTCCGCGCCGTGCTGGACGGCCGGGACGACCAGGCGCTGTCGCGCATTGGGCGGTTTTACGATTATCTGGAAATCCAACCCGTGGGCAATAACGAATTTCTGGTCCGCGAGGGCCGCGTGAAGGACGACGAAGAGCTGCGGGATCTGAACCGGAAGATCGTCGCGCTCGGCGAAAAGCTGGGCATCCCGGTCGTCGCGACCGGCGACGTGCACTTCCTCCGCCCGGAGGACGCGTCAGCCCGCGCCATCCTGATGGCGGGCAAAGGGTTTGACGACGCGGACGAGCAACCGCCGCTGTACTTCAAGACGACGGACGAGATGCTGGACGAGTTCTCGTACCTAGGCGCGGAAAAGGCGCTGGAAGTCGTGGTGACGAACCCGAACAAGATCGCCGCGCGCGTGGGGGAGGTGCGGTTGTTTCCGGCGCACCCGGAGGGCAAGGAGACGTTCCAACCCTTCTGGGAAGACGCGGCGGACAACATCCGGGACATGGCGATGGACGGGGCGCGCCGCCTGTACGGCGAATCGCTGCCGGACATCGTGCAGGCGCGGCTGGACAAGGAGCTTTCGTCGATCATCGGCTACGGGTTCGCCACGCTGTACAACATCGCGCAAAAGTTGGTGCAGAAGTCGCTGTCGGACGGGTTCCTGGTCGGCTCGCGCGGGTCGGTCGGGTCGTCGTTCGTGGCCACGATGTGCGGCATCACGGAGGTCAATCCGCTGCCGCCGCATTACCTGTGCCCGAACTGTCACTGGGTGCACTTTGACGAGCGGCACGAAATCGCCAGCATGGGCGTTGACCTGCCGCCGAAAACCTGCCCGGACTGTGGCGCGGACCTTCGGCGCGAGGGATTTGACATCCCGTTCGAGGTGTTTCTCGGCTTCAAGGGCGACAAAGTGCCGGACATCGACCTGAACTTCTCGGGCGTCTATCAGCCCAAGGCGCACAAGTACGTGGAGGAGCTGTTCGGCACGGACAACGTGTTCCGCGCGGGCACGATCGGCACGCTGGCGGAAAAGACGGCGTACGGCTATGTCAGCAAGTATCTGGAGGAGCGCGAGCGGCATGCCACCGAGGCTGAGAAGAACCGGCTGGTCGCGGGCTGCGTCGGTGTCAAGCGGACGACCGGCCAGCACCCGGGCGGCATCGTCGTGCTGCCCAAGGACTACGAAATCTATCAGTTCACCGCCATCCAGCACCCGGCGGACGACACGGAGAGCGCCATCGTCACCACGCACTATGATTTCGGCTCCATGCACGATGTGCTCGTGAAGCTGGATATTCTGGGGCACGACGATCCGACGATGATCAACATGCTGGAGCGGCTGACCGGCGTGAAAGCGCTGGAAATCCCGCTGAACGACCCGGACGTGATGAGCCTGTTCACCAGCCCGAAGGCCCTCGGCGTGAACCCGGGCGACATCCGCTGCACCACGGGCACGCTGGGCATTCCGGAGTTTGGCACGCGGTTCGTGCGCGGCATGCTGGACGCCACGAAGCCGCACACCATGGAGGAGCTGGTGCGCATTTCCGGCCTGTCGCATGGAACGGACGTGTGGCTGGGCAACGCGTCCGATTTGATCGCGTCCGGCACGGCGACGCTGCCCGAGTGCATCTGCACGCGCGACGACATCATGAACGCGCTGATGCTGCTGGGCGTGGAACCGGTCATCGCGTTTAACACGATGGAATCCGTCCGCAAGGGCAAGGGGCTGAACCCGCAGATGGAGGACGCGATGCGGGCCGCGAGCACGCCGGAGTGGTTTATCGACTCGTGCAAAAAGATCAAGTACATGTTCCCCAAGGGGCACGCCGTCGCGTATGTGACGATGGCGCTGCGCGTCGCGTGGTTCAAGGTGCACCGGCCGGAGGCGTACTACACCGCGTACTACACCGTGCGCGCCACAGCGTTTGACATTGGCATCATGAGCCGGGACGCGGACGGCCTGCGCGACCTGCTGGACGATTACGACACGCGGTGGAAGGAACTGACGGCGGCGGAGAAGGATCAGGTGATCCTGGTCGAAATCGCGCTGGAAATGACCATGCGCGGCATCCGGCTGCTGCCGATTGACCTGTACGAATCGGACGCTTCGGAGTTCCGGCTGGTGGAAGGAGGCATATTGCCGCCGTTCACGGCCATTCCGGGCCTGGGGCTTTCGGCGGCGCAATCGCTGTGCGAGGTGCGCAAGGCCGGGCCGTACCTGTCCATGGAGGACGTGAAAATCAGGGCCAAGGTTTCCAGCGCCGTGATCGAGAGTCTGAAGGCGCACGGTGCGCTCGCGAATTTGGCGGAAACGAGCCAGGTTACGCTCTTTTAACGAAGGGGACCACCGATTTATTCGCGCGGCGGTCTTGCGGACGCTTTTCCGCCTCCGCTGCGTCGTGCTCCAGTCGACGTAGCCTCCTGCTACGCCTCCTTTCGCCTTCTTGCGGAGACGAAAAATCGCCTCGCAATCCCACCACCCTCATGAAATCGGTGATCCCCCCAGTTTTTTCTCCCCGCCGTGGTTTTAGGGTTGTTTTCCTTATGCTTCTGTGGTACAATCATTGCCGTGGGTTTATGGTTGAAGCGATATTGTTGTAGTATTGTAGAGAGTGGGACCGTCCCGCTCTTTTCTATTGAGCAGAGCATTAGCGGAAACTAACCAACCGTTTTAGGAGAGCAAATGGCCAAACAGGACTTGCACAACTACGTCATTCCCCTCAGCCAGCGGTTGGCGGCGGAGATGGGTTACGAATGGATCGACGCCGAGCTGGTCAAGGAAGGGCCTGGGCGGTATTTGCGCGTCTATGTGGATAAAGAAGGCGGCATTTCGCTGGACGACTGCGAGCGGTATCACCGCGCGATCCAGCCCAAGCTGGAAGCCGTCGAGTACGATTTTCTGGAAGTCAGCTCGCCCGGTGTGGACCGGCCGCTGAAGAACGACCGCGATTTTGAGCGCGCCATGGGAACGGAGATTGAGGTGCGGCTCTACAAGCCGCTGGACGGCGCGAAAGCCTTCCAGGGCACGCTGACACAGTTTGACGGCAACGAATTTCAGATACAAACCCCGTCAGGGGAACGCGTTTTTTCGCGGCGCGACACGGCGCTCATCAAACCCGTACTGGTTTTTGAGGACGAGGAGGAATAGGGCGAACCATGAACAAAGACGTGATCGAGGCCGTCGGCCTGCTGGCGAAGGAAAAGGGCATCAGCAAGGACATTCTGTTCGGCGCGATTGAGGAGGCGTTAAAGTCCGCCTACCGCAAAAACTTCAAAAAGAATACCGCTAGCGCGCAGAATGTCGATGTGACCATCGACCAGATAACCGGCGCCGTGCAGGTCTTTGCCAGAAAGATCGTCATGGAAGAGGTGACGGACGATTCCGTCGAGATCTCGCTCACGGACGCCCGCAAGATCCAGCCAAACTTCGAGGTCGGCGACATTGTCCGCGTGGAGGTCACGCCGGGCAACTTCGGCCGCGTGGCGGCGCAGACGGCCAAGCAGGTGATCGTCCAGCGCATCCGGGAGGCCGAGCGCGGCATCATTTACGATGAATATATCGAGAAGGAAAACGAGATTCTCACCGCCATCGTCCAGCGCGTCGAGGGCAAAAACGTCTACGTGGAACTGGGCAAGACCGAGGGCGTCATCGAGGGGCAGGGCCTGATGCCGGGCGAGGACTTAAGCATAAACGACCGCATCAAGGTCTATGTATTGGAGGTGCAGCGCACGTCCAAGGGGCCGCAGGTGCTCGTCTCCCGGACGCATCCGGGCCTGGTCAAGCGGCTGTTCGAACTGGAATCCCCGGAAATCCAGTCCGGCATCGTGCAGATCAAGTCCATCGCGCGTGAGGCGGGTTCCCGTACCAAAATGGCCGTGTACTCGATCGATCCGATGATCGACCCGGTCGGAAGCTGCGTCGGCCCGCGCGGCACGCGTGTGGAGCGCGTGGTGCAGGAATTGAAAAACGAAAAAATCGACATCATCAAGTGGTCGCCCGATCCCGCGGAGTTTATCGCCAACGCCTTGAACCCGGCGCGCGTGCTCAGCGTATTTATAGCGGAGGATGCGAAGGCGTGCCGCGTGATCGTCCCGGATAACCAGCTCTCCCTGGCCATCGGCAAGGAAGGGCAAAACGCCCGCCTCGCGGCCAAGCTGACCGGCTGGAAGATCGACATCAAGAGCCAGTCGCAGGCTGAGGAAATGCTGAGCATAGGCTTCGATGAAGTGATGGACGGCGCGGAGGACATGGACGACATGCCCATGGACGAAATGGATGTGATCGGCGATGCCGAGGGCATGGACGGGGACGCGCTGTTTGACGATCTGTCCCTGGAGGAGCCGGAGTCGTGAAGCCGCGCAAGATTCCGATGCGCATGTGCGTCGGCTGCCGGGAGATGAAGCCCAAGCGCGAGCTGCTTCGTGTGGTGAAGTCACCGGCCGGGGACGTGGCGCTGGACCGGACGGGCAAAGCGCCCGGACGCGGCGCGTATGTCTGCCCGGACGCGCAGTGCTTGCAGCGGGCGGTGAAGACGCGGCAATTAGAGCGGGCGCTGGAACATCCGATCGGCGCGCCTGTATTTGAGGCGCTGAACGCCTCGCTAACCGCCGCGAAGGACGAGGCCACAGGTGGATGAGGCGAAGGCGCTCAGCCTGCTCGGGATCGCCATGCGGGCCGGACAGGTGATCAGCGGGGACGATACGGTGGAGCGCGCGGTGCGCGCGGGGCGCGTGGCGCTGGTGCTGCTGGACGCGGGCGCGTCCGAAAATACGCGCGAGAAATACCACTGGGCATGCCGGGCAAAGGCGCTGCCACTTTATGAGATCAGCGCGGATCAGCTAGGCCGTGCCATTGGGAAACCGGGCCGCAGGATCGCGGCTGTGAAACGGGGATCACTGGCGGAACGCGTCAAGGCGCTGCTGGATGATATAAATCCATAGAATACGCTAAACTATGCGGGGGTGCAAGGGCCGAATGACGAAAGTCAAGGTACAGGAAGCAACAAAGGAACTATCGCTGGGGGCCGGCAGGCTGCTGGAGGACTTGTTGCGCGTTTCAAGAAGCGCGAACGATACCTTGGCGTCCCTGAAGAAAATGGAGCACGCCTTCCTACAGGAGGAAGATGAGCGCCGTGAAAGGGAACGCCAGGAACAGCAGCGGCTTGCGCTGGAGCAGCAGAGCACGGCGTGGATTATGCCGGAGGAGGAGCCGGAGCCCGAGGCGGAACCGGCGCCGGAGCCCATGCCCGCGCCTGGACCCGTGGCGGTTGCCGAGCCTCCTGTCAGACAGGAGCCGTCCGCTCAGCCCGTTGAAGCGGAGCAGCCTGCCGCTGTGCAGACGCCCGTTCAGGATGACAAACTCGCGGCCGCAAAGAGGCCGGCGCCCGCCGCGGCTGCCACAAGAGCGCCCGCGCCCGGTGTACCGCCGCAAAGAGCGCCGCAGCAGCCGATGGGCCAGCCCGGGCGCCCCATGCAGGGCGCGCAGCCGGGCCAGTATGGCCGTCCGGCAGTCCCCGGCGCGCAGCAAGGCCAGTATGGCCGTCCCGCGCCCGGTGCGCAGGGTGGTCCGTATGGCCGTCCGGCGAACCCCGGCGCGCAGCAAGGCCAGTATGGCCGTCCCGCGCCCGGTGCGCAGGGTGGTCCGTATGGCCGTCCGGCGAACCCC
>JAVBOM010000015.1:0-52985 GCA_031550535.1 Eubacteriales bacterium
GAACGCAGGAGGTAGGGAGTTCGTGCGAAATCCCCTTATGGCGGCCGATTGTTCCAATCAGCGCCGCCGTCGAGGTAGGAATTTCCTGCGAAATCCCCTTATGGCGGCCGATTGTTCCAATCAGCGCCGCCGTCGAGGTAGGAATTTCCTGCGAAATCCCCTTATGGCGGCCGATTGTTCCAATCAGCGCCGTCACCGGGGTAATTTGATTCGATCAAGCGGGAGGAACGCATGAAGCAAAAGATAGCATCCGGCGGGAACAGCGGCGCGCGCTTTTGGCGCAAGCCAGTCTGGGCGAGCATCTCCGTCATGGTGGTTTGTACGCTTCTGCTGACGCTGGGCATGATCCTGGCGACGGCCCCGGAGCGGTACAATCTGTCCGTGGGGGACATCGCGCCCAAAACAATCACCGCCACCAAGGACGTTATCGACGAGGTGGCCACGACACTCCGGCGCGATCGCGCGGTCGAGGCGGTACAGCCCACCTACCGCGTGGACGAAATGGCGCTGGACCGCGTGCTGGAGCAGTTCGACGCTATCTTTCAGGATTTCGAGATCGTGCGCGCCTACGGGGAAGACATCCGAAGCGGCACGATCCGATCCGCGGCAGGGGGCGACTACACCTATAACGGCACGTTCCTGCGGGCGGATCTGGATCACGCGGCATCGCTCTGCACCACGATAGAACTGAGCGATTGGCAGCTCACCATCCTGATGAAGCAGAGCGCCGGCGACCTGAACGGCGTATACGTCAACACGCGGAACATCCTGAACAAGGCGCTGGAATCCACCATCCGGGAGGGCCAGCTTGAAAGCGCCATCGCCAACATCCAGCGGCAGGTGATCCAGTACACCTCCTCGGACCTGTGCTGGAACATCGCCATACCCGCCGTGCGCATGTGCCTGGTGCCGAACATGGTCATCGACCAGGAGGCCACGGAGGCCAACCGGGAGGCAGCCCGGCACGAGGTCGAGCCCTCGATGTTCAAGAGCGGGCAGAACATCGTAATCGCGGGCGAGCGCATCACCTCCGCCCAGCTATCCGTGCTGGAAAGCCTAGGCCTATTGGAAGGCAACCGGTCGGACGTGATGATGATGGTCGGCATTGCCGTGCTGAGCGTGCTCGCGATGCTGGCGATCCTGTTCCATGTTCTGCAGTTTGAGAAAGATCTGATGGCGCGGCCCAAGAACGCGCTGATCCTGGCGGTCATTTTCCTGCTCGCCACGGGGCTTAGCCTCCTGGTCGCGCAGATCAACCCGTATTTGGCGCCGGTGTCCATGGTGCCGCTGCTGATCGCCTCCTTGCTGTCGCCGGGGCTGGCCGTCATCGGAAACATCCTGGCCCTGGTCTTTGCGGGCGTGCTGACGAACACCACCACGACCACGTTCACCCAGCAAATGCTGAACATGATGATCGCGGGGGTGCTGAGCGCGCCGATTGGCATCTATGTCGTCCGGCGCAAGCAAAACCGCGCGTCCGTGCTGCTAGCCGGGCTCTCCATGGCGCTTGTCAACCTGTTCGGGATGATCAGCGCCGGGCTGCTGACAAACAACGAGCTGAGCGTCATACTGGATAACGCGCTGTGGTCGGCGGGCGGCAACGTGCTTTCCGCCATCCTGTGCACGGGCGTGCAGCCAATGCTGGAGTGGATGTTTGACCTCGTGACGCCGTACAAGCTGTTGGAGCTCGCCAACCCGAACCAGCCGATGCTGCGCCGCCTCCTGGTCGAAACGCCGGGCACGTACCACCACTCCATTCTGGTGGCGAACCTCGCGGAGGCCGCGGCGGAGGCCATCGGGGCCGATCCGCTGCTCACGCGCGTCGGCGCGTATTATCACGACATCGGCAAAATACGCCGCCCGCAGTTCTTCAAGGAAAACCAGCTCAGCGAAAATCCGCACGACATGACCGATCCGCGCGTGTCCGCCGCGATCATTGCCGAGCACGTCACCGACGGCGTGCAGATGGCGCGGCAGGAGCATCTGCCCGAGCAGGTGATCGACTTCATCACCCAGCACCACGGCGATACGGTCATCACATATTTCTACCACAAGATGCTGAACATGGAGGGCGGCGAGGGCGCGCAGGTAGAGGATTTCCAGTACCCCGGCCCCAAGCCCAGGACGGCCGAGACGGCCATCCTGATGCTGGCGGACACGGCCGAGGCGGCTGTGCGCGCCGGTGGGGATCAGGAGCCGGAGGCCATCGAGAAGCGGCTGCGCGAACTGGTGAAAGAGAAGATCGACAGCGGCCAGCTCAACGACTCGCCGCTGCGGTTCGCCGATGTGTCCAAGATTACCCGCGCGTTCGCGCAGGTGCTCACGGGCATCTACCACAAGCGCATCGAGTACCCGAAGCTGGACGGCGTGGCGTCCCTGCCGCCGCCAAGGCAGCCTGTCATCAAGATTGTCGAGCCTGCTCCGGAGTCCGAAGCGCGCGAAGCCGGGGAAGGAGCGACCCATGAGGCTGAACACGAATCCTGATGCGGGAGAAGCACCGGAAGGTCTGCTGCCGCTGCTCTCGCGCGTGGCGGATGCGTGCCTTGCTGCGGAGGGGTTGAGCGGAAAGTATCAGGCGGGCCTCACGCTCACGGACGAGGCGGGCATCACAGGGATCAACTCCGCGCAGCGCGGGATCGACCGACCGACCGACGTTCTGTCTTTCCCGAATGTCCGCTATCCGGCGGGCCGTACGGCGCGGGCTTGCCCGGAGCGCCTCCGGCGGGAGCGCGACCCGGAAACAGGCTGCATGGACCTGGGCGACATCGTGCTCTGCGTCCCACGGGCGCGGGAACAGGCGGCGGAGTTCGGCCACTCATTCGCCCGGGAGGCGGGGTTCCTGCTCGCGCACGGCATGCTGCACCTGATGGGGTATGATCACGATACGGACGCGCGCCGGGACGCGATGCGCGCGATGGAGGAAGCGATTATGGAGAAAGCGGGGCTCCCCAGGGAGCTTTTGGACGAGGACCTTCCATTGATTGAGGGCGCGAGGGAAGCCATGCGCATGGCGTATACGCCATATTCAAAGTACAACGTGGGCGCGTGCGTGCGCGCGGCGGACGGGCGCGTGTTCAAGGGTTGCAATGTGGAGAACGCCAGCTACGGCATGACGATCTGCGCAGAGCGCAACGCCATCACCACCGCCGTGACCGAGGGCGCGACCGCCTTCACCGCTATCGCCATCGCGGCGGAGGGCGCGCTGCCGTCTCCGTGCGGTGCGTGCAGGCAGGTCCTGCGGGAATTTGCCAAGGACATGCGGGTGCTGCTGGTGAACCGGGAGGGCGTGCGCGTGACCAGCCTTTCCGCGCTGCTGCCGGAGAGCTTCGGCCCGGAATCGCTGGGCGGGGTGACGCTATGAGCACTTTCCGTTCCGGCTTTGTGGCCATCCTCGGCCGGCCAAACGTCGGCAAGTCCACGCTGATGAACGCGTTCATCGGGGAAAAGGTCGCCATCGTTTCCGACAAGCCGCAGACGACACGCACGCGCATCATGGGCATCGCCAACGGCACGGACGCGGACGGAAACGGCTGGCAGATGGTCTTTCTGGACACGCCCGGGCTGCACACGCCGCGCACGAAGCTCGGCGAATCCATGGTCAAGGCCGCAAACGACGCGCTGGACGGCGTGGACGCGCTGCTGGTGCTGATTGACGCGGGCGCGTTCGGCGGGCAGGACCGCGCGGTCATCAAATCGATGGAAGCGGTGAAGGTGCCGAAAATCCTCGTGGTCAACAAGATTGACAGCACCGCGCGCGAGACGCTCATGCCGGTGCTGGATTCGCTGCACGGGGTGTCGTACGACGCTGTGATCCCCGTCAGCGCGCGGCGCGGGGACAACATGGACGAGCTGAAGGCGCTGATCCTCTCGCGTTTGCCGGAGGGGCCGCGCTACTTCCCGGAGGACATGATCACCGACCAGCCGGAGCGGCTCATCTGCGCGGAAATCATCCGGGAGAAGGCGCTGCGCAACCTGCGCGAGGAAGTCCCGCACGGCATCGGCGTGGAGATGCAGGCGATCACGAAGCTGTCGGAGGATCTTACGGAAATCCACGCGACCATCTACTGCGAGCGGGACGCGCACAAGCGCATCATCATCGGCAAGCAGGGGGCCATGATCGGCACGATCGGCGCGCAGGCGCGCGCGGACATCGAGCGGCTGCTGGGCACGCACGTGTCGCTGCAGCTATGGGTCAAGATCCGCGAGGATTGGCGCAACCGCGCGGACGATCTGCGCACATTGGGGTATGAGTAGCGGGGTATGAGCAGCGTACGGACAAACGCCATCGTGCTACGATACGCGAACTACGGGGAGAGCGACCGGATGCTGACGCTGCTGTCGCCGGATCTTGGGCTGCTCTCCGTTTCCGCGCGCGGCTGCCGGAAGATCACCAGCCGGAACCTCCTGGCGACAGAGCTGTTCACGGCGGGGGAATACATGCTCTACCAAAAGGGCGAACACTTCACGCTCACTTCCTTTCAATTGCAGGAAAACTACTTCCCGATCCGCACGGACGTGGACAAACTGGCCCACGGCGCGTACTGGCTGGGCCTGTGCGAGGCGGCGGCGCAGCCGGGCGAAGGCAGCGAACGCCTGTTCAAGATGCTGCTGCTGTCGCTGGCCGTGCTCGCGTATGACGCACTGCCGCCGCGCGCGCTGACGGCTGTCTTTCTGATGCAGTTCGCCATCCTGCAGGGCTTCGCGCCGCAGCTCGACGCCTGTGTGCGATGCGGCGAGGCGCCAGCGCCGCCCCTGCGCTTTGACGTGGCGGAGGGCGGCGTCTGCTGCGCGAACTGCGCGGGGAAGGGTCTGCCGCTTTCCGAGGGCAACCTTGCCTGGATGCGGGAGGCGCACGCGAAGGGCGCGTTTGTGTTGGCGGGCCGCCGCGTGCTGCCCCAGGCGGACGATCCATTGGCGGCGGAAGCCCCGTTTGCCATCCTGCGCGCCCACGTGGAGGAACGGTTAGAAAAGCACATCGCGGCAAGCCGATTTTTGTGAGCTTTTTTTCAACGAACATCTGTTCTTTTATTTGTATTTGTGCTATACTGTCCGCGGAAGCACGGTTTCCAGTAATCTGCGCCGTTATCGCGGAGGATGCTTATGGATAAGTTTGTTTTGCGCGCGCCGTTTCAGGCGCAGGGCGATCAGCCGCAGGCGATCGATTCCCTTTCCCGGGGGCTGGTGGACGGGTTGACCGACCAGGTGCTGCTGGGCGTCACGGGCTCCGGCAAAACGTTCACGATGGCGAGCGTAATTGAGCGCGTGCAGCGGCCCACGCTGGTTCTCGCGCACAACAAGACGCTCGCGGCGCAGCTCTGCGCGGAATTCCGGGAGTTCTTCCCGGACAGCGCGGTAGAGTACTTTGTCAGCTACTACGACTACTACCAGCCGGAGGCGTACATCGCGTCCTCCGATACGTACATCGAAAAAGACGCTTCCATCAATGACGAGATCGACCGCCTGCGCCACAGCGCCACGGCCGCGCTGCGCGAGCGGCGGGACGTGATCGTCGTCGCGTCCGTCTCGTGCATTTACTCGATGGGCGACCCGAGCGAGTACGAAGGCATGATCGTTTCCCTGCGGCCCGGCATGAAGATGGACCGGGACACGCTCCTGCGCAAGTTGGTCGATATCCAGTATTTGCGCAACGACTTCGAGTTCGAGCGTGGCAGCTTCCGCGTGCGCGGCGACACGGTCGAGATCATTCCCGCGTCGCAGCACGACAAGGCGCTTCGGATCGAGTTCTTCGGCGACGAGATCGACCGCATTTCTCAGGTAGACGCGACGACGGGCCACGCACTGGACACGCTGAAGCACGCGGCGGTTTTTCCCGCGTCGCACTACGTCACCTCGCGCGAGCACATCGACAAAGCCATCACAGATATCGAGACGGACCTCGCGCTGCGCGTCGCGGAGCTGAAGGAGGACGACCGCCTGCTGGAAGCGCAGCGCCTGCAGCAGCGCACGCAGTACGACATTGAGATGCTGCGCGAAATCGGCTTTTGCAGCGGCATTGAGAACTACTCCCGTTATTTTGACGGTCGAAGCCCCGGCGACGCGCCCTATACGCTGCTGGACTACTTCCCGAAAGATTTCATCCTGTTCGTGGACGAGGCGCACGTCTCCATGCCGCAGGTCCGCGCCATGTTCAACGGCGACCGCGCGCGCAAGGAGCAGCTTGTGGAGTACGGTTTCCGTCTGCCGTCCGCGTTTGACAACAGGCCTCTCAAATTCGACGAGTTTGAGAAGCGCATCCGCCAGACGGTCTATGTCAGCGCGACGCCCGGGCCGTATGAACTGGCGCGCACGCAGAACACGGTGGAACAAATCATCCGCCCGACCGGTCTGATTGATCCGGAGATCGTTTTACGCCCGGCCACGGGCCAGGTGGACGATCTGGTGGGCGAGATCGGCAAGGTGGTGGGCGACGGCTACCGCGTGCTGGTGACCACGCTGACCAAAAAGATGGCCGAAAGCCTGACCAGCTACCTGAAGGAGCTGGACATCCGCGTGCGCTACCTGCACTCCGATATCAAAACGCTGGAGCGCACGGAGCTGCTGCGCGGCCTGCGCCTGGGCGACTACGACGTGCTCGTCGGCATCAACCTGCTGCGCGAGGGCTTGGACCTCCCGGAGGTGGCGCTCGTCGCCATCCTGGACGCGGATAAAGAGGGCTTCCTGCGCTCGGAAACGTCGCTCATCCAGACCGTGGGCCGCGCCGCGCGCAACGCCGAGGGCCGCGTCATCATGTACGCCGACCAGATGACGGATAGCATGGAGCGCGCGATCATGGAAACGAACCGCCGCCGCGCGCTGCAGGTCGCGTATAACGAGGCGAACGGCATCACGCCGGAATCTGTCCACAAGGCGGTGCACGCGCTGCTGTTGATTACGGAGGAAGCGGAGAAGCAATCGGGCGAGGTGCTCTCCGAGGACGAGCGCCAGGCGCTGGTCCGGTCGCTGGAGGACAGCATGATGGCCGCGGCGCAGAACCTGGACTTTGAGCGCGCGGCGAACCTGCGTGACCGCATCTTTGAGCTGCGCGGCGAAAAGAAGCAGAAAGAGGCTTCCCCGCAGCCCTCCATCCGCAAACATCCTAAAAGACGTAAAAGATAAAAGACAGAGGAGGATTCCCCATGATTACAGGCATCGCGCACACGGCGTATGTCGTCCGTGACATGCAAGCCACCCTGAAGTTCTATTGCGACCAGCTCGGTTTCAAGCACGTGTTCTCCATCCCGAACAAGGAGGACAAGCCCTGGATCGAATACGTGAAGGCGTCAGACGGGCAGTTTCTGGAGTTCTTCTACGCCGGCGCGGACTACAAGCCGGAGAAGGGCAGCTACATGCACCTGTGCCTGCGGGTGGACGATATTCACACGGAGGCCGCGCGGCTGGAGGCGGCGGGCGTGTTCCTGCGCGTGAAGCCGCAGCAGGGCAAGGATCGCAACTGGCAATGCTGGGCGGACGACCCGGACGGCAACCCGATTGAGTTTATGCAGATCGACCCGTCCTCGCCACAGGCGAACGCATAAAAACGTTTACACAAATAATATCATTTCGGAGGCACGTCCGTGTTACAGGACAAGCTGATTATTAGAGGTGCGCGCGAGCACAACCTGAAGAACATCGACCTGACGATCCCGCGCGGGAAGCTGGTGGTCTTTACCGGCCTTTCCGGCAGCGGCAAATCCTCGCTCGCGTTTGACACGATCTACGCCGAGGGCCAGCGGCGCTATGTGGAGTCCCTCTCCGCGTACGCGCGCCAGTTCCTCGGCCAGATGGAAAAGCCGGACGTGGACTCGATCGAGGGCCTCTCCCCGGCCATCTCCATCGACCAAAAGACGACGAGCCGAAACCCGCGCTCGACCGTCGGCACGGTGACGGAGATCCACGACTACCTGCGCCTGCTGTACGCGCGCGTCGGCGTACCGCACTGCCCCAAGTGCGGCAAGGAAATCCAGCAGCAAACCATCGACCAGATGGTGGACCAGATTCTCGCCCTGCCGGAGCGGACGCGGCTGACCATCATGGCCCCGGTGATCCGCGCGCGCAAGGGGGAATACACGAAGCTGTTTGAGGACCTGCAGAAGTCCGGCTATGTGCGCGTGCGCGTGGACGGCGAGATGTACGAGACGAGCGAGCCACCGCAGCTTAACAAGCAGAAAAAGCACACCATCGAGGTGGTGATCGACCGGCTGTTCGCGCGGCCGGACGCTGCGTCGCGCTTGGCGGACTCTTTGGAGACGGCGACGCGGCAGAGCGGCGGGCTCGTGCTGGTGAACACGGGCGAGGAGGGGGAGGAACTGCTCTTCTCCCAGAACTATGCCTGCCCGGACTGCGGCATCAGCATCGAGGAACTGGCGCCGCGTATGTTCTCGTTCAACAGTCCGTTCGGCGCCTGCCCGACCTGCACGGGCCTGGGCACGCTCCGGCGCATTGACCCGGACACCATCGTCCCGGACAAGACGCTCTCCATCAGCCAGGGCGCGATTGTCGCCAGCGGATGGAACTCCCTGTCCGACAACAGCGGCGCGACCGTCTACTACAACGCGCTGGCGAAGAAATATGGCTTCTCGCTGGACACACCGGTGAAGGACCTGCCGCCCATCGCGCTGGAGGTGCTGCTGTACGGCACCAAGGGCGAGAAGGTCAACGTGGAGTTCCACAGCGGCGAGCGGCCCATCTCGTTCTCCGCGCCGTTTGAGGGCATCATCCCGAACCAGGAGCGCAAGTACCGCGAAACCTCGTCGGAGTCCATGCGCGAGGCATACGAAGAAATGATGATGGATACGCCCTGTCCGGACTGCGGTGGCCAGCGCCTCCGGCCGGAGTCGCTCGCGGTGACGGTGGGGAACCAGTCCATCGCGAACGTTAGTGAGCTGTCCGTCGTGGAGGCGAACGCGTTCTTTCACGGCCTCACACTTTCCGAGAAGGACACGATGATCGCCCACCAGATTTTAAAGGAAATCAGCGAGCGGCTCGGCTTCCTGCAGAATGTCGGGCTGTCGTACCTGACGCTGTCGCGCGCGGCGGGCACATTGTCCGGCGGCGAGGCGCAGCGCATCCGGCTGGCGACGCAGATCGGCTCGTCGCTCGTCGGCGTGCTGTACATCCTGGACGAACCGTCCATCGGCCTGCACCAGCGGGACAACGCGCGCCTGCTCGCGACGCTGCAACGCCTGCGCGACCTGGGCAACACGCTGATCGTCGTGGAGCATGATGAGGAAACGATGGAGGCCGCCGACGAGATCGTCGACATCGGCCCCGGCGCGGGCGCGCACGGCGGCGAATTGGTGGCGCAGGGCACGCTGGAGGAAATCAAGGCGTGCGAGCACTCCATCACCGGCCAATACCTCAGCGGCAAGCGCAGGATTCCGATCCCGAAAAAGCGCCGGAAGGCCAAGGGCTACCTGACGATCAAGGGTGCGAAGGCGAACAACCTGCAGGATGTCAGCGTGAAGATTCCGCTCGGGGTGATGACGTGCGTGACCGGGGTGTCCGGCAGCGGCAAGTCCTCGCTCGTGAACGAGATTCTGTATAAGGCGCTGGCGCGCGACCTGAACCGCGCCCACACGCGGCCCGGCAAGTATGACGCGCTGGAAGGCATAGAGCTGCTCGACAAGGTCATCAACATCGACCAGAGCCCTATCGGCCGCACGCCGCGCTCCAACCCCGCGACGTACACCGGCGTGTTTGACCTGATCCGCAGGGTGTTCGCCGCCACGACGGACGCGAAGGCGCGCGGATACAAGGAAAACCGGTTCAGCTTCAATGTAAAGGGCGGTCGGTGCGAGGCGTGCTCGGGCGACGGCATCATCAAGATCGAGATGCACTTCCTGCCGGATATCTATGTACCGTGCGACGTGTGCAAGGGCAAGCGGTACAACCGCGAGACGCTGGAGGTGCTGTACCGGGGCAAGAGCATCTATGACGTGCTGGACATGACGGTGGACGAGGCGGTGGAGTTCTTCGAGAACCACCAACTCATTTCCCGCCGCATGCAAACGCTGCAGGATGTTGGCCTGGGGTATATCAAGCTGGGTCAGCCGTCGACGACGCTGTCCGGCGGCGAGGCGCAGCGCGTGAAGCTGTCCACGGAGCTATCCAGAAAATCCACCGGCCAGACGTTCTACGTGCTGGACGAGCCGACGACCGGTCTGCACATGGCCGATGTGGACAAGCTCGTGCAGGTGCTGCAGCGCCTGGTGGACGCGGGCAACACGGTCGTGGTGATCGAGCACAACCTGGACGTCATCAAGACGGCGGACTGGGTGATCGACCTGGGGCCGGAAGGGGGCAACATGGGCGGTACGATCGTCGCCGAGGGCACGCCCGAGCAGGTCGCGAGCGTCGAAAAGAGCTTTACAGGCGCGTATTTGAAGCCTTTGGTCAAACCGGCTGGAAAGAAGTAGGGGAAAGGGATATACTAGCCGTGGCGCAAGCGCACAGGAACATGCGCCACGGGGGATTCCGCGAGGAACCCTTATCATGCTGGAGGTGAATCCGCGATGCGCGTGCCATGGGATGTCATTGCCCACGAGGCCGCGCACCGCGGATTTTCGCGTGTGGCGCTGGTGCCCGCGCGGCCGCTTGCGGAATATGTCCCGAACCGGGAGTCCGCGCGCCAGGGCATTTTGAGCGACCCGGCCGCGCTGCTGCCGTCCGCCCGGTCCGTGCTCGTTGCCGCGATGCCGTTCGCGTGGTTTTCCGCCTGGCCGGGCGGCGCGGCGGAGGTCAGTGCCTTCTATTTTCAATCGCAGCGGGCACACGAGGGCATCCGCGCGCTCGGGGCATGGCTTGCGGAACAGGGCGTCGCGGTGAGCGCGAAGCAGGAATTGCCGCAAAAGCTGCTGGGGCGGGACGCGGGTTTCGGCGTCATCGGGCGCAATACATTGCTCGCGAACGATACCTGGGGAAGCTGCTTCACGCTGCGCATCCTGATGACGGATATGGAACCCGATGTCGTGGATAGCACATCAGGCATGATGGAGGCTCGCCCCTGCGGCATCTGCCATCGCTGTGCGGACGTGTGTCCGACCGGCGCGTTGGACGGGCAAGGCGGGCTGGAACCATCCAAATGCTTGCGCGCCCACATGATGAACGGCGAACCCACGCCCGAACCCCTGCGCGCCAAGATGGGCACGCTTCTGCTCGGCTGCGAGGCATGCCAGCGCGCGTGTCCGCGAAACGATGCCATCGCGCCCATCCCGCCGGATCTGACGGACGCTTTTGCCATCGACCGGCTGCTGACGGGCAGACGGGCCGACCTGGACACCGTCGCCGCCGCCATCGGCTGGAACGAGGCGCGCTTGCAGCGCGTGCAGGCGCAGGCGGCCCTTGCGGCGGGCAATAGCGGGGACGCGCGGTATCTGCCGCCGCTCGCGGCGCTCCGGGATCACGAAAGGCCCGCCGTCCGGGAACACGCGCGCTGGGCAATAGAACAAATTGAGGGGGTATAGAAACATATGCTGACCCTAAGCAATCTGAGCAAATCCTATGCCAAGGGGCGCGTCAAGGCCGTGGACGATCTGTCGCTCACGGTACAGCGGGGGGAGATATTCGGCTTCATCGGCCCCAACGGCGCGGGCAAGACGACCACCATCAAGATGATCTGCGGCATCATCAACGCGGACGCCGGCAGCGTCACCATTGACGGGCACGACATCCAGCGCGATCCCATCGGGGCGAAGCGCGCCCTCGGCTACGTGCCGGATTCCGCGAACGTCTATGAGCGCCTGACCGGCCTGGAATACCTGAACTTCCTGGCCGATGTGTACGGCGTGGACGCGAACACCCGCGCCGAGCGGATGGAAAAGTACCTGACCATGTTTGAGATCAAGGACGCCGCTGGCAGCGCGATCAAGAGCTATTCCCGGGGCATGCGTCAGAAGCTGACGCTGACGGGCGCGCTGCTGCACAACCCGCCGCTGTGGATTCTGGACGAGCCGATGGTCGGCCTGGACCCGCGCGCCGCGCACCAGATCAAGCAGGAGATGCGCGCGCACTGTGACGCGGGCAACACCGTGTTCTTCTCCACGCACGTGCTGGAGGTGGCCGAGCGGCTCTGCGACCGCATCGGCATCATCAACCACGGGAAGCTGATCGCCGTGGGCACGCTGGACGAGCTGCGCGCGGGCGAGAAGGGAGAATCGCTGGAGCAGCTCTTCCTTGAGCTGACGGGTGACGAGGGGGCGTCGGAAGCATGAGGCTATTTTTGCGGCTTTTCGGCATGCAGCTTAACCAGCGGCTGGGCATCTCGGCGGTGCGCAGCGCCTGGCGCGACGACCGCAAGCGCGCCTTCGGCCGGATCGGCATCTTCCTGGCCGTCATTCTTTCCGTCGGCACGCTTGTCGGCCTGTATACGTGGATGATCTGGTCCATGATGCCTGCCTTTCACCAGCTCGGCCTGGAAAAGGTGTTCCTGGGCATGACGCTGCTCGTTTCCATGGTCCTCGTGTTCATCATGGGGATGGTCTACCTGATCGGCGTGCTTTTCTTCTCCAAGGACACGGAGTTTCTGGCCGCGCTGCCCATTCCGCAGCGGACGGTGTTCGCCGCCAAATTCGGCCAGGTGCTGGTGGGGGAAATCGGCACCACCGCCGTCATCCTGCTGCCCTCGTTCATCGTCTATGGCATAACGGCCCACGCGGGCGCGGCGTTCTGGGTGCGCGCGGTGCCGACGCTCCTTCTCGCGCCGTGCATTCCGCTGGCGCTGTCGGGTTTTCTGTCGCTGCTGCTGATGCGCTTTAACGCCCTGTGGCGCAAGCGCGAGTTGCTCACCACCATCGGCTCGGTTCTCATGCTGGTTGTGATTTTTGCCGTGCAGGGCTTATTGACCAACAAGATGCCCGAGGTCATGTCGCAGGAAGCGATTCTGGCGCTCATCAGCAACAGCTCGGGCATGCTGCAAAAGGTCGTCTCGGCATTCCCGCCCAGCGGATGGGCGGCGGAAGGGCTTGTGGACGGCGGGGGCATGTTGCTGCTGTTCATGGCGGCTTCGCTCGCCGCGCTGGCGCTCGTGATGTGGATCGCGGGCCGCATCTATTACGGCGGCGCAATGGCGCAGCTTGAAACCGCTTCGTCCCGGAAGGCCGTCCGCATCACGGGGAAGGCCGTCCGGCAGCGCGGCGCCATGGGCGCTATGTTCCTGCGCGAGTGGCGCGTTGTGCTCCGCTCGCCCATTTACGCGCTCAACGGGCTGATCGTCATCATCCTGGGGCCGCTTCTTCTGCTGCTCCCCGTGCTCTTCGGGGGCATGTCCTCCGAGCCGGAGATACAAGCCCTGATGGACCTGCTGGCGAGCCAGGTGGACACACGGCTGATCCTGCTCATCCTAGCCGGTGTTTTCGCCCTGATCGGGATCATGAACCCCGCCGCCTCGACCATCATCTCCCGCGAGGGCACCCTGTTCTACCTGCTGCGACTGATCCCGGTCTCCCCCCGGCGGCAGGTCATGGCGAAGTACCTATTCGCCTTCTCTGTGTCCCTGCTCGCCATGCTGATGATGGGCATCACCTCGGTGATCGTGCTGCGGATCAGTTGGTGGGTGGCGCTTGCCGCGGCGGGGCTCGGGCTGCTCGTCGCCATCGCGCCGATGGCGCTGGCGATGATCCCGGACGTGATGCGGCCAAAGCTGGCGTGGAACAGCGAGACGGAGGCTATCAAGCAGAACATGAACGGCATCCTCGGCATGCTGATCGGCTGGGGGTACGTCGCGCTGGTGGGCTTTGGCTGCTATCAGCTGGTCAAAAACGGCGGCAACGCCGATACCCTCATCGCGGTGATCGCGGGCGCTTCCGCGCTGCTCGGGGCCGCGTCGCTGTGGGGCCTCGGCATGGCGGCCAAGCGAAGCTGGCAGCGGATCGAGGGGTAATCCCCGAATTGACAGCGTTCCCGCAAAAATGCTATACTGTACACCGCTTGATTGGATTTTTATATCGAAACGGGGGATGACCGGTGGCGTTGCGGGAAGGGCTGGTGATTGGTGCGAGGCACCATCTGTTCGTCGGCGGGTGTGATACGGTGGAGCTGGCGAAGGAATATGGAACCCCGCTATATGTCGTCGATGAGGTGTACCTGCGCGGCAAGTGCAAGGCGTTTGTAAACGCGATGCGCGCGCACGCGCCGGATGGCATGGTGTGCTACGCCTCCAAGGCGTTTTCGACCATGGCGATGTGCAAAATCGTGCAGCAGGAGGGCATGGGCCTGGATGTGGTATCCGGCGGGGAGCTGTATACGGCGCTGAAGGCCGGTTTCCCGATGGACCGCGTGACGCTGCACGGCAACTGCAAGACGCCGCACGAGGTGCGCATGGCGATGGACCTGGGCGTGTCCCGCATTGTTGTGGACGGGCACAGCGAGATCCCGATGCTGCAGACGATCGCACAGGAGCTTGGCAAGCGCGTGGAGGTGCAGATCCGGCTGAACCCGGGCATCGCCGCCAAAACGCACCGCTCGATCCAGACCGCGACATCCGACTGCAAGTTCGGCCTGGGCATTGACGACGGCGAGGCGCTGCGCGCGGTCAAGATGATCGCCGCATGCCCGAACCTCGCGCTGACCGGCGTGCACGTGCACATCGGCTCGCAGATATTTGAGATCGATCCGTACCTGACGGCCATTGACCGGATGACGGACTTCCTGATGCTCGCGTCGGGCGTTTCCGGCACGGAGCTGACCGAGCTGTCGCTGGGCGGCGGCTTCGGCGTACACTATACGGAAAGCGACCCTCCGACGGTCGATATCGAGAGCGCCGTCTCCCGCATCGCCGCGGAGCTTCAGCGCCAGACATCCCGCAAGGGAATGAAGCTGCCGAAGCTCATCCTGGAGCCCGGCCGCATCATCGTGGCCGAAGCGAGCGTGATGCTGTACACCGTGGGCGGCGTGAAGGAAATCCCCGGCATCCGCACGTATGTCAGCGTGGACGGCGGCATGATGGACAACCCGCGCGTCGCGCTGTACGAGGGCAAGTACGAGGCGCTGCTCGCGAACCGCGCCGATGAGCCCGCAAACAGCAACTACGCCATCGCCGGGCGCGCCTGCGAGACGGGCGACGTGCTGGGCATGTCATTCCCGCTGCCCAAGCCCGAAGTGGGCGACATTCTCGCCATGCCGACGGCCGGCGCGTATCAATACGCGATGGCAAGCCACTATAACCGTGTGCCGAACGCGGCGGTCGTGCTGGCAAGATACGGCAAGTCCGACCCGATTGTCCAGCGCGAATCATACGACGACATCGTACGGCACGACCGGATACCGGGCTGGCTGTAACGCAAATAAAACAAGCATCACCTCGGTGAACCCAAAGGAGCAGGATGGAGTACACAACGCGCATTGAAGCGCTGCTTGAAACGATTGCCAAGCCCGCCCGGTATATCGGCGGGGAGATGAACGCGGCGGCGAAGCCTTGGGAGGCGGTCGCCGCCCGCTTTGCGTTTTGCTTTCCGGATGTGTACGAGGTGGGCATGTCCCACCTCGGCATGAAGATCCTCTACGAGATCATCAACGCGCGGCCGGACGCGCTGTGCGAGCGCGTGTTCGCGCCGTGGGTGGACCTGGCGGACAAGATGCGCGCCGAGGGCGTGCCGCTGTTCTCGCTGGAATCCCGGCGGAGCGTGCGCGACTTTGACATCGTCGGCTTCACGCTCCAATATGAGATGAGCTACACGACGATCCTGGAAATGCTCGATTTGGCGGGCATACCGATGCTGGCGCGCGACCGGGGCGAGGGCGATCCCATTGTCGTGGCGGGGGGGCCCTGCGCGTTTAGCCCCGAGCCGCTGCACGCGTTCATCGACGTGTTCAGCATCGGCGACGGCGAGACGAGCACGGAGGACCTGCTCGACGCGGTCATCGCGTCCAAGGCGGCGGGCGAAAGCCGGGAGGCGTGTTTGCTGCGGCTGGTGCAAATCGAGGGCGTGTATGTCCCGGCATTTTACGACGCGGTGTACAATACCGACGGCGGTCTGGCGTCGTTCGCGCCAAACCAGCCGTCGGTTCCGGCGACTGTCAGAAAGCGCATTGAGCGCGACCTGAACACCGCGCCGTATCCGGAGCGGTTCATCGTGCCGTTCCAGGAGATCGTGCACGACCGGATTATGCTGGAGGTTATGCGCGGCTGTACACGCGGCTGCCGGTTCTGTCAGGCGGGCATGCTGTACCGGCCCGTGCGCGAGCGCGGCGTGGACAGGCTATGTGAACTGGCCGACAAGCTCGTCGGCGCGACCGGGTACGAGGAAGTGTCGCTATCGTCGCTGTCCACGGGCGATTACTCCGCGCTGGCGGAACTGACCAAGCGGCTCGCCACGGCGTTTGACAGCCAGCGGGTCTCCATGTCGCTGCCTTCGTTGCGCCTGGACGGCAGCCTCGCCGAGTCACTCCAGCAGACGCAGAAAGTGCGCAAGAGCAGCCTGACATTCGCGCCCGAGGCGGGCACACAGCGGCTCCGCGACGTGATCAACAAGGGCGTCACGGAGGAGGATTTAGTCCGCACGTGCCGCGACGCGTTCCGCAGCGGATACAGCGGCATCAAGCTGTATTTCATGATCGGTTTGCCGACGGAGACGGACGAGGATGTGGACGGCATCGCCGATGTCGCGCGCATGGTATCCGCGGAGTACTTCCGCGTGCCGAAAGCCGAGCGCGCGGCGGGGCTGCGCATCTCCATCAGCCTCGCGTCGTTCGTGCCCAAGCCGTTCACGCCGTTCCAGTGGGCCGCGCAGGACACCATCGAGCAGCTTTCCGAAAAGCAGCGCCGCCTGCGGGACGCGCTGAAATCCGTCAAGAGCGCGACGTTCCACTGGCACGAGCCGCAGGTGTCGTTCTTGGAAGCGTGCTTCGCGCGCGGGGACAGGCGGCTGTCGGACGTGCTGCTCGCCGCCTGGAAGCGCGGGTGCCGGTTTGACGGCTGGTCGGAGCAGTTTAGGTACGACGCGTGGATGGAAGCCTTCGCGGAATGCGGCCTGGACCCCGCGTTCTACGCGAACCGCGAGCGGGGCCAGGACGAACTGCTGCCGTGGGCGTTCATCGACGCGGGCGTGTCGCAAGGGTTCCTGTGGGCCGAAAAAAAGCGCGGCGACCAAGCCGAAGTGACGCCCGATTGCCGCGGGCACTGCAACAACTGCGGCCTGACGGAGGTGTGCTTCCCATGCGGATGATCGCTTCCTTTGAAAAAACCGACCGGGTTCGTCACATCGGTCACCTGGACCTGATGCGCGCCGTGCAGCGCGCGCTCCGCCGCAGCGGGCTGCCGATCCGATACTCGCAGGGCTTCAACCCGCACGTGGTGCTCGCGTTCGCGTCGCCGCTGCCGGTCGGCGTTTCCGGTCTGGAGGAGTTGATGGAGGTCGCGATGGAGGCGGATTGCCCGGCGGACGAGTTCGCCATCCGCCTCGCGCCCGCGATGCCCGCGTCGCTGCCGCTGCTTTCCGCCCGCGCTGTGGACGACCGCCACCCCAAGCTGATGGCCGCGCTGCGCACCGCCGGATACGAGGTCACGCTGCCGCACACGGATGACGCCCGCGCGCTCACGGAGAACATCGCGCCGCTGCTCGCGAGGCCCGACATCTGGGCCGTGCGCAAGACAAAGAGCGGGGAAAAGCCGTGCGACATCCGGCCCATGCTGCATGAACTGTCCGCGCTGCCGGGCGAGGGCGATGTCCGCCTCGCGATGCGCGTCTCCCTGACGGAGAAGGACACGCTGAAGCCCGATTTGCTGCTGCGCGCGCTGGCCGATCAGGCGGGCGTTTCCGTGCCGGAGGCGCGTGTGCGGCGCGTCCGCCTCTTTGGCGAAAAGGACGGGCAACCCATCCCGCTGATGGAGTTATAAGCGAAAGCCATGACGAAAACACGCACTGTTTTATTGGATGAAAATAGCGGATTGACGCGCATGGTGGTGCTGGAGGACGGCGCGCCCGTGGAGCTTGCCTTTGAGCGCGCGGAAAGCCGCCCGCTGATCGGCAACCTGTACGCGGCGCGCGTGGAAAATGTGCTGCCCGGAATGCACGCCGCGTTCGTGGACATTGGTCTGGAAAAGAACGCGTTTTTGCCGCTGGACGATGTTCCACCCGCCGTCAAAGGATTGCCCGTCGCGCAGTCACAGGGCAAAATCCAGGTTCGCCCCGGCCAGGAAATCCTGGTGCAGGTGGTCAAGGAGCCGGGCGGCGGCAAGGGGCCGCGCGTCACCATGAACCCGTCATTCCCCGGGAAATGGGCCGTGCTCCTGCCCACGGTGGCGGCGCTCGGCGTGTCCCGGCACATTCAGGATCCCGAGGAGCGGGAAAGGCTGCTGGGCATCGCGAAAGCCGCTTGTCCGGAGGGCATGGGCCTCGTCATCCGCACGCAGGCGGAGGACGCGCCGGCAGGCATCATCGCGGAGGAAGCGGCGGCACTCGCGGCGCAATGGAACGCGCTCGCCGGCCGCGCCCGCGCGCGGAAAGCGCCCGCTCTGGTGGACGAAGCGGGAAGTCTCTGGGCGCGGGCGGAGCGCGATCTGGGTGTCGCGCCCACGCGCGGGCCGATCGGTGCGGCGCTGTGGGAGAAGGTCGAAAAGCTGCTCCGCCGGAAGGTGTGGCTGGACAGCGGGGCGTTTCTCGTCATCGACGTGTGCGAGGCCATGACCGTCATCGACGTGAACAGCGGTAAGAACGCGGGCGGCAAAACGCCCGGCGGTCTGGCGCTGAAGGTGAACCTGGAAGCCGCGCGCGAGGCCGCCCGGCAGGTACGCCTGCGCGATCTGGGCGGCATCATCGTGATCGATTTTGTGGACATGGAGACGGACGCGGAGCGTGAGGCCGTGCTGGACGCGTTTGCGGGAGCGTCCGAGGCCGACCGGGCCAAGCGGCATATGCACGGCTTCTCGGCGGCGGGGCTGCTGGAAATGACGCGCAGGCCCGTCTATCAGCCCGTGCGGGAAGCCCTGTCCGCGCCGTGCCCGCACTGCAAGGGCACCGGGGTCGTATCCGTGACGCAAGGAGGGGAAACGCCATGAAGCGCGAAGCGACGCCGCTCGTACCGGCACAGGAGATCGAGGCGCAGCGCCGGGCCATGCGCGAAGTGGAATCCCTGTCCCCACGGCCCTCCAGCTATTTCATCATCACCTACGGCTGCCAGATGAACGCGCACGACTCAGAGACGCTGTCCGGCACGCTTAGCGAAATGGGCATGGCGCGGGCCGCCTCGCGGGAGGACGCGGATCTCATCATCTTCAACACCTGCTGCATCCGCGATAACGCCGAGCGCAAGGCGCTGGGCAACATGACGTGGCTGAAACAGCTTAAAAAAAGCCGGCCGGAGCTTGTCCTGTGTGTGTGCGGCTGCATGATGCAGCAGCCGAAGATGGCGGGGATCATCCTGCGGCAATACCCGTTCTTCGATGTGGCGTTCGGCACGCACAACCTGCACCGCTTTCCATCGCTGCTGCTGCGCGCGCTGGAAACCCGGCGGCAGGTCATCGAGGTGAACGACGAGGAAGGGCGCGTGGCCGAGGGCATGCCGACGGCGCGGACGCATCCGTTTCTGTCGTTTTTGACGATCATGTACGGCTGCGACAACTTCTGCTCGTACTGCATCGTGCCGTACGTGCGCGGGCGGGAGCGATCGCGGGACATGGACGCCATCCTGCGCGAAGCCGAGGCGCTGCTGAAGGATGGTGTGCAAGAAATCACGCTGCTGGGCCAGAATGTCAATTCCTATGGAAATGATCTGGCGGGCGACGCGTCGTTCCCGCTGCTGCTGCGGCGTTTGGACGCGCTCGGCGTGCCGCGCGTCCGGTTCATGACCTCACACCCGAAGGATCTGTCGGGCGCGCTGATCGAGGCGATGGCGGAATCAAAAAGCGTCGCGCGGCATCTGCATTTGCCCGTGCAGGCGGGCAGTGACGCGGTGCTGTCGGCGATGAACCGCGTCTACACGCGGGACAGCTATCTGGAGCGAGTAAAGGCGCTCCGCGCCGCAATGCCGGACATCGCGCTGACGACCGATCTGATCGTCGCGTTCCCGGGGGAGACGGAAGAAGATTTTGCGCAGACGCTTTCGCTGGTGAAGGACGTGCGGTACGACTCCGCGTACACGTTCATCTTTTCGCCCCGCGAGGGCACGCGTGCGGCGAAGCTCCCGAATCCCATCGCGGAGGATGTAGCGGCGGACCGGATTGCCCGGCTCATCGCCGCGCAGGAGCAGATCACCGCCGAAATTTACGAGGGGCTTGTCGGCACGGAGCAAACCGTGCTGGTGGAAGAAGTGGCGCGGCGCAGCGCGGCGCAGGTCGCGGGCAAGTGCGGCCGGAACATCACCGTGAATTTCGCGGGAAATAGCGACTTGATCGGAAAATTCGTCCCGGTCACCGTCACGGCCGCCGGGCATAACACGCTAAAGGCAAAATCAAACGCAAGCGAGGGAACGTAAGCATGGCCTTAACGCCGATGATGCACCAATACCTGACGCTGAAGGAACAGTTCAAGGACGCGATCCTGTTCTTTCGGCTTGGGGATTTTTACGAGATGTTCTTTGACGACGCGCACACCGTGTCCCGCGAGCTGGAACTGACGCTGACGGGCAAGGACTGCGGCCTAGCCGAGCGCGCGCCCATGTGCGGCGTGCCGTTTCACAGCGCGGAGACGTACATCAGCCGCCTGGTGCAGCGTGGGTACAAGGTCGCCATCTGCGAGCAGCTTACCGATCCGAAGGAGTCCAAAACGCTGGTGGAGCGCGGCGTCATCCGCGTGGTTACGCCCGGCACAGTGGTCGAGCAATCGATGCTGGACGAAAAAACGAACAACTACCTGCTTGCGCTCTGCGTGGACGGCAGCCGCGCGGGCGTCGCGTACGCAGACGTATCGACCGGCGAGTGCATGGTCTTTGAGATCGACGATACCCAAATTGCGCTGCAAAACGAGCTGCTGCGCATCGCGCCGACCGAGATTCTAGCCAACGAGGCGGGCGTACTCGCATGCGCGGGCCTTGCGCTCACCGCGCCGGTGTCCGCGTATCCGTCGGAGACGTGGCAGGGGAGGAACGCGGAGCGGGAGCTGCTCGCGCATTTCAAGGTGCGCAGCTTGGACGCGTTCGGGCTGGCCGATGCGAAACTCGCGGTCCGCGCGGCAGGCGCGCTGCTCGCCTACATCGGCGAGACGCAGCTAAACGCCATGGCGCACCTGGGCAGCCTGCGGCAGTATACGCCCGGGCAGTATATGGCGCTGGACACGACGGCCAGACGGAACCTGGAACTCACACAGACCATCCGTCGGGGCGCGGGGAAGGGGACGCTGCTGAACCTGCTGGACCACACGACGACGGCCATGGGCGCGCGGTTGCTGCACCGCTGGGTGGAACAACCGCTGGCGCAGCTTGAACCCATCCGCGCGCGGCATGACGCCGTCGCCGCGCTGAAGGCGTCGCCCGTGCTGATGGAGGCGCTCCGGGACGCGCTGCGGAACGTGCGGGACATTGAGCGCATCGTCGGGCGCATTTCGTACAACTCGCTGAACGCGCGGCACTGTCTGGCGCTGGCGCAGTCGTTCGACGCCGTGCCGCTGATCCTGGACCTGCTCGGCGGCGGCGAACTGGATGCCGCGCTGCTGCGCGATGTTCACGGCAGCCTGGACCCGATGGACGATGTCGTCAGCCTGATCGACCGGATGATCGACCCGGACGCCCCGCTCGCCATCGCCGACGGCGGCGTCATCCGCGAAGGGTATAGCGAGGAGCTAGACAAGCTGCGCCGCGCGTCCGCGGACGGCAAGCAGTGGATCGCGGAGATGGAGGCGCAGGAGCGCGAGATCACCGGCATCAAAAACCTGCGCATCAGCTACCACAAAATTTTCGGGTATTGCATCGAGGTCACGAAGTCTTATTACGAGCTGGTGCCGCTGCGGTACATCCGCCGCCAGACGCTCGCGAACGCCGAGCGGTACGTTACGCCGGAGCTTACCGAGATGGAAAAGCAGATTCTCGGCGCGGCGGAGCGTGCGGTGCGGCTGGAACAGCAGCTTTTCGCCCAACTGAAAGACAAGCTCGGCGAGGCCATCGCCAGGATGCAGCGGACGGCCGAGGGGCTGAAGGCGCTGGACGCGCTGCTCTCGCTCGCCATCGCCGCGCAGCGGCAGAACTACTGCCGCCCGGACATGACCGACGACGGCGCAATCGAAATCATTGACGGCCGCCACCCGGTCGTGGAAATAATGCTGCGCGACGAGCAGTTCGTGCCCAACGACACGCACATGGACCTGACGAACCAGCGCATGCTGATCGTCACCGGGCCAAATATGGCGGGCAAGAGCACGTACATGCGGCAGGTCGCGCTCATCACGCTGATGGCGCACATGGGCAGCTTTGTGCCCGCGAAATCCGCGTCCATCTGCCTGACGGATCGGATTTTCACCCGCATCGGCGCGTCGGACGACCTGTCCAGCGGGCAGTCCACCTTCCTGGTGGAGATGGCGGAGACGGCGCAAATTCTCCGCAACGCGACGCGGCGCTCGCTGCTGATCTTGGATGAGATTGGCCGGGGCACGAGCACGTTCGACGGGCTTTCGATTGCGTGGGCCGTGGTGGAGTACCTCGCGGGCAATGAAGTCGGCGCGAAAACGCTATTCGCCACACATTATCATGAGCTGTCCGAGCTGGAAGGGCGGCTGGACGGCGTGGTCAACTTCCGCATCGCCGTCAAGGAGCACGGGGAGGACGTGATCTTCCTCCGCCGGATTGAGCGCGGCGGCGCGGACAAGAGCTTCGGCATTCACGTGGCGCGGCTGGCCGGCGTCCCGCAGCCTGTGGTGGCGCGCGCGCAGGAAATCCTCGCGCGGCTGGACACCGCGAATGTCAACCAGGCGTCCATCGGCGCGAACATCATGGACACGCACCGGACCGAGCAGCAGATGCAGGTCGGTTTTGCCAACTACGCGTCCGTCGATCTGGTGGAGGACCTGCGCGCGATGGATGTCAACAGCATGACGCCGATGGAGGCGCTGAACGCGCTGTTCACCCTGCGCGAGAAAGCGAGGAACATCTGATGGAGGCGCGGCACGCGATTCGCCCGCTGGACCCGCTGGTCGTCGGCAAAATCGCCGCCGGCGAAGTGGTCGAGCGGCCCGCTTTCGCCCTCAAGGAACTGATCGAAAACAGCATTGACGCGGGCGCGACGGCGGTCACCGTCGAGATACGGGACGGGGGGCTGACGTACTTCCGCGTGACGGACAACGGCTGCGGCATCGCGCCGGAGGACATCCGCATGGCTTTCGCGCGGCACGCGACCAGCAAACTGCGCACCGCCGAGGAGCTGGACGCCATCCATACGCTGGGGTTCCGGGGGGAGGCGCTGGCTTCCATCGCGGCGGTTGCGCGGGTGGAGATGACGACGCGACGCGTGGGCAGCGGGAGCGGGGTAAAGGCAATTGCGACCGGCGGGGTGATCGAGTCGATTCAGGACGCGGCCAGCCCGGAGGGCACGGCCATCACCGTGCGCGACCTGTTTTTCAACACGCCCGCCAGACGAAAGTTCCTGAAAAAGCCCGCGACCGAGGCGGGGCTGGTGTCCGACCTCGTGATGCGGCTGATCTTCGCGCGGCCGGATATTTCCTTCCGCCTGACGAGCGCGGAGCGGCAAATCTACCACAGCCCCGGCAACGGCAATTTGCGCGACGCGCTATTCAGCGTGGTCGGGCGGGAGGCGCTGGTATCGCTCGTGGAAGTGAAGGGGAGCGCGGCGGGCTGCGCGGTGAGCGGCTTTGTCGGCGTGGGCGAGGCGGCCCGGAGCAGCCGCGCCATGCAGACATTTATCCTGAACGGTCGGTACGTGCGGAACGCGTTTCTGTCCCAGGCGGTGGAGGAAGGATGCCGCGAGCGGGTGATGATCGGAAAGTATCCCATCTGCGCGCTGCATTTGACGATGCCGTATGAAGCTGTGGACGTGAATGTGCACCCGAACAAGCTGGAAGTGCGCTTCCAGGACGAGCGCCTGCTGATGGCCGGGCTGTCCGGCATCGTGCGTGATGCTTTTGTGGTGGAGCCGCTGGAAGCCGCGCCGAGGCTTGCGTTGGGGGAAGAAAAAGCGGGGGAGACTGGCCCCGAATACATAGGCGAAGATGAGCCCTCAATGCCATCTACCGCAACTCTGCGACCAGCGATCCCCTTTGGGCAGGATTTAGACCGTCCGCCGGTACGCATGATGGATGGAGCCATAGCGCCTCTGTTAAAACGCGACCGCCTGCCGGTTTTTTCTTCCGATTCTGCCAATGATTCCCTGCCGGAGCCACCCGATGCACAATCGTCGCCCCCCGAACCTATTCGGGAGCAGATCGAAATACCCGGGGCGACGCTCGCGCAAAAGCCGCTCCGCATGGTCGGCGTGGCGTGGTTGGAATACGTCTTTGCCGAACAGGGCGAGGTGCTGTACATCATCGATCAGCACGCCGCGCACGAGCGCATCTTGTACGAGCGGTTCACCAAGGCGCTGGAGCAGCAGACGGCGTCACAGCAGCTTCTTGTGCCGCAGGTCATCGAACTGACGCACCGGGAGCACACCGCGCTGATGGAGAGCCTGAACGATCTGCGCGAGGCGGGCTTTGACCTGGAGGATTTCGGCGACCGATCGATCAAGGTGCTCGCGGTGCCGATGGTGCTGGGCACGCCGCAGATGAAGGGATTTTTTGGCGAACTCGCGGACAGCCTAACCGAGTATCGCGCGATGCCGACGCGGGAGAAGCGGCGCGACATGCTCGTCAAGCTCGCCTGTCGCAAGGCGGTGAAGGCGGGGGACGCGCTGTCGCCGGAGAGCGTCGCGCGGCTGATTGAAGAAATGCGCGCGACCGGCGCGCCGCCGACGTGCCCGCACGGGCGGCCCATCGTCGTCAGCATCGCGAAGGTGGAGCTGGACAAGCGTTTTCGGAGGATTGTATGACGGGCAGCAGGCCGCTGGTGGTTTGCGTCACGGGGCCGACCGCAACCGGCAAGACGGAGTCGGCCGTCGCCGTCTGTGAGGCGATCTGCGGCGAAGTGATCTCCATGGACTCCATGCAAATCTATAGCGAGCTGGCGATCGGCACCGCAAAGCCGACCCCGGAGGAAACGCGGGGGATACCGCACCACCTGATCGGCCATGTGCCGCCGTCCGCCGCATACGCCGTGGCCGAATACCAGCGGGACGCGCTGCGCGTGCTGGATGGCGTGCTCGCGCGCGGAAAGCTGCCCGTGTTCTGCGGCGGCACCGGGCTGTATTTGCACGCGGTCAGCCATCCGCTGCGGTTTGGCGAGGCGGCGGGGGAAAGCGCCGTGCGCGAAAGGCTCACCCGGGAGATCGAAGCGCCCGATGGGCCAGGGAAGCTCCACGCGCGGCTCGCGGCGGTGGACCCGGAGAGCGCGGCGCGGCTGCACATCAACAACACGCGGCGCATTGTCCGCGCGCTGGAAATTTACGAGTTGACCGGGAAGCCGATGTCCGAGCGGGATAACGAATGGGAGGCTGAACCGGCGCAGGACTGGCTGATCTTCGCGCTCACATGGCCGAGGGAGACGCTCATTCGCCGCATTGACGCGCGCGTGGACCGCATGATCGCGCGAGGGCTCGTGGACGAGGTGCGCGGCCTCCTGGCGTCCGGCATTCCCACGGGCGCGCAGGCGATTCAGGCCATCGGGTACAAGGAAATCGTCGCGATGCTGGGCGGCGCATGCGGCCTCCCGGAGGCTGTGCAGGCGATCAAAACGCACACGCGGCAGTATGCGAAGCGGCAGATGACGTGGTTGCGGCGCGACCTGCGCGTCCGATGGGTGGACCTTTCCGCGTATGACGGCCAGGATGCGGTGCACCGGGCGTTGATTGCGCAAATTGTACAGCATCAGGAGGAACGGCATGCCGAGCAATGAGAATATAAAGGATATCGACGCGCTGCTCGCGCGGGCGGAAGATGACTTGCAGCCCGCCTGGGAAGCCATCGCCGGGACGGAGCGGGCATGCTTCGCGCACGTGCTCAGGTGCTTACAGGCGGAGCGCATCGGCGCGCAACACTTCATGGGCACGACGGGCTACGGCTATGGCGACATCGGCCGCGACGCGCTGGAGCGCGTGTACGCCGCCGTGCTCGGCTGTGAGGCCGCACTTGTCCGGCCGCAGATCGTTTCCGGCACACACGCGCTCGCCGTCGCGCTTTTTGGGCTGCTCCGGCCGGGGGATAGGCTGCTGTCCGCCGCTGGGAAGCCCTACGATACGCTGGAGTCGGTCATTGGCATCGGCGAAGCCGCGGACGGCTCGCTCGCGAGCTTCGGTGTCGGCTACGATCAGGCGGAACTGGACGCGAGCGGGGAAGTAGACCTCACGGCCATCGACGCCGCGCTCACGGAAAGCACGCGCGTCGTGCTCGTGCAGCGGTCGCGCGGGTACGCGTGGCGGCCGTCGCTGACGCTGGCGCGGATCGGCGAGATTTGTGCGCTCGTACACAAAAAAACGCCCGGCGCAGCCGTGCTGGTGGATAACTGCTATGGGGAATTTACATGCGAGGAAGAACCTTCTGCCGTGGGCGCGGATGTGTTGGTCGGATCGCTGATCAAAAACCCGGGCGGTGGCCTCGCGCCGACGGGCGGGTATATTGCCGGTCGCGCGGACGCAATAGAGCGCGTCGCGACCCGGCTGACTTCGCCCGGCATCGGGGCGGAGGTCGGCTCCTACGCCGGCGGGTATCAGGCGTTTTTCCAGGGGCTGTTCATGGCGCCGCACGCGGTCGCGCAGGCGCTGATGGGTGCGACGCTCGCCGCGCGCGCGTTTGCCGATGCCGGTTTCGCGGTCAGCCCGCTGCCGGACGCGCCGCGCAGCGACATCATCCAGGCCATTCGCCTGGGAAGCCCGGAGCGCGTCATCGCCTTCTGTCAGGCCATTCAGGCCGCGTCGCCCATCGACAGCCAAGCCGTGCCGGAGCCGTGGGACATGCCCGGCTATCAGCATCAGGTCATCATGGCGGCGGGCACGTTTGTCTCTGGCGCCTCCATTGAACTGAGCGCGGACGCGCCAATCCGCCCGCCGTACGCCGTGTACCTCCAGGGCGGACTGCACTACGCCCATTGCCGGTTGGCCGTGGGAGAGGCACTACGGGCTGTGTTAGCACGCTAAATCTTGCGCAGCAGCGCGACCACTTTGCCCAGGATCGTCACCTCGCGCACGATGATGGGGGCCATTTCGTCGTTTTCAGGCTGCAGGCGGAAGCGCCCGCTCTCGCGGAAGAAGCGTTTGACGGTCGCTTCGTCCTCGACCATCGCGACGACGATCTCGCCGTTTTCAGCCGTGGACTGCTTGCGCACGACGACATAATCCCCGTCCATGATGCCTATATTGATCATGCTGGACCCTTGGACGATCAGGATGAAATGTTCGCCGTCTCCGACAAATTCCGTCGGCAGCATCAGTTGTTCCTCGATCTGTTCCAGGGCGGTGATGGGGATGCCTGCGGCAACGCGGCCTACGAGCGGCACGGGCACTGTGGCGTTGCGGTTAAACGCCGGGTCGCCCAGCACCTCGATGGCGCGGGGTTTCATGGTGTCCCGATGCAGCAGACCCTTTTTCTCCAGCCGTGTCAAGTGTCCATGTACCGTGGAGGTTGATTTGAGGCCCACCGCGTCGCAAATTTCCCGTACCGACGGGGGATAGCCCTTCTCCTGAATTTCTTGCTTAATGAACGCAAGAATTTTCGCCTGGTTATCGCCACGCGGTCTACGCATAGTTGGTTGCCACCTCGAATCTTGTTTTCTATTCACAGTATAGCATGAAAATGTACGGGAAACAAGATAAATCGAAACATTTGTTCGTGAAATGCGCCAAAACAACCGCAATAGGGGAGAGGAGGGAAGAAAAATGCGCAACTACCGGGAGTGTATCCTGTATGACAGGGCATGCGTGGAATGCGGCGAATGCGACCGCTGCGACCTGGACCCGGAGAAAATCTGCGACAACTGCAAAAAATGCCTGACATCCGCGGCGGATTATCGGGCCATACGCATCGACGGGGTGCTGACGCCGGAGGAATCGCTGGACAGCGAGCCGGATGTGGCCGCGCCGGCTGATGAGGATGGCTGATGCTTAGTCGTCGTCGCGCAGCTTGACGGCGTTTGCCGCCCGGCGGCGGTGATCCTCGCTCATCGCGGCGTAGTGCTTGCGCGTCGTGTTCACGTCCGCGTGGCCCAGCACGTCCGCGACCAGATAGATGTCGCCGGTGCTGCGGTACAACTCCGTGCCGTAGGTGCTGCGGAGTTTATGGGGGCTGATTTTGCGCTTTAGCGGCGCGGCGGCCAGCGCGTATTTCTTCACCAGGTTCTCGATGGCGCGCTGCGTGATGCGCCGCCGCTGCAACGACAGGAATAGCGCCTCTGCGTGGCCTTCCAGCGCCTGGACCTCTTTGCGCTCCTTGATATAGGCTTTGAGCGCGCCCGCGACCTCGTCGGAAAAGTACAGAATCATCTGTTTTCCGCCCTTTCGGGTGATCAAAAAGGCGTTTTCCTCGAAGTTCATGTCGTTCAGGTTCACGCCGACACACTCGCTGACACGGATGCCCGTGCCGAGCAGCAGCGTTAAAATGGCCACATCACGCAGCCGAGTATGCTCGGTGTATTTTTTTTGCCGGTCGCCAAAGGCGTCGCCGCTCTCCGCCAGGTCGAGCATGCGGGCGACTTCGTCCGGTTCCAGGCGCAAAATTGCCTTTTCATGGAGCTTTGGCAGCGGAACGAGCGACGCGATATTGCCCTTGATATATTTATGTTCAAATAGATAATTATAAAACGAGCGCAGGGTGCTGAGCTTGCGCATTTTTCCGCGCTCCGCGTTTTCAATCGCAAAATCCGGGTCAGACTCCTTGAAGTAGAGGGTCAGGTAGTTTGGAAACCGTTCGATGTCCGTCAGCGTGATCGCGCGGATGTCGTCGTAGGTCAGCGCGGTGCGCTGTTTGTCCGCAAACGCGGGAACTTCCCGGATGAGATAGTCGAAGAAAATGCGCAGATCGTACAGATAGGCGAGCCGCGTCAGCGCGGATGTCTGATCTTCCAGCGCGTTCGTGAAATCCGCGGCACAGCGCGGCATTTCCGTAAGAAGCTGCCGGATCATCTGTGTGTGCCGCTGGGCGGCTATTTTGGCATAATCGGCGGTCTGGGGCATGGAAAACCTCGTTTCTGGCGTCGGTTTGGCTTTAGGGGCATATCTATTCGTTAAAGATGCCTTTCGCGAATAGATGTAGAGGCAAGGGGAAGGCTCTATTGCCCGCCCTGCAACTCCTGCATTTCTTCCATTTCCAGCCGGTCCAGTTCTTTTTCCGCTTCCTGGTCCAGTTCAAGCAGATGTTCCCGCTCTTCTTCCATGCGGTTCAGCTCGTCCAGGTTATCTTTGATCGCGGCTCTGGCCAGCGCGTCACAGCGGTTGTTGTCCACATTGTCCGCGTGACCCGGCACCTTCACAAACTTGACGGTATGTTTGGCGGTCATGATCAGCAAAAGCTGCCAAAGGTCCTGGTTTTCCACGGGCTGCTTTTCGGCGTTCTTCCAGCCGTTTCGCTTCCAGTTGGCAATCCAGCCCTTTTCAAACGCGTTGACCAAATACGCCGAATCCGAGCAAATCGTGACGCCGCACGGCTCCTTCAGCGCGGCAAGCCCCTCAATCGCGGCGCGAATCTCCATCCGGTTGTTCGTCGTCCCCGCGACAAACCCGCTGACTTCCCTTACATGGTTCCCGTACCGCAGAACCGCCGCCCAGCCGCCCGGCCCCGGGTTTCCGGAGCACGCGCCGTCCGTATGGATGGTAATCGTTTTCATCGTCGATCTCCCCCACTCACTTCCCCATGCGCGCGGCCTTCTGCGCACACGCATCCACCGCGTCCATCACCGCCGCGCGGAAGCCAGCCTTTTCCAGCGCGTACACCGCCTCGATCGTCGTGCCACCCGGAGACGCTACGGCGTCCTTGAGCGCGCCCGGATGCGTGCCCGTTTCCAGCACCATTTTGGCCGCGCCCAGCAGCGTTTGCGCCGCGAGCGTATACGCCATGTCCCTCGGTAAGCCCTGCCGTACCCCGGCGTCTGCCAGCGCCTCGATGAACAGATACGCGTATGCCGGGCCGCTGCCACTGATGGCCACCACCGCGTCAAACAGACTCTCCGGAACGACCAACGTCCGCCCGCAGGCCGAAAACAGACCGCGCAGCCGCTCAAACGCATCCGGCGCGACGGTGTGATTCTCGTTAAAGGCGATGACGCCCTCGCGGACCAGGGCCGGCGTGTTGGGCATCGCCCGCGCGACACCCCATTCCGGCAGCGCGGCCGCCAGCTTCTCCTGCGGCCAACCCACGGCAATGGAGAGCAGCGCCCGGGCGAACGGCAGCGCGCGAAGCGTTTCCAGCGCCGCCGCGCAGTCCTTCGGCTTGATCGCCAGCACGACGAAATCCGACGCCTCCGCAAGCACCGCGATGCTTTCCGCCGTCCGCACGCCCATTTCCCGCGCAATACCCATGCGGGCCTTGCTGATATCGCAGGCGGTTAGCGAAGCGGGGTCCGCACCGCCCTCGATCATGCCGCGCATGAGCGCGGATGCCATATTGCCCGCGCCGATAAATCCGATCATATGGAAGCCTCCGTCAAAAGCTAAAGCTGTCTTTTTCCGCGCCTTGTTGTCCCTGGCCATCCCCCAGGCTGGTCAGCGCGTTGTGTTCCGCCATCGCGGACTTCCACTCAATGGTGAACTCCTCCAGCGTCAGCGCGCATTCCGTCATATAGCGGGCAACATCCACGCCGACATAGCGCAAATGCCATGGCTCGAAGATGATGCCGGTGATGTCCTCCTTGCCCTCCGGATACCGGATGATGAACCCGTAGTTCGGGCAGTGCTCCGCCATCCACTTGGCTTCTTCGGTCTTAGCAAACTTGGCGTTCAGCTTGGAATCCCGCCAGGCCCAACTAATCACGTCAAAGCCGAGGCCCGTCTGGTGGTCGGAAGCGCCGGGCTTTTGCACGACACCGTCGTCCCGCCCGATGTTTTTGATCCGGTTTTCATACATCGTGGCCTGCGTCTTGTAGGCGCGATAGCCGGAATGCAGATACAGCTTCAGGCCGTCCGCCTCGGCCGCGGCAAACATCGCGTCCAGCGCGTCACTGGCGACTACGCGCGCCTTGATGGCCGAGCTGGATGTCTTTCGCACAGCGGCGTCCACGAGCGCGTGCGTGTCGTCCTCGGGCGGGTACTCTTTTTCCAGCAGCGATTCCTTGTTCACCAAGCGGATCACGTCATCCTGATCGGCAAGAATTTCCCGCGAGATGGCGTACGTCCAAGGGATTTCAGCGGGGATCGGTGTCGGCGTAGGGATGACCGCCGGATCGGGCGAATCATCCGGTTGCGCAAACGCGAAAGCCGAGTCCCCTGTGGCATACGGCAAAATATCTGGCGTCAGCACATTCGATGCGCCCGCCGCCGCACCGCCCGCCGCCAGGGCGGCGGTCAAGATCACACAAAAACAGCGAGTCCGGTTCCTCATGCTATTCCCCCTTTGTTGCCCAGGCCTGCGCGCTTTGTTCCCAGAGCAACGCGTGGTATTCCTCCAGCGTGATATTCAGCGCGAATATCTCCCCCGCTGCCTCCACCCCAACATAGCGCAGGTGCCACGGCTCCCAGGAGTATCCGGTGATGTCGGTTTTGTCGCGCGGATAGCGGATGATGAAGCCAAAAAGGTGCGCGTTTTCCGCGATCCATCGCCCTTCCGGCGACGCGGCGAAATTTTCCTCCAGGCCGTCCTTCAGCGTTGTTTCCCCGTTGACATCCATCACCAAGCCGAGCTGATGCTCCGATGTGCCTGGCTGCGCGACCAGCAGCATGGCCTCTTTTTCCCCGGACCGGTTCACCTTGTCGCGGAAAAGCGCGCTCTGCGACGCGTAGCTCCGGTAGCCGGACACGGCATACAGCGTGTGCCCGTCCGCGAGCGCCGCCGCGAACAGCGCCTCCAGCGCGGTGGCCGCCTCCGGGCGCAGTTGCGTATGTTTCTCCTTGTCCGCCGCGATGCGCACCGCGGGCAGCACGAGCGATTCCGGCTCAAAGTCGCGCGTGAGCGTGTACCGCCGGTTGACGAGCGCCAGAATGCTGGTCTTGTCCGTCAGATCCGGCAGCAGATCGACCGTTGCCCGCGTGAACAGCGACATCAGGGACAGCAGAAAGGCCAGCGCGCGCGCTTCAATTCCCATGGCGCTTCCCCTGGTCCAAGCATACGGCCTGCGCGGCGTTCTCCCCCAGCGCGTGGAGCAGCCGGTCCAGCAGCGCCTTGGGCATGCGCGCGGTCACGCGCGTCCCATCCTCCTCATACGCCTCGTCCAGCACCGTCGCGCCGCTGTGCAACTGGGATAGCAGCGCGCCCTGCGCGTACGGGATCAGCAGCTTCACCGTGCGCTGCTCGGCAAACAAGCGTACCGCGATGGCGGCGAGCAGCGCGTCCATCCCGGTTTTTTCCTTGGCGGAAATCGCCACCGCGCCCGGCAGCGCCGGCGGTTTCTCCGCGATATCGGTCTTGTTCAACACGTCCAGCACGGGCTTATCCCCCGCGCCAAGCTCCGACAGGACGGACAGGACGACGTCGTGCTGGACGAACACGTCCGGCGACGAGGCGTCGGACACAATCACCAGCAGATCTGCCAGCAGCGTTTCCTCCAGTGTGGAGCGGAACGCGTCCACCAGCGCGTGCGGGAGCTTTCGGATAAAACCGACCGTGTCCACCAGCAGGAACTCCCCGCCCTCCGGCAGCGGCACGCGCCGCGTGACCGGGTCGAGCGTGACAAACAGCTTGTCCTCCACCTGTGCGTCCGCGCCGGACAGCAGGTTCAGCAGCGTGGACTTCCCGGTGTTCGTGTACCCGACCAGCGCGACGACGGGCGTCTCGCTCTTCTCGCGCCGTGTCCGCTGCACGGACCGCTGGCGCGACAATTCCGTAACCTCCGCACGGAGGTCGGCCAGTCTTTTTCGGATGCGCCTGCGGCTGATTTCCAGCTTTGTTTCGCCCGGGCCGCGCGTGCCGATGCCGCCGCCAAGCCGGGACAGCGAAACGCCCTCCCCGATCAGCCGCGGAAGCTGGTACGCGAGCTGCGCCATCTCCACCTGCAGCTTGCCGGCGCGGGACTGCGCGCGCTGCGCGAATATATCTAAAATGAGCGTCGTGCGGTCGATTACCTTCGTGCCGACCACCGCTTCCAGGTTCCTGGTCTGCGCGCCCGTCAGCTCGTCGTCCACGATGATGAGGTCCGCATCCATGCCCTGCACGTCCAGCGCGAGCCGCTCAGCCTTGCCGCTGCCGATATACGTCGCGTTGTCCGGCTTGTCCCGCTTTTGCAGCAGCACATCCACCACCACCGCGCCGGCGGTCTCCGCCAGCGAGCGCAGTTCCTCCAGCGATTCCTCGCTCTCCACGCCCACGAGAATCGCGCGCTCCGGCCGGTCCGGCGCCGCTTCGGACGCGGTCTCCCGGATCATCCGGTCGCACTCCTCAATATGCCGCATCCAGGCTGTTTGCGGAATCTGCGATATGGCGATCACGCCGGTGATTTCCGGCTGCGGAACGCCATTCACCCGCTCGCCCAGGAATGCGGCCTGTATGCCGGTCGCGCGCTCCCCCAGGATGCCGATGGCCGCCATCGCGTCCAGCTTCAGCGTCAGCAGCGCGTTCAGGTCCACGTCGGACAGGTCCGGCGCGCCGCCTGGGTGCGTGTGAATGCAGCGAACGCCGGACAGCCTTTCCAGGCTCCGGCGTAGGCGGACTTCCGGCAGCGGAACGCTGTCCAGGTTGCCGATGGAGACATCCAGCACATCCCCCGCCCGGCTGATATACACGGACACCTCCCGCCGTATCTGTGCGCTGTAGCGCACGAGCAGCGAGACCAGCTCGGGCGGCGCGAAGGCGTCCTCGTCCAGCTCCATCGTGTACAGCGCGTCCATTTCCGTAAGGAGCGACGCGCGGATTCCCTCTACATTGCCGTGTATCATGTCTCTCCTGACAAATACTTGTATTGTTTACCTGGAGGTAAACTACATTTAGTATACCCCATGCCCCGCCACCTGGTCAAGTAGCGCGGCAATGCCGGCCTGCCCCGCCATGTACAGCGAACCTAGTCCGCTGTGTACCGCGCCGTTGGTGAGCAGCACCGCCGCCGTCCCGTCCTTCGGGTCTATCCATGCCTGGCTGAGCGCGCCATACGCGGAGCCCTGATGCCCCCAGAAGGCGCGGTCTCGCGCAAAGGTGCCCTCCCCCGCCCACGCGACGCCAAGACCCCGCCCCGCGTCGCAGGTGACGCTGCCGATGTGGTCCTGGCGCACGAACAGCTCCTTTTGCTCCGCGTAGATCATCTGCAACAGCCAAAGCAGGTTCGACGCGGAGATCATCAGCTTTCCAGCCGGGATGGCGTAGTGCATGCGCGGGTTGGACACCTCGTCCATCGGCGATGCCGCGATGGCGTGGGCGTCGTAGGAGAGCTTGCGCCCCGGCACGCGGTAGCAGTTTGCCATGCGGTCCTTGCTAACAATTCGCTGCGGGTGGAACGACGCGTCAATGCCATACGGGTCAAAAAGCTCCTGCCGCACAAAATCGTCAAAGAGCATGCCAGACGCGGCCTCCACCAGCATACCGGCCACCCCGGCGCCCAGGTTGCTGTAGCGGAAGCGCGTGCCGGGCGCATACGATAGGAAGCTCTTCGGCAGCAGCTCGTCCAGCGGCGGCGGGTTCGCGCTGCCGATCACCCGGTCGTACACCGGCCGGTCGTCCAGCGCCGCCGTATGGGTCAATAGCTGCCGCAGCGTGATGGGTCTGCCGGCGGAAAAGCCCAGCACATCCGCGATGTCGCCATCCAGCGACAGCTTGCCCCTCGCCACAAGCCGCATTGCCGCCGCCGCGCCGACCGTCTTGGAGATCGACGCGATGCGGAAGATGGTGTCCCGGCTGACGGCCGCTCCGTCCAGAACCGCCTGCCCGCCAAACGCGCAATACGGCTCCTCTCCCGCGCGCTGTGCCATGCCGCACCATCCGACCGGCCTGTACGGCGCGAGCGACCGCGCCACGCTTCTGTGTCCCCGCATGCGAAGGCGCACGCGAAGCGCGAAGCTGGCGGGCGCCGATGAATTCTTCATTTGATTCTCTCCAATTGTCTTTTGGTGGCGGCGCGGATTCGGAGAATCGGGCACCGTGAAAGGATTTCCCGAGAAATCCTTGCCGCTAGTTTATGATACGTTCACAGGCTCCCGCCCGCGTATTTTGTGCTGCGTCTTCACCCACTTGCTCTGCTGCCGGTGCTTGACCAGCCCGACAATCTGCGCGAGCGATACGTTGAGCAGGTTGACAAAGTAGCTCACCAGGATGGCCGGCAGGCGCGTAATGCGCACCTTCGTGCCGTTATCCACCCGCTCGGCCCACCAGTACAGCGTGAAAAAGCTGTACAGGAGCATCAGCGCGGACGGAATGGACGTGATAACGAGCCGCAACAGCGGATGCGTCTGCGACCGGCCGATCTGCATGGCCGCCTGCGCCGCGTTCATCGCGGTGGCGAGGGCGTTGCCGTACACAACCGGGGTCAGCAGGTTCAGCAGGTTGCTGACGAGGATCAGCAGCATGAACACCGGCGCCGCCATGGAGTACATATACGTCAGCAGCGACAGCATCTCGCCAAAGGACAATTTGCCGTGCGCCCAGACGCTGAACAGGCGCGGCGTGTTGCGCAGCGCGACAAACCAGTGCCCCTGGCTCCACCGCACCCGCTGGCGGAAGGAAGCGATCAGGTTCGTGGGCTTTTCGTCGTAGATGCGCACGTTGTGGTTCCAGAGGATGCGGCCGCCGTTCAGCGCGACGTCCACCTGCATCTCGAAGTCCTCCGTCAGCGACATCGTCGTCCAGCCGCCGCGCGCCTTCAGGTACGCCGTCTGGATCGCGAAGCCCGTGCCGCCCACCGGGATGTTCCAGCCCAGGCGGTACTTGGCCAGGTTCATGAACCGGTTGGTCACCGTGTAGGTCATATGGTAAAACATCGCGACCACGCCGTTGTGGTTCTTGCTGCCCAGGTAGCACTGGATGATCTCCGGCTCTTTTTCGCTGATGTACTGGCTGTTCACCTCGCGAAGGATGTTCGCGTCCATCAGGTTGTCCGCGTCGAAAATCATCAACAGGTCATACCGCTCGGCATAATCCGACAGCTCGATCAGCGCCTTCCGAAGGGCGATGGGCTTGCCGGTCGCGGCGTTTTCGTTCTCTTTTTGCGTTTCAATGACGTTCGCGCCGAGCCCTCGGGCGATTTCCGCCGTGCGGTCGGTGCAGTTGTCTGCGATGATGTAGAAGTCGTACATCTCCCGCGGGTAATCCAGCGCGGAAAGGCTTTGCACCATCTCGGCGATGACCGCCTCTTCGTTGTGCGCGGGCACGAGGATCAGAAAGCGGGCCTTGGGGTCCTGCCGCTCATAGGTCCGGGGATTGCGCTTGAAGCCGAAAATGCTTAGGTACAGATTGTACGCCAAAAGAACCGCCATCCACGCGTTGCCGATGAATAGCAGCACTTTCAGCACCCATTCAATGATGTCCACCGTTGCCTCCTTATTCTTGACATTCGAGGCAGGAATTCCTCGCGGAATTCCCTTATGGCGCCCGATTGTTCCAATCCGCGCCGCCGTCGATGTTCGTGGCCGCGTCAGCGATCGCTTGCGATCGTCACCGAAGGTCCTTGGGATCGATGTGATCCATGTCGTCAAAGTCTTGGTTCTCCCCCACCATGCCCCAGATGAACGTATAGTTCCGCGTGCCCACGCCCGTGTGGATCGACCAGCTCGGGCTGATGACCGCCTGCTCGTTATGCAGTACGATATGGCGCGTTTCCGTAGGTTCTCCCATCATATGGAAGATAATTCCATCCGGCAGGTCGAAGTAGAAATATACTTCCATCCGGCGCGCGTGCGTGTGGCAGGGCATGCTGTTCCAGTTGCTGCCCGGCTCCAGCGCCGTCAGTCCCATGCAGAGCTGGCAGGTCTGCATGACCGCCGGATGCAGGTATTGGTAGATCGTCCGCTTGTTGCACTGCTCTGCCGTGCCCAGGGGCCTGGGGTTTGCCTCCCCGATGCTGATCTTGCGGTTCGGGTATGTCTTGTGTGCGGTGGCGGAGTTCACGTAGAACTTCGCGGGGTTCTTGGCGTCCAGACTCTCAAAGGCGAGCTCCTTCGCGCCCATGCCGACATACAGCCCGTCCCGGTGGCCCATCTCGTAGATTTCCCCGTCGACGGTCACTTTCCCCGGGCCGCCCACGTTGATCGCGCCCAACTCGCGCCGCTGCAAAAAAAAGTCGCTCGCGAGTTCTTTCCCGCCGGTCAGCCGGACCGCCTGCTGCACGGGCATGATCCCGCCGGCAATGATGCGGTCGTAGTGGCTGTACGTGAGCCGCGCCTCGTCCGCTTCAAAAACGCGCTCAATCAAGTGTTCACGCCGTAGCAGCGCCGTGTCGTAACGCTTCGCATCCTCCGGGCGCGACGCGTATCGGATGTCCAATTTCACGCTGATGCCCCCTTTTTCGGATCCTTTTTCACATGAATGGCGGCGCGGATTTGATCAATCGGACGCCACAAAGGGATTTCGCAAGAAATCCCCACTGCTTTTTATTATAGCACATTGCCCCGAGGCATACAATAGCTTGGAGGTGAGCGCCGTGAGCCTTACGGAGCTGAAGACCAAGGATGTGGTAAACGTCTGCGACGGCAAACGCGTCGGCAAGGTGATGGATATTGAGTTCAATGTCAATACGGGGCAAATCGAGGCGATCGTTGTCCCCGGCGCGTTTGACTTCATGGCCCTGCTGCGTGGGGAGAAGCGCGGCATCGTGATTCCTTGGAGCCAGATTTGCTGTTTTGGCGACGATATTATCCTTGTACAGTTCAACGACGAAATTCCGACATAAAACAATATTTATGGCTTTACGGAAGTGGAATTATACATTATAATGTGGGATAATAGCTCTTTGAAGAGAAAGGACGCTTACTGCCATGAAATGCATGTACTGCAACGGGACGGACAGCCGTGTGGTGGACTCACGCCCCACCGAGGAGGGCAGCGCCATACGCCGCCGCCGTGAATGCGAAACGTGTGGCCGCCGTTTCACCACCTATGAGAAGGTGGAGGCGGTCCCGCTGCTGGTAATCAAGAAAGACGGCAACCGCGAGGCGTTTGATTCGGAAAAAATCCGCCGCAGCATCGTGAAGTCGATTGAAAAGCGGTCCGTAACGATGCCGGAGGTCGACCGCCTCGTCCGGGAAATCGAGATGCAGGCGTACAACGCGCTGGACCAGGAGATCACGTCCGCCGCCATCGGCGAGCTGGTCATGGAAGGACTGCGCAAAATTGACGAGGTCAGCTATGTCCGCTTCGCCTCGGTATACCGCCAGTTCCGCGATATTTCCACGTTCATGAGCGAACTGGGCAAGTTGCTGGACGAGCAGACACGGCACGAAAAAGATAAGGAACATGGACAGCGGCGCGGTGTCGAGATTGCCGAGCCGTAAAGGGGTTTCGCGGGAAAGCCCTGCCTGCACGGGTCAAGTCTTGACATCTCTTTATCCGTTCGCTATTATACCCACAGGCGGCTGAACCCCGTTACGCGTGCTGCGCGACCGATAGCGGGGTTTTTCCGTGTGAGACGGGCAATCGCGCGAACTGGGGTCATGCGGTCGGAAATTTTCATGAAACGACAAGGAGGCAAACGGCTTGGCGCATCGCATCACCGAAGTAGACCCGGACGGCATCGCCGCCGAATGCGGCATCAAACCGGGCAATGTGCTGCTATCCATCAACGGTGAGGCGGTGCTCGACCAGATCGATTACCAGTTTCTGACGGCGGGCGAGCGCCTCGTGCTGGAGGTCCAGGACGATACCGGCATTATCGAGGTGCATTTGGAGAAGGACGAGGGTGAGCCCTTGGGCTTAACGCTCGACTCCACGCTCGTCTCCCGACCGCGCGCCTGCGCGAACCACTGCGTCTTCTGCTTCATCGATCAAATGCCTACCGGCCTTCGGCGCACGCTGTATGTCAAGGACGACGATTGGCGTTTGTCGCTGATGATGGGCAACTACATCACGCTGACGAACCTTTCGGAGCGGGAGTTTGACCGGATCATCGCGCGCCGCGCGAGCCCGCTGTATATCTCCGTCCACGCAACGGACGGCGCGGTCCGCGCCCGCATGATGGGCAACCGGCGCGCCGCGGGGCTTCTCCCCCAGCTTCACCGCCTGCGCGACGCGGGCATCGCGTTCCACTGCCAGATCGTCCTCTGCCCCGGCATGAACGACGGCGCGGTGCTGGACGATACGCTGGAAACACTCGCCGCCCTTCACCCCGCCGCGCGGTCCGCCGCGCTCGTGCCGGTTGGGCTTACGCGCCACCGGGACGGTCTCGCGGCGCTCTCGCCGTACACGCGCCAGACCGCCGCCTCGCTGCTGGATCAGGCGCACGCGTGGCAGACGCGGTTTATGGAGCGGCTCGGCACGCGCTTTGTGTTTGCGGCCGACGAGCTCTACAGCCTGAGCGGGTATCCCGTGCCTGACGACGGCGCCTACGAGGCATACGCGCAGATTGAAAACGGCGTAGGCCTCCTGCGCAGCTTTGAGAAGGAATACGCGTCGGCCTATCGCTTTATGGACCCGGCGGAAACAAAGCCGCGCCGCGTGGTCATCGCCACGGGCGTCTCCGCCGCACCGTTCCTGTCCGCGCTGATTGAGCGCAATCCGGTGCCGGGCGTGACCATAACGGTATTCCCGGTCAAGAACGCGTTCTTCGGCGAATCCGTCACCGTGGCCGGACTGCTGACCGGGCAGGACCTCCTAACGGCGCTCGCGGGCGTGCAGGCGGACGAGGTGTTGATCTCGGGGGCGATGCTCCGGCAGGAAGGCGATCTTTTTCTGGATAATCTGTCACCGGATGCGGTCGAGCAAGCGATCGGCGTCCCGGTGCATGCGGTCCCCTGCGATGGCGCGGCGTTTTTGTACGCGCTGCAAGGGGAGTTGTACGATCACGAATAATGGAGGATTGACATGGCAAGACCCCTGGTGGCTGTGGTGGGCCGCCCGAACGTCGGCAAATCCACTTTCTTCAATAAAATCGTCGGCCAGCGGATCGCGATTGTCGAAGACACGCCGGGCGTGACGCGCGACCGCGTCTATGCCGATGTGGAATGGCTCGGCAAGAAATTCACGCTGATCGATACCGGCGGCATTGACCCCAAATCGGACGATCCCCTGCGCATCCAGATGCGGCGTCAGGCCGGCGTCGCGATGGAACTGGCGGACGTTATCCTCTTTTTTGTCGATGGCCGCGACGGGCTGACCGCGGACGACGAGGACGTGGCCGACCTGCTGCGCAAGACGCAAAAGCCGGTTCTGCTCGTGATGAACAAGACGGACACCGCCGCGCTCCGGGAAAGCCAGTACGATTTCTACGGGCTGGGCATGGGCGAGCCGATCGCCATCTCCAGCACGAACATGCTGGGCCTTGGCGACCTGCTGGATGAAATTCTGCGCCTCCTCCCCCCTGCCCACGATGCCGAGGAAGAGGAGGACCCGCCGATTCACATCGCGGTCGTCGGCAAGCCGAATGTCGGCAAGTCCACGCTGGTCAACCGCATCCTGGGCCAGGAGCGCGTCATGGTCAGCGACATCCCGGGCACGACCCGCGACGCGATTGACGTGCCGTTTGAGCAGGACGGTCAGCGGTTTAACCTGATCGACACGGCGGGCATCCGCAGGAAGCGGGCCATCGAGGACGATTCCCTGGAACGCTACAGCGTCGTCCGCTCCTTTGAAGCCATCCGCCGCTGCGATGTCGCGCTCATCCTCATCGACGCGGGCGAAGGCGTCACGGAGCAGGACACGAAGATCGCCGGGTTTGTCCACGAAGAGGGGAAGGCGGCCGTTATTCTCGTCAATAAATGGGACGCGATGGAGAAGGACACGGGCACGTTCGACCAGACGCGCAAGCAGGTGATCGAGCAGCTCAAATTCATGGACTACGCGCCGGTGCTCTCCATCTCCGCGCTGGACGGGACGCGGGTACACCGCGTGCTTTCCCTCGTCCGCGACGCCTACGCACAGGCTGCCCGCCGCATCACCACGGGTGTGCTCAACGATGTTCTGGCCGACGCGCAGCTCGCGCAGCAGCCCCCTTCTTCCGGTGGGCGCAGGCTGAAAATCTACTACGCCACCCAGCAGAGTGTAAAACCGCCCACATTCGTCCTGTTCCTCAACGACCAAACGCTCATGCACTTCGCGTATGAGCGCTACCTGGAAAACCAATTCAGAAAGGCGTTTGGGTTCGAAGGAACGCCGATACGGTTCATTCTGCGCGAACGAAAGAAGGAGGCCTGACCTGATGATTCTTCCGCTCATTCTCTGCGGGGTATTGGGTTATCTTCTGGGCAATATACAAACCGGGCTGATTGTTGGCCGCCTGACGGGAAATATCGACCTGCGCGAGCACGGCAGCGGATCGAGCGGGGCGACGAACGCGTTGCGCACCCTGGGCCGCCAGTCCGCGGCGTTTACTTTCCTGGGCGACTTTGCCAAGGGGATGCTTTCGACCGGCATCGGCATGCTGATCGCCGGCTGGCAGGGCGGCATGCTCGGCGCGTTTTTTGTCGTGATCGGGCACATTTGGCCCGTGTTTTACGGCTTCCACGGCGGAAAAGGCGTCGCGGCGTCCATCGGCGCGCTCGCCATGCTGACGCCCTTGTACACGCTCATCATCCTCGCCGTGGGCATTGTCGTGATCCTGCTGACGAAGATGGTGTCGCTGGGCAGCATGTGCGCGGCGGCCGTATACCTGCTCATCGCCGTCGTGTCAACCATCGCCAGCCAAGATTGGTTCTTCCTTGTTTTTGCCATTCTGATGGCGTCCCTGGTCATTTTTGCGCATCGCGCGAACATTGGCCGCATACGAAAGGGCACGGAGAGCAAAATCAGCGCGACCATGTTTCGTAAAAAAAAGTGATGGAGTAAATATGCGTGCATAAAGAAGAAGGGGCATAGCCCCTTCTTTTTTGTCACCAAAGCGACCGGAAATTACCGGTAGCCGTAGTTGTTGCCGCAGCCGCAGCTGTTGTTAAAGAACGGGCTGCAGTTGTTGTTACTGGGCGTGTTGCAGGGCACGCGGCAGCCAGAGCCGATGTCCTCACACTGCGAGGCCGGCGGGTACAGCGGCAGGCTGAAGAACTCGTCGCATACGTTCTCCGCGAACTCCTCACTGGGCGGAATGGTGCAGAAGCCGTAGCTGGGCACCAGGATCTCGACCTCGGCGATGACCTTGATGGCGGCCGTGATGCAGATGGTCAGGCGGAACTCGTTGTCGCCGCGATATGTACCGGACACGCAGATGGCGCTCACCATCGACTCAATGCAGTACGGAACGATGGCCTCATCCGGAATGGAGAGCAGCACATCCACCGGCAGGCTCACGATGCCCTGCCCAACATACTGCACACAGCGGGAATCGCTGAACAGAATGTCGATCGGCACGTCGATGATGGCGCGCACACGGGCGAAACAAGGCCGGTCACAGAGGCGCTCAATCGACAGATCGCGGATGTTGCCCGCCGTGGACGAGGAGCGGCAGCTCTCGAACATGATCGGCGGAACCGGCGCGGGCGGATCAGGCAGCTCGCCGGGGCAGCAGTTGCCGCCGCAGGTGCAATTGCAGGCCGGCACGATGGCGTAGTTGGTGATGGTAATGTCCTTGTCATCCAGTTGCTCTTGGATCAAGCCCGAGTCGTACACGCGCTTGACCTGCACGCAAACCCTTTCGGTTAAGCCCGAAATGGCATCGCCCGAGATGAGGCCGGGGCAACTCCTCGGGTTCGCGTTCTTGTAGGAATAAAATGACATGCGAACGCCTCCTTGTTTCGGTTCGTCCGTGAGTCCCCTCACACTGACAACATATGTGCCGGTGGGAAAACGGTGCGAGCCCGTAAAGGCGCTTTGTCCTGTGGTTTGAAAGGGTTATTGGCTAAACACCACGCTGAACGCGCGGCCTAACACATAGTATGAAACGGTAATCTTCCGCGCCGTGCCCCCGCCGGTGCGCGTCAGCAGCGTGGTGGAAAAGTCGGACCGGGTGTTGCCGGCAAGGGACGGCGTGCGCGTGGCCGCGAGCTGCAATACGTCCGACGCGCCGGGCGCGACCTCGATGCGCACCCAGTCCATCGGCAAAAAACCGGCGTTCTCCATGCGCACGGTCAGCGTCAAAAACTCATAGTCCTCCGCCGCTGCAAACTCGTCAAGCCTGTACTTTGTGCCAAGGAATACCCCGTCCGAAACCTGCTGCCGGACCTCGTTATACGTGCCAAGGGCTTCGTTCGCCGGTGTCACCGACGCGGCCACGCCCACAATTTTCATCTGGGTGCCATAGTAGCAATATCCTAAAAAAGCGCCGACAAGCAGCGTAACCAACAGCAAAATACAGGTAAAAACGCGCATGCACAATCCTCCGGCCAATCGCTTTGCTTATTGTACCAGATGGATTGTGCGTTGTCTACACGCTATGCGCGCTCCTTCGACAAAATCCGCGCGGATTACGGTTTCCTGCCCGTCACAATGAAGTTGAACCCGCCGTGCCATTCAAAACTCCCGACCGTGTCAAAGTGATGGATTAGATACGCCCGCTTGATCATCAGCAGCGACAGCAGCCGGTCAAAATCACGCCGGCTGAAACCGTGCGCCTCGTAAATGTCCTCCTTGCCCGCATACCTTCCCTTCAGCCATTCGATTTCCTCCGTCGTTTCCTCGACCGCCAACTTGCGCCGGTATTCCGCCGGAAAGTACGCGTCGTTATAACAAATGAGATGTGAAAACGGGTAGAGATGCAGGTCGCGCAGCCCGCATCGCTCAAAAAGCCTCGGGTTGTTGAACCCATTCCACGTGCTCGACTGCTTCCAGTCCGACGCACTTCGCGCGAAATGGCCGAAGATTGCGCTCTCCAGCGCCGATAGCCGCTGCAGTTCGTCCACCCCCTCAAACGGGTAATCGCCCTGCCACTGGACGGGCGGGATCGCGTTGAGCGCCGTCACGCAGGAAACAACGCCGCCCGGCCTGCAAACGCGGATCAGCTCGCGCAGCCCTGCCTCCGGGTCGGACAGCACGTTGATGTATGTGTAATTCGTCACCGCGTCAAACATATCGTCCGCATAGTCAAGCGCAAATCCGTCACGGACCTCCAGCATGGCTTTGTCATGAAGCCCAAGCGCACGGATCCGTGTCATGCCGTACGCAACAAACCCTTCGTTGATGTCGAATCCGGTGACGTGCCCGTCCGTCAGCCCCTGCGCCAGATAGCGTGTAAACACGCCGGAACCGCAACCGCCGTCGAGCACACGGCTGTCCGGCTGGATGCCGAGATACTGAAAGAAAAGGGGGCGCGTCTCATCCCGAAAGCGGTGCGCCCGCGTCTCAAAGCTATCGGGGCTTTGCATCGCTTTCCAAAGCGCGTTGCTGCTTGTATCCATGCTTGCTCCTCCGATCCGGCCATATGGCAATGCCAGCATAGCCACATCGCGCATCATTCGCAAGCCGGAGAAAGGGCGCTGAGGCGCCGGCACCAGGCTTCCCGGCGCGAACGCGCCCGCAATCGCCGCGCATCGCCCGGTTTCTTGACATGCCATCATTTTCATGCTATCGTATATATACAATTGACGCGAAGCATCGCGGTGATGTGTTAGTGTTACGCAAATTGAATCCATCGCACCTCTTCCACAGCGAATGAGGTGCTTTTTTGCGCGCGTTGTTCCCATGCGCAGCATGTTTTGCGGCTGTCAGACAAGGAGCAAGCTGCTCCGCGCGGAAGGACAGCATGCCCAACAAAGCAGCGGGCGTGGAGAAAACATTCCCACGCCCGCGTCCGCCTTGCATCAGCGCAATGTCAATTCCCACCATGAATACCCCAGAATCAGCATCACGCCAGCAAGCCGAGTTCCTCCAGGCATACGCGCAGCTTCGCCCTGTTTCCCGGCTCCATCGGCACCAACGGCATGCGCACCGCGCCCACCCGCTGCCCCATCATCGCCATCGCCTCCTTGACGGGCGACGGGCTGGTCTCCGAAAACAGCGCCGCGATCAGCGGCAATAAGGAGAGCTGCGTTTCCCGCGCCGCCTCGATCCGGCCCGCGAAAAACGCCTCACACAACGCGTGCATCTGTGCCGGTACCACGTTGGCCGCCACGGAGATCACGCCAACCCCGCCGACCGCCAGTACGGGCAGCGTATGCTCGTCATTCCCGGAATAAACCGGCAGCCGGTCTCCGCACCGGCGCACAATTTCCGATACCTGCGCCAGGTCGCCGCTGGCCTCCTTGGTCGCGATAATGTTGTCGTGCGCGGCGAGGGCCTCCGCCGTCTCCGCCTTCATGTTCAGCCCCGTGCGACCGGGCACGTTGTACAGGATCACCGGCAGCGCCGACGCGTCGGCCACAGCGGTGAAATGTGCCACAAGTCCGGCCTGCGTCGTCTTGTTGTAGTACGGCGTCACCGCGAGCACCGCATTCGCGCCGACATCCTTGGCCGCGCGGCAGGCAGCGATCACCTTGGCCGTGTCGTTACCGCCCACGCCGGCAATCACCGGCACCCGTCCGTCCGCCACTTCCGCCACCGCGGCAATCGCTGTCGCCTGCTCCGCCGGGGACATCGTGGAAGCCTCCCCCGTCGTGCCGCAGACGATCAGCGCGTCCGTACCCCGCTCCAATTGAAACGCCGCCTGTGTTCGCAGGGCGGCGTCATCGAGCGTATTCTCCTTTGTGAAGGGCGTCACCATCGCGCAGCCGCATCCTTTGTACAGCAAGCGCCCAGAGGTCAAATCAGGTTCCTCCCTTCAAATAGCTCGTTATTTAGGCTGAATCCAGCCCTCCTTGCACAGCAGTTCCGCCGAGAGCACCCCGCCGCCGGCAGCGCCGCGCAGCGTGTTGTGTGAGAGGGAAATGAAGCGCCAATCCATGATCGGATCCTCGCGCAGGCGGCCGATCGTCACGGCCATGCCCTTGCCCTCGTTCCGGTCCAGCCGGGTCTGCGGGCGGTTCTCTTCCTCCATATAGCGCAGGAACGGCTTGGGCGCGCTCGGCAGACCAAGCTGCTGCGGCAGCGTCTCCCAATCGCTCCACGCGGCCAGGATCTCTTCCCGTGTCGGCTTGTTTTCAAAGCGTACCGACACGGCGGCCAAATGCCCGTCATTGACCGGCACACGGACGCACTGCGCGGAAATCACGGGCGTCGCCGCCAGCTTGATCCCCTCGTCGCCTAGCCCGCCCCACACCTTCAGCGGCTCCTGCTCGCTCTTTAGCTCCTCGCCGCCGATGTACGGGATCACGTTGTCGTTCATCTCCGGCCAGCTCGCCAGCATCCGCCCCGCGCCGGAAACCGCCTGGTATGTGCAGACGGACACCTCCTTCACCCCGAAGGTGCGGAGCGGGTGCAGCGCCGGGACATAGCTCTGGATGGAGCAGTTCGGCTTGACGGCAATAAAGCCGTGCTTGGTGCCGAGCCGCTTGCGCTGCTGCGGGATCGCCTGCATGTGCTCCGGATTGATCTCCGGAATCAGCATCGGCACGTCCGGCAGCATGCGGGTCACGGAATTGTTGGATACAACCGGCGTTTCCGTCTTCGCATAGGCTTCCTCGAGCGCGAGGATCTCATCCTTCGGCATGTCAACCGCGCAAAAAACGAAATCCACCTCCGCGCTGACCGCCTTCACATCGGACGCGTCAAGCACCGTCATTTCCAGCACCGATTCCGGAATCAACCGGTCCATCATCCAGCGTCCCGCCACGGCTTGCCCATACGGCAGCCCGGCGGACCGGGGCGACGCGGCCACCGACACCACGCGGAACCACGGATGCCCATCCAAGAGTGTCAAAAAGCGCTGTCCGACCATGCCGGTTGCCCCGATCACGGCGACGCGGTACTGATTCATGGTATTCCTCCTCACCCATCAGCCTATGAAGCCTTTGAATATCATAGACGAAATTGAGCCAAAAATCAACTCCCTGTAGACCGGTACTGACGAACCCCCATTTGCCAAACGCATAAAGAAACAATAAACGCGCATACGCCGACCATCGGGGCCAGCCAGCTAAGCCACGGTGAAACATATCCGCGGCCGAGCAAAAAGGCGCACGGCCAGTAGTTCATCGCGGCAAGCGGCACCAGGAATGTAAAGAAAAACCGCAGCGGCCTTGGGTAAATGGACAGCGGGTATTGCGTCAGCGTGATGCCGCCATACGTGATGCAGTTCCACACCTCCAGCGATTCCACCGTCCAGAAGCATGAGGTCGCCTGCAGTATGATTATGCTGGAGAACAGCAGCGCGCCACCGGCAAGCGTCAACGCGAGCAAAATCCAGTGCTCGATGCCCCAGGCAAGCCGGAGCGACGTAAGGCTGACCGACAGGACGAGCACGCCCTGCAAGAGCCTGCCCACCCGCAGGATTTGGCACTGCGCGCCCAGCATCTGCAGCACCGTGGAGCGCGGCCGGAGCAGCATGCGGTCAAATTCCCCGGTCCGCACATGGTTTCCAAACACGTCGAACTCGCGCGTGAACGCCTCGCACAGCGCGAACGCGATGCCGCCGATACCGTAAAACACCCCGGCCTCCGCGAGCGTCCAGTCCCCCAGCGCGCCAAAGCGGCCAAAGAACGCCCACACGCCCAGATACTCGATGAACGCACCCAGCGCGTTGCCGAGCATCATCATCACGAAGCTGGCGCGGTATTGCAGTTGCCCCCGGATGGAGACGCGGATCATTTTGTAATATAGCGCCAAGGCGTTCATATCAGCCGCCGTCCTTGTTCATGAACGCGCACCAGGGGGCGAGCGTGCACGTCCCGCAGGCGGGCTTCCGCGCGTCGCACACGCGGCGGCCGTGGTAGATCAGCCAGTGGTGCGCGGCGATCCAGTCCTTCTCGGGGATCGCTTCCATGAGCTGTTTTTCGGTGTTCAGCACGTCCTTCGCGTGGGCCAGGCCCAGCCGGTTCGACACGCGGAACACGTGCGTATCCACCGCGAACGCGGGCACGCCGAACGCGTTGGCCAGCACGACATTGGCGGTCTTTCGGCCGACGCCCGGCAGCGCCGTCAGCGCCTCCAGCGTCCCCGGTACCTCCCCGCCGTATTGATCGACGAGAATCCGGCACGTCGCCGCGATGTTGACGGCTTTGCTCTTGAACCCGCAGGACTTGATGATCGGGTGCAGCTCCTCGGGCGACAATCTCGCCATCGCCGTCGCGTCGGGATACGCGGCGAACAGCCCGGGCGTCACCTTGTTGACCTGCCGGTCCGTGCACTGCGCCGCGAGCATCGTCGCGATCAGCGTTTCGAAGGGATTGGAGAAATCCAGCTCCGGCTTCGCCTCCGGGTACAGCCGTTCCAGCTCCGTCAGAATCTGCTTGATCCGGTCCATGACGGTGCCTCCTTTCGTGCTTCCATTGGCTTCCTCTTATTCCAGCAGCATCGCCTGAAAGCGCAGCGCATCCTCGCGCCAGCGGGCGATCCCGGTGAACCGGTCTCCACAGTAGACGCGTACCGCCTCTCCGGACCGCGCCGCCCCGTCCATGGCCTCAAACCGCGTCAGCGCCGCGCCGTTTCGGATGTTCGCCTCGTAGGCTGGATGCACGCGCGCCATGGGCAGGTGCGCGATCGGCACGTCCATCGGCGTCAGGAGCGATTCGCGCCGCGTGGCGCTCAGCCATTCCTCCAGCGTTACGCCGTTTTCCACCGTGAACGGCCCGCTTTGCGTGCGCAACAGGAAGCGCATGTGCGCCGGACAGCCCAGCCGCGCGCCAATGTCGTGGCAAAGCGTGCGGATGTAGACGCCTTTCCCACACCGGACGCGCAACATCGCGCTGTCGCCGCCGCACATTTCCAGCAGTTCGATGCCGTCCACATGGGCAGGGCGGGCGGCCAGTGCCATTTCCTCGCCCTTGCGCGCAAGCTCGTATGCCGGCCTACCCCCGATTTTTAGCGCCGAATACGCCGGCGGGGTTTGCAAAATGTCGCCAACGAAAGCTGGCAGCGCCGCGCGAATCGCGTTTTCGTCCGGGTACGGGCCACTGTACTGTTCAACCACAGCGCCCTGCGCGTCCTGCGTGTCGGTCGAAACACCAAACGCGATCTCCGCGATGTACTCCTTTTGCTTCTCCGTCACCCATTCAAACAGCCGCGCCGCTTTCCCGATCATGATCGGCAGCACGCCAGCCGCCTCCGGGTCGAGCGTCCCGGCGTGGCCGACCTTTTCGCCGGAAAGCGTTCTGCGGATAGCGACGACGGCGTCAGAGGATGTCATGCCCGGCGGCTTCAACAGGTTCAGAAATCCGTTCATTCCGCCCGCTCCAATTCCCGCGTCAGCGCGTCCCGGAGCGCGTCATACGCCTCGTCCATGGACAGGCCGCGCGTGCAGCCCGCTGCCAGCGCGTGTCCCCCGCCGCCGAACGACACCGCCACGCGGGATACGTCGTGCGGCGGCAGCGAGCGCATGCTGCACTTGACGCCGTTCTCCCCCGCCTCGCTGAGCAGGCACGCGATCTGCACGCCCGCCGTGTTGATGCCGAAGTTCACGATGCCCTCCGTGTGCTCCGGCAGCGCGCCGCTCTCGGCAAAATCTTCTTTTGTCAGCCGCATCATCGCGAGCCGCCCGCCCAAGAATAGCGCCATGCCGCACAGCGCGCGACCGAGCAATTGAGATTGACAGAAGGGTCGCAGGTCGAACAGACGCCGTGTCATCGGCTGCACGTCCAGCCCCGCCTCCACGCAGCGCGCGGCAAGGCGCAACGAAGCCGCGTCGGTGTTTTGCTGCTTAAAATTGCCCGTATCGGTTGCCACAGCGGCGAACAGGCACTCCGCGATGGGTAAATCCATCGGCACGCCGAGCGCATCGATCAGTTCCCCGGCCAGCACGCCAGTCGCCGACAGCGGCGTACAAAGCACATTCAGCGCCGCATACTCGGGGTTGGTTGCGTGGTGGTCAATCTGCGCCGTATGCCTCGCGGCGTCAAAAACGCGCGCGCTCTCCCCCATCCGCCCGCGATCCCCCACGTCCACCGCGAGGGCCAGATCAAACGGCGGAGCGTTCCTCAGTGCGTCTGGCAGGACTGTTTTCTCCGCGTCCGGCAGATCTTTGTACAGGCGCGGAACCGGGTCGTCACAGACGACTTCCACGGTTTTCCCGCACAAAACAAACGCGCGGCGCAGCGCAAGCGCCGAGCCGCAGGTGTCGCCATCCGGCGAAATATGCAGAATCAGCGCGATACGCCCCGCCGACTCAATCGCTTCCGAAAGATTACGTATTTCCGTCTGTTTCTGAAGGTTCTTGTCCATCGTCGTTCGTCTTTTCCCCTTCCGGCATGACTTCAGCCAGAAGCGATGAGATATGCACGCCGTAGGCGATGTTATCGTCCGCCTCAAAGAGTATTTCCGGGGTATAGCGCAGGCTCAGGCTCTTGCCCATGGTGCGGCGGATGAATCCGGCCGCGCTCTTTAGCGCCTTGAGCAGCGGCACGCGGAGGTCGTCCTCCAGCACGCTGACGCGGACCTTCGCGTAGCGGAGATCCCTCGTCACGTCCGCCCGGGTGATGGACCATGTGCCCGTCACCCGGGGGTCGCGCACCTCCTCGCGAAGGATGCGGTCCACCTCGCGGCGCACTTCCTCGCTAATTCGGTCAATGCGGTCAAAGTTCATGCAGGCCCTCCGTGGAATACCCACCAAGGCTTACCGCTCGATCTGCTCGTTGATGAAGCACTCGATGACGTCGCCTTCCTTGATGTCGTTGAATTTCTCCAGTCCGATGCCGCACTCAAAGCCGGTCGCGACCTCACGGGCGTCGTCCTTGAAGCGCTTGAGCGAGTCTAGGTTGCCCTCAAATACCGTCACATTATCCCGCAGCAGGCGGACGGAGGCGTTGCGCTGCATCTTGCCGTCCGTGACATAGCAGCCGGCGACCGTGCCCACACCCGTGACCTTGAACGTGTTGCGCACCTGCGCGTGGCCGAGGATCACCTCGCGGAATTCGGGGGCCAGGAGTCCCTTCATCGCCTTTTCCACGTCCTCGATCGCCTGGTAGATGATGCGGTACAGACGGATATCGATTTCCTCGCGCGCCGCCATATCGCGGGCGTTGTTTTCCGGCCTGACGTTGAAGCCGATGATGATCGACCCCGCCGTCATCGCCAGCATGACGTCGTTCTCGTTGATCGCGCCGACGCCGCCATGGATGATGCGCACGCGGACCTTGTCGTTGGACAGCCGCTCCAGCGACTGACGAACAGCCTCCACGGAACCCTGCACGTCCGCCTTGACGATGACGTTCAGGTCCTGGATTTCGCCCTCGGAAATCTTGGTGAACAGCTCATCCAGCGAGACCTTGGCCGATGCCTTGACCAGCGCGGCGCGCTGTTTTTCGCGGCGCTCCTCGACAACCTGGCGCGAGAGGCGCTCGTCAACCGCGCTCATTTCATCGCCCGCGTCCGGCACCTCGCCGAAACCGATGACCTCAACCGGCGTGGACGGAGGCGCTTCCTTCACGCGCTCGCCGCGCTCGTTGACCATCGCGCGGATGCGGCCATACGCCATGCCCGCGACGATTGTGTCGCCGACGCGCAGCGTGCCGTTCTGCACCAGCACCGTCGCGACCGGGCCGCGGCCCTTATCCAGCTTCGCCTCGATGATGATGCCGTGCGCGCGGCGGTTCGGGTTCGCTTTAAGCTGTTGCACGTCGGCCACCAGCAGGATCATCTCCAGCAGTTGGTCCACACCCTCGCCGGTGATCGCGGAAACGGGCACCATGATCGTGTCCCCGCCCCACTCCTCGGCGATCAGCTCATACGCGGTCAAATCCTGCTTGATGCGGTCGGGATTCGCCGCTTCCTTATCCATCTTGTTGATGGCGATGATGATCGGCACCTTGGCGGCCTTGGCGTGGTTGATCGCCTCAATGGTCTGCGGCATAACGCCGTCGTCCGCCGCGACGACCAGGATCGCGATGTCCGTCGCCTGGGCGCCACGGGCGCGCATGGCCGTAAATGCCTCGTGGCCCGGCGTATCCAGGAACGTGATCGGTCTGCCATCCAGGTCCACCATGTACGCGCCGATGTGCTGCGTGATGCCGCCGGCTTCGCCCTCGGTCACGCGGCTCTTTCGGATATAGTCCAGCAGCGACGTCTTGCCGTGGTCGACGTGGCCCAGGATGGTCACGACCGGCGGGCGCTCGATGAGATCCTCGTCGCTGTCCTCAAAGTTCTCCTCGGTCAGGATATCCTCGGCCGTCTTTTCCATCTTCATTTCCAGCGCAACGCCGAACTCAGCGGAGACGAGTGCCGCGGTTTCGAAATCCAGCTCTTGGTTGATCGTCGCCATGATGCCCAGCAGCAGCAGCTTCTTGATGATGTCGCCGGCCGGCCGGCCGATGCGCTCGGTCAGATCCTTGACCGTGATCGTCTCCGCCGTCATGAACGCCTTCTCAATCTTGATGGGCGCCATGGTCTGCTGCACGCTCATCTTGCGGCGCCTGTTGCGGCCGCCGCGCATCACATCATCGTCCGGGACGATGCCAACCTCACGGACGCCACCCTTCCTGGCGCGGTTGCGCTCCGGGTCGAACTGGCGCTGGTACATTTTCTTGTTCGGGTCGTAGTTGGAAACGCGCTCCTTTTCAACGGAAGGCGTCAGTTCCGGACCTCTGCCACGGCCGGGGCCCATGCCGGGACGTCCCGCCATGCCGCCGCCGGGTCCGCCGGGGCGTGGCGCTCCCGGCCCGCCGCCAAAACCGCCGGGGCGAGGACCACCGGGACCTACCGGACGGCCGTACTGACCCTGTTGCGCGCCGGGGTTCGCGGGACGGCCATACGGACCACCCTGCGCACCGGGCGCGGGACGGCCATAAGGGCCTTGCGCGCCGGGGTTCGCCGGACGGCCATACGGACCACCCTGCGCACCGGGCGCGGGACGGCCATACTGGCCTTGCT
>JAVBOM010000091.1:0-10835 GCA_031550535.1 Eubacteriales bacterium
GCGGGTCCAGCCCGCCCGATGTAGATAACATGAAGAAGAGGTAGGGATTTCGGCGAAAGCCCCCCGGTATTGTCGCGCTGGCCGCCTCGCGCCCATCACTCTGTGCCGGGGTGAACCTTCACCTCGCTTTATCCCGCGCCCGTCGGTCTTGTCGCGCTGGCCGCATATGCGTCCATCACTCTGTGCCGCAGGGCACCTCCAGGTCGCTTTATCCCGAACAGCGGGCGCTCCCTTCCGGTGCAGAGGGCGCTCGGCTCCGGTTTTGTGCCGGGGTGAACCTTCACCTCGCTTCATCGCCCACAGGGCGCGTTTCCCTTCGGTGCCCCTTATGACGCCCGGATCTTCGAATCAGCGCCGTTCTCGCGGAGGTTATAGCGGCCGCTTTTTACGTTTCTCATCCTCTTCCGATAAACCGGTAGAAGTGAATCACGTTCATGTCGTCCGGCATATCCAGTCCATGGCTGCCGAGGCCGCCGTCAATCGCGTGGCACCCATGGTCCGGGCAGAACGCCACGACGCTGTTGCGCCCCTTCCACCGCTCTGCCGCCGCCCGCGTGAACGCCTTGTATGCGGCGATGTTTTGGGCGAGCGCGGCCATGGATTCATCCGCCTCGGGGCTGTGCCGGTGCATCGTGCTGTCGTAGTTCGGGTTGTATACGGCGATCAGGTCGTGCCGGTCCTCCGCCATCAGCGCGAGCGCCTTTTCATTGCATGCCTCGGGCGTGTCCAGGATGAAGTAGTCAATATCCCTTTGCAGGAAGATGACGGACACGCTGTCGCCCGGGGTGGAGACGATGGCGGGCCGCTTGTCCGCGCGCAGCAGCGCGTCAAAGAGCGTGTCGGTGGTGAGCACGGGCTTTACGTATGCCTGGATGCCGTGCACGTCCGGCATCGCGCCGGTGTACATCGACGCGAAGCATACGGGCGTCACGGACGGCATCACGGAGAGCATGGGAAGTTGAACATCAGACGCCAAAACTGCGTCCGCGAACAGCGCGGTGTACTTTTGAAACAGCCACAGGCCGATCGCGTCCGGATTGTAGATCAGCGCGCGGTCCGCCACCCCGCCGGCAAACGCGGTGCGCCCCGCCCGCACCAGGATATCCGCGGCCGCCCCGGCGCGCTCAGGGGCAGGGATGCCCATCAGATCCGCGAGCGTGCGCGCGACGGTGGTGATCGGAATGGAATTGTATAAGCCGCCCATAAAATGCCCCCTTTTGTCATTTTTTTCTATCATATCGCTGAGCGCCGCGGATGTCAATGCGCTTGCCGTGTCTACGCGCGGCGCGGCTCTTGCGCAAACCCACCCCATGCGGTACAATATCCGCAGCAAATTGTCAGAAGGTGAGAGCATGGCACAAAGCCGTTCAGCCACGGATGGGCTGCGCATCGCGCTATCGATGGAGCGGCGCGGCCGGAACCTGTACGCGCGCGCGCGGCTGATTGCCCGCGACCCGGCCATGCTGGCGCTGCTTGGCAGCCTGGAGCGGGACGAAACGCTGCACTACGAGCAGTTTTCCGCCATGCTGGACGCGCTGGGCGCGCCGCGCCTGTCGGACGAGGAAAACGAACTGCTGGCCGCAAAGGCGGCGGAGTTCTTCTTCCCCGGCGGGCTGATGCAGGCCGCCATGGACGGCGCGCTAGGTTCTTCGGACGCGCTGCTCGCGGCGGCCATGCAGGCAGAGCGCGACTCCATCGCCTTTTACCGGCGGCTTTTGGAGCACCTGAGCGCCGGGGATGGCGCCGCTGTGGAAGCAATCCTCCGCGAGGAGGAAGGGCATTTGCGCACGCTTCTATCCAAAATGGAGGAAGGGACTTCCGGCAAACCCCTCTGACGTTGCCCGATTTTTCAAATCCGCGCCGCCACCGATGAAAGCGGGCGCGCTTCAAATTCTACTGGACAAACCAAGGAGGAAGACGCATGATTACCAAAACGCCGATGGGCACGTTACCTGGCGGCGAGGCCGTCTCGCGGTTTCGCCTGCAAAACGCTTCGGGGGCGTATGTGGACATCTCCACGCTGGGGGGATGCCTTCTCGCCATCTGTGTTCCCGACAAGGCGGGGGCGCTGGGCGATGTGACGCTCGGCTATGAGACAATTGAACGCCTCCAGGCGGCGCGCGGTTACATGGGCTTCCTTATCGGCCGCTTTGGCACCCGCATCGGCGGCGCGCGGTTTGACCTGGGCGGCAAGACATACGCCCTGGCGGCCAATAACGGCGCGAACCACCTGCACGGCGGCAACTTCGGCTTTGATAAGAAGGTCTGGGCGGCGGAGGTCCTGGGCGACGCGCTCGTGCTGCGCCTGACCAGCCCGGACGGCGACGAGGGATACCCCGGCACGCTCGACGTTACCGTGACGTACACGTTCAGCGACGATAATGCGCTCGGCATCCGGTATCAGGCGGTGACGACCGAGGATACGCCGGTCAACCTGACGAACCACGTGTATTTCAACCTGTCCGGCCCGGCGTGCAAGACGCTGGACAGCCAGGAGATCCAGATTGACGCCGACACGTTTGTGGAAGTCGCAGACCAGGCGTGCATCCCGACCGGCACACTCGCGCCGGTGGACGGCACGCCGATGGACCTGCGTGCGCCGCGCAACATCGGCGAGGGGCTGGCCCAGACGGACGGCTGCGAGCAGATGCGCTTTGGCAACGGGTATGACCACAACTACGTCATTCGCGGCTGGGACGGGAAGTTCCGCCGGGCCGTGGTGGTCGTGGACCGCGCGTCCGGCCGCCGCATGGAGACCTGGACCGACCAGCCGGGCGTGCAGTTCTACAGCGGCAACAGCATCGCGGGCGACACACCGGGCAAAGGCGGCGTGCCGTATATCGCGCGCCAGGGCTTCTGCCTGGAGACGCAGTACTTCCCGGACAGCGTGCACTTCCCGGCGTTCCCGTCGTGCATCCTGCGCAAGGGCGAGCAGTATGACACCCGAACGGAGTATCGGTTTTCGGTGGAGTGAGTAGGTAGAGAGGCAGGGCTTTCTCGCGAAAGCCCCCCGGCATGGTCGCGCTGTGCGCATTCGCGCCCATCGCTCTGTGCCGGGGCGAACCTCCCCCTCGCTTTATCCCGCGCCCTTCGGCATTGTCGCGCTGGTCGCATTCGCGCCCATCACTCTGTGCCGCAGGGCACCTCCAGGTCGCTTTATCCCGCACAGCGGGCGCTCCCTTCCGGTGCAGCGGGCGCTCGGCTCCGGTTTTGTGCTTCTGGGCACCTTCGGGTCGCTTCATCGCCCACAGGGCGGCGCTTCCCTCCGGTGCCCCTTATGGCGCCCGCTTGTTCCAATCAGCACCGCCGCCTGGGAAACGGGGCTGCCGTGCCGGCGAATCGCCGGGCGGCAGCCCCGTTTGCGCTGGATGGAGGATGGACGCGGAGGGCGTGCCGTGTTGATCTGTACCGCGCATGCTCCGCCACGGCGCACGTCCGCGACGTGTTCGCTTCCTACCGCAGCCCCGCCCGCAGCGCCTCCACGGTTACAAGCTGCGCCTGCGCTTGCTCCACCAGCACTTCCGTGACGCCAAGCGCCTCCAAATACGCCAGCGCGTCCGCGTCGTACCGCAGCGCGACGCGCTCCCCGGCTTCCAACGGGCGCAGCAGCAGCCGAAGCCCGCCGGGCGCGACTTCCAGCATCTGCGTGAACGCGACATCCGTGCCGCCCGCCAGCAGGCGCATGGCAACGGTGCGGCTGTTCAGGAACACCTGCCGCACGGGCCGCGCGGGGGCCGTCACACGGCCGAGCAGCAAGCGCGCCTCGTTCCAGGGCAGGATGGCGTCATACGCATCCGCGCCCAGCAGCTCGATCACGATCAGGTCCGCGTCCGAGGCGGCGAGGTAGTCCGCCGCAAGCCACAGGTACACGACCGGCATGCCGTCCGCCAGCTCGGCGACATCGTCCACCATGTTCCGCATGCCGTCAAAGACCGCGCCGCCCGCGTTGGTGAACGCCAGCGCGTTTTCAAGCGCCGTGCCGCAGTTCGTCAGTTCCGGGAACTTTTGCTTCAGATAGAATTCCTGCAGATAATAGAACGACGCCTCGCTGTCCACCTCGATCACGTCATAGAACTCATCGGCGCGGGGCGACGTGAGCAGCGACCGGTCGAAATGGGTAAAATCCACCCGCAGGGCCATTGTGTCCGCAAGCGCCGCACCCGAACAGAGGCAGAAAACCATTAGCAACGCCGTCCAAACGCTCCAAGGCCGTTTCATTCGTACCACCTCATCCTTTTCTGTTGACGAGAGTATACATAAAATCGACAAAAGGCGCAAGCAGCAAAAAGATCACAATCCGTTGAACAAAAAGGAGTTTTGAGCATACGGAACGTGCATGCCAAAAAGAAAATAGAATGATTATTCCGATAAATACATATTTATTCTTTTCGCGGACGTCAAAATCCGCCACGGTATGCGCGCCTTCCGCAAAACAGCGCGAACCGTCCGTGTCCTGCGGTTACCCCTAGCGTCGCGAGCGGCGGCAAATCACAATCGCTTGTAGGCATCCCGTACACTCGTTTTTCAATGGGAAAACATTGCGGAATGATGACGAATTAGGTCGAAAGACGCATTCAAACGTTCAAGCCGTGTTCGTGTGCTGCTTGGATAAATATCGGAGATATTTCGATCAAAAACGTAACCATGACGCAATATATTGGCGCACAAAATTCATATATTGTTACATATTTGCGTCAAAATGTCTGGCAGGTTTTCATCGGAAAAAAGGCGCATTCCCGGGCAATTCGACAGGCCCGCGAATGCGCGCAAGACATTTTTATCGCCATGCCGGTTGCCGACGGGACTGATCTACTCCGGCAGCAGCACCGCGATGGGCAGATGCGGCCGGTTGTTCAGGCGCACGGGAAAGCCGTGGTTGCCGAGCCCCCGGCTGACGATCATCTGTGCGCCGCCCACGTAATACAGGCCGCTCGTCAGGCGGGGAAAGAACCCCTGCCCCGGCGCGTACAGCCCGCCGATGACCGGCACGCGGAACTGCCCGCCGTGCGCGTGGCCCGCCACAATCAGCGACGGCCGCATCGCGGCGTACTGCCTGGCGAGCTGCGGCTGGTGCATCAGCAGGATGGACGGCATGCTTACCCCTTGCGCTTCTCCCTCGGGCGGCGGTGTGGGTGCCAGCGCATCCGGCAGCGCCACGTGCTCCGGTTGATCCATTTGCCGCTCCCGGTGGATGCCGAGCTTGATGGCGCGGGGGTCCGTCAGGCCCGTGATCCGGATGGGCTGCCCGTTCGCGTTCAGCAGGCGGGTCTCGTTTTCCAGCAGCGTCACGCCCGTGCGGGCGTACATCGCGCGGAGCGTGTCAATCCGCCCCGTGTGGCAGTCATTGTTGCCCAGCACCGCCACTACCGGCGCGATTCCGGACAGGGTCACGAAAAAATCCGCCAGCAACTCAATGCCGCCGGTGCCTTCGTCCATCGTGTCGCCCGCCAGCAGGATGACGCCGGGCTTCGCGTCCCGGACGGCCCGCAGGATCGTGCCGTGGTAAGCGGTCAACCCGCGCATGTGCAGATCGGCCACGATGGCGGCGCGGAACCCGGTCAGCGCCGGGTGCAGCCCCGGCAGCCGGATCGCGATCGCGTCCACGTCCAGCGTTTCGTTTTCCTTGCGTACGTACGCGCGCAGTGCTTGCGTCAAGATAGCGCGTCCCCGTAGACGATGGCATACAGCGCCACGTCCACATACCTTCCCTTGTTATACAGCCGCCCGCGCAGGATGCCCTCCGGCCGCATGCCGGCCTTTTCCATCACGCGGCCGGACGCGGGGTTCGTGACCTCATGCTGCGCCTCGATGCGGTGCAGGTGCATTTCGTCAAACCCGAAGCGGATGATGGCACGCAGCGCCTCGCTCATCAGTCCCTGGTTCCAGTACGTGCGCGACAGGGAATACCCAACCTCCGCGGAGTGGTATTCCTGGTTCCACCACATGTACCCGATGGTCCCGATCAGGTGGCCCGTTTCCTTCAGCTCAATGCCCCAACTGGACGGCTCGCCCGCGCGGTACTGGCGCAGGATGTAGCGCAGATACGCGCGGGAGTCGTGGATGGACCTGTGCGCGTCCCAGAGGACATGCCGGCTGACCTCGGGATCGCGGCTGTACGCGAAGATGTCTTGCGCGTCCGCCATGGTCATGCGGCGGAGTAGCAAGCGCGGCGTGTCAATGTCCGGCATCCGCGAAAAAGGGCCTTCCGCAAATAGATTCAAAGGAGTACCTCTCGTCCTTCCTTGGCCGACTGGTAGATGCCCATCAGCATCCGGATCATGGTCATTCCGTTCTCCAGACTCGGGTCAGGGGCCGTGCCATCCTTCAGGCAGCCGAGGAAATAGTCGATTTCGACCTCGTACGGGTTCACCGGCGGCACCTTGGGCCGGTTGTCCGTCAGGTAGTCGTCCTCCTCCGCGAAGATGGAGATCGAATCCGAAGCGCCGTCCCGGTGGTCGAGCTTTGCGCCGGCCTTGCTGCCGCAGATCATCGTCTCGTCCGTGTCCTGCATGTTCATCGCCCAGCTCACGTCAAACGACAGCGCGGAACCGTTCTCAAAGTAGAAGATGCCAACCGCGCTGTCCTCGGTGTCAAACGCGGTGACGTCGCTGTCCAGCGCCACCCAGCGGGACACGCCCTTGGTCTTGTAATCGCCGATGGCGAAGGAGGTCGCGGCGCTGACGCGGACGGGCTTCGGCCTGCCGAGCAGATACCAGGCGCAGTCAATCGCGTGCACGCCGATGTCGATCACCGGGCCGCCGCCGGACTTGGCCGAGTCCGTGAACCACCCCAGCGGCGTGCCGCGCCGCCTGAGCATGCTCGCCTTGGCGTAGTATACGTTGCCCATCTTGCCGCTGCGGATCATCCGGTGCACGTACTGCACCTCGGAAAAGAACCTGCGCGGCATGGCGATCATGAACGTGACGCCCGCGCGTTCCACGGCGTCCTTCATGGCCTGCGCGTGCTGGAGGTTGAGCGCCATCGGCTTCTCACACAGGATATGCCGCCCGGCCTCCGCGGCCAGCACGGCGACCTCCATGTGCGACCGGTTCCAGACGCAGATGTCCACCACGTCGCACGCGGTCTTCTCGATCATCTCCTTGGCCGACGCGAACGCGGCCGGAATGCCGAACTTTTTGGCGCATTCCTGCGCGCGGGCAAGGTTCAGGTCGCACACGGCGACGACCTCGACATCGTCCCGCTTCGCGAATGCGGGCAAGTGGGCGTTCTGCGCGATGTTGCCGGCGCCAGCCAGGGCGATCCTCGTCTTCTTCATTGGGATGATTCCTCCATCGTATGGTTATTATGCGAAAGGCAGATACTCCGCGCGGGACAGGGTGTCGGGCTCCGCGGCATAGTCGCCGATCATGGGGCGGTTCCGGTACGTGGCCGCGCCGTCGACCATCGCCCAGAACCCGATCGCGGCGATCAGCAGCATCACGCTGAGGAATATGATGAATAGAGCGCGAAAAGACATGCCGGACCCTCCTTTCGGTGTGGGGCTGGGGAATGCGGGAGGAAAGAACGCTGGGACGCTGTCCCAGACCCTGCCAAAGGGATATAGTCCAGGTTTTCATATTGTCGCGCAGTGTGCGCTCTGTATGAAAACCGATCTGCGCCGCATTTGTTTCCGCCACTGGCGGAATGCGGCTTCGATCCCCTTTGGAGACCCATCATTTCGCCTCACGGCGGGAGGGATTCTTACTAATGAATCCTTTAAGTGGGGTTCCAAAAGATGAAACCTCCTTGGTTTCTCGCTCCCACATTCTCCCCAAATACAGCAAAACCCGCCGCGACGCGCGGCGGGTTTTGTGTTGCCGGCAGGGCAAACACAATTACGCGGGATTCTCCGCCGCGCCTACGTTCCAATCCTTATTCAAATTCAACCCTTCAAACGAATTCTCCTGCTGCACCGCGCGGATTTCTCCCGGAAGCACCGCGCCCCAGCCGGGGAACTTCGCCTCGGCCCAGGCAACGCCGGAAACGCCCAGCGCGATATAGTCGCCGTCGTTGCGCAGCGAGCCGTCCGTGAAGTATACGGCTGTCTTGGGCGAGTTGGCCAGCGCCTCCATGCGCTCGTGCACGGACACGCAGATGGTATAGTCGTTGATATCCATCACCTCGCCGAACCGGTCGACCGTGAGCCTGAGGACGAGCGCGCACGGATACTCCGGCAGCGCCGCCGTCAACACGCCCAGATCGCCCGTCTCGGGTTTGGCGTCGAAGGAAGCCTCGGCGAGAACCGAGCCGTCCGGCAGGAGGAGCTGCGCCTTCACGGTCAGAAGGCCCATCACCAGCGTGTCGCACAGCAGGCAAATCCCCGCCTCAAACGTCCCGCCGCAGAAGCAGCTCATGCTGCTGAGCCGCGCGCAGGCGTGCAGCGGACGCAGCGCGCTTTCCAGCGCCCAGAACCCCGGGCGCGCGATGGTTTCGTCAAACAACGCCGTGGAATACAGCGAGGGCATCCGCTCGAACGGATCGCGGACAAAGACACCGGCCGCGGCATGCCCGCGCATACGCGCGCGTTCCACCGCGTAGCGCACCGTCTCCGCCTGCACCGCGCGCGCCAGCGGCAGGATGGACTCCATGTCGTGCTGGTCGGGGTTGAACCAGGAGAGGAGCGACGCCAGGTGGAACGGCTGCGCCGCCCGGTGCGCCCAGAGCGGGCTGGTCGGCGGCCAGAAGATTTCCCCGCCCGACAGCTCCTGGATTTCCAGCGTGGGCGCGGGGCAGGCGATTGTGCGGATGATCGCGTCATCCCGGTTCATGTCGTCGCAGAGCGTTTCCGGCCCTTCGTATTCGGTCGGCCCGATCACGTCGCGCGCGACGCCGGTGCCGAGTTCGTCCTTGGCGGGGGAGGCGGTCTTGCCGCCCGGAATGGGTCCGAAGAACGGACGCGTCTCGTCCAGGTCCAGCACGGTGGCCTCCAGCGCGCGCACGGCCGGATGCAGCATGTCGGCCGGACGGCCCGGCGCGGCGAACACGCTGTCGCACCCGTAGGCGATCAGCGACGGGCGGTGGCGGATGCGCCGGATGAGGGCGGACGCCTCTTTGACATCCAGCGGCAGCACCTGCCAGAACAGGAAACCGCGGCGGTCCAGCTCGTCATACAGCGCCTCCGTCTCCGCGCCATAGACGCGCAGGCAGTTGATGTGCGCCACGCGCAGCAGGGACAGCCGCCGGTTGATCTCCTCGGGGTCGAGGAGGGACTGGCGGCAGCCCGTCCATTCCGCGCCCGCCAGGAACACGTTTTCGCCCTCCAGCGTGAATTTCATGGTTTCAGGCTCCGGGAACGACGCGTCGCGGAACCCGGTCATCAGCAGCTTGTCATCGCAGACCAGCCCGGCCCGCGTCACCGTCAGCCGCAGCAGGATCAGTTCGTTATCCTGCCCGGCGCGCCACCAGCGGGGCAGCGGCAGCACGATCCGGTGGTCAAACGTATCCTCCACGGCGAACAGCCGCTCGGTAATCTCCTCGGTGGCGAGCGTCTCGTCGCCATAGATGGCCGCGTAACGGAAAATATAGCGGCCCGGCACATACGGCGCGACGGTCGTGTGCGCCTCGATCAGGCCGTATCCGTCCACAATGCGGGGCGTCACCCGCCAGTCGGTCACGCGGAGCTGGTTGACGCCGCGAAGGAACAGGCCGCCGTCCACGCCGATCCGGACGATGGGCGGCTTGCCCTCCGGCAAGCCCGCCTCAAACACCAGTTCGACCGTTGTTTCCATCTGGTCAATCGCCTGCGCGGTGATCTCGATTTCCCAATCGCCCTCCGTGAACGGGGCGATATCCCGTCCGCCGACGCGCACCATGCCCTTGCCGCGCACGCCCTGTGCGCACAGGAAAATGCGCTCCGCCTCCAGCCGCGAGACGGGCGCGCTCGAGGTCAGCGTCCATTCCCGAAGCGCCGCCCACTCGCCGCACCGGCTCTGGAAGCCGTGCGCGGGGTTGCCGAGCCCCTTCGCCGTCCGGCGTCTGGCCCTCATCCGCGCGGAGGCGGGCTCCTTTGCGGCATCGCCAAGGATCCCACCTGCCAGCAAATCCTGATGCAGGCGGCCGGGAATGGTCGCGGGGAGCACGTGTCCAGCGCCGGACCAACGGTAGTCGAGCAGAGCGTGCAGCAAGGCAAGGACCTCCTTTATGCGCGTCAAACTTCACAGAGATGGTGGCGGCGCGGTTTGAAAAACCGGGCGCCATGGAGGGATTTCGACAGAAATCCCCTGCCGCGACGGCGGCGCGGTTTAAAAAACCGGGCGCCATGGAGGGATTTCGACAGAAATCCCCACCGCTTTACATTATATGACAATGATACAACAAATTTCGGACACAAACAAGCCCTACCGCGCAATGATTTGAAGATGAATCAGAGCTTTTATACCGATTGCGCGATTTCGGGCGGCTTCCGGCCCGGTTTTTTTCGCCTTTTTAGCGCGGCAAGCCCTCCTTCCAGTATTTTTTGGAAACAAATGGAACCGCGGTGTGACGGCAAAAGGGCCGCCGTGGTGCGGCAGCCCTTCGTCCTGTGTGTATGAGGTAGGGATTTTTGGCGAAAGCCCCTCGGTATTGTCACGCTGTACCCACCCCGGCATTGTCGCGTTCGCCCTTCGGTCGATCGCTCTGTGCCGGGCCGCACCTGCGGGTCGCTTCATCCGCCAACGGCGGCGCTTCCCTCCGGTGCCCTTCGGGCCATCGCGCTGTACCTCGGCGCACCTCCGGGTCGCTGTATCCGCCGCCCTTCGGCATTGTCGCGCTGTGCGCATTCGCGCCCATCACTCTGTGCTTCAGGGCACCTTCGGGTCGCTTCATCGCCCACTGGGCGCGCTTCCCTTCGGTGT
>JAVBOM010000020.1:0-12947 GCA_031550535.1 Eubacteriales bacterium
TTCGGGGCCGCGCCCTTTAATTCCCCCCGACCCGCCCCCCAAACCGCTGTTTCGTTTCCTTTTTTTCTCCCCGGGGCCCCCCACTCCGGGGTTTGGCCCCCCGCCGTTCGGGACCGCAGTGCCCCGCGGCACCCGGCGTTCTACACTGGTATTCTACAACAGATACCGGATGCGCTGCCCGTAATCCCGGAAGTACGCGCTGTTGTACGCGTCGCCGCCGGGCAGGTTGATGCTGCGCCAGATCTGCGGCGTGACGCCCCGCTCGATCAGCTCGCCGACCGCCTCCAGCAACAGCAGGTTGATGGTGAAAATGTTGCACAGCGACGACGTGGGACCGAGCTTCTGGTCCGCCCCCGCGGCGTCGATCACGGCGTCGCCGTAGGGCATTTTGCAGTCGATCAGCACGTCGCACACATCCTCCAAGTTCAGCCCCTCCGGATGGCGCGCCGGGTGATCCTTGGGAAGCGCGCGGCCGAACTCCGGCGAGCTGATGCCGATGACATATACGCCGAGCTTCCGCGCTTGAATGCCCATGTCGATGGACAGGTAGTTCACCCCATACGCGTTGATCAGGATCAGCACGTCGCCTGCCTCCAGGCCGTACTCCTCCAGCAGCCCCTTCGCGTAACCGCCCGCGCGCTGCAGGTAGCGCGTCTTGGTGGTGCCGTGCAGCAGGTTGGTCGCGTCGATCATCGGGCTGAGCTGCACCGGCATCCCCGCACGGCACAGGCATTCCTCGGTGGTCATGTTGGAGTGCCCGCCAGGGCCGACCAGATACACCAGCTTATCCTGCGCGAGCCGGTCCGCGATGCGCTTGCCCGCTACCCCAAACGCCGCAACATTCCCCTCGTCGGCCAGGATTGCCTCGTACACTTCCGCAACGGCGCGGTGGTACGCTCTCATGCTTTCTCTCATACGCACCTTCACAAATGCCGGATTCTCGGCATATAGTCCTTCTCAAATTGCTTGTTGCGCAGGTCGCCGTCCGGCATGTTCGCGCTCATCCATATTTTCGGCTCAACGCCCATCGCCGCGAGGGATACTGCCGTCTGCATCATCAGCAAATTGATGGTAAAGCAGTTGACGAACGTTGATGTTGCACCCATCTTTTCGGGAACGCCGGGCAGCGCCATGATCGAATCCCCGGCGGGCAAATGGTTGTCAATGAATACATCGACGAGCTCGTACAGGTTCTGCCCCGACGGGTGCCGCGACGCCGCGTCCTTGGGCACCAGGTGGGCAAACGATGTGGAGGTGATGCCGATGGAGGTGATGCCCCGCTCGCTGCAGAGCAGCGCGGAGTCAATCGTCATGGCGTTGATGCCGTACGCGTTGACGATGACCAGCGCGTCGCCGCGCTCCAGACGATAGGCGTCAAAGACCGCGCGCGCGTAGCCTGGAGTGCGCTCGATTATATTGGTGCGCTTCGCGCCATGGATGAGGTTCGTGCCCGCGTCCAGGATCGCGTTGACCGGCACCAGGCCGCCTGCGCGCCAGAACACCTCCTCCACCGCCATGTTGGAATGCCCGCCGGGGCCGATTACGTGAATGAGCCGTCCTTCCGCCACCGCCTTCGCCAGGATCTCCGCGCCTCGCCGAACGGCGTCCATCTGCGTCGTTTCGATTTGCTCCAGCAGCGCGCAAATTGCCTGCCGGTATTCCGCCGCGAACAATGCCATTCCTCCTTTATCAGTCATAGAGCAGGTAGGGTTTGCGTGCCCGCTCAAACAGTGCCGCCTGCTCGGTCCATTCCCGCATAAGCGGCTCCATATCAGCGCCCGCGCGCAGAATTTGCCCCAGCTTGTCCGTTCCCGCGCGCTTGTCAAAGTTCCCCGTCTCACCGCTATCGAACGTGAAGCGGTCGCCATACATGGAACGCAGGAGGTTCAGGATGCGCAGGTCCGCCGCAACCGGCCGGGCGGCCTCGCGGTCGTCACACAGCACGAGCACACCGGAGCACATCTCCCCCGCAAACAGGCTGAACATCGGCAGATACGGCTTGTGCAGGCAATGCAGCCCAGGCAGGCGCATCGCGTTGAGCTCTGCGGCGACGGCGCGGCCGTCCATCCACGGCGCGCCGAATAGCGAAAACGGAACCGTTGTGCCCCTGCCGACGGAGACGCTGGTGCTCTGCAGCAGCCCTAGCGCGGCAAAGCCGAACATGGATTCCATCGTGGGGACGTTCGGCGACGGTGCTGTCCAGTACAGCCCCGTTTCGTCCCCGAACAGGTTGCGCGTCCACCCTTCCATCGGGATGACGGAGAGATTGCACCCAATGCCGCACACACCGTTGATGTACAGCGCGATCTCGCCCACCGTCATGCCGTGACGCAGCGGTATCGGGTACGCGCCGATCAGCGACGTCCGCTTGAGATCATGCGGCGCGCCTTCCACCACACGTCCGCCGAGCGGGTTGGGCAGATCCAGCACCAGCACCTCCGTGCCGGTCGTTGCCGCCAGTTCCATGCAATAGCCCATGTGCATGGTGTAGGTCCAGTGGCGGATACCCACATCCTGCGCGCAGAAGACGACGGCGTCCACATCGTCAAACAGATCCAGCGCGGGCCGGCGGACGTCGTCGCTATAGATCGAGGCCACAGCCACGCCGGTCACCGGGTCCTGATGATGCTGCACATGCAGCCCGGGCTGCAATGCCCCCCAGCAGCCGTGCTCCATCGCCAGCAGCTTCACCACAGCGGTGTCCCACCCAAAGGCCATCTCCTCGATCAGATAATTCCCCTCGTTCGTCAGCGCCGTGTTGTTCATCAGCAGCGCCAGACGCTTTCCGCGCACCTTCTCGCGCAGCTCCATGGTTCCGATGCGTACCATATGCCTACCTCCTTTTCGTGGGGGATTAGCCCTTGACCGAGCCGATCATCACGCCTTTGACGAAATAGCGCTGCAGGAACGGATACAGGCAGAGTACCGGCGCGGTGGAGACGATGATGAGTGCGTACTTGAGCACTTCCGCCAGCCCTAGCTTGCGTTCGAGCAGTTCGGGATCAATGTCCATATTCTCTGTCATCTGGTTGGCAATCAGTATTTCCCGAAGGAAAATCTGCAGTGGATATTTATTGCGGTCGTTCAGATACATAAAGGCGTTGAAGTAGGCGTTCCAGTGGCCTACCGCATAGTAGAGCGCCAGCACGGCCAGGATGGGGCCGGACAGGGGCAGCACGATCCGGAAGAAATACGACGCGTTGTCGCAGCCGTCGATTTGCGACGCTTCCAGCAGCTCGCCCGGAATGCTGTTTTGGATGAACGTCCTGGCGATGATCAGGTTATACACGACGATCAGGCCCGGAAGAATCATGGACAGCCGGTTGTCAATCAGGTTCAGCTTGATCATCAGGATGTAGTTTGGAATCATACCGCCGGAGAAAAACATCGTGAACGTGAACAGAAACATAAAGAATCCACGAAACGGCATGTCCTTGCGCGCCAGGGGATACGCGGCCATCATCGTCAGCGCCACGTTTGCCACCGTGCCAAAGGCAGTGTATATAATGGTGTTTTTATAGCCGATGCCGATAAAGCGGTTTTGAAAGACCGCCCGATAGCCCTCCACGCTGAAATCCACGGGCCAAAGAAAGACCTTCCCCGCCATCACGGCGGCCGGTTTGGAAAACGAGCAGGCGACGACATAGATCAGCGGGTACAGAACAACGAGCAACACCGCGAACAGCAGGGTGTTGTTCATCGCATAGAACACGCGGTCGTCGCGGGAGAGTCGCTTGGCGCTGTTTTTCATCATCGCGTCTCCCCCTCACCATAGGCTTGTCTCGCCCAGCCGCTTGGAAATCAGGTTCACAACCGACAGCATGACAATGTTAATCAACGCGTTGAACATGCCAATAGCCGAAGCGTAGGAGAAGTCGGTGCCGCCGCCGGCGATGCCCACGCGGTACACATACGTGGCGATCACCTCGGAATGGCTGAGGTTCGCCATGTTTTGCATCAGGTACACCTTCTCAAACCCGACGGTCATCACGCTGCCCGCGCGCAGAATCAGCAGGATCACGACGGTGGGCAGGATGGCGGGAAAATCCACATGCACGATGCGCTGCAGGCGGTTCGCGCCGTCAATCTCCGCGGCCTCGTGGTGTTCGGCGCTGACGGAGGACAGCGCCGCCATGTAGATGATGGTCGACCACCCTGTGTTTTGCCACACATCAGACCAGACGTACAGATGCGGAAATGCCGAAGCGATGCCGAACAGGTCATCCGGCGGGCTTCCTGTCAGGAGCTTGACCACCATGCCATACAGGCCGGAGATGGGGTTTAGCATCTGCATGAGCATGCCGACGAGCACCACGGTGGAGATGAAATGCGGAACATAGGTGACGATCTGAATGAGCTTCTTGTACCGCAGGTTGAGCAGCGCGTTCATCGACAGCGCGAGAATGACCGGGATAGGAAAACTCGCCACGATGGTGTACAGGGAGACAATCAATGTGTTGCGCATGACGCGGGGAAACATATACGAGTTGAGGAACTTCTCAAAATGATACAAGCCCACCCACTTGCTGCCCCAGATGCCGCCCCGTACCGTGTACTGGCGAAACGCGATCTGCGCGCCTACCATCGGGATGTAACGAAAAATAATCAGCCAGGCCAAGGGTATCGCAAGAAACACAAAAAGCTGCCAGTTCCGGCCGACTCTGCGCGAGAGCCTTCGCGCGCCCGTCATACGTCGCCCCCTTCCTCCACACGGCACAGCGCCTCACACGCAAGGTCGTTAAACCTTCGCCGGAACGCCAGAATCCGCGCGTCGTCACGCCCATAAAATAACCGGTTCGTCAGTTCGACGGTGAAGAAACCCTTTTCCGCGTCAACAAAAATGCCGGTTCCGGTCGAGCCGGTGTGCCCGAAGGCCGTGTCCGGGAATTGCTGCCCGAGCGCGTTTTTTCCGTCCCTGAGCAAAAACCCCAGTCCCCATCGCTCGGCGCAATGCGGTGTCCGGCAACGCGTCGCCTCGCGGAAAGCCGCTTCGGACAGCAGCGTCACGCCACAGAAACTGCCGCGCGCCGCCAGCATCCCCGCAAAGCGCGTCAGGTCCCCGACGGTGGAGAAAACACCGGCGTTCCCCGCCACGCCGCGCATATAGCGCGAGTTGCGGTCATACTGGATGCCGCACACATACCGCCGGGTATCGGGGTCCCATCCGGTTGGCGCGCAGACGCCGGTGGCCGGCGCGAACCCGGTGTTCCGCATCGCGAGCGGCCCAAAGACCAGCGTCCTGGCCAGCTTGTCCAGCGGCATCGCGGATACCTTTTCGAGAATATCGCCTAGGACGATATAGCCGTTGCAGCTATACGCCGTCTGATGGCCGGGCCGCCACAGCAGCGGGCGCTCCAGCGTCGCCCGCACGGCATCGGCGAGCGAGTATCCCCGCCGCCCCAGCGCCTCATCAATGCGGAACGTAGACATGCCGCTGGTGTGCGTCATCAGGTGTTCGATTGTAATATCGAGCTTGTCGCCCGGCGCACGGTAGAACTTGCCCAGCGTATCCGCCAGCGAAAGCGCGCCGCGCTCCATCAGGATGAGCGCGGACATGGTGGTCGCCAGCATCTTGCTGACCGACGCCATATCGTACTGGGTATGGAGGGTCGCGGGCGTCAGCGTATCCAGCGTGCCGTACGCCTGGGTGAAAATCGTCCTTTCGCCAATGCCCAGCGCAACAACCGCGCCGGGGAAGAGCTCGTCACGGATGTTCCGCGCAATCCAGTCGGATATCATAGCGTCCATACGGTCACCCCCTCTGGGGATGGAGGCGGCTCCGCACCGCCTCCTGCCACATCTTGTTTACTCTTCTTGCATCCTGGCGTACGCACCCCGGTTCATTTCCAGGAACTCCTTGTAGCCGATTTTGTTCAGCTCGCTCAGATAGCTGTCCCAGTCCTTCTCGATGTCCATGTCGCCCAGCGCGAACCGCACCAGCGACTCGCTCACATACGTGCGCAGGACCGAACGGATCTCGGCGAACTCGTTGTTCTCCTCGTCGTTGTAGACCAGCTTCCTGACAACCTTGTCCAGGCCGGGCCCGAAGTCCTTGTTGCGGATGACCGCCTGCACGTTCTTCACCTCATTGGTGACTTGCCCAGTCGCGGCGGCAAACGCGATATTCCCCCATCCAAGGTACGGCAGCGGGAACGCGCCGCCCCAGTGTTTGTTCTGCGGAACGCCCCAGATGTTGTTGATCTGGAGGAACGAGGCGTCGTAGCCCATTTCCTTATAGATGCTCTCGGTGCCCGGAGGCGCGAACGCCCAGTCCACATCCTTCTCGCCATAGCGGCGGGTGAACAGGTATTCGTCGTTGTCGTAGCACATTTCCAGGAACCTGAACGCCAGCGCGGGGTTCTCGCAATCGGCGGTGATCGCCGCGTTACAGATCGGAACCGCCGAGGTATACGTGGCGTATTGCGCACCGTTCTCGCCCTTGATCGCGCCCAGCGCGCTGTAGCTCAGCAGATTCTGACCAAACGACGAGCAGCTCAGCGACACGCCCACGCCAATCGTCATTTCATCCGCGGCCATCTCCGCGCAATACTGCTGGTATGTCTGCGTAAACGATTGGCGGGACAGGAGTCCTTCCTCCACAAGGCTGCGCACAAAACGCAGGCCGTCCCGCCATTCCTCCTTGTCATACGCGACATCCAGCTCTCCGGCGTCATTGATCAGGAAGAAATCGTCGCCCTTTTCCGTGTAGATGAACTGATTCATCAGGTAGCGGATCGGGTTTCCATTTGCGCCGTCTGCGCTGCCAATCATCGGAATTTCATCCTTGAGGCCGTTGCCGTTGGGATCCTGGTCGCGGAAAGCGCGCAGTACCGCCACTAGCTCCTCGGATGTCTCCGGCATGTCAAGGCCGAGCTTCTCCAGCCAAACATCGTTGACCCACGCGCGGTTGTCAAACTCCGCGACGGGCGACGTCTGGTAGAGGACCATGCCGTACAGGTTGTCATCGGGCGAGGTGACCATCTTGATCATCTCATCGGTGGTCACGCCGGTCAGCTTTTCCGCCCCCAGATAGAAAAAGTGGGCGAGCTGTTCATAATAATCCTGCAGCGGAATGAGTGCCCCCGCCTGACCCCAGGCATAGCGCACTTCATCCTTCTCCACGCCGAGACCGACGATGATGTCCGGCAGCTTGGAGCCGCTGGCAACCATCAGGTTCATCTTGTCATAGGCGTCCTTTGTCTCCGGGAACAGCATGATCTCCAGCTCGACGTTGCCCAGTTCCTGCAGAAACATGGTAACGTAGTTGGTTTCGTAATCCATTACGTTCGCGTTTGTCTGCACGGCGATGGTCAGCTTTGTTTTCTCCTGCGCGACCGGCAGCTCACCCGGCAGCGTCACGTTCGGCTCCTTCGCCAGCAGCGCGGGGCGCGCCTCTTCCGCGAGGGAAATGCCCGCCGATGCCATGGCAAGCAACGCGATCAGAAACCATGCAAGCACTTTTTTCATGGGGCTCCTCCTTTTCCGTTTTGTGCCAGCCGTCACAAGCGACGATACTGGCAATCAGTACATAAAACATACGCATTTCCTGGCTTCGTGTAAAGTTGCAGTTGCGATTTTATGGTGCAACCGCGGCAACCCCGGCAATGCAATTGCGCAGAGGCCATGCAAATACGCCGCGCATCTTGTATTTTTCCCACGTTTCTGGTTCAATATTATCGTATATGCGGCATGTATTATATGGACTCTTTACAAGGCACAGCGTGGCACACAGGGAAGGAGACTGAATAATGCAACAGCAGCAGCGGATCATGCGGCGTACCTTTATCTCTTATTTGACTCGCTACCTGGGCATTTCACTGCTTGCCATCGCCTTGCTGCTGCCGCTGTATTTTTCCGCCAGCAACAGCGCCTCGCAGGCCTTGATCGATCAGGTGGGACAGACACTGCGCCAGAACTTTGCCGCGCTGGAGAACCGCCTAGCCACGTTACAACTCTATGCCGGCCGCCTGGCGCAGAGCGATGACATACAGCGCCTGGCGCTGTGTAAAGAGGATGATGACCGGTTCGCGACGGCGCTGTATGTCGCGCTGAATTTTTATAAAAGCAACCTTTGGGACTATGACTTTATGCAAAACGTATACGTGCAGTTCGCCCGGAACGATGCCCTCATCGCGCTGGGCAAGGTGTACCCGCAGAAGGCGTTCTGTCTGGAGAACGAGCTCGCGGCGCGCGAGTACAGCCCGAGTGCGCTGCTGGATATGCTCTATCGCGACCAGCTTGCCGCGATTGGCCCGGTGTCGATCGGCAGCGACGGCGCGACGGACGCGCTGTTGTTCAATCATTATTACAACAGCTACGAGGGCGAGCCGTCAATCATTGTGACATTCGTTGTGCCCACCGCCTCCATGATCCATGCCCTGGTGCCCGCGGACGTCCTGAGCGAGTGCCGCCTTACGATCACGCAAGAGCTGCACAACGCGTCGTATACGGTGGAGCGCGTGTACGCCGAGAGCGGAGATACCGTCCCCTTTGTGATCTCCGGCAACCGGTCCCAGCTTCGGCTATCACTGAATGTATCCAAGGCGTTCTTTACGCGCTCCACGCGGTCCACACAGCGCATGCTTGTCGCCTATGTGCTCATCGCCTGTTTTGTCGCGGTCATTTCCAGCCTCTGGCTTACCAGGCGGAGCATGAAGCCGACGCTGGAGCTGTTTCGCATGCTCGCCGATATGAATCTGCCGGCGCAGGGGGAGCGGGACTCGTATGAGGTCATCTCCCATGCGATCGGCTCGATGCGCACGGCGGAATCCAGCGTCCGCCAGGACTATACGCGCCTGCGCGAGTATTATCTCTGCCACATCCTGCGCACGATCGGCAGCGGAATGCATGTGGCCTCCAGCGACCGCATGCTGCTCGTGCAGGGCACACCCGCGCTGCAGGGCGTGTGGCGGGTGATTCAGGCGCGTATGGATTGGTTTGACGACGAGTCGGAGAGCAAAAAGACCGTGGTGCTGCTGGCGCTGAAGCAGCGGCTTGCGGACTCGTTTTCCGATACGCTCTTTCTGGAGGAAGAACCGATGCAGGCAATCCTGAAAGAACACGAGAGCCTGCTGCCCGAGCTGGAACGCATTGCCTCGGACATCCAAAAGGCGTTTGGTGTGTACGCGTATTTTGGCGTCAGCCAGCCCATGTCCGCGCTGGCACAGCTTCGCACCGCGTTTGAACAGGCCGTGAACACGCTTTCCCCGGCGCGGGAGACGACCGGCCTGGTGGCTGTATTTGAGGAGGGAAAACAAGAAAAGCTCCCTCCGATGGTCAACAGGGAGCAACTCACCCAGATGCTGACCAGCGCCACACCGGACGCGCTGTACGCCTACTTTCGGGGGATTGTGCAGGACCTGGAAACCACCTGTTCCTCGGTGAACGCGCGCATGGTCTATTACGCGGTGCTGTCGGTGGCGCAGCATGTCGCGACACAGCACCAATTCCCGCCGCCTTCTCTGCAGGAATACGGCTTCTGGCCGTCGATGCGGGAGGCGCTATCTTTCCTGGAGCAAGCGTGCTCCTCGCTGCAGGCATCGCTGATAGAGCAGCGCCGCCAAACGTATACGGAACAGGCGCGCCAGTTGGTGCAGTTCGTCGATGACCACCTGAGCAACAGCAGCCTGTGCCTGACCATGGTTGCCGACGCCATGAAGATGAACGACCGAAAGGTATCCGCGCTCATTATGCAGTATACGGGGTTACGGTTTGCCGAGTACGTGGAAGGAAAGCGCATGGAGATGGCCAAGGCATGCCTACGTGAAAGCAGCCTGCCCGTAAACGACATCGCGATACGTGTAGGCTACGCGTCCGCCAATACATTCTACCGGGCATTCCGTCAGTTCACCGGCGTATCGCCCACGCAGTACCGCATCGGCGGCAAAGGACAATGACCACATACACCGCATAAAGAGATGTTTTAAAACTAGTTAAGGAGGAGTCCACATGCCACACCCGGGCACACTGTATTCCCTTTCCGTCCGCCGCTTCGCCACCCGCGACGCGATGGGCCAAGCCGCGGCAAAGGATGTCGCGGCAACCATCCAGGCCCTGCTCGTCTCGCAGGACCGCGTGCGGATGGTCTTTGCCGCCGCGCCGTCGCAGGAGGAGTTTCTGCGGGCGCTGGTGGCTGACCCGAGCATCGATTTTGCGCGGATCGAAGCGTTCCACATGGACGAATACGTTGGTTTGGATGACGCCGCGCCGCAGGGGTTCGCGAATTTTCTGAAAGCCCGCCTGTTTGACCGCGTCCCGTTTGCCGCTGTACATACCATGCGCGGCAACGCGGCGTCCGCCGACGACGAATGCGCCCGCTACGCCGTGCTGCTGAACAGCGCGCCGGTGGATATCGTTTGCATGGGCATCGGCGAGAACGGCCACATCGCCTTCAACGATCCGCACGAGGCGGACTTCGCGGACCCCTGGATGGTAAAGTGCGTCACGCTGGACGAGGCCTGCCGCATGCAGCAGGTGCACGATGGATGCTTTGCCACGCTGGGCGACGTGCCCAGGCAGGCGATGACGCTGACGATCCCCGCGCTGATGCGCGCGGCGCACCACTTCTGCATCGTGCCGGCCATCACCAAGGCAAGGGCGGTCCGTGAAACGCTGCTGGGCGCGGCAGGCCCGCAGTGTCCGGCAACGGCGATCCGGTTTTGCCCCGACGCCGCGCTCTACCTGGATCAGGACAGCGCCTCCCTGCTCGACGCGATGCCCGGCAAAGGAGGCGGCGCGCCATGCGGCTGTTGATTCAAAACGCGGGCATTCTGACGCCGACCGCGCTGCTCAATAGCGCGGTGTACGCGGAGAACGGCCGCATCCTCTCCGTCGCGCCCCGCATCGACCCGCCCGAGGGCACGCATGTCATTGACGCGCAAGGCTTGTACCTCTCGCCAGGGTTCATTGACCTACATGTGCACGGAGGCGGCGGCTTCAGCGCCATGGACGCGGTACCTGACGCGATCGTCGGCATGGCGAACGCGCACGCGCGCTACGGTACCACGACCCTGCTGCCCACCACGCTGGCGGCTCCTGCCGCGGCCTTGCGCGCGGTGGGCGAAGCGGTTCGGGATGCCATGGCGCGGGCGGACTGCTCCGCGACCATTGCCGGCGTCCATTTCGAAGGGCCATGCCTTTCCCCCGCGCAGGCAGGCGCACAGGCAAAAGACGCCCTATCGGTTCCTTCGGATGTTGACTTATCCCCCCTCTTCGCGCGGGATATCCCCATGCGCATGATGGGCGTCGCGCCCGAGCTGGACGGGGCGATGGCGCTCGGCGAGCGGATCGCGGCGCACGGCGCGGTGGCAAGCGTGGCGCATTCGGACGCCTCCTACGCATGCGTGCGGCAATCGCTCGGGCACGGCTTCTCCGATATTACGCACCTGTACTCGGGCTGCTCCACCGTGCGGCGCGAGCGGGCGTTCCGCGTACCGGGCGTGGTGGAAGCCGGCCTGAACCTGGACGATGTGACCGTGCAGGTCATTGCCGACGGTTGTCATCTGCCGCCGGAATTGATCGCGCTGATCTACCGTTGCAAGGGCGCGGGCGGCATGTATCTGATCACGGACGGCCTGGAGCCCTCCGCCATGGAGATGCCGGAAGGCACCGTCTACACCCAGCGAAACGGCGTCCCCACGCTCTATGAGGACGGCGTGATGAAGCTGATGGATCGCTCCGCTTTTGCCGGCAGCGCCGCGACGATGAACCGCCTCGTGCGTGTCGCCCGGGATGCCGGCCTGCCGCTGCGGGATGCCGTTCGCATGGCCACCGAAACCCCAGCCCGAAGGATCGGCCTGACGGCGAAGGGGTGCATCGCGCCCGGTTACGACGCCGACCTGGTGCTGTTTGATGATGCCGTCCAAATACGTTTTTGCTTCGCGCGCGACCGAATTGTGCATATGGAGAAGATCGGGGGCTAAGGTGGCTTCGCGTCCGTGCCAGAGGGTGAGAATACTCCGCGGAGCATGCCTTCGGAGGATCGGTAAGGGTCTGCTTTTTCGCTATGGCGTGTGGGCCGGACCCCGCGCAGCGGCGGGCCGCTGCCGTTCCGCGCACACGCCAATCCGGACGGCGCCTCACGCGTTACTTGGTTTGCTCAAAGACCCATTCGATGTATTCCGGGGGTGGAGTGGGTGTATTCATATACTTCATTGGAATGACGCAATACATATTTAGGTTCACCTTGTGCTGTCCACACACAAACCGGATTTCCGCATACTGAGTCTGCCCTTCCAGGGAAGCATAGTAGTACTCGTCCGTGATCGCCTTGGGCGCGGGCATCTTGTCGGCAACGGGGAGACCCTTATTGCTTTATACGCGTAGCGACTGCCGTTGAGCGGAACCGTCGGATTCAGGTTGGCGTGCTGTAGCCAGATTTTCACCCCCGCTTCCAGCGGCACGCTGAATGGCGGCGATCTCATCTTCGAAGGGCGCCCACTCGTCAAATCCACGCACGTTGGAGAAGGGGCTGCCGCAATAGATCAGGGCTGCGGCGAAATCGTTGCCCCGCTCCTCATCCAGCAGGGACGACCAGGTAGAGATATCGCCCATGCAAAAATCGGTAATTGTAGATACGATCCCTGTCGATGGCAAGCGAGTCATCGGCCAGCAACGCCTTATACGCTTCTTGTACGAGCGAAAGCGTCGCGTCCTGATACTGGGGCGCAAAAACGTAACAATCGGTGGTTCCGTTCTTGACCCATGTGATACGTTACGATAAGCTCGCCAGAAGGTTTCTCGCCTTCGTTCATCTTGCTTGTGTTTTTATCTGGCTCGTAATTTTTCTTTTGCGATGAATTTTGAAACACGCCCAAATAAAAGCAACTCCCAGATGACTGGATTCTTAATGGGCGAAGTCCCTTAAGCGGGGTTGGCAAGGGGCGGGCCCCGGGGAACCCCCCAGCCACCCGGGTGTGGGCCGAGAATCCCAACCCCACCCCCCCCGT
>JAVBOM010000089.1:0-5133 GCA_031550535.1 Eubacteriales bacterium
TAAGGAACCATGCGGCGCACGCTGTCCCATAGCGTGTCCCGGCGCAGCTTTTCAAAGAGCATGTACAACAGCAGGGGAACATACAGCGCGTTAAACGGCCTGCACCCGACAGCCAGCGCGATGGCGATAAGTCCCGCTGCCCATCCGGTGGGACGATCGCCATCCAGCAGCAAAAAGGCGAGCATGGTCAACAGGAAGGCGAGCGTCTGCGCCTGATACCAGACGCCGCCACAGGTGGCTGCGTCGGAAACGGCCAGATCCAGCAAGCTGCCGCCCAGGGCGACAAACACGGCGCACAGCGCCGACTGCCCTGGGGATAGATGCCGCCGCGCGAGAAAAAAGGCGGCGATGTAGCCGCCGAGGAAGTACAGCAGCGTCACCAGACCGCTGGGCGTGTTCTCGCCAAAAACAAAAGAAAGCAGCCACATGGGCACGGACGGCACGGGCGGAAAGCTGACGAAGTACTTCCCTTCAAAAATCGCCAACTCCAGCCACGGGCGGTCAAAATCCAGCGCGGTGGAACCCTCGCGCCACGCCAGCGCCTGTAGCGTGTAGCTGTCAAACGGGCTGTGCTTCAGGAAGCTCGCGCCCGTCTGGCCCGCTGTCCATAGCACCGCGAGCAGCACGGCGGCAAGGCCGATCAGGAGGCACGCATAGGAGCGGGCCTTTTCTTTTTTTGTCAGCGCAATCAGCTTTTCTATCATGATAACCCCAGTCGCACATCCTTCCCTTTAAAAGAGAGCATGAGTGTGTTCCGTTGATCGAACAGGCGGGAGCAGACGCGCTCCGTGTAGCGGTTTTTCAGCTCCACGGTCGTCAGGTTCGTGCTGACCACGACATGCCGGCCGGATAGCGCGCGCTCATTCAGAAGCGTGAAAAGCTGCTCAATCGTGATATTCGGGATCATGGGCTCCACGCCCAGGTCGTCTAGCAGCAGCAGCGGCACATCCAGCAGCGAGGAAAACGCGTCCGGGTCGCGATCAAAGATGGCCGCGCGCATGCGCTCCGTGAGCTGATACGCGGTCAGCTTGACCACCTCCACGCCCCGCGCGGCCACACGGTTGCCAACGCAGTTCATCAGATACGTTTTGCCCAGGCCCGCCGCGCCCGCCATAAACAGGTTGCGCCGCTCGGTGTCCGGGAAGGTGTCGGCATACGCCTCGCACCGCTCGCGCATGCGCGCCATGTACCCTCGCTGCGTATCGCCCGCGTCCGGGCCAAGCGGTTTGTCGGCAAAAACGCGCTCGTCATACGCCTCGAAGGTTTCGGCGGGATCGAGCCCGTGCGCCGTGTCCGTCAGGATTCGCCCGCGCACCCGCCGGGTAAAGCAGCTACACCGCTCGCGGATCGGCTCGCCGATGTAACCGGTGTCGCGGCAGAGGGGGCATTGGTATACGGGCTGCAAATAGTCCTCCGCGTACCCGGCGGCCAGCAGCTTCGCCCGCAGGGTGGCCGAAAGGCGCGCCATATCCGCCTGGAGCGACGCGCTGATGGCCATGGCGTCCTCCGGCCGGGCAAACGCCGCCCGCGCACCCCTATGGAACAGAGCCGTCCGCTCCTCTGACAGCGCACCGATGGACGGGTCGCGCGCCGTCGCCTCGGCGATGCGCCGCGTTTCCTCGGCACGGTTCTCCGCGCGCACGCGCTCGTAATCCGCTTCTATTTCCTTATAGATGCCTTCTCGCATCAGATCACCTCAAACAGCGAGTCGAGTTCCTCGCGCGTGTACTCCCGCTGCGTGTACTGCTGTGCGGGGACGGATCGCGGAGAACGGTCCGACGGTCGGTTTTCCCTGCGGGCGTCCACGCGGGCCAAATACGCCTGCGCGGCGTCCAGCATGAAAGCGCCCTCGGCCTTCCACATGTCCAGCGTCTTTTGCAGCGCGTCCAGCTTGCCGCCCTTTCGCGCCACGCGCGTGGCGGCCAGCGCGATGGTCTCCCGCTCAAACCCCGCGCCAAGCAGGCTCTCCAGCATGGAACGCGCGTCTTCCGTCGGCGACGTGCCGCGCATGCCGAGCTGGCGCAGCATTTCCTTGACCTCAGCGTCCTGCGCGAGACTTGCGGAAAGCCCCTTCGCATCGCGCAGGCCCTCCCTGCGCATCCGATCCAGCACGCCGTTCACATAGCCGAAGGTGGGGACGCCCTTGGTGGTTTCGTCGCAGGCGGCCAGGATGGTGGGCAGGTCAAACCCCCATTCCTCGGTCCACCTTTCGTACAGCGCCTCGTCCGGCTCGGAAACCCCGTGGCGCTTGCCCAGCTTTTTGTAGACCTGCTTGACCGCTACGTACCGCTCGGAGGACGCGCGGGACATCGCCTCCGCGTCCGCAATGGTGCGTACGCCAGCGTCCGCCCAGGCCCTGGCCTCGCGGTCCAGCGATTTGAAGGCGAACTTCTTGCCGCGCGCCTTGATCTGGCCGGAGACGAGCATCAGCACGGCCTCCTCGGGAAGCCCGAGTCCCTCGATCCAGTCGTACACGCGCTCAAAGTCCTGCGGGTGCAGCAGCCTGTCGGGGCCAAACTGCGCCTGCAGGCTGTTGTTGAAATCCGCGTACCGGTACAGCCCGTCGTCGTCCTGGGCGCGCATCAGCTCAATCTGTTTCAGATTCTGGTATGCGTACGCGGGCGGGCTGTCGCTGACGCGGCGAACGAGGCCCAGCCGCTCCCAATAGGCAAACGCGCCCTCCACCCGGGATTCTTCCATGCCCAGGTCGCGCGCGATGGTTTTGAGCGACGCGCTCTCTTCCGGATGATAGCACTTCATCAGCCCATACAGATACACTTTGACGAACTCGCCGTCCGCGCGAAGCATGTACTCCTGGATGAAGAGGTTTTCAACCGGGGTCGCGTCAAACATCGCGTACTTTTCCGCGAACGCAAAGATCGGCATTGGATCGCCCCCTCCCGAGATGGCGGCGCTGATTTGGAAAATCGGGCGCCGTAAGAGAATTTTGCAACAAAGCCCTATCCCGTATTGTACAGAAGCCTGGGTGGATTTGCAAGGTAAATTATAACCATATGCTGGGAAGAGCGCGTGCCCGTACGCATTGAGATGAAAATGTCGCATTTATTAAGCAACGTGGAGATCGTCGTAATAAATACCCGATAACGCGAGCGGTAAAAAGTTAAAATAGCGGCAAATCTACCCTTCTCATAACGGCTTTTGAGAGGGGTTAACGCAAGGTAAACACGAGAAAAATCAAGGTATATCAAGTCGTAACACATTTCGAGATGTCCACAACAAATTCCGTTAAGAAATTTTTAAATAAAATCCCAAATGTAACCAGAATGTAAGAGCGGACAGCTATACTGAAGCAGAATAGTGTGAGCCTGTGAGAAGGCCGGACTATGAACCGGGTCTTCGGACCGAAATGACCAACGGTCAGAGCGAAAAAATTGTTCTGACTTGGATAACAAATGGAGGGATCGATGATGTTGAAGCTCAAAGGAACAAAGATGCTAGCCTTGTTGATCGCGCTTCTGATCGCGCTTCCGTGCGCGACAGTCGCGGCGTTCGCCGAGGGAGCAACCGGTGCGGCCGTGCAGGGGATTGGGGAGTCGTCTGCGGGCAACGCCGAACAGCCAACGACGTCGGAGAACCAGGGGCAGGCTGGAGAGACCTCCGGTTCAGGCGAAGGGGCTGCGACAAGCAAAACCGAATCCAAGGATTCGGGGTCGACGAATACAACAGCGGACACAACCAACTCCACGTCTGATGCCGGAACGCCGGCAGCCCCGGTGTACAATGTCGCCTTTATCAATTTCGACGGCGAGCCTTTTTACACCCTGGAGGTTGCGGAAGGCATGAGCGCCCCCGCTCCGATCTTCACGCCGGTACTGGATGGCTACGTCTTCCTCTTCTGGTGCGATGTGAGTAACCTGGAGCTCGGCATTGAGTTCGCCGAAGAGTACGACTTCAAGCACGACACGGTTGCCGGGGATCTGACGCTCATCGCGATCTATGCGGCAGTTCCGCAGACACCCGGCGAGGAGGGCGGCGAGGGCGGCGAGGGCGGCGAAGGCGGCGAGCCGCAGCCCGATCCCGATGCCAACACGGAGGGGAAACTGCAGGAAGTCATTCCGGGCTCCCTCAATGGCACCGCAGTCATCGGCAAGCGTGACGAGACCCTCGGCGGCCTGTCCATCCTCATCATCGACGATCTGGAGAACGGCGAGGATGACGAGGATGACGAGGACGAAGGTGACGAGGAATTCGTAATCGACGATGATGTAACCCCGCTGGCCGGACCGGCCGTGAACCCGCTGGCCGGCATCACGGTCAACCTGCTCTCCACGCACACCCCCTGCATCGCGGAAGGGACCTTGCTGGAAATATGGGCCGAGCTGGGCGGTTATGACGGCAGCTTCGACCTGATCTACCAGTGGCAGTTCTCCGCGGACGGCGGGGAGACCTGGAACGACGTCGAGGGTGCGAATGATCTGTATTACGCCTTTACGGCGACAAGCGAGACGGTGAACTACAGCTGGCGGATGGCGGTGTCCATGCCGGAAGCTGTGCAGCCGGACGCGGCGGTGGAGCCGGCTGCGTAAAGCAGCCCCTCCCCGCCACGGGGCGCCTTCCGGGGCGGGGACCCCGGAGGGGCTTTTGATGGAGGCGGCGCAGCTTTGGAGAATCGAGCGCCATATGGAGATTCCGCAAGGAATCGCCACCGCTTCTGTGCCTGAGGGCATACCGATATTTCGTATACGACCAAGCGCGAAATGATCATGGGGGGTATCTCGAATGAAAGTAAACTGGAAGAAGGGGTTTGCAACATTCCTCACCATCTTGATGTTGGTACAAATGTTGCCCACGTCGCTCATCGCGGCGTTTGCGGACGATCAGATATCGTTCAATTACCATACGGTAATCTTCATGAACTACGACGGCGCGCAGCTCGCCAAGCAGTTTGTGGAGGACGGCAAGGTGGCGTTCCCGCCGCAGAAGCCCATGCGCGAAGCGACCCCGGCGGAAGAGACCGCCGGCATCGCATGGGAATTTGCCGGCTGGGCGAGCGAGCCCGCCGGCACGGACGTTACCCAAGACCCGATCACGAAGGACGTCACTTTCCGCGCGCAGTACAAAGAGCTGCGGATGGCGGCGGTGACGGTGAACTACACGACGGATACGAACGAC
>JAVBOM010000095.1:0-8533 GCA_031550535.1 Eubacteriales bacterium
GGACTCCGCGTCCGGCGCCATCACCAACACCGCCAACGCCAACAGCGACACACCGGACCCCGATCCGGACAACAATACCTCCACCATCATTACCCCGCTCGGCCAGCTCGCAGACCTGGCCATCACGAAAACCGCCTCGCCTGACCCCGTGAATGTGGGGCAACTGCTGACATACACGGTCACGGCCAGCAACGCGGGGCCATCCGTGGCGCAGAATGTGCTGATTACCGACCTGCTGTCCGCCGGCCTCACCAGCCCGCAGTATTCCACGGACGGCGGCGCGACCTGGCTTGCCTGGCCCGGCAGCTACGCCGTGGCGTCCCTGGCATCGGGCAGTAGCGTCACCATCCTGATTCGCGCGACCATCGGCCTTTCCGTGGTCGGTTCCCTCGCGAACACCGCCACCGTCACCAGCGATACCCCCGACCCCGACCCCGACAACAACACCGTCACCATTACCACCGATGTGCGTGCCCTTGCCCTGCTGGACGCCACGAAGGCGGTCGACAAGGCGTACGCCGACATCGGCGACACGCTGGCCTACACCATCGCGCTGAACAACGAAGGCAGTATAAGCGCGCAGCACGTCGTCTTCACCGACGCGCTGTCCGTGGATGTGGCGTATGTGGCGGGGACGCTGACGCTCGACGGCGCTCCGGTTACGGGAACGCCCGGCACGCCCATATCGCTGCCCGACCTGGTGCCGGGACAACACACGCTGCGGTTCTCCGCCACGGTCATCAACCTGCCCGCGCAGGGCGTGGTGCTGAACAGCGCCTCGTTCGCCTACGACTATGTGCCCGCACCCGGCCTGCCGCCCGTCTCCGCCACGGCGGACACCAACACCGTGAGCACGCGGATCAATACCGTCATCGCGGGCGCGACAAAGGCGGCCGACAAGGACTTCGTGCAGCTGAACGAGGTGATCACCTACACGGTGCGCTTCACCAACAGCGGCAGCGTGAGCGCGGCGGACGTTTTCTTCACCGACCCGCTCCCCTCAGGGCTCGCGTTCGTGCCGGGAAGCGTCACGGTGGATGGCGCGGCCATGCCGCTGGCCGATCCAGTGGCCGGTTTCGCCCTGAGTAGTGTACAACCGGGAGCGGCGCACACGATTGTTTTCAAGGCCACCGCGCAATCGGCACCGTCCACGAATACCTATGTAAACGCGGGCGACTTCACCTACGACTATACGGTTGACCCCAGCGGGCCGCCGGTGCCTACCGTCCTCCTGCGGACGAATGAAGTCACCACCGCGCTCAGCTACGCGGCAATCGTCTTCACCAAAACGGCCGACAAGGCATATGCCAACCTTGGGGACACGGTCACGTTCTCCTTCGCGCTGGTGTACACGGGCACCACGCCGGCGGCCGGCGTCCTGTTCAGCGACGCGCTGCCCGGCGGACTGACCTTTGTGCCCGGCTCCCTGCGGCGAAACGGCGTACCGATCCCGGCCAGCAGCCTGACAAATGTCCCCCTGGGAACCATCAGCGCGAACGCGACGCTCACCTTTGAGGCAACCGTGACCGCCCTGCCGAATGTAAACCCGGTGTCAAACGTGGGCACGCTCCAGTACAACTTTGTGGTCGATCCCACGGAGCCGCCGGTACCCGCGACGGTGGACTCCAACCCGGTGAATGTCACGATCCATCACGCGGATGTCTCGGTGGTAAAGACCGCCGACAAACCCTACGCCACCTGCGGCGATGTGGTGACCTACACCGCTACTGTCACCGCCACGGGAACCGCGACCGCCAAAAATGTGCAGTTTGCGGACTCTCTGCCCACGGGCACGGCGTATGTCCCGAACTCTCTGACCATTGACGGCCAGCCGGTGCCGTCGCCCACATGGCAGATTCCGATTTCACTGGGGAACCTGGCCCCGGGCCAGATCGTGACCGTCCGCTTCCAGGTAACCGTCGCGTGCACCTGATAAACAAGACCACTAGCAAAAATCAACATAGATGGAAAGGGGCCTACATCCATGAAACGCAAGAATCCTGCCGGCCAGTACTGCAAGAACGTCTCCTACCAAGGAAGCGGCCGCAACGCCTGCGAGGGCGGCTCGTATGACATCAACATCACCCCCGACGACTGCGAGGTCAACGCGAACCTGATCGTCTCGCCTATGAAGCGGGTGGCGTGCCGCAATGTAAGCTGCGGCAGCCCTTCCCGCCAGTGCGAGGATTCCCGCTGCCACTGTGAAGACGTTTGCTGCGACGACGCCTGCCGCTGCGATCCCCGCTGCTGCCAGGAGGGCTGCAGCACCTACGAGGGCAACAACTATGACATCTGCCTGGAGCCCAGCGACTGCGAGATCAAGGCCAACCTGATCGTCTCCCCCGCCAAGCGGAGTGTGCGCATCTGGGGGCGCGTGCTGGACTGCAACGGCAGGCCCGTGGAAGGCGCGCTGATCAAGCTCATCAAATCGGTATGCTGCTGCGGCTGCTTCGATTATGAGGGCCTCGCGCACACGGTTTCGGATTGTGACGGCTTCTATCAGTTCGAGGTTGACCCCTGCGACAAATCAAACGCATATAAGATGGTCGTCGGCATGGCCGCCACGGGCAAGGAGCGGGCGATTGCGGAAGAGGGCAACTGCAAGAACTGTGCGAGGCAAGGCCGTAGCATGTATCGTTGCGATTAAAGGAGCTGGTATGCATGGCGCGTGATTCTGTTGAGTACGTTGGCATTGCTGAGAAAATCAGATCCAGCAAGTATTTTCGCCAGATCGTGGTGGATGGGAAGTTTTGCCTTCCGGACGACAAGCCTGCCATCGAGCAGGTCACCGACGTGGAGATGCGGGCCGAGGTGAATCGCGCCGAGCTGATCGGGACGCCTACTGGCACATCCGCCGAGGGCACCCGTCTTTCGGGGTGGAGCATCGTTGTGCAGGGGCAGCTCATCGGCAGGATGCAGTACATAGGCGCGCTGCCGAAGCAGCCGGTCATCACCGCCATGTTCGCGATGCCGTTCCTGACCACGCTGGTGGTGGACCCCTGTACCCTGCCCTACGAGGTGGACGCCGTGGCGCACATCGAGGACATATCCGTCACCGCGGTGGACGCGTGCTGCATTTACGCGAGGGTGGCGCTATACATCGCCGCGCGAGGCTGTGATAGGAGGTGCCCGTGTTGAACTGCGGATGCGAAAATGGCGCCTGGAAAATCAGATCCTATGGCTATTATCCTAAAACGGCGCAGTACTTTCAAGAGATAACACTCCTGGAGTGCTTTGAGATACCCGAGGAAAAGCCGGACATGGAGCGGATCACGGGCGTAAACATCATGCCCGAGGTGGTGTCCGTCCGGCTGGTGAAGACCAGGGAGGCCGTATCCTACTCCGGCCAGAACCTGACCGGCTACAAGCTCGTGGCGGAGCTGACGTTTGAGAAGCGTATCAAGTATGTGGCGGAGCTGCCGTGCCAGTCGGTGCACGCGGCCCATGGCCCACGGTGCATGCGCAGCGCGTTCATCGTGGTTCCCCAGGTCATCGCCTGCGTGGATACCGAGGACCTCGTCCTGGACGATGAGTACAACATCAGCGCGCATGTGCTGTTCGCGGACGCGCAGATGATTGACGAGCGCACGGTTCAGCTATCCGCGGTCATCCTGGTCAACGCGGTATTCTGTGAGGAGGTGTCGGCATGCAGCGACGTGAATACATCCCAATCCCGATGACGCAGCCCATGGGGGCGAGAGAGGCGTACCAACAGGGGTTCATGCCGTGCTATGAGCATGCGTACAGCGCCCCCCGCGAGAACAAGAAACCAAGGGCCGAGTGCGCGGCCGTCCGCGGCAACAGCGTGGATATCGCGCTGAACCAGAACGACTGCGAGGTGCGCACGGATGTCACCGTGACCCGGGAGCACTCCGTGCGCATCTGGGGCCAGGTGGCCGATTGCGACGGCGCGCCGGTGGGCGGCGCGCTCATCAAGCTGATCGGCGTCACATACGAGCCGGGCGGGCTGTGCCAGTATTACGGCGTCGCCCACACCATCACCGATTGCGAAGGATTCTACCAGTTCGACATTCCCGCCTGCGACATCGGCGAGCACTACAAGCTGCTTGTCGGCAAGGCGGCATTAGGCAAAGAGCGGGTGATCTTCTGCCAGGAGCATTGCGATCCTTGCAGGGATAACCTGTGCGAGCAATAAGGATGTGAGGTGTTGTAACCATGGCAACCGTACCGGACCCTCTTCTCAACAGCGCCTCGATAGACTTTACATATACCGTGGATCCCAGCTTGCCAGACGTACCCGCAAGCAGCGAAAGCAACGAAGTGACGACCCGTGTTTCGCTGGCGGCTCTGGACATGGTAAAGCAGGTTGACAAGGTCTATGCCAGTCTGAACGACGTTATTACGTACACCGTCACCGTCACGAACGGGGGCAATGTGGACGCGGCGAACGTGATTTTCCGCGATCCGATCCCCCAGAACGCCGCCTTTGTGGCGGACTCGGTGACCGTGGGCGGCGTGGCGGTGCCCGGCGCCAATCCAGCTGCGGGGTTTCCGCTGCCAACCATCGCGCCGGGGCAAACCACTGTCGTGACGTTCCGGGTTACGGCCACCGGCGGCAGCTTGATCACGAACGCCGCCGCCACCACGTTCAATTTTACCATCGACCCCGCGAGTCCCAACGGGGCGAGCGGCAGCGCGACATCCAACCAGGTCCAGACGACGGTCCAGTACGCCCAGATCGATTACGCGAACGGCGGAGGGATCGTGAAGTCGGAAGACAGGCAGGTCGTGGAGCTCGGCGATATCATCCACTACTCCTTTGCCCTCAACAACACGGGGAACGTGAACGCGGGCAATGTGGTGTTCACGGACGCCATCCCGAACGGAACCACGTTCGTGACGGGGTCGGTGCTCTGGAACGGCGTGGCGCTGGGCGGCCGCCCGGATGCGGGGCTGCTGCTCGGAACGCTGGCGCCGGGCGTGGCGAACACGCTCTCCTTTGACGTGACCGTCACCGGCACGCCCAACCCCAATCCCATTCCGGACTTCGCAACGGTCGCTTTTAACTACACCGTCAACCCCGCGTTCCCGGACGGCGCGCATGGCACCGGCACGAGCAACACGGTGTACGCCAAGTTTGTCAAGGCCGGCCTTTCCACAGGGGATGTCGTAAAAACCGCCAACCCCACGGCGGTCAAGGTGGGCGACCAGATTGCCTACACGTTCACCATCCATAACCCGGGCGATGTGGATCTAAAAAATGTGGTGTTGACCGAAACCATGCCGCAGTACACCAGCTTTGTGGGCGGCAGCGTGACCGTGGGCGGCGTGTCGCAGGCGCTCTACAACCCGGCGACGGGCATTCCCATTGGCGTGGTGGCGTCCGGCGCGACCGTGGCCGTGACATTCCGCGCCACCGTGACCGCGCTGCCGCCCAGCGGCCAGATCACCAACATCGGCAATGTCAGCTACACCTACACGGTGGATCCAAACTTCCCGGACAGGAGCGGCAGCGCGGATTCCAACGAGGCGGTCGTCGCCGTGCGCTCGGCCACCATCGACAACGCGGACGGCGGTTTTGTCAAGACGGTTGACAAAGCGTACGCGCAGCTCGGCGACACCGTGACCTACACGCTCCTGCTGCAAAACACCGGCAACGCGCCCGCGGACAACACCGTCCTGAGCGACGTGCTCCCGGCTGGCGTCACGCTCGTGCCTGGCTCCGTGGTCATCAACGGAACGCCGACGCCGAGCGTTACCGACATGAGCAGCCTGCCGCTGGGGACCCTCCAGCCACAGCAGACGGTGATCGTGGCGTTCGACGCGCTGATCTCCTCGGTGGGGGCGGACAACATCGTCCGCGACAAAGCGACCGTCACATTCCAGTACACGGTCGCGAGCGATCAGCCGCCGGTGCAGGGCAATGGCACCACCAACGAGGTGCAGACCCAGATCCGGGGCGCTGATTTCAGCGGCGAAAACTTTACGAAGACAGGCAACCCGGCGTATGTGGAGCTGGGCGACATCATCACCTTCACCTTTGGCATCAAGAACGCGGGCAACGCGTCCGCGGATAACGTCGTGTTCAAGGACACGCTCGCGCCCGAGCTGCAGCTTGTCCCCGGCAGCGTCACCTTCAATGGCGCCGCCCTGCCTGGCGCGGATATCGCGGCGGGTGTCCCGCTTGGGACCATCGCGGCGGGTTCCGTCAACACGCTGACGTTCCAGGCGACCGCGATTGCCGTGCCGAACCCCAACCCGGTCACGAACGTTGGGTCGCTTGACTACACAGTGACCGTGGACCCCACGGAACCGCCGGTGCCCGGGCATAGTGACAGCACGCCGTCGGAAAGCACGATCATCAACGCCGAAGTCACGCTGACGAAAACGCCCGACAAGACCGTCGTCAAGGTGGGCGACACCATTACCTACACCGTTGTGGCCACCAACACCGGCAACGCGGATGTGCTCAGCACATTCGTCGTCGATGTGCTGACCGGGGGATTGCAGTTTGTCGCGGGCAGCGTGACGGTCGATGGGGTAGCGCAGGCGGGTGCCAGCGTGACCTCCGGGTTTGACATCGGGCCGCTGGCCGTAGGCGAAACCAAGACGGTTACCTTCCAGGCGCTGGTCATCAGCCTGCCGGCGGATCAAACCGCCACAAACCAGGTGACGGCCGACATCGAGTACCCCGTCGATCCCAGCGAGCCGCCCAGAACCAAGCCGGAAGAAAGCCCGCCCACAGATGTTGAGGTGCAGGACGTGTCGCTCGTCGTCACAAAGACAGCGAACGCGGACTGCGTCAAACTGGGTGACGTCCTGACCTACACCATCACGGTGCAGAACACCGGCACGGTCACGATCAGGAACATCGTCGTCTACGACGGGCTCTCCCAGTTCCTGCTGTTTGTGGATGGCAGCGCAACGCTGAACGGAACCGCGCTTCCCGGCGCGGACATCCTGACCGGCATCAACATCGGCCAGCTCGCGCCGGGCCAGAGCGCCGACATCACCTACCAGGCCACGGTGACGGGGGCGGAAAGCTGCAAGGGCGTCATCACCAACACCGCGTACGCCGACTACCGCTATTCCCTGGTCAGCGGCGGTGCCGACTCCACCGGAACCACGGGCGTGAGCAGTGTGGAAACCAGCGCCGCGCTCCCGACCTTCCGGCAGATTTCCCTGGACGGGTGCATGGCGATCCCCCCGCAGAAGCCCTGCCTGGGAACCATCAACAGCCTTGAGGCGGAGATCGATGTGACGGATTATCACATCATCAAGACCGTCCGGGGCACGGCCGAGGACAACACCACGCTGACCGGCGCGAAGCTGCTCGTCAGCGGCATCGTGCGGCAGATCATCGAGTACACGGCGGACGATGAAATGCAGTCCGTGCATTCGGCGCACTTTGAGCGCAGGTTCGCCACGCACATCATCCTGCCGGAGAACATCGCGCCACAAGCGCAGATACGCTTCATGCCGGAGGTGGAGGATGTGTACGCGCAGGCGCTTGACAAGCGGAACTTCTTCAGCAACGTGACGGTCAACATCATTGCGATCATTACGAAAAACTGCTGAGCGGGCCGGGGCCGCCGTTTGGGGCGGCGGTTTCTGCGCCGCCGTCCCGGAACGCGGCGAGGCCGCCCGTGTGGCCCTCGCCGCAAGGCATGCCGTGGGCATTTTACATGCGCGGCGGCGGACAAGCACGGCCTTGGCGCGATTTCCAAAGTATAGCGCATGGATATGGTTGAGAGAAACGCGCTAGAACACGCCGATCGCGCCGTCCGCCCCGAACGCCATCGGCACGAAGCCGGTGAGCGGCTCGCACCGCGCGGGGTCCGCCTCGGCGAGCAACGCGCGCGTCAGGTAGATCTCGTCCAAATGCAGTGTGTCGCGGATGCAGGCCATGCGGATCGTTTCCGGCGTCGCGTTGCCGCCGCTGACGGCCAGACGCACAGCTTCTTCATCCGTCGCCGCGACGACCGGCAGAAAGCCGCGCTCCAGGAAGCCGCTCGTGATCACGTTCTCGTTCGTCGCGCCCCAGTCGATCCGGTCGCGCAGCCGCGCCGTCGTGATGTCCGCCAGGCCCACGCCCAGCGCGTTGCCGTGGCTTTCCGGCGTCAAATCCAGCACCGCGATGCGGCCGCACACGGGCTCGCCGTCCGGCTGCCCCGCGATCCGCAGGCGGCCGATCACGTTTGTATCCATGCCCGTGCCGCTGATGTTCTTGCCCATCCTGTCCACAACCAGCGCGTCCAGCGCATCAAACGGAAGCCGCGCCATCATCGCCCGGGAGCGCCCGAGGAACGCGCGGTCCAGCGCGAACACCTCCAAGCCGGGGGCGAACGCCACGTCCGCCGTCTGGTCGTAGCCGTCCTCCAGCACCGCGAGCGCGCCGAGCACCTTGCCGCGCTCGATCACCGCGCGCGCCACGCGCGGGAAGTTGTCGCGCAGCCCTTCCGCGCCGTAGCGGTGCAGCGCCACTGCCTGCGCCTGCTTGCCCAGGCCGATGGCCATCATCTTGACGATGCCGCTCTCGTGCGTGCCGTGGAAGTCCGTGTGCGCCTTTACG
>JAVBOM010000059.1:0-51296 GCA_031550535.1 Eubacteriales bacterium
GGCGAACCTGGTTCTGGCTGACAGGCGATGCTTGTCGGCCTGATCCGGTGTTTCGTCAAGTGGCAAAACAGGGGGGATTTTGCCTTCCGCTCCGCTCTCTCGCTGCCGTCTCATTTGGTATGCCTATTGTGCGGTGGTGCCCTTAGGCTTGCCGCGATTCACCAGAGCGCGCTGAATGCCGAGGATATCCCCGAACTTCATTCTGCCGGTGTACGCCTGATTGCCAAGCAACGCGCGAAGCGTTGTCGCACGCCAGTGCGTTGATTTTCGTTTGGTGGGCACGCCGTTGTTGTTCAGCCAGTTTGCGAGGCGGTGGGTGCCATAGCCTTCCTGTACCACTTTGCGGAACAGGATTCGGACGATTTCGGCCTCGGTCTCGTCAATGGCGATATCATATACGGTGTGGCCTTTCTTGTTCTGCCGTCCCTGATTGACGAGCGTGTAACCGTAGGGAACATATCCGCCCCGATAGATCCCCTCCTGCACCATTTGCGCGTGCTTGGTCTGGATGCGGACCGATGTTTTTTCACTTTCGCCAGAAGCCTGCCAGTACCGGATGTAATTCAGCAGCTTATCAACGTGCGAATCGAGCCGCTGCTCGCCCTCCTGCGTGCTCCAGACCTCGATGCCATGTTTGACGAACCACTGCACGACGAATGGGGTCTCGTCATCCCGGCGGCCGAGGCGGTCGAACATGAACACGACCAGCACTTCAAACAGCTTTCGCTCCGCGTCCCTCTTGATTTCCTGAATCGCGTCCCGGTTGTCGGCGGACACCTTGAAGCCGGACACGCCTTTTTCTGAGATTTCCTTTACGATTTGCCAACCCATCCGCTTGCAGAACTCCCGGCATTCAATCCGCTGCATAGGGATGTCGTTTTTATCGACCTGCCCCTTCGTCGAGACGCGGTACAGGCAGTACGCCCGCTTTTCACTCAACACATCGCATCATCCTTTGCGAGGCGCGTATTGGTGACCGTCTGTCCCGCCAGCAGGCTGAGCATCCGGGCGACAAGGGTGTCGTCCTCCGCATCGGCAAACCTGACGCGAACGGAGCAGCCATGGGCAGCCACCGGCTTTTTAGCGCACTGCCGCCAATCGGGTGGCGGCGTGTGCTTTTCCATAGGAATGGTTCGCTGCATGCTCCTCGCCTCCGCATCATAAATCGAAAGGGAACGGTTATCAAGTCATATCTTTCAGATCGTCCATGGAAGATACTGGAGCTATTACCCCCTATGAATCCGCGAATTCTCGCGCGAGACTGCCCGCCCGCTCCCGTGGCGCTTTCTCCAGAGGAAGTTGATCCCCTTGCCATCGGGAACCGCGTCGAAATACGCCGGTTTCCCGGACACCGCGTGTCGCTATCGGGGCACCGGCACTTTCTTCGAGGAGGGGGTGGCGGTCATCGCTTATCCACAGGTGCTGACCGCGCGCCCCAACGTCCATCCTCCCTCGCCGTCTTTGTGTCGTGGCACCGCTTGCACAGCGCCTGCCAGTTGCTTTCTTCCCAGAACAGTTCCCGGTCGCCCTTGTGCGGCTGGACGTGGTCCACGACCGTCGCCATCGTCACACGCCCCGTCGCCAGGCACAGCACGCACACCGGGTGCTTCACGAGGTACGCTGCCCGCGCCGCGCGCCACCGGCTGCCGTACCCTTGCGTGGTGGCGCTGCCCCGGCGCGCGTTGTACTCCTTGTCCATGCGCTGCTGGTGCGCCGGACAGTACCGCCCGTCCGTCAGCCTTGGGCATCCTGGGTAGGCGCACGGGCGCTTTGGTTTGTGTGGCACGCCATCTCCTCCTTCACGCAGCGGGGAAACATGCAGAAGTGCTTCCGCTCGTTCAGCCAAGTACCCCATACACATGGGCGGCAGGGGTGCTGGGGGTGCTTTATCTCAAGCACCGGTTCGTTGACCGGATCGTTGTGTCGGTTGCGGCGTTTCCTCTTCGCCACGCGTACCATCTCCTTCTATCGTTCTGGTTACACTGTCACTTTGTGATAGGGCGTGATAGGTGCGTGACACCCCCGTGATAGGTTCGGAAAGCCCACAAAGTGAGGTGCCAAGCCACTTTGCGGTACCCGTGATACCCCGTGATTCCTTTTTTCCTATTTCTCTCGTGAGGAAAATCCTATGGGAGAAATAGGGGTTTTCCTATCACGGGTATCACGCACCCCGCAAACCCGCTTCACAGCTAACTTTTTGCCTATCACGCCCCCGTGATAGGCGTGATACCCTGACCTATCACGCGGCAGAAAAAACGCCGCGCACGCACGGTACCGACGCTCTTCCTGTGGAAAAGATCAATCCCAGGGTTGCCGGTTCTCCGGCCATTTCGGTGTCAGGCAGTAGCCGTACACGATGTTGCCAAGGTCACGGTCACGCTTCACCAGGTTCCGCTTGCGCAGCTCCGCCAGCAGGTTGAGCGAGTTCAGCGGGGTGTTGCCGTTCAGCGAGCACCACCCCTCGTAGGAAGCGTACACATCCTTTGTCTTGATCTTCCCGCCCTCACGTGCGGTTAGCCGTTCCTTGATGAACAGCCCCAGGATATCGCTGTCCTCGCGGTACTCATCCACGGCCTGCTCGACCGGCTTGGGTACCGTCAGTCCTTCGGCGTTCAGCAAGCGCAGCCCCTCCAGCAGCCAGTTCAGGATGCCGCTGAGGTTCTCCGGTCTGCGGAAGAACGCTTTCAGCCCGCGATCGCGCTCGTGCTCCTCAAAGAACCGCGTGAACGGAATCACCTTCACGCGGTCGCTGCTGAACACCGTATCGTCGCTGATCTTGGGCAGGTGATTCGTATTGATGAACAGCTTGAACTCCGGGATGAACTGAAATGAGTTCTGGTGCAGGAATCGCGCGGTGCGCACCCCGCCGCCGGTCAGGTGCTTGATCAGGGCGGCGTTGAGGCGCAGCCCTTTCTCCGGCTCGTTGATATGGACGATTCGCGCGCCCTTGAGCCGGGCGATATCCTCGGTCGCTTCGCCGCCGCTGGCGTTGTCCTTGCGGGTGATGGTCTCCGCCTGCGTCGTTTTGCCGTATCATGAGAACTCCCTTTTATCGTTCGGGTTTTTCAAGGATGGTCCTGTCATCTTTTCCCTCCTTGGTTGGTAGCGCACAATTGTTTTCATCTGGCGACTCACGAGACGCGCAACCCCTTCCCGCTTGCCACGCTTCGTTTGCTGACAAGCCTTTCCACAGGGTGGCGGGAGTATCGTGGCCCATGGAAACGCTGCTTGCTGAGATGTCAAGCTACGCGGGAAGCCAGGGGCGACGGCACGCCTATCCTATCCATCGGGGCTGTAAGAAGCCAAACCCGCCTCAACAGTCGTTCAGAGAATTTTTCATGAAATTCTAATGTCCCTCCCAAGCCCTTCCAATGGCGCCTATGCTATGGTGTGCTTAAAAAGCGACACAGGTTGTCACGGTGGCCGCGCGAGCGCATGAACCCAGTATGGCATGCTACGCTACTGTCGATCAACACACTGTCGCTTCTCAATCGATATTCGAAATGCGCATGAATCGCTACAATTTGAAGCAAAGGGGTCTGATGAAATGGCGCGAATTGACATGGCCAACAGGATTGCGACGCTTCGCCGTGCGAAAGGGTTGACACAAAAGCAACTGGCGGACCAGCTGAACATCGCTGACAATGCGGTATCAGAATGGGAGCGCGGCGTGTCGTCTCCAGACATCGCGATGCTGCATCCGCTGTCGGAAATTCTGGAGGTTACGGTGGATGAGCTTCTTGTCGAAATGGCGGAGAAGGAACCACAAGCACCGCAAGATGACGAAGGCATAGCGCGAAGAACCGCTTGGATGCCATCCCCGAGGATGATCCATTTCGTGCGCATATCGTTTGGGGCGATTTGGGCGCTCGCGGTGTTATCCTGCGGTATCGTTGATCTGGCCGTCAATGGCGGGTTTTCCTGGTGGTTCTATGTGGTTCTGTCCTCCCTGGTTTTCGTGGCGGCGGTGTTCACGCCATTGCTGTATGGCACGAGGCGGAGCTTGTCACGGTTTCTTGCGACGGCAAGCGTCGCTGTCTTTCCGTACCTGTACGTTATCGAGCGAATCATCCCCGGTGGCGGCTGGTTTTGGCCGATTGGCGCACCGTGCGCGCTGATTGGCGTGGTATCATGCTGGATCGCATACGCGCTGTTTTTCAAGACGAAGCTGAACCGCCGATACGTGGTCGCGATTCTGCTGTTGCTGTCAGCCGTGATCAGTGTTGCCGTGGACTGCATTGTCGCGCGCGCGGTTGGAGGGCAGGTTTCTCTGGCAGAGACCCTCTTGACGGTTGTCGGCTGCGGAGCGGGCGCTTTTTTCGTCGCGATAAGTGGCAGACACTCAACTCAGGTGGGCAAACATGCGGTGCCGCTTTTCAAGCGAACTTAGCGAAATGGGGATCGGGGCGGGATAGGCAGCCGCTACCCGCCCCTCGCGCTGTAGGGCCATGAATTCTTCGCATGTGGATTTTCTTCGCATGTGCTATACTGACAGGCGGCGAACGCGTTTGTGACAGGCGGTGCTATGCACATGGAAAAGTTCACCTTCCTCAATGGCATCTATCAGGAAGTCCATGAAAAGTCAGCCCAAGTCAAGCATATCCTCAGCGAAAACGGGTATGCCTATGCGTATGGCTTCCATAACAACGATTCGATCAAGGCAAACGGGGTTTTCGTGACAGAATACTACCCGATTCCGGTGTTTGTGGTCAGCGGTATTGGCGATATTGGGATAGATATTCACAACACTTGGTTTGAGGCCGCCTTACCCAAGGAAAAGGCACTGCGCTTTGACTATACAAAAATCCTCGGGTTCTATGACTTTGAACTGTATGGCGCTATCCACTTTCTTGTGGATTTATACAGTCCGCGCATGCGTGCTCCTGACATCGTCAAGAACATCGAAAATAGCGGCGACCAGGATTTCCACCTTTTGTTCAATTTCGGAGAGAGCCTTGATGCCAAGGGCTTGTTGGAGGTCATCTCCCTCTTCGCGGCGTAATCCGCGCCGTCCGCCCGGTTTCCCCCCTTCTGTCGCCGCCTCCGCCGTGCTATACTATGCAAAATGAACAAACGGCGAAAGGAGCTGATGGGGATGACGGCTTTTCGCAAGGGCGTTGCGGCGCTGCTGTGCGTGGCCCTCTGTATGGGCGCGGGCTGCGCCGCAGCAGGCGAGGTGTATGGCCAGACCGAATATGAAGCGCGCCGGGAGCGGCTGGATCGCTTTGTCACTGTAATCTATCCGAATTGGGCCGAGGAGGACGGTTCGGACTTCGCGTACGTGACCGCCAAAATGTATGAGGGGGAAAAGCTCGACACGCCGCGGGATTATTCCGTGGTGGAGCAACTGGAACTGCGCGACTTCACGCAGGCGCAGTTCGAGGAGATTCTGCCGCAAGCGCCCGGCCTGCGCTTTTTAGACCTGGCTGGTTGCGAGGTGGAGGACATTTCGCCGCTGTTGGGCGTGCCATCCCTGGTATGGCTGACGCTCGATTGGAGCGGGAATCTGCCTCGGCAGCTTGAAACGCTGGCCGAACGACCCAAGCCGCTGGACCTGGAATTGAACGGCGTGCCCGCCGATGCGGATCTTGCGGTGCTGACCGCACTGCCTGAACTGGATAAGCTGGACCTGTCATTCCAGGATGGTACTCTCTGCGATCTGCTCCCGCTGGCGGCGCTGCCGGGGCTGCGCTCGCTAGTGCTGGATGGTGTGTCCGCCGATGCGGATCTCTCGCCGCTGGCCGCACTGCCTGGGCTGGAGAAGTTGGTGCTGGACAGCGTATCTGCCGATACGGATCTCTCGCCGCTGGCCGCGCTTACTGGGTTGGATGAACTGAAGATCCGTGTCGTGGAAGAATCAGACGCCGGCGTGTGCTTGGTACAGGCGCTTCCCGAACTGCCGGAACTGCGCTCGCTGACGATCTTCGGCAAGCACGATGGCGTGGGGACAGTGATCCCCAGCCTGCCGGACCTGCCCGCGCTGGAGGTGTTCAGCACCAACGCGAACATGGACCCGGCGCTGTTTGCGCACATGCCCGCGCTCCGCGATCTGCGCTTCGCGGGCGGGGATGACTTCGGCCCGCTCAGCGCGCTGACCGCGCTGGAGACGCTCTGTGTCCTGCGCTTTCTGCCGGACGATTTATCCCCGCTGTACGGTTTGCCCGCGCTGAACTCCCTGCTGCTCTATGGCCATGACATCGATACCACGGACTATGTGGATCAGTTGGAGGCGCTACACGAGGCGCTGCCCGGGCTGCCGATCGTGGAGGAGCATTGCTGCTAACCGGGATCGGAAAGCATTCCAACCATCAATCGTCTGTCGCCATGCCTCACGCTGGCCCTCGCGCACCCCGCGCATAACCCCAATCAAAGCAGGCAAGGCTACCCTTCAGAGAACAAGCTGCTTTCCCATCATCGCGGAAAGCGCGGGATATCTTTGGAGGAGGTACGAACATGCAGAGCAACCAACCCAGCAATCCATCCATCCGCACGGCCCTGCCGATGATGGCGATGAAGGAGATCCCTACGCCCGGCCCCGGCGCGAAGCGCATTACCGCGCTGGTGAAAAGCGGCGGGCGGGTCACGGGCTACCAGCTAGAGGATGGACAAGTTCTAACCAAGGCGGAGGGCGTCGCGCTGGCAAAGGCGGGCGGCATTCTTGGCGTGGGCGTGTCGGCCCGCAACGGCAACGAGTATTTAAAGTCGCTTCCGGACGGGGCCGAGGGCAATAACCTGAGCAGCTTGCCTTCCGTGTGGGACCCCAAGGCACTGAACTGAGGGCAAGCAACGCAAAGATCGTCCGCAGAGGCGGCGCGACACGGCCGGTTTGGCAGAGGGGCGCTATCAGCGCCCCTCTGCTTGCTTATTCTGTAATCCAAGGCTATACTTATGGTTGAAGATCGGCAAACAATACGCAGGAGACAATGCTATGAAACGCATCAGCGGTATCTGCCTGATTACGGAATATGTGTGCAAGCTCGCGGAATTCTACCAGACAGTGTTGCAAACCAAGGCCGACCTAAACGATGTCATGTTGTGCTGCCGGTCGAAGGCGGTGGCATAACGATCTATTCAAAATCCGCCGCTGAAAAAGATATGGGATTTCGTTTCGACCAGTATCATGGGACCGGACTGTTCACGTTCAGCTTTCTCGTCGGGGACGTTGACGCCGAATACGAAAGGCTTACATCCCTGCACATGAACATTGACTTTGTCGCTGTTCCAACGACGTACCCCTGGGGCGCGCGGTCCATGCATTTTCGGGATTTGGATGGCAATATCGTGTGTTTCGTGAACGGATAGCGGAAGGGATTTCTGGTGAAATCCCCTTATGGCGCCCGATTTCCCAAATCAGCGCCGCCGTCACGGAATCACTCCCGGCATCACACTACCCCCGGCCTTCCCGCCAGATAGCACAGGAACGCCACCTCGCAATACTCAAACGAGCACTTCCCGGGGTCCACCGTCTCCATAAAACTCCCGTCCCAATACAGCGCGTTCTCCTTGAACCAGCCGCCGATCACCAGCGACATCAGCAGCCGCACGCGCTGCGCGCCCGCCTCGTCCAGCGGGTGCAGGCCGCTGTAGTCAAACCGCGCCCATTCCCCGGCGGGGAAGGACCACACAGCCGGGCCGCCGTCCTGCCGCACCAGGTACAGGTGCTCAAAGTACGCGCTGGGGGACGGTCTGCACGCGGCGGTGTACGGTGCGCCCTGTGTGTCCCGGATGCCGTCCAGCAAGGGCCGTCCGCGCAGTAGGTTGTCCTTGTAGTTATAGGCGCGCTCCACGCCGGTCAGCGCAAAGCCGGGCCGCGCGATCATCGCGGGCCGGCCCAGCATGCCGCTCGCGGATACGGTGAACCCGCCCAGCCTCGGCACGCCCGTGATGCGCGCGGACCGCCCCTCGCGCCGAAAGCGCGCGGGTGTGACGCCGAAAGCCGCCTGGAACGCGCGGATGTACGACTGCTCGTACGCAAACCCCCAGTCCAGCGCCACCCGGAGCACCGCGTCGCCGCGCAGGAGCTGCGGGATGCTCCGCGCCAGCCGCCGCTCGCGCACGTAGGCCATCGGCGTGCAGCCGATGAAGCGGTCAAAAAGCCGGATAAGCTGGAACGGGCTGAGGCCGCCCGCCCTGGACAGCCCGTCCAGGCTCAGCGGGGCCTGAAGGTTTTCCTCCACATAATCGAACACGGCGCTCAGCCTGGAAACCGGTGTGGACATCGCAATCCTCGCAATTGGGGTTCATTTTCCGCCCTTGGCAGGGAGTATTATAGCATACACGCGGCGAATATACACCGATATACATCGATGATAGCGAACAGCCAGGGGGGGAAGCGACATGAACAAACACGCGCTCAGCCTTGATGCCCTCATCCCGTGCGGCCATGTGGAAACCGCGCTGCGGGACGGCGAACTTACCGCGACGACGACCCGCTCGCTGCCCACGGATCGCCTGAACGTGGCGCTGCCCTTCCCTTCCTATCTGGCGTTGCCCGGCCGGTATCGGCTGCCGCTGCGCATCGACCTGACGGTGAAAATCAACGCGCCGGGCCTGTACGTGCTGCCGGGGAACGGCCGCGTGAACTTCGGCACCTTCGGCATGGACAACCGCAGGCTGGACGACATCGTGGAGCCGCGGCAGAAAACCTGTGCGTTTGATCACCGCATCCCTCTGAACGCGTTCGCGGACATCGCGCTGGTGTACGACCTGCACGCCATGCAGATTCTGGTCGACGGCGAGGAACGGTATTACTCAGCGCGGGAACGGTACATGAAGTCCCCTTCGCTCGCGGCGATGAACGGGGAGGGGTTCCCCATCCGGATCGCCTCGGACAAGCGGGTGACGATGACGCTCCGCGCCGTGGCCGTCACGGAGTACGATACCGGCGCGGGCATCGTCCATACCGCCGATTTGCCGCCGGTTACAATGACCAACAACGGCATCCCGGAAGGCGAAAAGCTAACCTTCGACAACTGCATCGCACGCCTGCCCGAGGCGCTCCGGCGGGAAGTCATCCAGACCGACGCGTGGCTGCGCGGGCTGCTGCCGCTGAAATGCAAACGGCTCATGGAGGCGCACGGCAACAAAATCACCTACGTGGCGGCGGACTACGGGTTCTCCTACGCCATCCACGTGCACGACGCCCTGCTGTTCCATACGCTGCAATGGTACATTTTGACCGCCGGAAAGCCGGAGACCTGGGGCCGCAAGGCGGACTGGATGGAGCGGACGCTGGCGCGGCTGGCGGAAGCGGACCCGGCGTTCGCCCGGCGCATGTTCGCGAACCTGGAGGACTGCGTCGGCTGCGCGCCCGGGTGCAGGGCGCGGACCGTGTACGCCTTTGAGGGCAAGAAAACCGCCGCGTGCCACGGCAAAATGCGCTTCCTGATGCGCCCGCCCGATTTTGCGGACGCCCGCAGGGTGATAGAGGCCGTGAACGAGCAGGCGAAAGGAGGGGCTGGCGCCCCCTGACGAAGGCCCTGGATTGGAAGATTGGCCGCAACCCGGACGCAATGAACAGTGCGCTTCGCGGTGGCTTTGGTGTCCGCGTGTATGGCGAGCCCCTCGCGATCCGGTGGCTTCACACGGAAAAGCAGCGCGGCGACCCCGGGCACATTTGCGCGCCGGAACCGGCGGATTGAGCCGGCGCGGCGCTTTACAAACGCCGCGTGACCGCTATAATAATGGCATACTTAGGCGGCGCTGATTTGGGAAATCGGGCGTCATAAAGGGATTTCGCAAGAAATGCCTACCCTTACGACACACATAGGAGGGATTGCCCATGAGCCTGCTGACCGATTTTCGCCTTTCCGTGCTGGAAAAAAACCTGGGCGTGTACGGTATCCACGTGTACCAGAACGGCAAAACGCTGGCGGAGCACCGATTCCGCAGCAATGACAAGGTAAACCTATACTCCGGCTCCAAGACCTTCTCCTCCTCCGGCATCGGCATCGCGGAGGGCGAGGGACGGCTGAAACTGTCGGACTTCGCGCTGGATTTCTTTCCCGAATACAGGGCCATCGCGCCCGCGGGCAACGAGAAGATCACCGTGCGGCACCTGCTGCAGATGAGTTCCGGCCACATGGCAGAGGATTATCGCCAGGACGATCCCACGGACCGCGCGAAAATTTTCTTTTCCGTCGAAATGAAGGAAGAGGCCGGGTCGCATTTCTACTATGAGAATTTATGCACGTACATGCTCGGCCGAATCGTGGAGAAGGTGACGGGCGAAACGATGCTGGCGTATCTGAAGCCGCGCCTGTTCGATCCGCTCGGCATCGTCAACCCGCAGTGGCTGACCTGTCCGAATGGGCACACGCTCTGCTCCACCAGCCTGCTGCTGACCACGGAGGAGTTCTCCCGCGTCGGGATCACGCTGCTGCAAAACGGCGTATACAACGATAAGCAGGTCGTCCCGGCGGACTATGTCGCGCGGATGCACAGCGACTGGGCCGATACATCAAACCGCGACGATCCCGAGTCCAGCGGCGGATACGGCTACCAGGTGTGGAAATGCACGCCAGAGGGCGCGTACCGCGCGGACGGCATGTACGGCCAGTTTTCCGTCGTGCTGCCGGAGTATAACGCCGTCATCACCGTCACGTCGCACAACGAGAACACGCCCAACGACATCCTGCGCGCCATGTGGAGCGACATTCTGCCGTGCCTGTAGGAGGAAAAATGAGCAAAAAGATCGTGATACTGAATGGCAGCCCGCGCAAAAACGGCAACACCGCTGCGCTGATCGACGCGTTTGCGCGGGGCGCGGAGGCTTCCGGGCACGCGGTGGCACGGTTCGACCTGCAAGGGATGAACATCCATCCGTGCGTCGGGTGCTTGCGCGGTGGCAAGACCCCAGGCGGCCCCTGCGCGCAGAAGGATGACATGGACCGGATTTACCCCGCGTACCGCGAGGCCGATGTGCTGGTCCTCGCCTCGCCGATGTACTACTGGAGCGTCACCGCGCAGCTCAAGGCCGCGCTGGACCGCCTGTTCGCCGTGATGGAGGCCGACGGCGCCACGCCCAAGCTGGGCTGTGTGCTGCTCATGCCCGCCGAGGAGGATACCGAGGCGAACTTCGCGCCCGTGGCCGCGTACTATGAAAACCTGCTCCTGCGGCTGGACTGGCAGGACATGGGGCGGGTGTTCGTCGGCGGGGTTTATCAAGTTGGGGATATCGAGGGGAAACCGGGGCTGAAGGAGGCGGAAAAGCTGGGGGCGGCCATCGGATAATCGCACAAATAGGCAAAGGGGCTGCCGCTATCGCGACAGCCCCTTCGGTTCGGGTGTTTACCCCTTTACTGATACAGCGGCATAACCTCCGCGATCTTCACATCCATGTACGCGTCCAGCTTCTCAATGCCGGTCTTTTTCGCGTTGATGATGTATTCGTCGTACAGCTTCTCAAACGCCTCGTCCGAGTCGGCCATGATGATCTTCGGCTCGTACGTCTTGATCATCTCCTTGATCTTGTCAAAGATGACCTTCTCATCCGACGAGCCCTTCGGCGACGCGGCCATGACCCACGGCAGGTTGTCGAACCGCTCGCGCATCACCTTGTACGCGTCCGCGACCAGCGCCGGGTCGGTCGGCGCGACGCGGCTGTCGGCCTCCACGAGCTCCGACCCGCCAAAGTAGAACCACGGGTTGTAGACCTGGTTGTGCGTGCCATCGTTCAGCGCCTTCAGCCAATCCTCGCTGAACACGGGCAGACCCTGCTCATTCAGCGTGTATTCGATGCCCTCGCGGCCCATCTGCGTCAACGCCTGCGCCTCGGGCGTGAACATCCACGCCAGGAAGCGGATGGACGCCTCGGGGTTCTTGTTGGACTTGGTGATGAACGTGCCGGACCAGCCGGTGTCGGACGTGATGAACTGGGACTCCGCGAACGGAACCAGTTCGGCCGCGCAGTAGTCGGGGTTGAGCTTGCGCAGGTCTGTCAGCGCGCCGGGCAGCATGTTCTGCGTGCAGCCGAAGCTGATAAACCAGGTGCCGGTGGGCACCGCGGTGCTGCCCGTCACAAAGTAGCTCTCGTCCGGGGAGATCAGGCCGGCGCGCCAGCACTTGTTCAGCCACGCCAGCATTTCCTTGTAGCGCGGGTCCTCGGAATAGTGCACGTTCTTGCCGTCCGCCTGCTCGATGAAGTCAAGCTGGCCCATGCCGTTAAAGTAGCGGGTCACCAGCGTGTTCCAGTTCTGGTTGATCTTCATCGCCGCGGCCAGATCCGGGAATTGCTCCTTCGCCATCACCAGCGCGTCGAACAGCTCGTCAAAGCTCGTCATCGGCGGCTTGCCCATCTGCTCCCACAGGTCCGTGCGGTACATGATGGAGCCGACCATCGGCACGGCGTTGGAGTCCGCCCAGTCCGCCTTTTCGGAGTAGTGGTTCAGGATCGTGTACGCCTTGCCATCCTCGGACAGCCCGCGCGCGATGCCGAGCTGCTTGGCCGAGATGTCCCAATCAATGCCATATTCGGCGATCAGGTCCTCGATGCAGTAGCTGATGTCGGGGTTGGACATCTGGTCGACTAGGTTCTGCGTGTATACCAGGTCCGGCATGTCGCCGGAACCGATCAGCACGCCGAGCTGGTTGCCGTCCAGGGCGATCGTCGGCTCCAGCACAATGCCGGTCAGCCGCGTGATCTCCTCGGGAATGATCCCGGTGAAGCTTTCGACCGGATACCAGGGGTGGTCGATAAACACGGTCAGGGTGATGGGTTCCTCGGCGTGCGAGATCGGCGCGAGCGCCAGCGCCATCAGGCAGCACAGAACGATGGCCAAGGTCCTTTTCATGCTGTTCCCTCCCAAAATATAGTGGTTTGCCTATTTCAATCGCTCGTTCGCGATTTGGGGTACTGACCAAGCCCAGGAGGTTTTGAGGGGGCGTGAGCTCCCTCCAAGTACAATCAAATCCGGCGGCGTGTACGTCGGATTTGCGCAGATTCCAGAACCAGTCCCAGCGGCAAGGATTTCTGGCGAAATCCTCCTATGGCGCTGATTTTTCAAATCCGCGCCGCGCCAGACTGGTGGCGGAATCTGTACGTTTATCTGAGGGCCGACCGGCATTGTCGCGCTGTGCGCGTCCGCGCCCATCGCTCTGTGCCGCTCGGCACCTTCGGGTCGCTTCATCCCGCACAGCGGGCGCTTCCCTACGGTGTGCCCTGAAAACATCGCAATGTTTTCCGGCCGAATCCTCCTCGTTCCCTATCCATCAAAAACCGCAGTTTTTGATGGCCGAATCGCTATTGCGATTCGGGTTCATCCCTTCACCGACCCGATGGTCAGCCCGCTGACAAAATACCGCTGGAAGAACGGATACACGATCAGGATCGGCGCGACGGCGACCAGCATGGCCGCGAGCTGCACGGAAAGCGTGGTAGACTGCGCGGCGGCGAGCGCCTCGGGCGGCAGGTTCGCGTTCATCGTGGCGTTGGATTTGTTGATGATGGACATAAGCTGGTAGCCCATGGTGCGCAGCTCCTTGTTCTGCACGAAGAACGCGCTGTCGTACCACGCGTTCCAGTGGCCCACTGCCGTGAAGATCGCGATGGTGGCGAGCAGCGGCTTGGAAATCGGGATGATGATCCGAAAGAAGATCGACAGCTCGCCCGCACCGTCAATCCGCGCCGATTCGCCCAGCTCCACCGGAATGTCCTGGAAGAACGAGATCGACACCAGCACATAGAACAAGCTGAGCATGCCGGGGATGATATACACCAGGAACCTGTTCAATAAACCCAGCGTCCGCAGCAGCGTGTAGTACGGGATGATGCCGCCGGAGAAGTACATCGCGACAACGATCATCGTCATGTAAACCTTCCTGCCGACGAGTTTGCGGTCCGACAGCCCATAGGAGACGAACGACGTGAACAGCGTGGTCAGCACCGTGCCGAGCACCGTGCGCGACGCCGTGACGATCAGCGCCTTGCCCCAGATGGAATCGCGCACCAGCATGTCGAAGTTTTCCAGCGTGAACTTCCTCGGCCAGAAGAATACGCCGCCGAACGCCGCGTCCTTGCCCTCGTTAAACGCCAACACGATGGACAGGTAAAACGGATAGAAGCAGATCGCGAACACGAGGATGGCGATGGCGTAGACGATAATATCGACCACCCAGTCCTCGGTGGTGCGGCGGATCTTGTTGTTCACGCGCGGCTGTGTACCCGTCATCTAAAACAACCCCTCTCCGGAAACGCGTTTGGCCGTGAAGTTGCTGATGAGCACCAGGCAAACCGAGACAAGCGACTGCAAAAGGCCGATCGCGGCCGCGTAGGAATACCGCTGCTTGGACAAGCCCACCTTCATCACGTATGTCTGGATGATCTCGGATACGTCGATGTTGCCGGGCGTGCCCAGCAGATAGCTCTGCTCGAAGTTCGACCCGGACAGGCCGCCGCCCAGCAGGTTCCCCAGCGCCAGGATCAGCACGACGGTGATGGTGCCCTTGATGCCCGGCAGCGTGATGTGGCGCATCCGTTTCATGCGGCCCGCGCCGTCGATGCTCGCGGCCTCATACAGCGTGGGGTCGATGCCCGTGATGCTCGCCAGGAACAGAATGGCCCACCAGCCCATGTCCTTCCAGATGGACGTGATGACGACAATCGGCAGGAAGTACTTGGCCGTCGTCTGGAAGGCGATGTTTTGCGTCGTCAGCCCCAGCGACATCAGGACGCTGTTGATAACGCCGTTCGCCTGCAGGAAAATCTGGCAGAACCCGGCGACGATGACCCAGGAGATGAAGTAGGGCAGGTAGCTGGCCGTCTGCACCAGACGCTTGATGCCGGAGACCTTGATCTCGTTCAGCGTCAGGGCCAGCAGGATCGGGATGGGGAAGGTGAACACGAGCTTCACCAGGCTCATCACCAGCGTGTTTCGGATGATCGCGCCGCTGTTGTAGTCGGTGAAGAACTCCGTGAACCACTTCAGCCCGACCCACTCGCTGGTGAAGATGCCCGCCAGCCCCGACGTGATCTTGTAGTTTTTGAACGCGATGATGATGCCGAACATCGGGGCGTAGTTGAACACCAGAATGAACGCGATGCCGGCCAGCGCGAACATCTGCATGTACCGCTGGCGCCAAAAAAGGTTCAGCCGTGTCGGGGCGCGCGCGGCGGTGACCGCCTTGCCCGTTGCCCGTGCCGGTTGGCTCATGCGTCGCCCTCCTTTTCTGTTGGGATGGGGTGATTCTAACGCTTTTTGTACACGGTTCTGTATACCTGGACGGCGGCGTTGATTCGAAGAATCAGGCGCCATCAGAGGATTCTGCAGGAATCCTTACTTCTGAGCCTACCAAAGGGCCGTGTGTCTGTAAACTGTCAGATCGTATGATGCGGTGTCAAATATGGAAGGGATGGTTCGCCGTTTTCGTTGTCCCGCTTGGTATTTCAAACCGCGCGCGCCGGGGGAGGCGGATTGGCACCGTAATATCGGACGGCGGCATGAATTTCTGACACTGTCGCGCGGCCTCCGCAAGCGGTACGATGCGGTCAAGAGGTGAGGTAGGGATTTCTTGCGAAATCCCTTTATGGCGCCCGATTCTTCGAATCCGCGCCGCCATCATGGATACCGAGGAGGCTGTTTATATGAAAATGGAAAAGAATTCCGCTTCCCGCCTGCGGGCGCTGTTTGACGGACAGCCGCGCCTGAAGGACATGGCCGCGAACCGGACCTACGCGCGGCCGCTCATCGAGACATACCCCGGCGTGACGTTCGACCGGCCGATGGGCCGCTCCATGCGCGTCTACACGCCCGCAATGAAGGGATCGCTGTGGGGCAGCCCGGACCGGCTGACGCTCAGCCTGCTGAAAACCGACGTGTTTGACCGCCGGTACTTCCGCACAAAGCCGGTCACGCTGGAGGAGGTCATGGCCGGCGCGTATTCCGAGGCGAACCGGACGTTTGATGACATGCCGCGCGTCGGGCTGACACGGCCCAAGTACGGCACGCTGCTGGAAAGCGGCGGCCGCATCGACAGGCAGGCGTGGAGCGAGAACTATCCGTTCCCGTGCCAGAAGTCGGTGGGCCAGATCATCGTCCGCGCGGACGACGTGGCGGGCGCGCCGCAGCCGGAAGCGGTCGCGTCCATGGCGGACGGCAGCGTCCGCGTGCGCACGGAAAAGGGCGGCGCGGCGCTGTCCGTGGACTACCTGCTGTGCATGAAGCGCAACGTGGTCGCCGTGCGCGCGGAATACGAGGGGTTCACGTCACCGCTGTCGTTCCGCCTGTACCGGCACCAGGACCAGGGTCACCGCCGCTACATGGACGCGGACGGCCACTACATCCCCAAGGAGCAGCGGAAAATCGTCTACCACCCGGTTGATCCGTCGGAGCCGGTCGGCTACTACGACTACGAGGCGGACGCGGCGTTCAACGGCCCGTTTGACCCGCCGGTGTGCGGCACGGACGGGCGGTTCTTCTGGGTGGAGCAGGTGTTCCCGGCGGAGACAACGTTCCCGGAAGGGTTCCGCTACGCCATGGTCGGTCTGGTGTCGGATCAATCCGCCGCCATCGCGGAGCACGGCATGGCCAAGGGACTGGGCACGCCGCAGCGCATGCCGCGCGACGCGCAGGGCAAATTGATCCTGCCGGTCAAGTCCGTCGGCCACGACGACCTGTACGACATGATCGACCGGGCGTTCACCCTGGTGCGCGAAGCGCCGGGCGTCGCCGGGGACGCGGCGCTGCCGACTGGCGGCAGCGGCGAGGCGGTGCTGTACGCCGCCGTCGTCACCATCAATGAGACAAAGGATTACCTCGCGGAAGCGAAGCGCATGCTGCTGGAGGCCGAGGCCATGGGCTTTGACGCGCTCCGCGCCGAGAACCGCGCGTGGTACGACGACCTGTACGACCGCCGCGAGCAGGGCCGCATCGTGCTTTCCGGCCCCGAACAGGAAGAGGCCGACGAAAAGCTGATAAACGACGCGTACCTGAGCTGGTCCTACGGCCACGGCGGCTACTGCGTGCCCGATCCGTCCAAAAACGAGGGCAGCGCCAGCTACGCCGCGTTTGACATCGATACGCAGGCGTGGCACTCCCTGCCTTGCTACAACGAGCTGTTCACGGAGGGGCCGTGGTTCGTGCGCAACCGGGCCGAGGTGATGCTGCAATGGCCGCGCCTGGTCTGGCACTGGCGGCACGCGCTGCACGGCAAGGCCGAGGCGATCTATGGCCTGCCCGGGCTCGTCATGGGCCACGGCTATCTGCCCCCGGTCACGCCGGACCCGTGGTACATCGAGAACCAGACGCTGGACTTCTGCATGGAGGTACCCGGCCAGGTGATGAAGGTCATCTGGAACTTCTGGGATTACACGGGCGACGACATCATGCTGCGCGGCACGATTTACCCGCTGCTGCGCGAGCTGGCGGTGTTTTACGAGGCGTTTGCGCGGCGCGGCTGGGATGGACAGTACTACCACCTGCTGCCCACGGTCGAGACGGAGAGCTACGGCATCTCGTACCACCTGGAATTCGCCAAGGACACCACCGGCGCGATCGCGATGTTCCGCAAGATTTTAAGCCTCGCGGCGGAGGCGGCGGAGTACCTCGGCGAGGACGCGGACAAAATCCCCGGCTGGCGCGAGGTGGCGGAAAGGCTCCCGCCGTACCCGACGTTCCAGATGGGCATGGGCGAGATTCTGGGCGGCAACCCGGGCATCATCCCGCGCTGGTCGGCTGGGGATCACGAGATCAACTCCGGCAACTACCCGGCGACGCTCGCGGACGAGATCACGCTGGACAGCCCGCAGGCGCTGAAGGACCTGATTATCCGCACCGCGGACACGGTGCGAAACAACCACAACACCGAGCCGTACATCCTGACCGGCGCGTTCGCGGAGCATACGGTCGTCGGCTACAACGTCACGCCCGTGAAGATCGAAAGCGCCAGCCTCCTGGCGGGCGAGCTGCTCCGCGCGCCGGAGCGGCTGCTGAACAGCCGGTCGGGGCGCATCCACCTGTTCCCGGTCGTGCCGAAGGACAGCGCGGTCGCGTTCCAGGGCTTTCTGACGCGCGGCGGGTTTGAGGTGTCGGCGGCAAAGGACGCGTCCGGCGTCACGGCGGTCACGGTGCGCGCGCGCCGGTCCATCCCGTGCAGGCTGATGAACCCCTGGCCCGGGCAGCGCGTGACCGTGACGGACACGGCGAGCGGCGAGGCGGTTTTGTGCAGCGTGGATGCGGCGAATGGCGAGTGCCTTGTGTTTACGGCGCGGGCGGGGGGCGCGTATAGCGTGGATAGGGCATAAAGGATAAAACAGGAAAAGGGCGGGGCGGCGGCACGCGTCTGGCGGGCCAGCCGTCCCGCTTTTTGCGCAACTTCTTGCCGCCGTCCCTCCGCCGTGCTATACTTCGGGGCGACAGCCAACCATCCCGGAGGGCAAGAACATGATGTCAGCCATGCGGCCCCCTTGCTGCGACAATGCCGCGAAAACGTGTACCGCTTGCCTATGGAAGGAATTCCATACGGCGCTCACACACTTTGTCGCGAGGCGGGTGTCGAACCAGCAGGACTGTGAGGATATTGTGCAGGAAATCTTTGTGAAAGTTCACAGGAACATGGACGCGCTCGCCGCGAGCGGGAAAACCCGCGCGTGGCTATACAGGACGGCCCATAACGCCGTGATAGACCATTACCGGAAAAACCGCGCTCCGGGCGTTGACCTTACCGAGGATATGGCGAGCACGGCGGACGAGGAAATATCCCTGAACAGCGAGGTGGCCTCCTGCCTAAAGATTCTCATCGACCGCTTGCCCGAAATATACCGGCAGGCCCTTCTCCTGACGGCGTTTCAGGGCATGACCCAGAAAGAGCTGAGCGAAAAACTCGGGCTTTCGCTGTCCGCCGCAAAATCACGGGTTCAGCGCGCCAGAAAAATGCTGAAGGATTCGCTGTTGTCCGCCTGTGAACTGGAAACGGACAAGATGGGCAATGTCATTGATTATCACTGCAAGGTGCCGTGCTGATTTTTATACTATTCGGATGAAATGCTGCGTCCTTTTCTCTTTTCCCGCGTCTTACCGTACGGACCCGAAATAAATCACGTGGAGGTTGCGTATGACGGGCAATGAAGACGTCAGAAAATTCATCCGGAAGAAATACGCCGGTGTGGCAAAAGGGACCGGAACCGTCTCCTGTTGCGCGAGCTGCGGTTGCGGCGGAACCCCGCAGAGCATCGGGGAAGTATCCTCTCTGCTGGGCTATGACGAAAGCGATCTGGCCGCCGTGCCGCCGGAAGCGAACATGGGGCTGGGGTGCGGAAACCCCGTCGCGATCGCCGCGCTGAAAGAGGGTGAGGTCGTTCTGGACCTGGGCAGCGGAGGCGGCCTGGATTGCTTTCTCGCGAGGAAGCGCGTCGGGGAAACCGGGCGTGTGATCGGGGTTGACATGACCCCCGATATGGTTGCGCTCGCCAGGGAAAACGCCGGGAAAAGCGACTACACAAACGTGGAATTCCGGCTCGGTGAAATCGAGCATCTGCCCGTTGCGGATGGCTCGGTGGATGTGATCATTTCAAACTGCGTGATCAACCTGTCGCCGGACAAAGCGCAGGTGTTCCGGGAGGCTTTCCGGGTGCTGAAGCCGGGCGGGCGGCTGATGGCGTCCGACGTTGTCGCGACAGCCAGGATTCCCCAGCATATCCTGCGGGATCTGGAAATGATCGCAGGCTGCATCGGCGGCGCGGCGTATGTTGACGACATCCGGGCGATGCTGCGGGCGGCGGGCTTCACGGACATCCGACTGACGCCAAAGGACAATAGCGCCCAGATCGTGAAGTCCTGGACATCGGAGGATGGCGTGGAGAGCTTTGTCGCGTCGTACAGTATCGAAGCTACAAAGGCATAAGCCAAAAGGAGGAATCCCCTTGCCGCAGCCGAAACAGGAGAACCGGGACGTACCCCTCAGCCGCTTTATCAGCCTCGTCCTGCGCCATGACCCGTCCGCCGCCGGAATCAGCCTGGATGGCCACGGCTGGGCCGATGTCGCCGCGCTGGTCGCCGGGGTGCGCCAAACCGGCCGGACAATCGACACGGAAACCCTAGAACGCATCGTGCGGGAGGACAGCAAGCAACGGTACAGCTTCAGTGCCGACCACATGAAAATCCGTGCCAACCAGGGCCATTCCATCCCGGTGGATGTGGAGCTTTCGGCGCAAACGCCGCCGGACACCCTGTACCACGGCACGGCGGAGCGCTTCCTGGACAGCATCCGGCGGGAGGGCATCACCCGGCAACAGCGCCAGCACGTGCACCTTTCCGCCGGGTTCAAAACCGCTGTCGAAGTCGGCGCGCGGCACGGCAAAGCGGCCGTGCTGCCCATCGACGCGGCGGCCATGGCCAGGGACGGCGTCACGTTCTATCTGTCTGAAAACGGCGTGTGGCTGTGCGGCGCGGTACCGTGGCGATATGTCAAGGAACAGGAAATATGGCGGTCATCGGCGGACAAATGACACGCCATCAACAAAACAGGGCTGCCGCGCCGGGATTCTCCGGCACGGCAGCCCCTTTTTCGTTCTATGACGGCGGCGCTGATTTGAAAATCGGGCACCATAAAGGAATTTCGCCAGAAATTCCTACTTTACCGTCGCCCTCAGCGCCTTCTGCCCTGTCAACGCCTCGGTCCGCGCGTCCGGCTGCCCGCCGCCCACGAACACCACGATCTCCCCGTGATGCGGGGCCGGTGTGCCATCCTCGTCATACACGCAAAGCTGCTTCGCGTCAATGCGCAGTGACACCCGCTTCGCTTCCCCGGCCTTCAAATACACGGGCCTAAACGCGGCGAGCTGGCGCGCCGGCGTCCCGTGTGCCGGGTTAATCCACCGCACATATGCCTGCGCCACCTCCCGGCCGTCGCGCTCTCCGGCATTGCGCACCGTCACTTCGATGTCGATGCCGCCCCCGTTCGCCCGCGCGTCCAGAGCCTCGTACGCAAACCGCGTGTACGACAGCCCATACCCGAACGGATATGCGGGCTCGGCGTCCAGATACCGGTACGTGCGGCCCTTCATGGAGTAGTCCTTGAAGTCCGGCACCTGCGCCATGTCCTTGTAGAACGTCACCGGCAGCCGCCCGCTCGGGTTCGCGTCGCCAAAGAGCGTGTCCGCCACGGCGATGCCGCCCATCTGCCCCGGATACCACACCTGCATGATCGCGCCAAAGCGGTCCTGATGCGGGAACACCGTGGCCGATCCGGTCATGTTCAGCAGCACCATCGGCTTTTTGATCGTTGCCAGCGCGTCCAGCAGCACGCGCTGCGGCTCGGGCAGCAGCATGGTGGTCCGGTCTCCGGAGCCGTCACCCTCCTCGCCCTCCTTGTCGCCGTTCAGACCGGTGACGACGATCGTAAGGTCCGCCCGCTCGGCGGCGGTCAGCGCCTCGGCGATGCGGTATGTGGGCGGCTCGCCCCATTTTTCCTCGATGGAGCCGCCGGTCAGCGCGCAGCCCTCGGCCAGAATCCAGCGGATCTCCGGCGCTTTCAGGCGCAGGCCCTCCAGAATGGTGTACGTCTCCGTCGGCGTGCCGGTGTAGTTGCCCTTCAGCGCGTCGCGGCTGTCCGCGTTCGGCCCGATCACCGCGACGGTTTTGAGCGCCTTGCGGTCCAGCGGCAGCACGCCGTCGTTTTTCAGCAACACGAGCGAATCCCGCGCCATGGCCAGCGATTTCGCGTGGTGCTCCGCGCAGTCGTTCAGCTCGTAGGGCAGCTTGGCATACGCCTGGCCCTCCTCCGGGTCGAACAGGCCGAGCCTGAACCGCGCCAGCAGCAGCCGGTACGCGGACCGCGTGATCGCGGCCTCGTCAATGTAGCCCTTTTTAGCCGCCTCCAGCAGGTGCGGGAAGATGAACCCGCAGCACAGGTCACAGCCGTTCTTCACGGCCAGCGCGGAAGCCTCGGCGGCGGTGCCGGTCAGCCTATGGTGCTCGTGGATGTCCTCAATCGCGCCGCAGTCGCTGACGACATACCCGTCAAATCCCCACTCGTCCCGCAAGATTTTCTGCAGCAGCGTCGGCGACGCGCAAGCCGCCTCGCCGTTCACGCGGTTGTACGCGCCCATGTATGAGTACACGTGCCCCTCCTCGAACGCGGCCTTGAACGCCGGCAGGTATGTTTCCGCCATGTCCTTGCCGGACACTTCGGCGTCGAACGCATGGCGGTCCGCCTCCGGCCCGCTGTGCACGGCGTAGTGCTTGGCGGTGGCGATGCATTTGAAGTACTTCGGGTCGTCCCCCTGCAAGCCTTTGATAAACGCGACGCCCAGGCGCCCTGTCAGGAACGGGTCCTCGCCGTAGGTTTCATGGCCCCGGCCCCAGCGCGGGTCGCGGAAAATGTTGATGTTCGGCGTCCACATGGTCAGACCCTTGTAGATGCCCCGGTCGCCCATGCGCGCGGCCGCGTGGTGCTTCACACGCGCCTCGTCGCCGATGATGCCCGCGATTTCAAAGAGCGCGTCTTCATCAAAGCTCGCGGCCATGCCGATGGGCTGCGGGAACATCGTCGCCGCGCCCGCGCGGCCTACGCCGTGCAGGCACTCGTTCCACCAGTTGTACTCGGGAATGCCAAACCTGGACAGCGCGGACGAGTAATACGTCATCTGGCTGACCTTCTCTTCCAGCGTCATCTGCGAGACGAGAATCCCGCACCGCTCCTCAAACGACAGGCTTGTATCCTTCCACGCGTTGTTCATGAGCGTCGTCCCCCTGTATTTCATTTGCCTTTATGGGCTTACAGCGTATCCAAGAACCACCGCGCCGCGTCCTCAAACACGCGCTCGCGCTGTCCGTCGCGCGGCATGTTGTGCGCCACGCCCTCGTAGAACCGCACTTCCTTGCGCACGCCGTCCGGGATCGCGTCGTGCAGCGTCTGCGACGATTTCGGCGGAATCGCCGCGTCACACGCGCCGTGCATCAGCAGCGTCGGGCAGCGGATGTCCGGCGCGTAGTCCAGCGGGCACAGGTTCATCATGTCGCGCACGCTTTCCAGCGTCGCGTACGCGCTGTTGCCGGGGAAGAGCAGCTCGTCGATCACGCCGGCGGCGGACGCCTCCGCCGCGCCCGTGGCGCGCAGGCTCTCCCGGTTGATGACGCGGGACACGCCGGTCGCGGCGCTCACGCGCGCGTCCTCCCGCAGCATTTCTAGGATCGCGCCACTGCGGTCGCCCCAGCGCCGGCCCGGGTCATCGCGGCGGCTCCACGCGGGCGACGCCATCGGCACGGCGGACTTGACGCGCCGGTCCGTCGCCGCGATCTGCACCGTCAGCGCGCCGCCCAGGCTGATACCCGCCACGCCGATCCGCTCCCGATCGATGAACGGCAGACTTTCCAGGTAGTTTATGGCGTTGAACGCGTCGTAGGGCATCTCGCTGCCGGGCAGCAGGCGGTACTTGTGCGCCGCGTGCTCGCCGTGGCCGCGGATGTCGAACCGGAGGCTGACGATCCCGTGGCCGCCGAGCACTTCGGCAAACCGGTCCAGCCCGTCGTTGCGGTCGCGGTAGCTGCCGTGCAGCAGCACCACGGCGGGGTATTTCGTCGTGGCGATGGCGGCGTCCGCCGGGAAACGTTCCACTTCACGCGCGAGGATGCGCTCGTTGCCCCGGTCCGGCACGAACACCGTCGCCATCAGCGGCACGCCCGCGCTGTAGAACTTTGTTTCCAGATGCATGTGCGATTCTCCTCTCCGCTTACAGTTTATCTTCCGCGTACACGATCGAGCTGTCGCCGCAGCAGGCGTACAGCCCCTCGCCGATGAACGTCTCGATCACCTCGCCACGCGCTTTCCCGGCCACGATATCCGCGACCATCTGGGTGTACGGCGTGAGCGCGGCGATGTCGATAAACCCGTGCTCCCCGTGGCCGGACGCCATCCGGACAGCGCCGGACGCGGCCATTTTCCGCAGGCTGTCCAGGTACACGGGCAGGGGCGCGCTGTGCGAGATGTGCAGCCACATCGGCCCCCAGTACGCGTTGGGCACATACGTATCGCCGGTGAAGAGCGTGCCGGTGCGCTCATCCAGCAGGCAGAGCGAGCCGGGCGTGTGTCCCGGCGTCAGCAAAAACCGCACCACGCGCCCGCCAAGGTCCATCGTCTCGCCGTCCCGGACCGCGATGGTCTTTTCCCGCGCCGGGCAGCCGTGCAGGTCCGTGGGCATTTTGCCGCTGCCCTTGGGTACGGGCTGGTCGCGCGGCAGCACATAGCCGTCCGGGAAGCGCCGGTTTTTGCGCACATTCTCGCGCTTCTGCTGGGTGCCGTCGCTGTGCAACCCTTCGATGTCGCCCTTGCCGCCGTATACAATATCAAAAAAGTCGTTGCCGCCCGCGTGATCCGAATGACAGTGGCTCATCGCCGCGACGAGCGGCCTGTCCGTCAGCGTGCGGAGGAAGCCGGTCAGGTCGCCCGCGCCGTGCCCCGTGTCAAACACCAGCGCGCGGCTGTCCCCGATGATGAGATAGATGTTATCGCTGCCGCAGTCGCTGATCCGCCAGATGCCCTCACCCAGATCGCTGGCGTAGTACCAGCCGTCCGACCAGTCAAACGCAAACCCCATGAAATCCCTCCCCATCATGGTAGAAACACGCTTTCTGTTTTATCCCCATTGTATTGTATCCCGCATGCCCCGCCGTGTACACCGTCACATCTTCCGCTGCCGCGACCGATTTTCCGCTTCCGTCCCTTTCGCCGGATATGAAAGCTGTTTCCAAAGCCCCAGTCCATGGATTCGACGCTGGACCGGAAGATATGACGGTTGAAAAACGCGCGCCCTGTTCCTAGTATAGTATCTGTGAACGTATAACGTAGAGTGAGGAGCGTGCGGCGTGCTCGGAGCGATCAAAAAGCGGCGCTGGCCGCAGGAACAAATCAACTACGCGTGCATCATGCTGGAGGGCCTCTTCAACACGCTGGGCCACGACATCATCGGCGCGACGACGATCATCCCGCTGTTCCTGGCGGACCTGGGGGCGAGCATGCGCGTCATCGGCGGCCTGAGCACGATGCGGCAGATCATCTCCGCCGTCACGCCGCTGCTGTTCGGCGGCGTTGTGGCGGCGGCGCGCAGCAAGCGCAACCTGTCCATCGCCGTCAACGGCGCAGGGCGCGGGGCCATCCTGCTGGTGCCGCTGCTGCTCCTGCTGGGGCTGACCGGCCAGACCATGATCGCGCTGTTTTTCGGCATCATGTTCGTGTTTCACCTGTGCCAGCCGATCACGGGCATCTCGTGGAACTACCTGCTGGGCAACTGCGTGGGCGCGGACAAGCGCGGGCGGCTGCTGGGCACGCTGTTCGGCGTGTCGGGCGCGATCACGCTCTTTTCCAGCCTCATCATCAAGGGCATCCGCGCCAGCAGCCTTACGGCGATGAGCCAGTACACGGTGATCTTCACCCTCGGCGGCGCGCTGATGGTCGCGTCCGTGCTGTGCTATGTCCCGCTGAAGGAGAACCCGGCCCCGCCGACCCCGCGCGAGGAGCGGAACCCGCGCGCGTACCTCACGGCCCTCGTTTCGTGCTTCCGAAACCGCGACTACAACTGGGCCATCGCGGCGAACGCGTGCTCCAGCATGTCGTCGGCGGTCAGCGCGTTCTTCTTCCTCTTCGCGCAGAACACGCTGGCGTTCACGCCGGACGCGGTGTCCAACCTGCTGATTGCGCAGACGCTGGGCATCATGGCGGGCGGGTTCACGGCGGGCCGCGTGTCGTCGCGCTTCGGCGTGAAGCGCATGCTGCTGATGGCCGAGGGCATCGCGGCGCTGGTGCCGGTGCTCGGGCTGCTGTCGCTCTCCCTTGGCTGGGCGTTCGCGTTCGCGGCGGTGTTCCTGATCGGCTTCACGCGCGGCGGCATGATCGGCTACCAGGCGTACATCCTGGAGGTTGCCGACCCGGGCCGCAGCATTTACTTTATCGTGGCCAAGAGCATGGCGCTGCTGCCGTTCTCGTTCGTCAGCGTCGCCGTGGGCGCGTATCTGGAGACCCACCCGATGTGGCACCTGTTCTGGTTCCAGCTCGCGGCCTGTCTGCTGACGGTCGCGTGCGCGACGCGGCTCAGATTAACCGTATATCCACAGAAGTAGGGATTTCTTGCGAAATCCCTCTATGGCGCGGAATCTTCGGTTCCTCGCCGTTACAAAAAAGGGCGAAACGGCCAAAACGGAGGAGGAAGGCGAATGAAACCACGGGATTACCACCTGACGTACGACCGGGCGGCCGAGCGGTGGGTTGACGCGCTGCCGATGGGCAACGGGCGGCTGGGCGCGATGGTGTACGGCCACACCGGCATCGACCGCATCCAGCTCAACGAGGACAGCCTCTGGTACGGCAAGTTCATCGACCGCAACAACCTCGCCACCCGGGCGAAGCTGCCCCTGATCCAGCAAAAGGTGCTCGACGGGGACATCCAGGAGGCCGAGGATCTGATCGTGCAGTACATGATCGGCGCGCCGAGCACCATGCGGCACTACGAGCCGCTGGGCGAGCTGGACATCGCGCTGAACCGGCACACGCCGTTCGTGATGGGCTGGATTCCAAACAGCGACGGCGCGGAGGACTACCGGCAGACGCTCGACCTGTCGCGCGGCATCCAGACCATCACCCATGTGCAGGACGGCGTGCGGTACACGCGCGAGATGTTCGTCAGCTTCCCGGACCAGGTGATGGCCATCCGCATCACGGCGGACAAGCCCGGCGCGATCACGCTAAACGCGCAGATGGACCGCTGCCGCATCTTTGACGAGAAGATCCCCGACCACCGGCGGCCCGGCAAGTTCTCGCGCGGCGGCGGCTGGGCGGGCATGCTGCTGGACGAGAACCATACCCTGGACGACCGCACGCTGATGATCCGGGGCCACGCGGCGGAGATCGGTTTCGCGAGCGTGGTCCGCATGGTGACGGACGGCGCGGCCGAAAACCCGTACACACAGCTTTCCACCAGCGGCGCGACCACCGTGTGCCTGTACCTCGCCGGGGCGACCGAGAATCGCGAGGCGGACCCGCTCGCCGCTTCCCTGGCGCGCGTGGACGCGGCGGAGAAGCTCGGCTACGATACGCTGCGTAACCGCCACATCGCGGACTTTGAGCCGAAAATGCGCCGCTGCCAGATCGACCTGGGCGACGGCCCGGACCTGCCGACGGACGCCCGGATCGAGCGCAAGAAGGACGGCGGCGCGGACAACGCGCTGGCGGCGCTGTACTTCGCCTTTGGCCGCTACCTGATGATGGCGGGCGGCCGCGAGGGCTCGGCGGCGCTGAACCTGCAGGGCATCTGGTGCCAGGAGTTCGTGCCCTCGTGGGACAGCAAGTACACCATCAACATCAACACGCAGATGAACTACTGGCCCGCCGAGACGACGAACCTCGGCGAAGTGCACGGCTCCATGTTCGCGCTCATCCGGCAGATGTGGGAGAAGGGCAAGAAGACCGCCGAGGTGATGTACGGCTGCCGGGGCGCCATGTGCCACCACAACACCGACTTCTACGGCGACTGCGCGCCGCAGGACGTGTACATGGCCTCGACGCCGTGGACGACCGGCGGCGTCTGGATGGCGCTGCACCTGTGGGAGCACTACCTGTACACGCTGGACACGGCATTCCTTGCCGAGTGGTATCCCGTGCTGCGCGACTTCGCGCTGTTCTTCGTGGATTTCCTCGTGGAGGACAAGGATGGCAAGCTGGTGACCTGCCCGTCCGTATCGCCGGAGAACCGCTACATCCTGCCGAACGGGCACGACACGCCGATCTGCGCGGGCCCGGCGATGGACAACCAAATGCTGCGCGCGCTGTTCGGCGCGTGCGTACAGGCGAACGAAATCCTGGGCCTGAACGACAACCTCGCGCCTACATTTGCAGACATGGCGGCGCGGCTGCCCCAGAACGAAATCGGCGCGAAGGGCCAACTGCTGGAATGGCGCACCGAGGTGCCGGAGATGACGCCCGGCATGGGCCACATCTCGCACCTGTGGGGCGCGTACCCGGGCGACGAGATCAACTGGCGCGACACGCCCGCGCTGTTGGACGCGGTGCGGACATCGCTTACGCTGCGCATGGACAACGGCGCGGGGCGCGGCGGCTGGCCGCTGGCGTGGTACATCTGCCAGCACGCGCGCATGCTCGACGGCGCGATGACGGGCCGGAACATCGACCAGATGCTGGTCTCCAACGGCACGCGCAACTTCCTGAACGGCGGCTGGCACGTGTTCCAGATCGACGGCAACCTGGGGGCCACCGCCGGCATCGCGGAGGCGCTGCTGCAGAGCCACACCGGCATCGTGCACCTGCTGCCCGCGCTGCCGCCCGGCTGGTCCGACGGGCGCGCGGAAGGGCTGGTCGCGCGCGGCGGCGCGGTGGTCGACCTGGCGTGGCGGGACGGCGCGCTGCGCAGCGCGGCAATCCGCGCGGCGCACACGGGGCCCATCGAGGTGCGCGCGGCGCTGCAAACGGTCACGCGGGACGGGCAGCCCGTGCCCACGCGCGCTACGGCGCACGGCTTCGCGTTCGATGCCGAGGCGGGTGGGGTGTATACCCTGTCTTAAGCCAAAAACCGACAACCCCTTGTTTTTTATGTGGGAACGGATATGATGGTGGCAAATCATTCGGAAAAACAACGACCGAAAGGAGGCGTTCGCATGGGACGACGGTTTTTCTCCCTGGCGCTGGCCGCGCTGCTGACCCTGTGCGCCGTGCCGCTTGCCGCCATCGCCGAGGCCCGGCCCGTCACGCTGTCGTGCCTGATTAACCACGCGTGGTACCCGGTGTCCAGCTTCACGGGCATCATCCCGGACGAGATCACGCGGCTGACAGGCGTCCGGCTGGACGTGACCATCGCGAAGGACTCCCGCCAGGTCAACATGGTGCTGGCGTCCGGCGACCTGCCCGACCTGATCTACACATCCTCGCAGTTCGACACGCTGTCCGACCCGAGGGTCTGCTACGATTACGACGAGTTGATCGACCTGTACGGCGTCGACTGGACCATCGGCGACGATCTCCGGTCCAACGCGATGCGCTTTTCGCGGGACGGCAAGGTGTACACGGTCATCAACCACTACACCCGCACCGAGGACTGGCGGGACACCGCGTCCGTGCCGATGACCGCGTCGCTCATGGTCCGCCAGGACATGCTGGACGCGATGGATGGTCCGGCGCTCAACACGACGGATGACCTGATGGCCGTCTACCTGCGCGTGAAGGACGAATACCCGGACATGATCCCGCTGACGTTCGACACGACGCACCGGTTCAACATCTTCCGCGTCTACTTCGGCCTGGGCCTCGCGCCCTTTATCGAGCAGGCAGACGGCTCGTATCTGTATTTCGCGCGCGACCCGCGCTATGCCGATATGCTCGCCTACCTGAACCGGCTGTACCAGAGCGGCTGTCTGCTGCTGGACAACTTCGCGGCGACCATGACACAGGCGAGCGCGCTATACAAAAAAGGGCAGGCGTTCTCCCACAGCGGATGCACGCAGAACTATAATATGAACCTGGATTTGACCGTCAAGGCGATCGACCCGGCGTATCACTCCGTGGAACTCGCGCCGCTTGCCGGCGCGGCGTTCTCGGACTCCAACCTCGGCTGGTCCGGCACGTTCATCACCCGGCAAAACCGCAACCCCGAGGCGTCCATCCGCTTCCTGGCCTGGATGTTCACGCCCGAAGCGCAGCGGCTGACCCAGTGGGGCCGCGAGGGCACCGACTACACGCTGAACGCGGACGGCTTGCCGGTGTTCTCGGACACGGTGCTGAAAACTGTGGCGGACAACACATACAACACGGTCTACAACCCGTGGTTCTATTTCGGCGCGTCCGCGATTGTGGAGTCGGAGGGCCGCTGCGCCATGCTCGACCTGCCCGACTATGAGCCGACGTACACGACGATCCGAAACCTGTACGACAACCGGCCGTGGATCGTCGCGTCCATGCCGCTCCCCGGCACGCGTGAGAAGGATATCTACGACCGCGCGGACGCGATGGCCATCACCAGCGAGACGCGCGTCATCGTGTCCGACAGCGACGAGGCGTTTGACGCGAACCTGCGCGAATACTTGCGCGCGCTGGACGCGCTGGACATCGGGCTGCTGGAAGCCCATATCACGCAAAATGTGCCGGCCGTCAGGCCGTCGTACATGGGCGGCGGCACGGAATGATGACAACGGGCAACGACGCGCGGACGACCCCCCGCGCATGGAAACACCGCCGTCTTTTTCAGAGCCTGACCACGCGGTTTGTCGCGCTGTACATCCTGCTGGTGTTTATCCCGACGCTGATTTTCATTGCGCTGTATTCGCGCAGCCTGTCCGCCCAGCAGCGCAGCGAGGCGCGGTACAAGGAGCAACTGCTGCTGAACCAGACGGCGTCGTTCCTGGGGGACACGCTGTCGCGCGGGGAAGGCGTCGTCAGCGCGTTCCAGTCTGAGAACACGCTGCTGGACCTGCTGGAAGGAGGCTTTTCCACCGCATCCGAGGAGCTGATGGCGTGCATCACGCACGTGCGGCCGATGATGACCTCCGTGCTGGCGAGCTATCCCGTGCTGCGCGATGTGTACGTATACCGGTACCGCCCGTCCTTCCTGACGAACTCGGACCTGGTCTTTAACCTGCCGATGATCGACCAATTCCCCTACAACCCGGGCCTCTTGGAAGCGTCTGGCGGCGCGCGCGGCTTCCTGGCGGCCGATCCCACGGCGGTGCGGCAGCTTGACAACGCGCGGGTCAATTCTTCGCAGTTCATATACCTGCTGCCGCTCTACAACCGGGGATACAGCCAGGCCATCGGCCTACTGGAGGTACAGGTGGACATCGACCGCGCGCTCGCCCCGCTGGACATCGCGCAGAATGGCGGCGGCGCGCTCTACCTTCAGGACGGGGGGACGTATTACCCCATCGTGCGCACAGCGGGTGGCCTGCACATGGACTGGACGCGCGGCATGGACGCGCTGCCGGACGCCCGGGACCGCCAGACCGTGCGCGAAACCGTCAAGGGCACGGCGTTGTCGCTCTCGTACGTGTTCGCCGACGCGCCGGAGGCCAGCGCCGCCATCGGCGGGAATGTCGCGCGCGCGGCGCTGTTGCTGCTGCTGCCGACGCTGGTCGTGTGCGTGTACGTGTCCTGGCACGCGTCCCGGCTGTCGCGCTTTGGCCGCCACATCCGCCAGACGGAAAAGGCCAGCCCGCTGCCGTTCCCGGACAAGGCGCGCGGCGACGAGCTGGGCGACGTGATCGGCGCGTACAACCAGATGGCGGAGACGATCCACGGCCTGATCGCCCAGGTGCGCCAGGCGGAGCAGCTCAAAAACGCGGCTACCTACTACGCGATGAGCTCGCAGGTGAACCCACACTTCATGTTCAACACGCTGGAGAACATCCGCATGCAGATTGAGGTGGAGCACTACGCGGACGCCAGCCAGATGCTCTTCGTGCTGGGGCGGTTCCTTCGCTACAATATCTCGCTCCGGCGGGAAAGCCGCCTTTCGGACGAGCTGACGCACATTGAGAACTACCTGATGATCTACCGCTACCGCGTGCAGGCGCTGCTGTACTACACGATCGACGTGGCCGAGGGTTTGTCTCCGGCCGATGTACGCTGCCCGTTCTGCATGCTGCAGCCGATTGTGGAAAACTGCCTGAAGCACGGCATCCGTGATGACACGCCGCTGGAAATCAGCGTCCGCATCGAGCCGGACGGCGACGACATCGCGATCACTGTCGCGGACAACGGCAGCGGCATGACGCAGGGGGGCATCGACGCGCTGAACGAATCGCTTGAAACGCCGGAACTGCGCGAGCAGGGTACGGACACGCACGTAGGCCTTGGCAATGTCAACGCGCGGCTGAAGCATTTTTACGGCGACGCGTACGGCCTGACGCTCACGGCGGGCGAGGCCGGCGGGCTATTGATCCGGATACGGATCGGGCGGGAGCCCGCGCCGGGGGCGCTGGGGGGAGCGTAACCAAGGGAGGTGACGCGCATGAAAATCATGGTCGTTGATGACGAGCGGCTGATCGTGCAGGGCGTGATGGCGCACCTGAAAAAGATGCCGGACGTGGACCTGACGGTCGTCGGCGCGCACTCCGGCGCGGAGGCGCTGAACGCGATGGAGTTCTTCTCGCCGGACCTGCTCATCACGGACATCCGCATGCCGGACATGGACGGCCTGTCGCTGATCGCGGAGGTGCGGCGGCTCGGCCTGTGCGATACGTTCATCATCCTGACCGCGTACGAGGTGTTCGAATACGCGCGGCAGGCGGTGGAGAACCATGTGCTGTGTTACCTGGTCAAGCCCATCGACTGGGCCGTGCTCGAAGGCCACATCCGCGACCTGACAATGACGCGGACCGTGCAAGTGGATGTCGCGCAGACCATGGAGGGCTACCGCGCGCTGTACGCGCACATCGCGCGCGACGACCTGTCCCATCCGCTGAACAAGATCGTCAAATACATCCGCCAGAATTACACGAAAAACATCTCGCTCGTGCAGCTCTCCATCTATTCCGGCCTGTCGGAAAACTACATCTGCGCGCTGTTCAAGAAGGAGCTGGGTATCACGTTCCTAGACTACGTGTATGAATTGCGCCTCAAATGCGCGATGGAACTGCTGCTGACGGAGGAGGGCCGGACGATCCAGGAGATTTCCAAGATGGTCGGCTACCACAGCGACCGGCAGTTCTTCCGCCTGTTCCGCGACCGGCTGAACATGCCGCCGCAAAAGTTTCGCGACCTGTATTTGCGCGCATAAAGGCGAAAACGAGGTGTCCTCATGAACCATCCTGACTATCATTTCAACGGCTCCATCTCCCGCCAGGTGCTGAACAACTATCTCTCCCGCGCGGTGACGCACACCGGCATCGGGCAGGACTGCTTCTCGCCCAGCCAGACCATCGGCGACGACCTGCGCATGCTCGTGTCCGAGGGCGCGAAGTTCATCGGCCGCGCAGCGTTCGCGTGGAGCGAGACGAACGAGGCCGAGCACTTTATCGTCGCGCGCGAGCGGGCGGAGATGGCCCACCGCGCCGACCCGGACCTGATCCTGCAGGCGTGCGTGTTCGAGTGCATCACCAAGGCGTTCATCGACACCGTGCCCGTGCCCGCCTGGGTGTTTGAGGCGTTCGGCCTGCCGCCGGAGGATCGCAATTTCTCCTATGATAAAATGTTGAACCCGGGCGGCCTGTATGTCAACCACTGGCACCAGGACTGCTCCGTACAGGACATCACGCAGCTTGAAAGCCGCCTGTGGATCTACTACCGCGCGTGCGCGTACATCGCGGCCGGGTATGAGGGCATCCACTTCGGCCAAGTGCACTTAATCGGCGGCGCGGACGAGGGCTTCCGCTGCTGGAAGCAGGTGACGGACATGGTCCGCGCATTCGCCGGAAAGCACGCGCGCCGCCGGTACGTGCTGTTTGACGCGCACACGCACGGCATCGAGGTGGGCGGCGTGATGCTGTTCGACTACAACGCGTGGCCCCTCCGGCTGAAGGAGGTGCTGGACCGCCCGATGGAATGCGTGCTGGAAGAAGGGTACTACGACTCCATCTACGGGCGGAGCAAGGGCGGGAAATCGCCGAGCGGGTGGACCGCCGAATCCATGCCCTTCCTCGTGGAGCTGGATAACTTCGGCCGCAGCCGCTTCCGGGGCGAGCCGCGCCACGACAGCCACTTCGCCTGGGGGTATGACGAGATCACGTGGTACGCCCTGCAACCGGATGCGGCGCGTCACGCGTTCCTGCGCTATATCTGGCGCTGGGTGCGCGACCGCTACCCGGAAGGCTGGGTGCAGATGCCGTCGCGCAGGTGCTTGACCGAGGAAATCACGTTCACCTGGGATAACCCGGATACCACGTGGCTGGACCGCGTCGCGAAGGATGAGTTCCTGCGCTACTCGCTTGATGACCCGGGCCGCGCGCGCATCCACCGCAGCTATTACAGCGCCAACCGGAGGACCGACGCCTGCCCCTTTGGCTACGGCGACGAGGATGTCATCCGCGCGTGCTTTTTGAATCCATAAATCCATACCGCATCCCCACCAACACACGAAAGGAAGGCTGCACGATGAACTCAAAACAGTGGCTGGACGCGCGCTTCGCGGAGGAAACACCGCTCACGGAGATGGCGAAGGAGAGGACGTTCACCCGCGCCATCCTAAAGCACAACCCCGGCGGCATGGGCGGGCCGATCATGGGCGCGTACCCGCGCATGACGACGCCCACCACCAAGGCCGCGCTGTGGGGCGGGCCGGAAAACCTGACGCTGAGCCTGCTCAAAACCGACGTGATCGACCGCCGGTACGTGGACAAGGATCACTTTTCCTTGCAGGATCTGATCGACGGCGCGTACTCGGAGGCGAACAAGGACCTCGACGATATGCCGATGGCAGGCATGACACGGCCGTCGTTCTCGTCGCTGACGGTCGAGGGCGGGCGGTACAACCATGGGCTGTGGAGCGAGGTGTACCCGTTCCCGTGCCAGAAGCCGGTCGGGCAGATCATCCTGCGCGCGGGGGAGCTTTCCGGCGCGCCCCAGCCGGACGCCGTGCAGCACATGAAGGACGGCACCGTGTCCGTTACGGTCGCGGACGGCGGCAAGCGCATGCGGGTCCGGTACGCGATGGGCATGCGGCGCAATGTCACGGCGGTCGATGTCGCGTATGAAGGATTGAAAGAGCCGCCCGCGCTCCGGCTGTACCGCAACCTGGACCAGGGCCACCGCCGTTACAAGGACGAAAACGGCAACTACCTGAAGGTGGTCGTGAACCAACCCGCCGACATCAACAAGCCGCTGGAATACTACGACTTCGAGGCTGATAGGGACATCAACGCGGAGTTCGAGCCGCCGACCTGGGGCGTGGACGGGCGGTTCTTCTGGGTGCACCAGGTGTTCCCGGCGGAAAAGACGTTCCCGGATGGGTTCCGGTACGTGATGATGGGCCTTGTCTCCGATGCGGACGCCGACCTTGCCGGACACGACCTCACAAAGGGCCTCGGCTCCATGCCGACGATCCCGCGCGACAACCAGGGCATGCTGGTGGTGCCGGGCATCCGCACCATGACACACCCGGAGATGTTCGAGAAAATGGCGCTGAACTACGCGTATGTGTCCGGCGCGCCGGGCGTCGCGGTGACGGCGAAGCCGAACACGCCGGGCAGCGGCCGCGCGCGGGTATATGTGGCGGTCGTCACGGTGAACGAGACGCCGGATTACATGGCCAGGGCGAAGGAAATGCTGCTGGAGGCCGAGCGGCTCGGGTTTGACGGCATCGCCGCCGAGAACGAGGCATGGTATCGCGCGCTGTATGAAAAGCGCGAGGCGGGCCGCGTCCTAATGGGTGAAACTGTCGAGGACCGCGCAGCAACAGCCAGCCTGTTCTTTGACGAGACGTACCAGAGCTGGACCAGCGGGCACATGGGCTTCTGCAACCCGGACCCGGCGAAGCTGGAGGGCAGCGCGAGCTACGCGTGCTACGATGTGGACACGCAGTCCTGGCACTCGCTGCCGTGCTACAACGAGCTGTTCACCGAGGGCAAGTACTTCATGCGCAACCAGTACGAGCCGAAAATGCTGTGGCCGAAGCTCATCACGACATGGCACGAGACATTAAAGGAGAAGGCGCGCGTCAAGTTCGGCCTGCCGGGCATGTGCATGGCGCACGGGTATCTGCCCGCCGCCGCGCAAAGCCCGTGGTACGTGGAGAACGCGGTGCTGGACTTCTGCATGGAGGTCCCGGCGCAGATCATGAAGGTGATCTGGAACTTCTGGGACTACGCGGCGGACGAGAACTTCCTGCGGGAGACGGCGTACCCGATCCTGCGCGATCTGGCGGTCTTCTACGAAGCGTTCGCCCGGCGCGGGTGGGACGGCAAGCAGTTCAACCTGGAACCGACCGTCGAAACGGAAAGCTACGGCATCTCCTACCGCCTGGAATACACGCGCAACAACACGGGCGCGCTGACGCTCTTCCGCTGGACGCTGAACACGGCCATCCAGGCCGCGGGGCTGCTTGGCGCGGACGCGGACCTGATCCCCGGCTGGCGGGAGGTCGCGGAGCACCTCGCGCCATATCCGATGTTCCATGTGGAGGGCGGCGACGTGATCGGCGCGAACGAAAAGGCGTTCCCGCGCTATTCGCGCGGCGATCACTTCATGTTCTCCGGCTTCTACCCGGTGAACCTCGCCGACGAAATCACGCTGGACAGCCCGCGGGAACTGAAGGACCTGATGACGCGCACCGCCGACGTGCTGGGCAGCGGCCGCAACTGGGACCCGTTCATCCTGACCGGCGCGTCCAAGGAGTACACCCCGCGCCACTACGCGCACGGCGCGGTCAAGATCGGGAACCACACGGCGCTGGCGCGGGATGTCATCGAGGCACCGGAACGCCTGATGAACAGCCGGTCGGGCCGCATCCACCTGTTCCCGTCCGTGCCGGACTGGACGGTCGCGGCGTTCCGCTCGTTCCTGGCGCGCGGCGGGTTTGAGGTATCGGCGGCGCGCGACGCGGGCGGCGTCCGGGCGGTGACGGTGAGGGCGCGGCGCGACAATGCCTGCCGCCTGATGAACCCGTGGCCCGGGAAGGCGGTCTCCGTGACCGACCTGACCGCCGGCGGTCCGGCGCGGTTCGCGCTGGATACCGAAAACGGCGAGTGCATCGCGTTTGACGCGGCCGCCGGGCACGAATACAGCGTCGATCTGGCGTAAAAAGGGGGCGTTTCCATGGATTTCACGCGGATGGGACAATACCTGGACTCATTTTACCGGGAGAAAAACATCCCCGGCGTCGGCTTCGCGATGTACGCGGGGCATAGGCCGGTCTACGAGCATTACACGGGCTATTCGGACGTGGAGAACCAAATTCCGTTCGGGCCGGACACGCTGTTCAACCTGTATTCGGCCACGAAGCTGATCACGTGCGTGTCCGCGCTGCAACTGCTGGAACAGGGCAAGTTCAGGCTCACCGACCCGCTGCGCGCGTACCTGCCGGAGTACGCGGACCAGGTGGTCCGCACGATGGGGCCGGATGGGAAGGAAGCGCTGCGCCCTGCGGCGCGCGACATCACGGTGGAGCACCTGTTCAGCATGGGCGCGGGCATCAAGGGCGACCGCGAGGCCCCGGCGGTGCAGGAGGTCGTGCGCCAGACGGACGGCCGCGCCCCGACCCGCGACGTGGTTCGCGCGATGGCGAAGGAACCGCTGAACTTTGACCCGGGCGAGCACTTCCAGTACGGCGTGTGCCACGATGTGCTCGGCGCGCTGGTGGAGGCCGTTTCCGGCGAACGGCTGGGCGCGTACATGCGCGCGCACGTGCTCGGGCCGCTCGGCATGGAGGACACCGCGTTCCGCCCCGCGCCGGAAAACGCGGCGCGCATGGCGAAGCACTACGTCAAGTTCAGCGCCGAAACCGGCAAGAGCGAGGGCGTCGGCAATCCGTTCAAGCTCAACCCCGGCACCGAATACGAGTGCGGCGGCGGCGGGCTGATCTCGTCCGTTCGGGATTACATCGTCTTTGCGGAGATGCTGTGCAACGGCGGCGTTGGCCCGAACGGCGCGCGCATCCTCCGCGCCGCGACGATTGACGACATGCGCACGAACCGCCTGCGCGGCGCGGCGCTGGACGACTTCGCCGCGTTCGGCGGCTGGAGCAAGGCGGGCTACGGCTACGGCCTGGGCGTGCGCACGCTGATGGACCGCGAACGGAACAATTCGCTGAGCGAAAACGGTGAATTCGGCTGGGACGGCGCGCTCGGCTGCTATGTGGTGGTCGATCCGAAGGCGAAGATCGCGATGTTTTACGCGCAGCAGGAGGCCGGGTCGCGCTGGTATGAGTGGCACGGCACGGTGCGGAATACAGCGTACGCGTGCGCGTGGTGACGTGGCCATCAAAACTGCGGTTTTTGATGGGTTGGAGGAACGACGAGGAGGGTTCGGCCTGAAAACGCTGCGGCGTTTTCCGGGCACACCGGAGGGAAGCGCCCGTTGCACCGGAAGGGAGCGCCCGCTGTGCGGGATAAAGCGACCTGAAGGTGCCCTGCGGCACAGAGCGATGGGCGCGAACGCGCACAGTGCGACAATGCCGAAGGGCGCGGGATGAAGCGACCCGAAGGTGCCGACCGACACAAAACCGGAACCGAGCGCCCGCTGTGCGGGATGAAGCGAAGTGAAGGTTCGCCTCGGCACAGAGCGATGGGCGCGAATGCGCACAGCGCGACAATGCCGGGGTGCGCGATCAACCGAAGGGCGAGCGCGACAATGCCGGGCAGCCCTCAGGTAAACGTACAGATTCCGCCGAAAGTCTGCGGGACTGGTTCTGGAATCTGCGGCGGCCCGACGTACACGCCGCCGGACCTGATTTCATTTGGAGGGGTTTGCGAACCCCTCCAAACCTCCCCAAGGCAGGCGACGGACTTCGTCGCCGCGATGGGGGACGAAGGCAGGGATTTTCGCGGAATCCCCTTATGGCGCCCAATTCTTTATACCCGCGCCGCCGTCGTGGTATCGCTCTTTGGGCTTCCCAGGGCGATGATCTGTTTCACGGTCAGGCGCGGCGTGCGTGGTAAGCGCGGCACAAACGCGCCGATTGTCTGGTGTGCCGACCGCTGGGGCGCGCATCGCGCGTCCGCCCTGTAGCGGGTCACACATGCAGCACACCGGAAGCGCGCAAAAGCAGCTCCCCCTACCCCAGGTTTCCCATCAAAAAGTCTATCCCCTCCTCATCCGGCGCGAACTCATGAATGCCGGAAAACACGCGCGTGCGCAGCCGGTCCGGGCGCGGCGCGTAATACGCCGCGAGGCGCTCAAACTCCGCCCGCGCGCCGTCCGCGTCAAACAGCTCATCATGATCGGCAGCCTCAACGTACAGCGCGCGCGGGCAGATCAGCGCGCCCACTTCCGCGTCCAGGAACGTGTTCGCCGCGTTGTTCCACACCCAGTCCGGCCACCCGTAGCGCAGGCGGTCGTTCACAAAGCAGGACGACAGCGTGGCGCGCAGCCGCGTGTCCAGCGCGCCCGCGAACAGCGCGTAAAACCCGCCGTACGACAGCCCCGCGACGCCCAGCCGGTTCACGTCCACCAGCGGCGACGCGGCGCAGAAGTCCACGGCCTTTCGCATCACGAACAGCTCGAACGCCGCGAGGGAACTGCCGAGCTGCTTCAGCGCCCGGTCGATCTGCGGCCGGTCATACGGGTCCGCGCCAAACTCCGGCTGCCGCCACAGCAAGAGCTGCGGCGCGAACACGTGTGCGCCGCGCGCGAGGATGCGGCGGACCGCGCCGTTGTAGTTGCCGCTGTTCAGCAACCCACAGCAGACCTCCGGCGTGCCCTGCCCGCCGTGCTGGAACAGGATCGCGGGCCGTCTTTCCGGGCCGGGCAGCGCGTTTTCCAGCCACAGGCCATACGTCCAGATGCCGGGCAGCACCTCCAATTCCACGCGGTGGATGCGGGACAGATCGTCCGTGGCAACATGCGTCACGCGGCTGGACAGCAACGGCAGCGCGTCCGCCTCCGCAAGCGGCCAGCCGAGCATGGCGCGCAGGTCCGCGCGGTATCGCTCCGGCTCCGCGTGTACCCGCGCCATGTAGGCGTCGCGCTTCGCGGCGGATTCCGCGCGCAGGCGTTCGACCAGACGGTCCACGGATCCGCGATACGCCTGCCGGTACGCGTTTGCGGCGTCCCCGGACTCCTGGTAATGCGCGTCAGGATGCGCGTTCATCTTTCGTGCCCTCTTTCTTATGATGAAATCCCTGCATTTGATAGTGTATAATACGAGTAAGATTTTTACAAGGAGGGGAGCGCCATGCCAACCCTGATCGACCTGACGCTGCGCGTAAACCCGGCGGATCACTTGGGGAGCGAACGCTACCGCTTTCTGGACGCGGGGCACCTGGGCACGCATTTTGACGTGATGAACAAGGATTTCCCGCCGCACAACCTGGAGCGCCCCGCCGTCGTCTTTGACGTGAAGGCTGCGCGGGACAGGAACATCCAAATCGGCGACATCGACCTTGCCATGGTAGACGCGGGCATGTTCGTCGCGTTTTACACCGGCTACGGCGAGGCGTACGCATACGGAACGCCCGAGTACTTCGAGGGCCACCCCGTGCTGTGCCGCGCCCTGATCGACACGCTGCTGGACAAAGGCGTTTCGATCATCGGGATTGACTGCGCAGGTATCCGCCGGGGCAAGGAGCACACGCCGGCGGACCAACTCTGTGCGGACCGGGGCGCGTTTGTGGTGGAGAACCTGTGCAACCTGGACCGCGTACTTGCGGGGAAGCCTTCGGCGCGCTTCACCGCGCACACGTACCCCGTGAACTTCGCGGGCATGACCGGCCTGCCGTGCCGGGTGGCGGCGGAGGTGTAAAAACACGGGCGGTCACGAACCTTCCCAGGATTATCAAGGGGCCACAGCTCCTTGATTACAATCCGGCATCGGCGGCTTTGCCGACGAACGGATGAAAATCCCCTGGGATTTTCTTCTTTGCGTCCTCCGCGCCCGGAAAATCGTGAGATTTTCAGCGGAGGGCGTTCCTACCTCTCCCCCAAACGCGTGAACCGCAGTTCACGCGTTTGGCGTGCGAAGCACGAGAACATATCTTCCCATCTCTTCCTTCCTGTGCTATACTGTCGCCAGCACAGGGGAGGAAAGCGCATGAAGTACACAATCTATCCGGCGGGCACGCTCGGGCGGTACAAGTTCGCCGTCATCCTCGCGCGGCACCGGGGCAAGTGGGTGTTCTGCCGCCACCGGGCGCGTGATACCTGGGAAATGCCCGGCGGCCACATCGAGCCGGGCGAGACGCCGCTGGACGCGGCCCGGCGCGAGCTATACGAGGAATCCGGCGCGGCGGACTTCAGCATCCGGCCCATCTTCGATTATTGGGCGTGCGACGAGCCGCACGAAGCCGAGGCGATCACCTGGGCAAACGGGCAGGTGTTCCTGGCCGACATCCGGGCGCTCGGCCCCCTGCCGGACAGCGAGATGGCGGAGGTGCGCCTCTTTGACGCGCTGCCGGAGAACCTCACCTACCCGGACATCATGCGCGGGCTTTTTCCGCTCGTGATGGATTATGCGGGCCTTACCGCCGGGCGCGCGCTGCGCCGCCTGCCGGGCCGGTTCTCGGTGTGCCAGATCAAGACGGCGGCGGGGGCGGATCTTGCCCGGCCGTACACATTTCTAGCACAAACGGGCGACGAGCTTTCGCTGGTATGCCCCGAGGAAAGCGTCCCGGCGGACACGCTGGCCGTGGAGCATGGACTCTGCGGGCTGAAGATCGAGGGGCCGCTGGATTTCGGCCTCATCGGCATTTTGGCCGAGATCACGGGCATCCTGGCGCGGGGCGGCATCCCCGTGTTTGCCGTGTCCACGTACAATACGGACTATCTGTGGGTGCGGGAGGACAAGTTTGACCGCGCGGCGGCGCTGCTGGCCGCGCAGCGGTATCGCATCAAGTAGCGGTAAGGATTCCTGACGGAATCCTCTTATGGCGCCCGATTCTTCGAATCAGCGCCGCCGTCGAGACAGGGATTTCTTGCGAAATCCCCTTATGGCCCGCAATCTTCGGTTGCGTGCCGCCATCACGAGGAGGGGCTATCCATGGAACTGACCATCCAACGGCTGTCCGGGGCCAATGTGGCCGATTACTTTGATTTCTTCGACAATGTGGCGTTTTCCGATCACGAGGACTGGTCCTGGTGCTACTGCACGTTCTATCATGTAAACCGCGAGGACGAAATCGCGATGGAAAGCGCGGGCATGGACAAGCAGACGCTGCGCAACCTCGCGAAGGAGCGCATCGCGGCAGGCATCTTGAACGGCTACCTCGCCTACGCGGACGGCAAGGCGGTGGGCTGGTGTAACGCGGGCGACAAGGTGGCATTCAAGCGCCTCGTGGCGGATAAGCGCCTGTGGAGCCCGGACGACCCCGCCCGGATCAAGTCCGTGGTCTGCTTCGTCATCGCGCCGGATGCGCGGCGGCAGGGCATCGCGACCGCGCTGCTGGAAAGGGTGGTCCATGACGCCGCGGCGGACGGGTACGACTGCGTGGAGGCGTATCCGGCGAATGGGCATCTGGATTGCTACCGCCACTTCCACGGCCACGGCGCGATGTACGAAAAACTGGGCTTTGTAGAGTGTGCTGTGCTCGACAGCGAGGACGGCGGCGCGCGCGTGCTGCGAAAGGTTCTCAAATGAACACGGCGCTCCAGGGCTTTGATCCCATCACCGCCGCGTGGTTCGAATCGTCCGTCGGCACGCCGACCCCGGCGCAGGCCGAGGGCTGGCCGAAGATCGCCGCCGGGGGCCACGTGCTCATCAGCGCGCCGACCGGCACCGGCAAGACGCTCTCGGCCTTCCTGGTGTTCATCGACCGCCTGAAGGCCGAGGCACGGCGCGGCGCGCTTCCTAACACGTTGCAACTGATCTACATCTCCCCGCTGAAGGCGCTGGGCAACGACATCCGCGAAAACCTGCGCCGCCCGCTGGACGGCATCGACGGACCGGAGCTTTCCGTCGCCATCCGCACCGGGGATACCCCGCAGGCGGAGCGCCGCCGCATGGCGCTGCACCCGCCGCACATCCTGATCACCACGCCGGAATCGCTGTACCTGCTGCTGACCAGCCAGAGCGGCAAGCAGGTGCTGAAAACCGCGCGCGCCGTCATCGTGGACGAGCTGCACGCGCTGATCGGCGGCAAGCGCGGCGCGCACCTGATGCTGTCGCTCGCGCGGCTGGACGCGCTGTGCGGAAAGCCCCTGCAGCGCATCGGCCTGTCCGCCACCATCGAGCCGCTGGAGACCGCCGCCGCGTATCTGGCCGCGCCGGACCCGGTCGCGGTCATCGCGCCGCGCATGCAGAAATCCATCGCGCTGGACGTCATCAGCCCGCTGAAAGACATGCGCGTCCTGCCGGAGGGCACCATCTGGCCGGAATTGGCCCGCTCGGTGTACGAGCACTGCGAGGGCATGCGCACGGTTATCGCGTTTGTGGAGGGGCGCGCGCAGGCGGAAAAGCTGGCGCACGGCGTGAACCTCCTGGGCGGGGAGGGTTTCGCGCGGACGCACCACGGCTCCGTATCCAAGGAAAAGCGGCTGGACGCCGAGGAGGCGCTCCGGAGCGGGAAGCTGCGCCTTTTGTGCGCCACGTCGTCCATGGAGTTGGGCATCGACGTGGGCGAGGTGGATTTGGTGCTGCAGATCGGCTTCCCACGCACCATTTCAAGCTGCATGCAGCGCCTGGGCCGCGCGGGGCACAACCCGGGCCGCACCAGCGTGATGCGGATGTTCCCGCGCACGGCGGCGGAGGGCGTGTACTGCGGCCTGACAGCGGATACGGCGCTCGCGGGCGCGATCGAGCAGGCGCGGCCCCCGGTGAAGTGCCTAGACGTGCTGGCGCAGCACCTCGTCTCCATGGCCACGACGGACGGCTACACCGTGGACGAGGCAATGCGGATTCTTCGGCGCGCGTGGCCGTTTGCGCCGGTGACGGAGGACGAGCTGTGCACCGTGCTGCGGATGCTCGCGGGCGACTTTGAGCACGCGATTGACCGGCCCGCGCGGCCCCGCTTGCTGTACGACCGCATCCATGGCACGGTGATCGGCGACAAGTACAGCCGCATGCTCGCGCTGTCCGCCGCGGGCACGATCCCGGACCGGGGGCTGTACGCGGCCAAGCTGGCCGACGGCACGCGGCTGGGCGAATTGGACGAGGAATTCGTGTTCGAGGCGCGCGTCGGGGACAAGTTCCTGCTGGGCTCGTTCGCGTGGCGCATCCAGGAAATCCAGCGGGACAGCGTGATTGTGACGCCCGCGTCAACGGACGGCGCGCAGTCGCCCTTCTGGCGCGGGGACGGCATCGGCCGCCCGCTGGAAACTGGGCTGGCCTTTGGGCGCAAGCTCCGCGCGCTAACAGAGGCAAATGCAATCGGTGGGCTGCACAAGGCGCTGTGCGCCCTGCGCCTGGACGACGCGGCGGCGGAAAACGCGGCGGACTTCATCCACCGCCAGATCGAGGCGACCGGCTGTCTGCCGGACGACCGGACGATCCTCGTGGAGCACTTCCGGGATCAGGCGGGCGAGCACCAGATGATGGTGCACTCCGTCTTTGGCGGGCAGGTGAACGCGGGGCTGGCGCTGCTCGTGCGGGACGCGGTCCGCCGCAAGGCGCGGCTGGAAACCGTCTCGTATGACGATGACGACGGGTTCCTCGTTCAGCCGTTTGGCGGCGACAGACCGCTACCGGAGCGTATCCTGTACGACATTCCGCCGGAGACGGCGCAGCAGCGTCTCGCGGCGGTGCTCCCGGGCACGCCGCTGTTCGGCATGGCGTTCCGCTACAACGCGGGGCGCGCGCTGATGATGGGCGTTCGGAGCGGGCGGCGGCTGCCGCTGTGGGTGCAGCGGCTCCGCGGCGCGCAGGCGCTGGACGGCGCGGTGACACAGCCCGACCACCCGCTCATCCAGGAGACGCGGCGGGAGTGCCTCAGCACGTACTGGGACCTTCCGGGCATTGAACGCATCCTGACGGGCATCCGGTCCGGCGAAATCGCCGTGCGGGAGATGCGCCGCCAGGAGCCGTCGCCGATGGCGCTGCCGCTTCGCCGTCAGGTCGAGGCGACGATGATGTACGACTACTTCCCGACCACGGCGAACGTGATGCGCGCGGTGGACTCGGCAGTGTCCATGGATTCGCTCGGGCCGGAGACGATGATCGCGCCCGCGCCGGAGCAGCTTGATAAGGTATCCGCCCGGACGCGCCAGCCCGCCGACATGGAGCAGCTCCACGCGCTGCTGCTGGCCGAGGGCGATTTGATCGTCGGCGAGGTGGAAGCGCCGCTGGAATGGCTGGAAGGGCTGGCCGCGCGGGACCGGGCCGCGTATATCGAGCCGGGGCTGTGGATCGCGGCGGAGCAGACGGACGCGTACCGCGCCGCGCTCGTGGACGGCGACGCGGACGCGCGGCGGCGCATGGCGCGGCGGTGCCTGCGCTACCGGGGCGCGCACAGCGCGCTGTCGCTCGCGGACCGCTACTTCCTGCCCGAGGGCGACTGCCGCGCGCTGCTGGAAACCCTGGTGGACGACCGCGTCGCCGTGCGCGAGGGCGACCTGTACTATCACGCGGAGCTGTATGGCCGCGCCCAGCGCGAGACGGTGATGATGCGGCGCAGGCAGGCGGAAACGCTGCCGCCCGCGCGGTACGCGGCGCTGACAGCCGGGCGGACGCGGCTGATGGCCTCCCCGGCGGAGCAGCTTCACAGCGGCATCGCGGGCTTGCTGGACCAGCCGTTCCCGCCCGCGCTGTGGGAGAGCGTGCTGCTGCCCGCGCGCGTGATGGGCTACCGCCCGGCCATGCTGGACGCGCTGCTGGCCGAGGGTGAGTTCTTCTGGCGGATGACGGACGAGGAGCGGCCACTGCTGTCGTTCCACCGGTCCGAGGACATCGACTGGAACGGCGATTTTCTCGCCGTGGCGGGCGACGACGCCCTGAACGATGACGAGCGCGCCCTCACGCGGGCGCTGGCGGCGCGCGGCGCGAGCTTCATGCAGGGATTGACAAACGTGCTGCCAGGGCAGTCGCCGCTGGAGGCGCTGCTGGCGCTGATGGCGCGCGGGCTGGTGCGCGCGGACAGCTTCGCGCCTGTGCGGGAGTGGCTGGGCCGGAGCAAGTCTAGCGACGCGGTCCCGGAACGGCGCGCCCGGGCGCGTGCGGCGGCCTCGACCGCCGGGCGGTGGGAACTGCTCCGGCCCCTCGTGGCGCGGGATGCTGAAACGCTGCTGCACCGCGCGTTTGACCGCGCGGCGCTGCTCTGCCGGGAGACCGTGCAGGGCCTCGGACCGATGGCGATCCCGTGGGCGCAGGCGCTCGCGACGTTGCGCGTGTGGGAATACACGGGCAAGGCGCGGCGCGGGTACTTCATCCGGGGGCTTTCGGGCGCGCAGTTCCTTAGGGATACCGAGGCCCAGGCCGTCGCGCTGCAAATGCAGTCGCCCCGGGACGAAATTCTTTGGCTGAACGCCGCCGACCCGGCGCAGCCGTGGGGCCGCGCGCTGGCGCACGAACCGGACCGCGCGTTCCTATGCGTGCCCGGCACGGCGGTGGCGCTGCGCCAGGGCACGCCGGTGGCCCTGCTGGAACGGCAGGGGCTCGCGCTACGGCTGTTTGACGCGGACTGCGCCGGGGAGGCGCTCGCCGCGCTGGCGCGGGACTTCGCGCAGGGGCGGGTGTTTCCGGCGAAGAACCGGATCACGGTGAAGGAGTACCCGGAGGAAGCCGTGCGGGCCATGGAAGAGGCCGGGTTCGTGCGGCAGATGCTGGCGTATGAGCTGTGGCGGCGGCGGGGATAGGGAGGAATCGCAAGCGCAGGAAAAAAACCGGTGACCAATCCATGGGCGACTGCATCTAATCTGTGTAATGCGGCATTACAGCCAGGAGGTGCGGTGTTTGATCGATAAAGATACCTTTACCCGGTATGCCATTGCGGCTGACCAGATGCAGTACAGGGTCGCGTGGGCGATGCTGGGCAACAAGGCGGATTGCGGCGACGCCATGCAGGAAACCCTGCTGAAGGCCTGGGCGGCAAGGCATACACTGCGCGATGAACAGTACTTCACAACCTGGCTCATCCGCATTCTCATCAACGAATGCAAGACGATTCAGCGCAAGCGGACCAAACATGTGCTGGTGTCGGAGACGGTAGAGGTGGAAGAAGGGCACATGCCCGATTTGGACCTCCGGCACGCCATCGACAGGCTGCCGGAGAAGCTTCGCCTTCCGCTCGTACTGCATCACGTGGAAGGCTATCCGGTGAAAGACATTGCCGGCATGCTGAAAATGCCCGCCGGAACCGTGAAGAACAGATTGCTGGAAGCCCGCAAGCGGCTCCGCGATGAACTCACCTGCGATAAGGAGGTGCAGCCCCATGCGGCGAGATAACGCGCAAGACTACGCGAAGATCCCTGATGATGTGCGTCTGGCCTATGCGGAGGCTGCGCATGGACTGCAAGAAGCGCCCGTCGTGAAACGCAAAGTATCCTTCGCGCTCGTGTTCGCGCTGATGATTATCCTGCTGGCGGGCGTCGCGTTTGCCATCGTTTCCTGGCACCAGCAAGCCGAGCAGATCGCCCGGATGGAGGCCACGCAGGGGTACTATGACGATTGGCCGGCGGAGAGCCGGACGGCGCTGATACAGCACATGGTGGACGGCGGCATTCTCTCGTCCGATGAAAACGTCGAACGTCTGCTCTCGGGCGGCCTGGATGAAGCGGAAGCCAGCCGGCTCGCGACTGAAATCATCACCGGGTGGAGCAATATTCGGGAAGACGCCATCTCGCTGATGAGCATCCTGGAAGCCGTCTGGGGGCGCTATCCCTATGAATGGAGCGTGGAGGATCTGGCGTGGTACACGCAGACCCTGGAAGCGACCGGCAAAAATGTCGACACCCGGCGCTATGTGCCCACGGGAGATGTGCTCACCAAGGAGCAAGCCATCGCCATCGCGGTGGCGTACGTAAAGCCCCTAGTGAACTATCCCCAGGAGGTGTGGGACGGCTATACCATTACCGGCATCTACGAATCGCAGTATCATCTGGACATCAATGTTCCGTACTGGCATGTCGAGTTCCTGCCGCCTACCCGCTGGACAACCCGCACCTACATTCCCAGCGTCATTGTCGATCCCAGAACGAGTGAAATCTATTCGGATGAATACGTGCCGTCCCCCGAGCAACTGCTGAAAGAGCGCCGCGAAGAGATCGAGCGCGTTGACCCGGCGGACTTGTTCCGGCTCAAAACACATGAGGAGCGCGCGGAACTGACAAAGGATGAGTATTTCGGATATAGCATTCCGAGCCCAAACAGCATTTCCGAAGAAGAGGCGTTGGCCATCGCGAAAAAAGTGTTTATGGAGGAGCGGGACTACACCGAGGAACAGCTTGCGAAGCTGACACCCTATGCGCTTTATAAAGAGGACGTCGGTGGTGGGCGGCCGGTATGGCTAGTAAACTACTACGACGAGACAGTGATGCTGCCCGATTCGCATTGTGTATTGGGCGTCGACATGTATGCGGACACAGGGGATGTCTATGTACGCTTTCCATGGGAATACTAGTGTCAGAACACTACAGCAGAAGGAGGCCCCATGAGCGCCTGTTTTGTCGCCAACATCCGCATCCGCGATGAAAGCGAGTACGCAAAATACCTCGCCCGCGTGGACGAGGTATTCGCGAAGTTCAACGGAAAGTACCTCGCCGTCGACCCCAGCCCGGAGGTCGTCGAAGGGGAATGGCCCTATGCCCGCTTTGCGCTGATTGAGTTTCCGGATATGGATTCCTTGAAAAAATGGTACGCATCGGACGAATACCAGGAGATCCTCCGCCACCGGCTGGCGGCGGGGGCGTGCGATTCCATCCTCGTATCCGGCCAATAAGCGTGGACCGCGAAAACGCTACACCCAGAACGACGGTTCCCCCGCGCCCGCCTGCCGGGCGATTTGGTGCAGGCGCTCATACGCGCGCGCGAAAAATGTCTGGTAGCTCTCGCAGAAACGGGTGGGCTCGGGCTTTCCGTCCGCGCGCGGCGGCCGGTCCCGCCGGCATCCGTCGCGGCACAGGGCGAGCCAATCGCACGCGTCACAACCCGGCGACAGGCGGTGCGCGCTCTGCACAAACGCGCGCCCCGTGGGGGATTGCCGCATTTCTAAGAACGATTGGGTGTATACGTTGCCAAGCCGCCACGCCTCCACGGCATACGGTTCGCACGGATACACGCCGCCGTCCGGCTCCACCAGGAAGCCCTGCCCGCACCCGCCCGGCATGCCGCACGCCGCGCTTTCGGCCGAAGGCTCCCGCAGTTTTTGCACGCACTCGTCAAACAGGCGAACGCGCACCGGCACGCCGCGCCGCATCGCCCGCTCGTATCCGTCAAACGCGGCCATCAAAAAGCGCGCGTACAGCTCCGGCGTCAGCGCCCGCGCGCCCATCATGGACGGCGGCGCGGATTCCGAGAATCGGGCGTTATAAGAGGGCTCCGCCTGAAATTCTTCCCGCTCCGGCCCGTCCAGGCAGGGGATGAATTGCAGGTGCCGAAACGGCGCCAGCGCGTCGAACGTCTCCCGCGCGCGCTCCGCCGTGCGGCGCGTCACCAGGCAAAATACATAGTAGGGCACGCCGTGCTCTTCCAGCAGGTTGATGCCTTCCAGCGCGCGGTCATACGTGCCCCGGTCCCGCGTATCCACGCGGACGCTGTCGTGCGTTTCCCGCTCGCCGTCCAGCGATACGCCGATCAAAAAACGATGCTCCGAGAAAAATGCCGCGAGCGCGCTGCTCATCGGCAACGCGTTGGTCCTGATCTCGTTGCGCACGGGGATGCCGCGCGCGTTGTACCGGCGCTGCAGCGCGATCACGTCGCGATAGAAGGACATGCCCGCCAGCAGCGGCTCCCCGCCCTGGAAGGAGAACGTGAGGTGGGGATTCCCGGCGGAATCGCTTGGTTGGCCCGAGGTTTCCAGTCCAACGCCATCCCGCGCGACCCTGTCCGCCTCGTCAAACGCCCGCTCGATCAGCATTTCCAGCGTCTCGGCGGACATGATGCCGTCCGCCTTGGCCTTGCACCGTGGGGCTTGTAAGTCGTAATAGCAATAGCGGCACCGGAGGTTGCACCGGCAGGCAACCGGTTTGACCGCAATCGTCAGCGGTCGCATGGCACTAGTCTCCAAGGCATTCCTCCATAAACACACCGATTTCCCGCAGGCAGTCCTCCGCCTGCGGATAGACGCCCACGGCATCCGCGAAGCCGTGTCCCAGACCGCTGTACCGCACCGCCTTAACCGGCACGCCGGCGGCTTTCAGCTTGCGGGCATACGCCTCGCATTCCATGCGCAGAAAGTCGTGCTCGCCGTAGAGGATGATGGCGGGGGGCAGACCGGCCAGATTCGCCAGATAGGGGCTCAGGTGCGGGTCGCGCGGGTCCGCGCCCAGAAGCAGCCCCAGGCCGCCGGTCGATTTGTCGCCCGCGGATGTGGTGCCCATCATGCCGAGCATCGTGTTGACGATGGTTCTGTGCTCAGGCGCGATGGTATACGCGTCCAGGCTGAAATGGTAATTCTCGTCCTCCACGCCCGCCATGTTGACGGTGGGGTAGATCAGCGCCTGCGCCCGCACACGCCCGCCGCCCTCGTCCCGGTCGCGCAGCGCGCAGACGGTCGCCAGGTTTCCCCCGGCGGAGTCGCCCGCCACAAAGACGCGCCCCGCGTCCCCGCCGAAGCGGGCGGCGTTGTCAAACGTCCATTGCAGCGCGGCGTAACAGTCGTCCAGCCCGGCGGGATAGGGGTTCTCCGGCGCGAGCCGGTAGTCCACAGACACGGCGATGTACCCGGTCTGCTGGACAAACAGCCTGCACATCTCGTCGACCACATCGAGGTTCCCGGCCACAAACCCGCCGCCATGGATGTACAGCATCACCGGCACGGGCGCTTCGCCCTTCTCTGACGGCGGCGCTGATTTGGAAAATCGGGCGCCATCAAGGGATTCCGCTAGGAATCCCTTCCGCGACGGCGGCGCTGATTCGGAGAATCGGGCGCCACGAGAGGATTCCGCAAGGAATCCTGACCTCTCCGGCGTATATACGCGCAGCGGAACCTGGACGCGGCCGTTCGGCGCTTCGGCCTCCGTCATGGCGACGCCGGACGTAATTGCCACGCTCTTGACGCCGTCCATCATGCGCCGAAGGCGCTGCGCCGCCTTGTCCGGGTCCGTCATGTCCCCCATCCGCTTCATCATGTTTTTCACAAAAAAGCCCTTAACGCCCTTGAACATGGGCGCGAAGGACGCATACAGGCGCGGGTCCATCGCGCCGGGAATATCGCAATCCGGGATGGGCTTGACGCATAGGGAGAGTCCCTGTTCCTCCACCATACGCGAGTTTTCGGCCAGCGCGGTTACAAGCTCCGGCGCGTACTTCTTCTCCATGCGGCCTCCCCTTTATGCAGTCTTGTGCATATTTATGGCTCGTTTTTGTTAACTTATTGAAATCATATCACGTTCATCCTGCAAGCGCAATGTTTTTCTTGGACTTTCTCCATAAAGGGACAGGGCGGAACCGCCACCGCGATCCCGCCCCCATCCAAGGAAAACGTTCCTTGCGGAAGCCTTCCCTTGTCCCCGATTTTGCAAACCGGCACTACCGCGGATGGCGGCGCTGATTTGGGAAATCGGGCGCCATCAGGGGCACCGGAGGGAAGCGCCGCCAACACCGAAGGGAAGCGCGCCCAGTGGGCGATGAAGCGACCCGAAGGTGCCCTGAAGCACAGAGTGATGGGCGCGAATGCGCACAGCGCGACAATGCCGAA
>JAVBOM010000010.1:0-4946 GCA_031550535.1 Eubacteriales bacterium
GCCCCGCGGAACATGACGCGGAGCGCCGTCGCCCCTGTGGGGCGAACAGACGGCGCTAATTTTCCCTCGCACACAGTGTGCCGCGTCGCGGCGCGACAATGTGCAAGGGTCGCCGGGGCTGATTTCACTTGGAGGATCTCACGACCCTCCAAACCTCCCACGGAGTTAGCGAGGGATTGGCAACGCTGCCAATGCATGGTTCCTCTACATTTCGGAAACGATACCCCCTGAGAACATCAGGGGGTATTTATATGGAAAAGAAGCTGGCCGGAACCCGGACCGAGCGGAACCTGTGGGCAGCGTTCAACGGCGAGAGCGCCGCGCGCGTCAAATACCAGCTCTACGCCATGCAGGCGCGCAAGGACGGCCTGCAGGAGGTCGCGTCCATCTTTGACGAGACGAGCGACAACGAGATGCAGCACGCCAAGCTCTGGCTGCGCGCGCTGAACGAACTGCAGCAGACGGCCGAAAACATCGAGAAGGCGCGCGAGGGCGAGCACTACGAATGGACGAAAATGTACGGCGAGTTTGAGCGCGTGGCGCGCGAGGAGGGGTTTGACGCGCTGGCCGACCAATTCCAGCGCGCCGCCGGGGTGGAACACACGCACGACAACCGCTATGGGTTTTATCAGAAGCAGCTCAAGGAGCAGACAATTTTTAAAAAAGACGCGTCCGCGAGCTGGAAGTGCCTGAACTGCGGCTACCAGCATATCGGTGCCGCCGCGCCGGAGGTGTGCCCGCTTTGCCACCACCCGCAAGGGTGGTTCGCGGCAATGCCGCAGAAGCAGGAATAGCGATCGCCCGCGCACCGCCGCGCAAAGGGCGGGCCATTCACGAAAACGCGTCACAGGAACGCCGGGGGCCTTGCGTGTCAGGGTTCGCGGCGTTCTGTTTCGTGTACGAAAAAGGCTTGACATGGAGTGGGCTCCAGATGGTATGGTAATCGTGTAGCAACAGATTCTCACAAAGGACAGAGGTAGAGATTCCTGGCGGAATCTCCTTATGGCGGCCGATTCTTCGAATCCGCGCCACCGTCGCGGGGGGATTTCACGCGAAATCCCCTTGTGGCGCTCGATTTTGCGAATCAGCGCGCCACCAGGAAAGGAGGCCCCCCATGAACTACGTGAAACTCGGCAACACCGGCATGGACGTATCACGCGTGTGCCTGGGCTGTATGAGCTTTGGCGACGCGGTGAACTGGACGCACAAATGGTGCCTGGACGAGGAGCAGAGCCGCCCGATCATCCGGGCCGCGCTGGAAAAGGGCATCAACTTCTTCGACACGGCCAACGTGTATTCCATTGGCATGAGCGAGGAAATCCTTGGCCGCGCCATTCGGGATTTCGCGAAGCGTGGCGAAGTGGTGATCGCCACCAAGGTGCACGGCAAAATGCGCGAAGGCCCAAACGGCGCGGGCCTCTCCCGCAAGGCGATCCTGGCGGAAATCGATGGCAGCCTCACGCGCCTCGGCATGGACTACGTGGACCTGTACATCATCCACCGGTGGGATTATCACACGCCGATCGAGGAAACCATGGAGGCGCTCAACGACGTGGTGCGGGCGGGGAAGGTGCGGTATATCGGCGCGTCCGCGATGTACGCGTGGCAGTTTCAAAAGGCGCTGTACACCGCTGAAAAGCACGGCTGGGCGCGGTTTATCTCCATGCAGGATCACTATAACCTGATCTACCGCGAGGAGGAGCGGGAAATGCTGCCCCTCTGCCGCGCGGAAGGCATCGCCTCCACGCCGTACAGCCCGCTGGCGTCCGGAAGGCTTTGCCGGGATTGGTCGGAGACGACGAAGCGGTACGAGACGGACCAGATCGCCAAGGGGAAATACGATGCCACCGCGGACGCGGACAGGCTGGTCGTCGAGCGCGTCGCACGGCTGGCCGAGGAGCGCGGGCTGCCCCGCACGCAAATCTCGCTGGCATGGCTGCTGCACAAAGCGCCGGTCGTCGCGCCCATCGTCGGGGCGACGAAGCTGTCGCACCTGGACGACGCGGTGGCCGCGACAGCGGTGATATTGACGGCGGAGGAAATCGCGTTTTTGGAGGCACCGTACGTGCCGCACGGGATTGTCGGGCACGTGTGACGCGTGGGGCTGCCGTGTCGGGGCTTCTCCGGCGTGGCGGCCCTTTTTTGTTGCGCCGTTCAGGGATGATACCGTCTGGAAAACTCACCCCTGTCTATGTATTCCATTTTGGCCGGATCGATCTCCACGTCAAAATGAAACGCTTCCTCGGTTCCATCCAGCGTGAAATCCATCGCCAGCGTGGCCGGCCCGTCAAGCTCCGCGGGATGAATTTGAGGCATCGCCGTCAGAATCAGCATGTTCTCTCCGGCTGCGACGCCGGATAGCTTCGCGGGCAGGCCGCCAAAACTCGCCTGCGCCGCGGACAAATCACAGCTCATGAAATCGCCGTCGCTATTGTCGAAATATAGGTTCAGTTGCGGCATGAACTCGATCACCTTCAAGGTGAGCGTCATCCCTGCGGCCGTCTGGGCAGGCCGTTCCTCCGGTGCCCAGCCGTAGGCATGCAGCATGGCTGTCGTGGACTCCTCCGGCCACCGCTTCGCCATTTCGGCGCTCTCCGCGAGCCACGCCGCTTTTTCCGCCGCATCGGCGGGCAGGCGGGCCGTCTTTTCTTGCCAGCGGTAGCGGAACACGATGGGCGCTTGGGTGGTGAGGAACCCATCCATGCGGTGCTCGAAATTCACGCAGATCAGCGATTCCTCCGGCAGCTTTCGCGGGTCGCGCAGGATGTGCTCGCTGACCAGCAGCAGCAGCGATCCGTCGTCCCGGCGTTCCGCGCTGGCGTCTGATTGCGCGCCCTTCAGCCCGTCAATCAGGAAATCACTCACGCGGTACGCCACCTCGGCGGGCAATCCAGCCTTGGTGGCTTCGTCTTCCAGCATGAAGGAGAAGTGCATCTCCCCGCCCACCACGGACAGCTCCGACAGCGTGACTGTGATGCCGTCCACGACGACGGTTTCGCCCACAGGCACGGCGTTCGCGGCAAGTTGCTCCATAGTTTGCAGCCGCTCGCCGCGCATCGCGTCCGTCATCGGCAACCGCGCCTGTTCGGACCGCAGCGCGGCGGCGTGCGCCAGTGCGGAATCGTAGGTGAAGGGGATGCGGAGCGGCTCGCCGTTTATCTCGGCGGTCAGGACAAAGTCCGTCTTTTGGTCCGCGTCCCATGCGTCATAGGCGAAGTAAACTTCAGACCACATCTCGCCATCCACCCAGTATACGTTTCCCCAGGGCGTGGGGTTCTTTTCGATCTTGCCTCCCTCGCGATACCCCGAGAGTGCCGCGTCCACATCCATCGGAACGGCACCGTCCGGCGTCTCCAGCGTGTAATCCAGCCACGCCGGGTCAAACCCTTCCGGCGCGTCCGGGAAGCGCAGCCCGACGTGTACCCAGCCGCGCGACGCGTCGAACATATGAGGGAAAAGCGAGTAGTTATCCAACACCACCGTCACGTCGCCCGCACTCGCGGCCGCTCCGACCGCATGGCTGCCGAGCATCCATGTGCCGTCCGCCAGGTTCGCCAGGGCGCGCTCCGCATCCGGCAAAGCCTGCTCCTGCTTGATTTCCTCGACCTTGGTTGCGAACAGCCGCTGCCACAGCGCCCCAGCGGCACGGGCGATCGGCGGCCCGGCCAACGCGATGAACAGCAGTGCTCCCGCTGCCCACGCGGCGGCCACGGTGAGCCGAGTCTGTCGCCTTGTGTCCACATCCCACGCGGGCAGATTCGCCAGCGTATCCCGCACCCCTTGGGTGAACGCGCGGCTTGGCATGGATCGCGCGGCGCGGATGCGGTCGCGGTCATTTCCCGGTTGGCGGCGCTGATTTGAAAAATCGGGCGCCATGGGAGGATTCCGCAAGGAATCCTTACCTCTTTCATTCATTGTCCCACACCTCCAACGCCTTGCGCAGCTTCAGCCTGGCCCTGCGCAGGCAGGATTTCACGGTGCCGGGGGTTAGCCCGGTGGCCCGCGCCACCGCGTCGACCGGCATATCCTCATAATAATACAGCGCGGCGCACAGGCGTGCCTTCTCGTCCAGCGCGCCCATGGCGCGGCGGATGTCGATGATCTCCTCGCGCGAAGCGTCCGGCGCGGGCACCTCGATCAGCAGCGGGGCGGACGGCCTGCGCCCGCGCCGCTGGTTGATGGCCGTGCGGATGACGATGCGCGTCAGCCATGTGTCAAAATACCGGCGCTCCCGGAGCGTGTCCAACTTTCTCCAGGCAAGCAAAATGGCGTCCTGTACCGCGTCCAACGCATCCTGCTCGTTTCGCAAGATGGCCATCGCCGCGGCGTACAGCGTACCCTGGCAGCCCGTTACCAGCGCGGCGAAGGCTTCCCGGTCGCCGGTGAGCGCGCGATTTACCTCGTCGGCGCGCGCGGTTTCTCTCTGCATCGCGTTTCTCCTTCTGCTTTTGCAGCGCACTACGCCTATTGGACACGCAAAACCGGCGTTTGGTTTACGGCTGAGCAGAAATGGTCGCTTGTTGTACCTTCGGGCGGGAAGGATACTATATATAGTAGAAGGAACGGCCAAAAGCACCCAGAGCCTTCCCGGGCGTAACGTATGGGTGGCGCTCACGTGGTCAACGTGTGACGTGTCCGCCACCATTGCGAACAAAAGAAGACACCGTCCCGGTATAATTGGCGTGAAACCGTGAAAAACTACGAACAAGACGTGCTATCAGATTGGAAGCGTTCGGATTTTCCCGGGATTTGAAAATTCCCTCGGAAAAACGCAAAAAAACGGTTGACACGGGGGCACTTGTATAGTATCCTAATCAAGCGCCTTCGGACCGGGTGGACCGGGGGAAGGAACGCAAGGCGGCACATGGTGTCCGCGCTCGAACCTTGAAAACGATACAGGGAAAGAAGAAGAGAAAGACAGTCAATTGTTTTGAGAGACTGTTGAG
>JAVBOM010000056.1:0-26437 GCA_031550535.1 Eubacteriales bacterium
GCCCCGCAGCCACTTCTCCGGCCCGCGGGCGTGCGGGGGGGGGGTGTTTTTTTCTCCTGCGGCCCCGCGCCCCCAACTCGTTCCTGGGGGGGGGGCCCCGGGGGGGGGGCGCCCCCCCCCCGGCGCTCCCTCACGTCCCCATCTCCGCTCCCGGGAACAACAATATCTTCCCATTCCCCATGCCGGTAAGCATCTCCACGGCGGGCATCGCCTTCATGGCGGCCCGCTTGCCCGCGTCAAAGAATACCTTCGCCGCGCGCCGGTCCAGCACGCCTTGCCCCGGTCCGTAGCCGTCCACGGCGATCACCAGGTCGCAGTGCGGCGGCGGGGCCATCACCATCGCGTGCGCGCAGAGCGCCTGTGCCGCGGGGTGGTATTCGTGCTGCGCGCAGCCCGCGTCCAGCACGCGCAGCACGATCACGCGCTCCGCGCCCATAGCGCGCAGCAGCGACGGCAGTGTGCCCCGCAGGAAGCCGCCGCCCATCAGCCGGTGGCCGCGCCAGCCCATCGGCGGCAGCACGCCCGGGGCTGCCATCGCGGCGCGCACCGCGCCGGAGAGCAGCGCCTGGCGGCTCCAGGGGCGCGGGTCCGGCCCGGACGGCAGCATGGAGGCCAGCACTTGCACAGCGCCGGTTTCCAGGTCCACCGTGGGCATGGCCAGCGGTTGCGCGTCGCGCAGCGCCATGCCGCCAAACTGTGCGCGCAGGCGGCTTTGGAGCGCCATGTTCCGCAGCGAGGCGTTCCGGTGGGCCGTGCCCGCCATCAGCAGCGCCGTCTCCTCCGTGAGGCGGTCGCTCGCGGCCAGGGCCGCCACCAGCGCGCCCGTGCCCGCGCCCGCGAAATACATCGGCCGTATGCCCGAGGCGTACAGCGCCTCCAGAATCCCCGCCTGCGCCGCGCAACGCACGCCGCCACCCTCCAGCGCAATCCCAAGCCGCATTTTTCCATCCCCCCTGCCTTACATCTGTATGCGGAAGCGCCGTGCGAAATTTCTTTCTTTTTAGGGGAATGTGGCCCGGGGGTGGCTCGTTTTGTTCTTGTATGGTATAATGTTTTCGACACGATGGAAAGGAGCGGACATTGGCTAGAATACAGATGGAGCCTCAGCGGCGGACAGGCAGCGGGAAGCCCGCCAAGCGCGGCACACCGGTCCGCAACGGCCTTTTGCTGGTCATATTTGCGGTTGTTTTGGCCGCTCTTGTCATCATCCTGCCCAAGGAGCCTACGTACATGGCGGCGACGATGGCCGTGCCCGGCGCATCCGGCAGCGACGTGACAAGCGGCGTGCCCGAGGAGCTTCCGCTCCGCTTCAGCGAGGTGATGGCGTCCAACAAAACCGCCTACCCGGACGACAAGGGCGCGTACCCCGACTGGCTTGAAGTTGAAAACTACGGCGATGCCCCCATCAATCTGGCGGGGATCGGCCTTTCGGACCGGGAGGACCGCGTTCTGTTCGTCTTTCCGGATATGGAGCTCGCGCCCGGTGGGTTCGCGGTGGTCTTTTGCGATGATACCAACGTGGCCGAGCCCGGCAAACCGCTGCACGCGCGCTTCAAGATTTCCGCCCTGGGCGAGAAGCTAACGCTCTTTGACCGCGGCGCCCTGCCCCTGGATGTGCTGGAGCTGCCGGCCATGGGCCCGAACATCAGCTACGCGCTCACGGGCAACGGCTGGGAAATGACGGAAAAGGCGACGCCCGGCCACCCCAATACCGAGGCCGGGTACAACGCGCTGCATAGCGAGGCTGTCCGCGCCGCCTCCGGCCTGGTTCTCAGCGAGCTTTGCCCCGCCAACCGCACCACCATCGCGGACGAGGACGGCGAGTTCTCCGACTGGATTGAGCTGTATAACGCCGGGAAGCTGGCGGTGGATCTGTCCAACTACGCGCTGAGCGACGACGTGACCAAGCCCGTGAAGTGGCGGTTTCCGCAGGGCGCCGTTATCGGGCCGGGCGAGTACTATATCGTCTTTGCGTCCGGCAAGAATCGCACAGGCGGGGATGGGCTGCACCCGCACACCAACTTTGGCCTCTCGGCCGAGGGCGAGACCGTGACCCTGTCGGACATCCTCAGCCAGACGGTCGACCGTGTGACATACGATTTACTGGATAACGACATCTCCTGGGGACGGACCGAGGGCCTCAGCAGCACATGGCAGGAGTTCAAGCAGCCGACCCCCGGCTACGCCAACAACCACCAGGGCGCGATGGCCATGGACGCGCTGATGCGCGCCAGGAACCAGAGTGGCATCTTCCTCTCCGAAGTGGTTTCCTCGTCAACGGGCATTGAAACCGGCACGTATGGGAAGACGAGCTATGACTGGATAGAACTGGTCAACAGGAGCACTCTGGCGGTGAACCTGAAGGATTGGGGGCTGTCCGACTCGGTCGGGCGCCCCCGAAAATGGCGATTTCCGGATGTGACGATGCAGCCGGGCGAGCACCTGCTCGTGTTTGCCAGCGGCCTAGGGAAATCCCCCGTGGGCAGCGGCGCGCTCCACTCCACCTTTCGCATCAGCGCCATGGGGGAAACGGTCGTGCTGGCCGACCCGGAGGGGAAGATTCTGGACAAGCTGGTCGTGCCAAAGCTGGAAACGAATACGTCCTATGGGCGCGACTTTGACCAGGGAGGTCTTTTTTATTATGACATCCCAACGCCGTTCGCGAAAAACACCACGGAGGGCTTTATCGGCTACGCGCAGGCGCCGACCATCGAGCAGAAGGGCGGCCTGCTGACAAAGGCACAGACCGTGACGATTACCGCGCCCGAGGGCGTGCGCGTCCGGTACACGACGGACGGCTCCGCGCCGACGGAATCCATCGGCACGGACTACACCGGCCCCATCGAGGTGACGAAGGCGACGGTCATCCGCGCGCGCGGCTTTGTGACAGGGCTCCGCCCGTCCGAGATCGCGACGGAATCGTACCTGATCAACGCGTACCACATTCTGCCGGTCATTTCGCTCACCATTGACCCGGACGACCTGTGGAACCCGGTCACCGGCATTTACGCCGAGGACATGGAGCAAACAAAAACGTTTGCAAAGCTGTCAGACTTCAAGCAGACGACGTATCGGAAAATGAAGAGCGACCGCAACCAGCGCGAGCGCGTGACGAACGTGGAGATGTTCACCCCCGAGGGCAAGCAGCTCTTCAACCAGACGGTGGCGGGCATGCTGCACGGCCAGTTCAGCCTGGACATCGCGCAGAAGAGCTTCCGCCTGACATCCAAGGCGCGCTACGGCTCCACGGCGTTTAACTACGCGTTCTATGAGGAGCGGCCCTTCACGTCGTACAAGGCCATCATCCTTAGGAATGGGGGCAACGACGGCTCCTATTCCCGGATCATCGACCTGCTGGCGTCCCGGGTGGTGGATTGGACGGATTCCGAGATCATCCACATGGCGGGCACGCCGTGCATTGTGTACCTGAACGGCGAGTACTGGGGCCAGTACGACATCCGCGAGCGGATCAACGCGCACTCCATCTGCGCGTATGAGGGCTGGACCGACCCGGAGCAGGTCGACCTCATCAAGGGCAACGACGCTGTGCTCAACGGATCGTACACGAACTACGGCGAGCTGATCGACTATGTGAAGAAGCACGACCTGAACGATCCCGCGGCGCTGAAGAAGGTCACGGACTGGGTGGATGTGGATAACTACTTCGACTACATGATCTTCGAGATGTACTTTGGCAACACGGACGCGGGCAATATCAAGTTCTACCGCCAGCGCGTCGCGGGCGCGAAGTGGAAGTGGATTCTGTTCGACTTGGACTGGGCGTATTGGTGGCGCACCACGGACGGCTGCAAGGTCTGGCTGGACCCCAAGGGAGCCGGCGATCAGGATTTTCAAAATATCCTGATCCGAAAGCTGCTGGAGGTTCCGGCGATGCAGGACAAGTTCCTTGCGCGGTATGGGTATCTTTACCAGAACTACCTGACCGATACGGACAGAATCATCGCCGAGGCGGACAGGATGGTGGAGACGATCAAGCCGGAGATGGGCCTGCACTTCAACCGCTGGGCAGGCCAGACCAGCAAGATCGTGGCGTTTGATCCCCCAGCGGACCCGAACGCCGCGTACAACTACTGGCTCTCCCGTGTCAACCGCCAGAAGAACATCATCTGCGGGCGCCCGTATCATGTGTGGGGCCATGTGCAGGACTGGTTCAAGCTGACGGACGAGCAGATGACCGGCTACTTTGGCGAGCGGCCGGCCGAGACGAAGGATATATACTAATCACACACTGATCCCAGTGAAGGCAAGGAGGAACCCCCATGGACCCGACAGCCACCAACAATCCCCTCTCCGCGGCGGACATCGTTAAAAGCAGCGTACTGGACACCATCTCCACGCAGCTCAGCACGCTGACGCCACTGAAAATGGTCATCGCCCTGCTGATGGGCTTTGCCGTCGGCGTCATCATCGCGCTGGTGTACCGGCGCGCGTTCCGCGGCGTGCTCTATTCGCCCTCGTTCTCGCTGGCGCTGGTGATGCTCACGCTGATTACCACGCCGGTGGTCATGTGCATCAAGTCCAACATCGCGCTCTCCATGGGCATGGTCGGCGCGCTGTCCATCGTCCGTTTCCGGACGGCGGTCAAGGACCCGCTGGACACCGCCTACATGTTCTGGGCGCTGACGATGGGCATTCTGCTGGGCGCGGAGCTGTACCTGATCTCGATTGTGGTGGTGCTGGGCATTTCCATCATCGTGCTGCTGATGACCTTCGTGAAGCTGCCGAGCGCGACGAGCTACCTGCTGGTGCTGCACTATGACGAGGACGCCACGCAGGGCATCCAGGGGGTGCTGTCGCACATCAAGTACCGCCGCCTCCGTTCCAAGACCGTCACGCAGAATGGCGCGGAAATGACGGTTGAGGTGCGCATCAGCGAGCGGCAGGACATCATCAGCCAGATGCTGGACATTGACGGCGTGTACGACGCGACGCTCGTGGCATGCCAGAGCGAGGCGGGCGCGTAACATGGCCGTCCGCCCGACCGTCCGGCACGAGCTGAAGTACCTGATTAACTACGGTGAGTACGTCCACCTCAGCCGCACGCTGGACTATATTTTGCAGCGGGATCCGGCCGGCGACGAGTACAACGAGTACGCCGTTCGGTCGCTGTACTTTGATACGATTTTCGACGACTTCCTGTACGAGAAGATCAGCGGCGTCGGCGAACGGAAGAAGTACCGCATCCGCGTCTACAATTTCAAGGACAAGCAGATCAAATTGGAGTGCAAGGCCAAGTACGGCGACCTGATCTCCAAGCAGAGCCTGGAAATTCCGCGCGACCTGGTGGAGCAGATCATCGCCTGCGATCCGAACGGGCTGGAGGCGACCAGCGCGCCACTGTTGCACGATGTCTACCGCGAAATGAAGACGCGGCTGCTGCGCCCGGTCGTCATCGTGGACTATGTGCGCGAGGCGTACCTGCACGTGGCGGAGGATGTCCGCATCACGTTTGACAAGAAGCTGCACACCGGCGTGCTCAAGACGGACATGTTCGACCCGTACCTGCCGACCGTGCCCGCGATGGACGACGACCTGATCGTGCTGGAAGTAAAATTCAACCGCCTGCTGCCGGACTATTTGCAGGGGATCATCTCCTCGGCCATTGGGCAACGGCTGGCGGTGTCCAAGTATGTCCTGTGCAGGCGGTTTGAGGAGAAGGATTTCTGACAGATGCGCACACGAATGATGGCGGGGGCGTTCCTGGTGTGCGGGGATCGCGTGCTGCTGATACACAGGGGCATGCACAAGGCGCTCGCGCCCGGCATGTGGTCCTGCGTGGGCGGGCACATAGAGCCGGAAGAGATCAGCGACCCGACGGTTGCCTGCTACCGCGAGATTGAAGAAGAAGCGGGGATCGTCCGCGCGGACATCGAATCCCTCCGGCTGCGCTATATCACGGTGCGGCAGGACGAGGACGAGATCCGCACAGGCTATTACTTTTTTGGCAGCATGGCGCGGGAGTGCACCCTGCCCGTGTGCGGGGAAGGCACGCTGCACTGGGTGGATGTGGACGCGATGCGTGCCCTGCCGATGAGCTTTTCTAACGGGCAGATTGTGAGGCATTGGCTGGAACACCGGGAAGATGCGGGGATTGTGCTGATCGCCGTGCACGCGGACAACGCGCACGCGGCCTTGGTCACGCTATAGCGGGACAGCATGTACCTATAGTAAAGGGGACCGGATGAACGCAAGAGAAAAAGTCGATAGAACCGCGCTGTTTTTGCCCGATGCGCTGACCGCGTGGCTTGCGGGCGCGGCGCTGTATGAAAGCAGCGGACAATCGGGCGCACGGACGGTGTACATCGACCGGGGCGACGGCGCGTATCTGAAAATAGCCGATCGCGGCTCGCTGCATCGTTCCGCGCGGATGCAAGCGCATTTCGCCGCGAAAGGGATGGCGCCGGCGGTCCTTTTTTATCTGTCCGCTGACAGGGATTATATGATTACGAGAGCATCCAGGGGCGAGGATGGCACATCGGAGAGGTATCTGTCAAATTCCGAACGCTTGAGCGAGGTGTTCGGGCACGCCCTGCGGCGCTTGCATGAGACGGACACGGCGGATTGCCCCGAACAGGATAAAATGGCTGAGCTGGTATCGCTGGCGCGGACGGCCGCGTTCCGCCAATCCCATCTGGATGACATCGCGCAATATATTGGTGCCGCGTGCGCCGAACACGTGGCCGCCGAAATCGCCGCCACAAGCGGGCTGCTCAAAAATGACGCCTTGATTCACGGCGATTATTGCCTGCCCAATATTCTGTTGAACGATTGGGAATTTGAGAGCTTCATTGATGTGGCGGACGGCGGTGTGGGCGACCGGCACTATGACCTTGTCTGGGGGTTGTGGACGCTGAACTGGAACCTGAAATCATCGAAACACGGGCGGCGCTTCCTGGACGCATACGGCAGAGACCTCATTGACAAAGGCCGGCTTCGCGTATGCGGTCTGCTCGCGGCGCTCGAATAGGGCCGCGCCATCACAGAGCCGTCGCTGTTTTCTCCATGGCCGCCAGAAACCCCCGCAGCTTCTCAATATCCTCCTCATACACCGCCCGCAGCCCCCGCCGGTAAATGACCGACGCCGGATGGTACAGCGGGAACAGCGCCGTGCCGTCCGCAAGCCACATCGGCGCGCCGTGCACGTCCCCGATGGTGAGCGTTTCGCCCGTCACCGCGCGCAGCGGCGTGTTGCCGAGCGTCGCGATGACGCGGGGCGCTACCCCCGTGATCTCCTCCAGCAGCCACGGGCGGAACAGCGCGATTTCCTCGCGCGTGGGCGGGCGGTTGGACAGCCTGCCGGATGTTCCCACCTTCGTGGGCCGGAACTTGACGGCGTTGGTGATATACAGCGCCTCGCGCGCCAGCCCCACACCCGTAAGAAACGCATCCAGCATCTTCCCGGCCGTGCCGACGAACGGACGGCCTAAACGCGCCTCCCGCGCGCCCGGCGCCTCGCCGACGAGCAGGAGGCGCGCGCCTGTGTCACCCTCCCCGTACACCAGTGCGTATTGCCCGGAGAAAACATCGGCGTACGCCCGGTTGATTGCCTCGATCGTCTGTGTCATAGCTCTTTTTGCGCATCTTCCAGTGCGTGTAATTTGTCCCGCACCAGTTTCAAATCCTCCCAGACGGGGCGCTTCTTGCTCTGGTCGCGCAGGAGCGCGGCCGGGTGGAAGGTCGGCATGATCCACGTGCCCTTGCGCTCGATCCACTGCCCCCGGTCGCGCGTAATGCGCCGGTCGTCGCCCACCACAGCCCGCAGCGCGGTGGCCCCCAGCAGCACGACCACCTTGGGCCGGATGAGCGCCACCTGCATGCGCAGGAAGGGCAGGCACGCCGCCGCCTCGTCGGCCTCCGGCGCGCGGTTGTCCGGCGGGCGGCATTTGACGACATTGGCGATATACACTTCTTCGCGCGATGTGCCGATGGCGGCCAACATCTTTTCCAGCAGCCCGCCTGCCGCGCCGACAAACGGACGGCCCAGACGGTCCTCATCCCGTCCGGGCCCCTCGCCTATGAACAGCAGATCGGCATGCGGATTCCCCTCGCCCGGCACGGTGTGCGTGCGGCTCTCGCACAGGCGGCATTTCGCACAGGCGGAAATCTCGGCCAGCAGATGGGTCCAGGAAACCTCCAAGGGGCAATCCCCCCTTTATCTGATTACTGTACGATGATTTGGTCAGTGTACGATGATGGCTTCCGTGACGCTCTTTTGCAGGTCCGAGAAGGACTGCGTGAGGTCGCCCACCAGCCAGGAGTACAGTGTCGCCAGCAGCGCGATCAGCGCGATAATCAGCACGGCGCAGCCGATCACGCCAAAAAAGTCCATCACACCCGCCAATGCCTTGAACTGCATGCGGCGTTCCTCTATCCTCTCCTGATTGCGCATCCGCCATCACCCCTCTATGCGTCCATCGGCGGCGCTTCGGCCCGCCGATGACTGTACAATAAGCAGTATCGATAAACAGACGGTTCAGCCCGCCCGGTTCATCCCGGAACGATCACAGATAGTCCAGCCACGGCGGCCCGTCCTCCTCGCGTCCGGTCAGGCTGCCGCCGGATTCCAGGCCGGCAAAATCCCCCTGCCGGAGCGCCTCGTACAGCGCCACGGCCACGGAGTTCGCCAGGTTCAGCGACCGCGCACCCCCGCGCATCGGGATGCGGGCGCACTGGCCGGGGTATTTCATCAGCAGCGATTCCGGCAGGCCCTGTGTCTCGCGGCCAAAGACCAGCATGGCCCCGTCCGGGTACGCGAAAGACGTGTACGGCCGCGCGCCCTTGGTGGTGAAGAAAAACAGCGGCGCGCCCGCGTGCTCCCGGAGCAGCGACGGGAAATCGTCGTACGCGCGCACCCGCGCCATGGGCCAGTAGTCCAGCCCCGCGCGCTTCAGATACCGGTCGTCCAGCGAAAAGCCGAGCGGCCGGATCAGGTGCAGCGCCGCGCCGGTCGCCGCGCATGTCCGCGCGATGTTGCCGGTGTTCTGCGGGATCTCCGGCTCGACAAGCACAATGTGAAACATGGGAGTAGTATAGCGGGAAAATGGGGCGGGCGCAAGACGAAGGCGCGCTTTCCTCACGACAAACGCATGAACACAATTCCATGGGATTATCAAGGGGCTGAGGCCCCTTGATTTCGATCCGGCATCGGCGGCTTTGCCGACGAACGGACGAAAATCCCTTGGGATTTTCCTCTTTGCGTCCTTCGCGCCCGGAAAATCGTGAGATTTTCAGTGAAGGACGTTCCTTCTCGTTCCTCCAAACGCATGAACCACAGTTCATGCGTTTGCCGTGGCGCTTTCCTTGACAACCGCGCGCTTTCGCCTATAATAATCCGTATGGACAAGGGCGTTCATCATGCCGCGTATGCCGGAATCATCGGCCGCGCGCCGGATGAACGCTTTTCGGGTGGGGGCGAAAGAGACTTTTTGCCAAATCCGCTCATGACGCCCGATTTTCCAAATCTGCGCCATCGTGGACCGGCGCGGAAAGGGGGTGTAGCGGTGAAGCGCGCACTGATTGTCACCAGCGGCGGCAAGAGTGCCGAGGGGCTTATGGAGCTGCTCCGGGCGGCGGATATCCCCGAGACCGTCACCGTTTCCTCCGCCGCCGAGGCCGTGCGGCGCGCAAAAGAGGGTGCCTTTGACCTATGCGTGATCAACGCCCCGCTACCCGATGCGGACGGCCCGGATCTGGCCGCGTGCCTGGCCCGGGACGGCGGCGCGGAGGTGCTGCTGCTTGTCCGCGCGGATCAACTGGAGGCCGCCGCCCGCGAGATGGAGCCGCACGGCGTTCTGACGCTCGCCAAGCCGATAGGCCGCGCGCTGTTTCGCGGCGCCGTGCTGCTGGCCCGCGCCGCGCACGCGCGCCTCAGCATGATCCAGCGCGAAAACGCCAAACTACTGCAAAAGATTGAGGACATCCGACTGATCGACCGGGCAAAGCTCTGCCTGATCTCGTACCTTTCCATGACGGAGCCGGAAGCGCACCGGTACATGGAGAAGCAGGCCATGGACATGCGGATGACGCGGCGGGCCGTGGCGGAGGAGATTTTAAAGACATACGAAAGTTAACGATACCATTGATTGGAGGCCATCGATGCAAAACCAAACCGTGCTGATTCTGGACTTTGGCGGGCAATACAAGGAGCTGATCGCGCAGCGCGCCCGGGAACTGAACGTATACGCGGAAATACGCCCCGGCGGCATCCCGGCGGAAAAAGTGCGCGAGGCCGCGCCCATTGGGATCATCCTGACCGGCGGGCCGAACAGCGTGTACGACGAGGGCGCGCCCCTGTGCGACCCCGCGCTGTTCACGCTGGGCATCCCGGTGCTGGGCATCTGCTACGGCATGCACGCGATGTGCCACGTGCTGGGCGGCACGGTATCCCCGGGCACGGGCGAGTACGGACGCGTCGTGACCCGGCTGGATCCGGCGTCCCCGCTGTTTGACGGCCTTGGCGCAACCGAAAAAGTTCTGATGAGCCACGGCGACCAGGTGGCCGCGCTGCCGGAAGGGTTTGTGAACGCGGGATCAACACGGGACTGCGCGAACGCCGCCTGCTTTGACGCCGCGCGGCGGCTGTACGCCGTGCAGTTCCATCCCGAGGCGCGGCACACCGAAAACGGCCCGCGCATCCTGCGAAACTTCCTGTACGCGGTCTGTGGGGCCGCCGGGGATTACAACATCGACGACTACATGGAGCGCGCCATCCAGGACATCCGCCGCCGCGTCGGCAGCCGCCGGGTGCTGCTCGCGCTGTCGGGCGGGGTGGATTCGTCCGTGTGCGCGGCGCTGCTCACGCGGGCCATCCCGGGGCAGCTCACGTGTATTTTCGTGGATCACGGCTTTATGCGGCAGCACGAGGGCGACGAGATCGAGGCCGCGTTCTCCGGGCGGGAGCTGCACTTCATCCGCGTGAACGCGGAGGATCGGTTCCTGCAAAAAATCAAGGGCGTGGACGAGCCGGAGGACAAGCGCAAGCGGATCGGCGCGGAGTTCATCGCCGTGTTTACCGACGAGGCGAAGAAGCTCGGCGACATCCCCGTGTTCGCGCAGGGCACCATCTATCCGGACATCATTGAGTCCGGCGGGGAGTTCGCGGCCACGATCAAGAGCCACCACAACGTGGGCGGTCTGCCGAAGGAAATTGGGTTTGAGGAGATCGTGGAGCCGCTGGCCGGGCTATTCAAAAATGAGGTGCGCGCGCTGGGCAAAAAGCTCGGCCTGCCCAGCCGGCTGGTGAACCGGCAGCCGTTCCCCGGGCCGGGGCTGGCGATCCGCATTCTCGGCGAGGTGACGAAGGAAAAGCTGGAAACGCTGCGCGCGGCGGACGCCATCTTCCGCGCGGAAATCGAAAAGCGCCGGAAGCGGCCGGACCAGTACTTCGCCGTGTACACCGGCGTGCGTTCCGTCGGCGTGGTGGGCGACAAGCGGAGCTATGACACGGTGATCGCCCTGCGCGCCGTGGAAACGAGCGACTTCATGACCTGTGAGTACGCGCCCCTGCCGCACGCGCTGTTGCAGCGCGCCGCGTCCCGGATCATCGCGGAGACGAAGGGCGTGGGCCGCGTGGTGTACGACATCAGCGGGAAGCCGCCGGCGACGGTGGAGTGGGAGTAAGGAGCGCGGGGCCGCTGGGGACACAAGTACAGACGAACGGAAGTTGCGGTATGAGCATATCGCAAGGGCGGCGCGGATTGGAAGAATCGGGCGCAAGCGGGGAGCTCCGCAAGGAAACGTCACCGAGAAGGCGGCGCGGATTCGAAGAATCGGACGCCATAGGGGGATTCCGCAAGGAATCCCTACCGCGCGGCATCATCGTGTTCGGCGCGAACGGCGGCGGCAAGACCACGCTCGCCAGCGAACTGGCGCGCGTGCTGCGCTATACGCACATGGACATCGAGGCGTACGCGTTCCGGGAATCGGAAATTCCGTACGCTGACGAGCGACCGCGCGAGGCGTGTATCGCGCTGCTGCGCGCGGATATCGAAAAGCACCGCGCGTTCGTTCTCTCCGCCGTCACCGGGGATTTCGGCGACACCATTCCGCTGTACTATGCGCTGGGCGTGTTCGTCACCGCGCCAGTGGAAATCCGCATGCGCCGCATCGAGCGGCGCGCGGGAGCAACACGGGGCGCGCATCCTGCCGGGCGGCGATATGTACGAGCGGAACCGGGCGTTTCTGGATTTCGCGGCTTCGCGTTCCCTGGACAAAATCGAACAATGGGCGGGGACGCTTGCGTGCCCCGTCATCCGCGTGGATGGCACGGCGGATTGGCGCACAAACGCGGCGAACATAGCCAGGAAGTTTGATGAGGTCAAAAGATGAAATACCCAAAGCCCCTGCAAACCGGCGATACCATCGGCGTATGCGCGCCTTCGGCCGGTGTGCCGGCGAATCTGTACGCCCGGCTGGACCAGGCGATTTCCAATGCCGGGGCGCTCGGGTACGGGGTGATCGAAACCGCCTCCGTGCGCAAGCGCGACAAGTGCGTCAGCGCGGACGCCCCAACGCGCGCGGCGGAGTTCATGAGCCTGTACGAAAATCCGGCCGTTTCGGCGATCATCCCGCCCTGGGGCGGCGAGTTTCTGATGGACATGCTGCCCCTGCTGGATTTCGACCGGCTGGCCGCCCTGCCGCCCAAGTGGGTCTGCGGGTACTCCGACCTGACCACGCTCACCTTCGCGCTGACGCTCCGCTGCGACATGGCCACGGTTCATGGCTCCAACTTCATGAATATGGGCTATGCCCGCATCCACGAGAGCGACTTGATGGCGCTTCGCGCCATGTCGGGCACCCGCGTCACGCAGCGCAGCGCGCCCCTTTGGGGCGGGTTTTCCGGCCCGGATATTGCGGGGGAAGTCTACAGCCTTGCGAGCGAGAGTCAATGGAAATCCCTACAGGGCGCGAAACAGTGCGCCTTTGAGGGCCGGATGATCGGCGGCTGCATGGACACCCTCTGTAAGCTGCTGGGCACACGCTTCGCCCCGGTGGACACGTTCCTGGACAGATACAGGGGCGACGGGTTCATCTGGACGCTGGAAAGCTGCGAAATGAGCGCGGCGGACATCTACCGCACGCTGTGGCAGATGCGGGAAGTGGGCTGGTTTCGGTACTGCCGGGGCGTGCTGGTCGGGCGGCCCGATGGGTACGCGGACACATCAGGGTTCACGCTGGCGGACGCGCTGGAGCAAGGCTTGGGCGGTCTGCGCGTGCCCATCATTTTTGAAGCGGACATCGGACACGTGCCGCCGCAAATGCAGATCATCAACGGCGCGTATGGCCGGGTGGATTTTGAGAACGGCCAGGCAACAGTGACACAGGAGACACGATAAAGTAGGGATTTCTTGCGAAATCCCATCATGGCGCCCGATTCTTCGAATCCGCGCCACCGTCAAGGAGGATGCCGCCATGCAACCGCTCACCGAACCCATGCTGCGCTATGTGGAGGAAACCCACGCGGCGCTGACCGACCTGATCTACGAGCTGGCCCAGATCCCCGCGCCGTCGTTTCACGAGCAGCGGCGCGCGGCGTTCTGCGAGCGTTTTCTGCGCGGCGCGGGCGCGAAGGACGTGCGCATCGACGAGGCGGGGAACGTCATCTGCCGCGTGGACGGGCGGCGCGATGGGCCGATGACCGTCTTTGCGGCGCATACGGACACCGTGTTCCCGGACGAGAGCCTGCCGCCGCCCACCATCCGGGATGGGCGGATGTACGGCCCCTCCGTCGGGGACGACACGGCAAGCGTATGCGCGCTGCTGCTGACCGCGAAGTATTTCCTGGCGGAGGGCTCTGTGCCGGAGTACCCGGTGCTGTTCGTGTGCAACGCGTGCGAAGAAGGGCTGGGCAACCTGATGGGCATGCGCGCGCTGTTCGGCGCGTATGGCGGGCAGGTGGGGACATTCTACTCGCTGGACGGGTACTATGGCCATGTCACGAACAACGCCGTGGGTTCCAGGCGCTACCGCGTCGACGTGCAGGCCGAGGGCGGCCATTCGTTCGGGGATTTCGGCCACACGAACGCGATTCACGAGCTGGCCGCGCTGATCGTGGACCTGTACGGCATCGCGCCGCCCACGGAGGCGCGCACGACGTACAATGTCGGGACGATCGAGGGCGGCATTTCCGTCAACTCCATCGCCCAGAGCGCGTCGGCGCTGTACGAGTTCCGGTCCGAGGACGCCTCTTGCCTGGACACGATGGAGGGCGCGTTCCGGCGCACGCTCGCGGCGCGGGAGAAGGCGGGCGTCACGTTCACGGCGACGCTGGTCGGCGAGCGCCCGTGCAAGCGCGGCGTGGACGAGGGCGCGCTCACGGCGCTTACCGACCGCACGCGGCGCGTCGTGGAGGCGTTCACCGGCGAGCCGGTCGGGACGCGGGCGTCCTCCACCGATTCCAACATCCCGCTGTCCATGGGCATCCCGGCGAACACGGTCGGCACGGTGCGGGGCGGCGGCGCGCATACCTACGGCGAGTGGATCGACATCCAGAGTCTGAAAACCGGTCTGGGGATCGTCATGGCGCTGGTGCGCGGGGCGTTTGAGGGCATAGAAATATGATCGAACTCGGCATGGCGGCGCTGGACGCGCTGTTCGCAACAAGGGCGTAAAAGCGCGTGCGGCTCACAGCATAATGAAACCCGCCTGACGGTCCGTCGGCGGGTCTTTTTGATGTGCGTTCACGTATGTTGGCGCAAAAAAACCGGCAAGCACCGCGTAGGCTTTCCGGTTTTGGATGACCTTAACACGCCTCTGCGGATTGCCGCATCAATGATACACATACGATACCCCGAAAATGTCAACCTGTCAAGGAAAACGCAACGAGGCGGAGCAAAAGCGCCGTTCGGGCACTATTTGCGGCACAACGCCAGGGCACGGCGAAACCCTCGGGTTGCCATATCGCGGGCAATCTATTATTCTTTCAAGAGATGGAGATTCCTTGCGGAATCCCCTGATGGCGCCTGATTCTTCGAATCAACGCCGCCATCTGTGATTACAAGGGGCGAAACGGAGGGCGACATGGGTGGAATCGAGTGGTACAACTACATCGCCAGGCGAAACGGCGGATACCGGGTCAACGTACCTTACGAGGTGGTCGGTGAATCGGCCGAGGATGTGTTCGAAAAGGAACTGACCGCGCTGATCCGGGGCAAGACCGTCCTGGACGCGGGGTGCGGCCACGGCGAGTTCACGCTGTCCATGGCGCGGCACGCGAAGGAGATCACCGGGTACGACTTTGCGCATGAGATGATCCGCATCGCGGACGGCTTGAAAGCAAAGTCAAACAGCGACGGCGGCGCGGATTCGAAGAATCGGGCGCCATATGGGGATTCTGCGAGGAATCCCTACATTACCAATGTGAAGTTCCTCCTGACCGCCCACGGGGAACGGCTATCCTTTCGGGACGGGCATTTCGACGTGATCTACAGCCGCCGGGGGCCAGGGTCCATCGTGGAGCAGAGCGGGCTGCTGAAGCCCGGCGGCGTCATCACCGGCATTCACGTCTACCCGATCCGGGACGGCGAGATCGTGGACCGCATCCGGCGCACCGGCGACTACACGGACATCACCGTGCGCGTGTTTCAGAGCGCCGTCACGTATTTGCGCAGCGAGGCCGATTTCGCGGAGTACCTCTCCTCCTGGCACGGCGCGCCGGACTACACGCTGCCGGAAAACCGCGCGGCGTTTGAGGCAATCCTTGGGGGCAGCATCATAGACGGGCGGATCGGCGTGCGCGAGAGCAAGCAAATCTGGCGCGCGACGCGAAAGTGAGGGAGCGGCATGCGGTACAAGGCGGTTTTCTTTGACCGGGACGGGACGCTGGCGCACAACAACCCGGAGCGGCAGCAGTGGATGCGGGAGACGGTTTCCGGCTGGAGCGGGAAGCCGTTCGACTTGCCGTATGAAAAGATGATGGCGCTGATGGAGCGGGCAAGCGAGGGACGGAAGCCATGGTATCGCGATGTGGCGGATGAAAAGGAATTCCGCGTGCGGTATTACCGCCATCTGCTCGCGGGCGAGGGCGTGCGGGGCGAACTGGACGCCCGCGCCGCCACGCTCTTTGACGCCATGTGGCACGAGAACAACCCGATGATCCTCTACCCGGAGGTGCGGGAGGTGCTTCGATACTTCCGGGCGCACGGGTACAGGATGGGCGTCATCAGCGACACGTCGCCTTCGCTGGAGCTGACGCTGCAAAACGCGGGCATTGCGGGGTATTTCACGTCGTTCACGGCCAGCTCGCTCGTGGGCGCGATGAAGCCCAGCCCGATCATCTTTCACGCGGCGCTGAGCGCCCAGGGCGTGACCGCCGCCGAGAGCCTATACGTGGACGATTACGATGTCGAGGCCGACGGCGCGCGGGAGCAGGGGTTCACATCGTTCCTCATCGACCGCGAGGGGAAGAACGGCGGGCCGTGGGCCATACGGAACCTTATGGAGATGGTGGATTTTGTGGAGCGGGAGGGGTGAGGGCGAAAGATAGACTAGCTCCGGCCCGTACCCTTGAGCCCGTCAATTGACAGCGGCGTTTTGGGAAGTATAATGGAGCTATCGTGCGCCATATCCCCTTTTCCGCTGATTCTGTTGCAGGGCAAAAGCCCCGGTCCGGGTGCGGTGTGCGTAGCCCGCATGCGCGGGGCATCACCGGCGCGGATACGAACGTCGCTACCCTTGGCCAGAATTTGCCGCAAGCGGAGTATCCTGCGAATGCCGAAAGGAGCGCCATGACCCTGTATCTGGATGCCGACGGCTGCCCCGTCGTGAACCTGTCCATCCGCGCCGCCACGGAATACGGCGTGCCCTGCGTACTGCTGTGCGATACGTCGCATGTGTTTGAGCGCCCCGGCGCGCGCACGGTCACGGTGTCCAAGGGCACGGACAGCGTGGATTTCGCGCTGGTCAATTTGGTGCGGCCCGGCGACATCGTCGTCACGCAGGACTACGGGCTGGCCGCGATGTGCCTGGCGCGGCGCGCCCTGCCGATCCATCAGGACGGCATGCTGTACACGGCGGACAACATTGACGCGCTGCTGATGCGGCGGCACGAGGCCAGAAAGATCCGTAGCGCGGGCGGCAGGCTGCCCGGGCCGAAAAAGCGCACGGCGGAGCAGGACGCGGCATTTGAGCGCGCGCTGCATACCCTGTTGACGGGTGTGTGAAGAAGAGATCGGGATTACAGCAAATGCCCGTCCATGGCGGAGAGCAGCGCGTCGATAATCCCGCGATAATACTTTTGGAATCTCTCGTCCGATGTCCGCCTGTCCAGTGCGCCGAACCGTATCAGCCGGTCCACGATGTGTTCGGAGATACGCTTCTTGTAGTCCGAGGTGTGTTCATATCGATGGATGGTGAGATTTCCCTGCGCCGCTTCGCCCAGCAGTCTGCCGTGAAGGTCGTTCACGCGCGTTTCGCTCCGCACGGGAACGTCCTGGTCGCAGACGTATTCGGGGCTCCATCCAGTCACGCCCGCGAGGAAACCGCCTTCGTCCACTTCATAGACGGAGCACGCCTTGCCCGTGTAGATGGTATCAAACGCGCCCGGATAGCACTCATACAGGGCAGGCCTCTTCTTTTCATCGGTGTCAATGGAAAAATCAAAATCATCGTGCCGGGCACCAAAGAGCAGACCGGTCACGACATTGTCCACCGCGTAGACATACGGCTTTCCGTGGGAGGACGCGCGGGGTTTCAGAACGCGCAGCCCGCTTGCGCCGGATACATGATACAGCAACGCTTTCGCACCTCCGGGAGTGGTTGATTTCACCCGCAAAATCCCTTCAGCAGCGCCGCCGACACAGCCAAATCGGCCAGAATGTCCCCCTCGCTCCTGTCCTGGTCCACAAGCTGCGTGACCGGCAGCCCCGCCGCACACCGGAACACGGCCCGCGCGTCCAGGCAACCGTCGCCCAGGCAGCAGTGAATCTCGGCCAGGGGCAGCGCCGTGTAGTCCGGCTTGATGTCCTTGTAGTGCACGGACCGCAGCGCCGGGCCGAGCCGCCGCATATACGAGACTGGGTCCTGCCCGCTGAAGAGCGCCCACCCCACGTCAAGCTGCGCGCCCACGCTGCCCTCGCAGCGCCGCAGGACTTCTTCCAGCCACGACGATCCCGCCACTGGTTCCGTGTGCGCCTTCGCGCTGTTGTGAATCCACAGCTCCGCGCCGAAGGACGCGAGCGTCCGCGCCAGCACCCGCGCGCTGTCCGCGAAGCCGTCCGGGTCGCGCACGGCCTCGCTGACGGCGGCGCTGATTGGAACAATCGGGCGCCATAAGGGGATTTCGCAAGAAATCCCTACCTCCTGCGGCCCGTTGATGACGATATGCCGCACGCCGTAAGCCTCGACAGCGTGCCGGAGCGCGTCCGCGCCAGCCGCCAGGTCACCAAACGCGTGGCACGAATCCACGCGCAGCCCGTTCGCTGACACCATCGCCATAAACGCATCCAGCTCGGACAGCGACCACAGCGGATTGCCGGGCACCCCGTCCAGGCGCGCGTCACCGAACGCGACGCACGGCTCCACCAGCGCGTATCCCATCCGCGCGATCCGCGCGAAGAACGCCTCCGGGTCCTGCCGGAACGCGCCCATCGCGCCAAAGAGTTGAACGCCAAAATCCATGGGGGCCTTCTTTCCGCCCAGGCCGCACATCGGCGCGGGCACATTCTTTGGTATCAGTGGGAGGTGGGAATTCTTGGCGGAATCCCTTTATGGCGCTAGTTTACTATATCCGCGCCGCCGCCGGGGCAGGGATTGCAGGTCGGCCGTTGGCCGCACCAGAGAATGATGGGGTAGGCGCGCGAAGCTGGCCGCGCAAAGAGCCGTAGGGGCGCGCATCGCGCGTCCGTCCCATGACGGGTTCACCATGGCGCGTGCGCCACACCGCAATGCATATGCCTTATTGCCCTTTTTGCGCTTCCCGCTCGCGCAGCAGCCGTTCCTTGTTTGGCGCTTTATCGTCTAGCAGGAACGCCGCCCAAGGCCCGTCTACCGCGCGGATGGCGTCCTGCCAGTACAGCAACCGGTCGTACAGCCGCCGGATTTCCATCGCGACCTCCGCGTCGGCGCGCCCGGGTGCGGCGGCGTACACCCGCGCGGTCAGCCCGTAGAACGCCAGGCCCAGCGCGTGGGTCTCCACGTGCACCGTCGCGGCCGCGTGGCCGACCGCCCGGCCCGCCGCGCATGCCACAGGATCGCGCTCCGCTTCGGCGGCGGCCCGGTGCGCGGCGTGGATGGCCGCCTTCGCCTCCGGCATTTTGATTTCCCCGCGCATCCATTGGGCACCCTTTTCGAGCACTTCGCGCACACGGGGATCCCCCGGCGCGCGCGCCTCAAAGAGGGCGACATATGGCACCGCACACTCGATAGCCCACATGGCGAGTGTGCGGTGCTTTTGCTCCTCAATCAGCGCGCGAAGCGGCGCGAGGCACTCGCTTTTACGGTCAAAGAGCAGCTTTTTCATATGTCAAAATCACCGTGTGGAGAGGTAGTACGCCATGATATAGCCGGTCCGCCCCCCGACGCGCACACGCCACCACGTGCGGCCGTATTCCAGCACATCCACATACGTGCCGACCCGGTACTGCCCGATGACACCGTATGACTTGGACGGCCCGCTGCGCATGTTGATGAGCGAATACCGCGACCAGGGATTGTCCGGGTTGATGAGCCTTGCCGAGCCGACGCATGTTTCCACGCGCGGCTGCACCCACGAACGGTTGCGGTTGCCGGAACCACCGCCCCAGTCGGGATCGTTGCCGCCGGGGTTATAGCCACCGCCGGGGTTATACCAGCCGCCACCGCCGGGGTTATTCCAGTCGTAACCGCCGGGATTGTACCAGCCGCCACCGCCGGGGTTATTCCAGTCGTAGCCACCCGGGTTGTACCCGCCGGGGTTGTAGCCGCCGCCGGGGTTGTAGCCGCTCTGGTTATAGCCGCCGCTTGGGTTGTTGCCGAAATTGGGGTTGGTGGGATACCAAAGCGTGGTATTGGCGCTGTCGTTATACCCCCACGCATAGCCCTCATCCTGCGCCAGCGCGCCGGGCACGGCCGTGAACAGCATGAACAGCGGCAAAAGCAGGGCCAAGGTCCTTCTGAAAACGCGCATGTTGCCCCTCCTTATCGTGTAGGTCTTTCTGATGCGCAAGAGGCGGGGATTTCCGGTGAAAGCCCCTCGTGGGGCGTCCGATTTTTCAAACCAGCGCCGCCGTCACGGTTTCTGTGGCATATTCTGGTATGTAATAGACGCGAGAACAATCCCATGGGTTCCCAGCGATTTCCATTTTACCGGCAAACAGGAATCCCGTCCGGCGCGACTCAGTACCCTTCCCCGCCGGCGTTGCCCCCGGCCACAAGGACGGGCACGCTGGTCACGCCGACACCCAGCCGCGTCGCGCCCATGTCCAGGAACATGCGCGCCTTCTCCGCGTTGCGGATGCCGCCGGATGCCTTCACCTCGATTTTCCCTTCGGCCGCTTCCAGCATCGCCGCCACGGCCTCTTTGGTCGCGCCTTCGCCGGTAAAGCCTGTGCTGGTTTTCACGAAATCCGCGCCCGCGCGGACGCACGCCCGCGTCGCGGACTGGATCTCCTCGCGCGTGAGCTGTGAGGTCTCAAAGATCACCTTCAGCCGCGCGCCGCCCGCGTGCACCACCTCGGCCACGGCGCGCACTTCGGCCTCGTAGCCCGCAAGGTCGCCCGAGCGCAGCATGCCGATGTTGCCCACCATGTCCACCTCAAACGGCCCGTGGCGCATCGTGTCCCGCGCCTCGGCCACCTTGGCGGCGGTCGTCTGGTCGCCGTGCGGGAAGCCCAGCACCACGGACGCCCGCGTCACTTGCCCCTCGCACATCTTCACCGCCATCTCCAGCGAGCAAGGGCGGACGCATACGGTCTTGCACCGGTGGTCGATGGCGATCTGTGTCTGCTCGCGCGCCTCACTGTCCGATAGCTGCGGCGCGAGCACCGCCGCGTCGATGTACGCGGCCAGGTTGTTCTTGTCGTAAGGCATAGGGATTCTCCTTCCGTATCGGCGGCGCTGATTCGAAGAATCGGACGCCATCAGGGGATTTCGCAAGAAATCCCGACCTGTCGTGGGTCAAATGGTTATTGCAGCGATGGGGGCAGACGCGCGGATTGACTGAGATACAGACCGTAGGGGCACGCATTCGCCACGACAAACAGGTCGCGGACGGCCAATGGCCGCCCCTACGGCGGATTGCGACCCAAATGGGCGCGTTGACTGGCAACCGGCGCGGGGGTCAAGTATCCACACTAGGCCCTCACTCCGCCGCGTAGCTATCGAAATACCCCTGTATCCACACGATCGGCGTGCCCTTGTCCCCGCTGCCGCTGACCAAATCCGACAGCGAACCGAGCAGATCCGTAAGCTGGCGCGGCGTGGTGCCCTGGGACGCCATGTGATCCTCCGGGCCTTCGTTCTTGCAGCGGATGGCTTCGCGCGCGGCGCGGGCGGCGTCCGCGGCGGACAGGTCGCGCAGCGCGGTGTCCGCCAGGTATTTCAATTTCAGTTCGCTGGGCGTGCCGCGCAGCCCCTCCGTGTACCCCGGGGAGACGACCGGGTCGGCCAGTTCCCAGATGCCGCAGGCAGGGTCCTTGAACGCGCCGTCGCCGTAGACCATCACTTCAATCTGCCTGCCCGTGGTCTGCCGCAGCTTCGCGGCCACGCTCTCCGCGAATGCCTGCGCTTCACGCGGAAAGAGCTTCACCGCCTGATCGGTCGCCAGGTTGGAGCCGTACAGGCCGTATTCGGGGTTGTAGCCGCTGCCGTCCACCGGCGCGTTCAGGAAGTCGGCCAGCGTCAGCGCCGTCTGCGCCCCGGCGGCCTTCAGCAGGTGCACGGTGCGCCGCCGCGTGTGGATGTCGCAGGCGATGACGTGCGCCGTGTGCGCAAGCATGGCGCGCGGGTCGTTCGCCAGGATGATGTCCGCGCCGGGCGCGAGCTCGCGGTACAGCGCCACATAGTCCACGCCGGTGAACGGGTGCGCGTTCTCGCCGAAAAGACGGCGGTACTCAGCCTCGGTCAGCACGTCCTTGAACGGGTCCACGCCCCTTTCCTCCAGGCGGTCCCAGGGGATCAGCGCGTTGCCGACCTCGTCGCTGGGGTAGGCGAGTTGAATGTACAGCTTGTCCACGCCCTGAGCGATGCCGCGCAGCAGCATGGAGAAGCGGTTGCGGCTCAATATGGGCAGCACGATGCCCGCCTCCCGCCGCCCGTCCGGGCCCGCGGGGATTTTCGCGCGGACATCCTTCGCGATCTGCGCGAGCGTGGCGTAGTTGTTCTGCGTTCTGGCCAGCGCCGATTCCGTCACGGCCACCACGTCCCGGTCGCGCAGCGGCGCGCCGCTCTCCAGCGAGGCGGCCAGAACCGAATCGACCACGATTTGCGCCAGATCGTTCCCGGGCTGTAATATCGGAGCGCGCACGCCGCGCGCGACAGTGCCGATTGTCCTCATGTTCATCCTCCGTCGTTGATGCGTCCCGATTCGGCGGCGCGCGACCGGTGATCGCGGGCCGCGAAAAGGGGTTTGCAAACAATCCTTTTTCCAGATCCCTAGTATACCACATCGCAAGGGGGAATTATAGAGCGGCGTGGCGAAATTGGGGGGCATGCGCAAACACAGGGGAGGGATGGCCGCTTTGGAGATACGGTACGCGGAAAAGCCGGAGGTTTTGCCCGCTTCTAAGGAAAAAATCGAGGGCTTGTTTCTTTTGGATATCGCGCTAAACGGCGCTGTTTTTCCGTGCGTTTTTGATACAGGAGCTTCCATCAGCGTTTTTTCCGAGACCGTCGCCCGGCGGGCAAACGCGGCTTTGCTGGACGAACGGGTGATGGGCGGCGGCAACGCGGGCAATCCGGGCGAAGCGCGGCTTGCGATGGTGGAAAGGCTTGCCTTTGGCGGCACGGCGGTAGTGGGCCTGACGGTGGCCGTCGTTCCCGACGAGGCGCTGTGCTTCGCAATGGACGATGGAGCGGACCCGGTCCGCGTCAACGGCTTTCTCGGGTGGGATGTCATTTCGCGTTTTGCGTGGCGCTATGACGCTTCCAAAAGCGCGTTTTGCGTGGAGAAACCCCAAAGGCGGGCGGATGCTGGCAATATGGACGATTGGGGCAACATGCCGATCGTACATGCCGCGTGCATGGGTGAGGACAGGCTGTTCGGGCTGGACACTGGGAACACGGAAACGGTGATCGGCGGCGCGCTGTATCCGCTGTTCGGCGGAGCCAAGGAAAAGCCGGACACCTTTGTCGGAATGGACGGCGCGCGCGAGGAGGTTGTGCGGCTGATCGATACGCTCGCCATCGAAATCAAGGGAAAGAGAGTCCGGCTGCAGAACGTTTCCGCCGTGAACAGGCCGGTTTTCCCCACGGAAAACAAGAATGTGTGCGGCTTGCTCGGCGCGGATATTCTGCGCGGCGCAAGCTGGGCGATTGATTATGAAAACAGGCGCTTCGAGATCTGAGCGACGCGATGACTATAAGAATTATGGCTTCTTTAGCCCGATTGGCTTCCTTGCTTTACACCCCACCCGGTTTGTACTATAATTCATTTAGGCGGTTCTTGGAAGGGGAGGAAAATACATGAAGCGGAAGCTCGCGCGGCTGGTTCTGGCGGCGCTTTTGCTCCCGGTTTTCGCATTTACGTGTGCAGAGGTAGAGATTCCTGGCGGAATCCCTTTATGGCGCCCGATTTTCCAAATCAGCGCCGCCACCGATGTAGGGATTCCTGGCGGAACCCCTTTATGGCGTACGGTTTTTCAAACCAGCGCCGCCGCCGAGGCGGAAGCGCCCGTCTCGCTGGCGGACGCGCTGACCCGGCTGACCGAGGCGCGGGACGCGCTGAACGCGGAGGATGCCGCGCGCTTTGGCGATGCTGCCGGTGCGATGTACGGCGAGATCCGGTCGGGTGTGTCCGAGCTGCTGGACGGCGCGGTCGCGGCCATCGAGGCAAAAATGGCCGCCGCTCCCCAGGAGGACGCGTCCTACGCGGCGTTTATCGCGTATTACTACACCCGGCTGTACGGGGTATCCGATGAGAGCGCCGTATCCAACGCCCTGGTGGGCGTCGCGCAGACCACGCCCGACCCGATTGCCGCGGTGGAGGCGGCCCGCGCCGCGTACATCGCCGCGTATGGCGATGCGGCGGGCATCCCGGACCTCCTCGGGGATGTGGAGAACCTCGCGCTGATATTCAGGGCCCGTCAGTTCATCGATCCCGTGGCCGAGGACGCGTACCGCTTCGCCCTGGACGCGTGCCGCGCGGCGGTGTTGAGGGGCGCGCTGCGGACCGGCATGATCGTGGCCGCGCGGGACGCCGCCAAGGCCGTGCTGGACGGCGCGGTGTTCGCCGCCCTGGCCGGGGACGAAAACTCGTCGGGCGGCGAATATAGCATCGCGCTGGGCGCGCTGCACGACGCGGTGATGGACAGCGCCGCGCAGGCGGCGTACGCGTTCGCGTCCGGCAGCAACCTGGTTCCCCGGACGGACATGAAAGTGCGCTTCGTGGAGCCGGGCTACATCCACGTGCGGGACGACGCAGGGCTGATCCTGCTTGGCGGCGACGAGGGCGAAACGGTCGTGATTGCCCGGGAGTCGGGCGTCTTTTCCGTCTACATGGGCAATGTCCGCAAGGTGAAGGCGTCCGGCGAGGCGACGCTCGTGGTCATCGGCGGGGCGTATGACTACATCACCTCGGCCAACCGCGCCACCGTCTGCGTGCTGATGTCGGACGCCGTGCGCGTGACCTGCGGCGGCAAGGGGAGCCTCATCGCCGGGTCTAGCGCGCGCGCCCAGCAGATTTTCCTGGACAACACGGCCCGGCTGTTCATCGATAACTCCGTGCGGGCGGACAGCGTGTTCGTCCGCCAGAACGCGCGGGTATACAAGGACGGTGACATGCCGCTGTCGGTGACGGAAGGGTATCGGTAGAGAGACTGTTACGGCTTCCCACCCTGATTCACCGAGACATTTTGGACGAGTCAACCAGAAAAACCGATCAAAAACAACATTCACTGCCAAAAGGTGGAATTTTTACATAATTGTGTCATTTTTTGCTTTACACAGATACGTTTTTTCCTTATAATAGCTATAGGAGGAAGGGATTTCTTGCGCAATCCCTTTATGGCGCCCGATTTTTCAAATCAGCGCCGCCGTCTAGGTAAAGGAGGATTTTTTTATATGAAACGCATCGTGGCTTTGCTCCTATCGGCGCTGCTGATGGTGGTGAGCGTATCCGCCATTGGGGAGGTCTTGTCGCTGACGAGCAGCGCGGCGGAGCTCAAAGCGCATCAAACCGAGCTTGACACTTTTTGGAAGAGCATTGATGCGGGCGCTGAAACCGGCTTCGCCAGCACCGGCCGCTTTGCCGAGGTGAAAGCGATGATCGAGGCGGGAACGCCCGGGGATGCGTCCCAGATCACAATGAACGGTGAAACGATCGTCATCGCGGGCGGTCTTCATTTCATTGAGGAGTCCGGGGTTATCAGCGGCATCATCCTGGAGAACGACGCCGTGCTGATGAACCTCCGCGGCACCATCGGCTCGGTTATCGCCAAGGACAGCTCCGAGTATTACGGTCTGGAAGGGTCCTATGTGCAGCAGTTCAGCGCGGAAGGCAATGCCCATGCATACCTGTACGGTGCCTACGGCGACCGGGTTACCGCGGAAGGCAACGCGGAAGTGAGCTTCCTTGACCGGGCGAGTATCCAGGAAGTGATCCTGTCGGGCAACGCGACCGCCGCCCTGCTTGGCGAAGCGATCGTCTCCGGCGGATACACCAAGGATAACGCCGTGTTCTTTGATCCGTACGCGCGTGCGGCGTCCATCACCCAGGAGGGGGGACAGGCGGAAACGCAGCAGGCGGCCGCGAGTCCCACGCAGGCGACGGATGCCTTTGCGCCCGCGGCGCCGACCACCGCGCCTGTCGCCGCTGCCGATCCTTCGCCGACCGCCAAGACGGGCGGCACGGGCGCCAAGAAGACCGCCGCTACCGCGGCCCCGGCGCACGTATCCCCCAACGGCGTGCCCTACCCGCAGAACATTGTTGACTGGGTGTTTAACAGCAAACCGCAGGCCCAGCCACAGCAGGATTCGAAATCTGCCTGCGGTTGCGGCTGCGATTGCGGGCTCCCCTGCGCGCTTGACTTCTGCTGCACCAAGTGTACCTGCATGACCATCAGGATTGTGCCCGATCCGTGATGCGCGTGCGCTGACGCGGAAGGCGGGAGCATAAAGAAAAAGATCGCGCGGCGTTTGCCGCGCGATTTTTTTGTATACAGAAAACCACTGGCTAGGCCAGTGGTTCCAGAGAAGGCTTTTGCCGATGATGACGACAGAAAAACTCCTTTTGCTAAAATAGTGTTGCGGCCTGACAACTGCAACGAAAGCAAAAGGAGGTCATTCA
>JAVBOM010000086.1:0-3561 GCA_031550535.1 Eubacteriales bacterium
TAGGCATATTCTTCTTTACATCCTGTAAAATGTAGCGTATATTGATAGATACTATTAGAAGCAGACAAACAGGCCTTATTTTACGTATAATTCGTATGCGTTTTTGCTGCCAGCTTGTTGACATTTATTTGGTTCACGAAAAGCTACTGATGGAAGAGAGCGAGGGAGGATAAAATGGCCTGTCTTTGGGGGCACAAATGGGATGGATGTCAGTGCACAAAGTGTGGGAAAGTGCGCAGCGAGGAGCATGACTGGGACTTGTGCAAAGGTGCCTGCCGCAAATGCGGATCGAAGCAAGCAGAACAGCATGACTGGGAAGGTTGTAAATGCAAGCGTTGCGGGAAAACACGGGACGCTGAACATGATTGGGCAGGCTGCAAATGCAAGCGTTGTGGAAAAACGCAAGACATCGACCATGGTTGGGCAGGATGCACTTGCATACGCTGTGGTCGTAGACGTGATGTTGAGCATAATATTGCTGAAGTTCCAGATAAATGCGCAAAGCGATGCGTGCGCTGTGGAAAAGAAGTCCCATTTCACAAGAATGAAGATTTTGATGGAAACTGCATATGCAAGAAGTGTGGGATTGAAGAACACAACTTTAAGCAAGTATATATGGAAAAGAAGAGTTCATTGTCTTCCTTACCGGACGAAAAATGGATTTGTTCAAGATGCGGCACGGTCAAGGAAGGCTGGATAGATTGGAATAATGTTGGCCGTGGATGCGCTGAAGGAGCTGAGGGAAAATGTAAGAAATGCGGTGCTTGCAGTTTGCCTACCTACTATATTATTTACCCAGACAAGCGAAAATTCAGAATAAAGAATGACGGGAGCAAGGCGCCAATCAAGTAAAACAACACAACAATCAAAATTGAGCTGCCAGCGGGCGGCTCTTATCATTTCCTCCGAAAGCGAGGTGCCGAATGGACTTATACATCTACACCGCCGCCATGGAACCCCTTGGCGTCATCGATGAGATCAAAGCCCTCGTCTGGACGCGCCGCTACTGGGACACCGGCGACTTCGCCCTGCTGCTTCCGCAGACCGCCCGCCACGCCGCGCTTATCCAGCCGGGCAACATCATCGCCCGGAAGGACGCCGATGAGGCTGGGCAGATTCGTTATCTCAATGTATCCAAGGACGCGGACGGCTTGGAGCAGATCGAGGCAAAGGGCCTGTTCCTCACGCACTGGATTGGCAAGCGCCTCCTGCTCGCGCCGCTCCGCGTGAAGGAGCCGACGCACAAAATCTTGGAGCGCATTGTCCGGGAAAACCTTACGGAACCCGCCGACCTGCGCCGCAAGATACCGGGCGTGGCGCTCGCCGAGGCCGACCTGCCCGACGTGGCCGCCGTCACCTGCGATGCCGAAGCGCACGAAAACGCCCTCGATGTGTGCGTCGCCCGCGCAAAGCTGGCGCGCATCGGGTTCAAGGTCACAACCGACCTGCATACGCGGTCGCATCGCTTTACCGTGTACAAGGGCCTCGACCGAACGAGCGGCCAAACCCAAAACCCCGCCTGCGTATTCTCCCCGGATTTTGACACCATCCTGACGCAAGAGTACGTCCACAGCGTGGAAAACGTCGCGTCGGCGGTGTACGTCGGCGGCGAATCGCAGCAGGACGTGTCGCGCATGGTCGTGGAAGTATCGGACAACGAGCGTACCGGCCTTGACCGCGTGGAGGTGTTCTACGACGCGACCGACATCCGGCGCGCGCCGGGTGGGGATGATTCGGACAAAGAACCGCCCGTGCCACATGTGGAGGGCGAGGAACCGCCGCCCGAGGAACCCGCCCCGCCGCCTATGACCGACGAGGAATACGCGGCGCTGCTGGCCGCGCGCGGGGAGCGCACGCTTGCCGGGAAGGTCCAGCATGTTGCGTTTTCGAGCATCATCAGCCCGCACGCGCATCTGCGCTACCGGCGCGACTTCGACGTGGGCGACCGCGTGACCTGCGTGAACAAACGCTGGGGCATCCGCATCGACGCGCGCATCACCGAGGTGGCCGAGAGCTACGAGAGCGGCAGGGAGGACATAGAAATCACGTTCGGCGAGAGCATTCCGACCTTGAGCGACGCTTTCCGGCGTCGGTAACATATAAACCGGCCAGTATACCCACCCACCATGCGCCAACGACGGCGCTATTCTTCTTGTTGGGGAGGTCATTTTCATGGCTGAAAAGTCCAGTTTCTTCAACTCCGCAGGCGGCGACCGCAAGTACAGCGCGGCAGATTGGGCCGAGTATTTCGCCTCGCTCGTCGGCAACGGCATCTTTGGCCGCCCGGAGGATTGCCTGCGCGTCGTCCCCGGCGAGGGCCTCACCGTCAAGGTTATGCCCGGCGCGGGCTGGATCAACGGCTACCACTACGTCAACACCGCGCCGCTCGTCCTTGACCTGCCGCTGCCGGATGGCGTACTGCACCGGCTCGACCGCATCGTCATTCGGTGGAGCATCTCCGACCGCTCCATTTCCGCGAAGGTAAAGCCCAGCCCGGCAGCGTCCACGCCAGCAGCCCCGGCCTTGCAGCGCGACGGCAGCGTGTACGAGCTTGCCCTCGCCGACGTGTACGTCAAGGCGGGTGCGGCGGGTATCGTGGACGCCAACATCACCGACCACCGTGCGAACACCATGCTGTGCGGCACGGTGTCCAGCATCGTCAGCGAGGCGCATTCCCACGAAATAGCTTCGCAGACCAAATCGGGCTTCTTGTCCCCGCAGGACAAAAAGAAGCTCGATAACCTTGAGGATAACCTGCCGCAAGACCTCAGCACCACCGCGAACGTGACCTTCAAAACCGTGACCGCCGAGCGCGTGACCGGCGCGGTCTACGCATAAGGGGGGACGCAAATGGCAATAGCACCGAGCGCACCCACCACCTTCACCGCGTCCCCGGAGTACTACTCCGAGGGGCGCATCACGCTGTCATGGAGCGGCGCGAAGGCAGGCACGTACCCTATCGCCAAGTATGAAATTCAGTACAGCACCTCGAACGACGGCTACGATTGGGACGGCTGGAACAAATGCGTCAACGAGCCAAGCAGCGCCACCTACGGTAGCACTTGGACAACCTTCACCGATCTCATGAAGAACTTCGAGCGTTTCCGCATCCGTGCCGTGGATACCTACGGCAACGCCTCACCCTACAAAGAATCCAACGTCGTCATGCAGGGCGAACCCGCGTCGCCGCCGACGACCTTCACCGCGACCCCGGCGACGTACACGGGTGGCGAGATCACCCTCAAATGGAGCGGCGCGTCGGAGGGTATGTACCCCATCTCCAAGTATGAGATTCAGTATTCAACCTCGGCGAACGGCACGTCCTGGGGGGCGTGGGCCGCGCTGACCACGATCACCTCGGGCGCGTACTCCGGCACCACAACAACCACGACGGTTAATACCACGAAGGGCGGCTTTACGCGGTATCAGATTCGCTGCGTGGATACGAAGGGCACTCCGACCGCGTACAAAGTCTCGGGTAACGTCAAGACGAGCGAAGCGCCTGCCGCGCCGGTGATCTCGCTGCCCATCGCGGGCAAGACGACGTACAACCCGAAGCCC
>JAVBOM010000103.1:0-27232 GCA_031550535.1 Eubacteriales bacterium
GTCGAGGGCCTCGGCCCTCGAACTCCCAGGCAGGGCAGCCCCCGCCAATCAGAAAAACACCGTCACCAGCGCATTCGCGATTCCCATGATCCCACCGAGCAGCGCGCCAAGCCAGACGATGGCGCGCAGCTCTTTTTTCATGACCTGCATGATGAGGCCCTCCAGCTCCGCCATGTCCAGGGAGTTCAGCTTTTCTTCCACAATCTCGCCCAGGTCGAGCGCCTTCAGCGCGATGGGCAAGCCCTTCTTGATGACCGTGCCATACTGCGAAACAATAAACGCGCGGACATCGCCCGCCTTTTCGCCGTACTTCCGGACAAGCTCGCCAATGGGCGTGTCCAGCCCGTCGTGCGCGGCATTTTCGATCATGTCGTCCACAATCTGCGGGGCGTGCGTGGCGATCATCTCGCGGATGGTCTGCGCCAGCTTTTCCTCCATGGACGCGCTGCGCTTGTCGTCCCAGAAAAGCGCCAGCGGCGCGGCGGCCGATCCCTTGACGCGCTTTTTGACCTCCGCGACCACCACTTCCGACGCGGGCCCTTCAATGCCGCTTTCCAGCAGCTTTTCCATCAGGAAAATGCCAATCGCGCGCTTGGTCTGCTTCTCGAACGAGCCGAACGCCTCCGCGCCGAACGCATTCTCCAGCAGCATGCGCGGCGTGCGCTCCTCACCCAGCACGGCGGCCATCGCACTGTCCGCCGCCTGCTCGATCTTTTGTATCATGGCCTCGGACAACAGCGCGCTTTCCAGCACCTCCTGGCTGAGCAGGTCTTGGTCCAGCACATCGCGGATCGCGGCCGCGAGCCGTGGCCGTTCCTTGGGGATCAGCCCCGGCGTAAACGGGACGCGTTTGCCAAAGACGCGCAATTCCTTATGCGGGCGGAACATCATCCGCACCGCGATGTCGTTGGTGATATATCCGATTACGCTGCCGACCGCGGGGCCGATCAGCCATTGCCATTCCATTGTTTCGCCTCCTTGATGATGGCGCGCGATCCTACAAATCGCGCGCATAGAGGAATATCGTAAGAAATTCCGTCGATTGTGGCGGCGCGATTTGCAAAATCAGGCGCCATCAAGGAATTCCGCAAGGAATTCCTTGCTTTGGATCATGCTATTGTGTCACGGCCCCACTTTTTTGTCAAGGCTACACGAAAAATGCCAGAGAATTCTAACCAAATTCTCATGTGCCGCGATATTTGGGGTTCGTGCCGCGCGAAAGCAGAGATTTCCGCTGAAATCCCCCTGCGGCGCTGTTTTTTCGAATCCGCGACGCCGCGGAGGAAGGAAATGCGCGCGGCACCCGCGAAAAAGGTGATAGGATTCCTGACGGAATCCCCTTATGGCGCCCGATTCTTTGAATCCACGCCGCCACCGTGGTAGGAGGGAAACCGCTATGGATTTATTCGACATCATCGGCCCGGTGATGATCGGGCCGTCCAGCTCGCACACGGCGGGCGCGGCGCGCATCGGGCGCGTGGCGCGCCGCCTGCTGGGCGAGCCGCTCGCCCGCGCGGACATCGGCTTTCACGGCTCGTTTGCCAAGACCTGGAAGGGCCACGGCACGGACCGCGCCGTCATCGGCGGTCTGCTGAACATGGACGTGGACGATACGCGGCTACGGGACAGCCTTGCCATCGCCGAAGCCGAAGGGCTCGCGTATACCTTTGAGGCTGTCACGCTGCGCGATGCGCACCCGAACACCATGGTGATCCGCGCCGTAGGCAAGAGCGGCGCGCGGGTTGAGGTGCGCGGCGCGTCCGTAGGCGGGGGCACCATCCGCGTCGATTCGATCGACGGGCTGGAGGTGGCGTTTTCCGGGGAGGAGAACACGCTGATCATCCGGCACACGGACGCGCCGGGCGTCATTGCCCAGGCCACCGGGCTGATCGCGCGCGCGGGCGTCAACATCGCGACCATGCGCCTGTTCCGCCAGGAGGAGGGCGGCAGCGCCATCATGGTGCTGGAGCTGGACGAGCTGCCGGACGGGACGACGGTGGACGCGCTGCGGGGGCTACACGGCGCGCATAACGTCACGCTTTTGGAAAAGAGGTAAGCCATCATGGAAAGCTCGATGCAAGCGCTGATTGAGGCCGCCGGGGGGCAGACGATCGCCGTGGCGGCGCGGCAGGATCAGGCCAGGCGTAGCCATGTGCCGGAAAGCGCGCTGGTGGAGAAGATGCGCGTGGCGCTCCATGTAATGCGCGCGTCCGTTGAGGAAGGGCTGCGGCCGGACCTGCGCTCCGTGTCCGGGATGGCGGGCGGGCAAGCGGCGCTGCTCGCCCGCCACGCGCCCGGCGCGCCCGGCGGCGCGACGCTCGGCAGGGCGGCCGCGAAGGCGCTCGCCGTGGCGGAGTGCAACGCCTGCATGGGCAAAATTGTCGCCGCGCCGACAGCCGGGGCGTGCGGCATTCTGCCCGCCGCGCTGCTGACCGTGCAGGAGGAGCGCGGGTACACGGACGATCAACTGATCGACTCACTATTCTGCGCGGCCGCGGTGGGCCGGGTCATCGCCAGGCGTGCGAGCGTGTCCGGCGCGGAGGGCGGCTGCCAGGCCGAGTGCGGCAGCGCCGCCGCGATGACCGCCGCGGCGCTGGTGGAACTTATGGGCGGTACGCCGCGCATGGCGGCCGATGCCTGCGCGTTCGCGCTGATGAACAGCCTGGGCCTCGTGTGCGACCCGGTGGACGGGCTGGTCGAGGTGCCGTGCGTGTACCGCAATGTCGCGGGCGTGGCGAACGCGCTCACGGCTGCTGACATGGCGCTGGCGGGCATCCGCTCGCCCATCCCGGCGGACGGGGTGATCGACGCGATGAAAGCCGTCGGCGACGCGCTGCCGGCCAGCCTGCGGGAGACGGGCGAGGGCGGGTGCGCGGCTTGCAGGGTGGCGCGGGGGTAGAGCGGGTGCGGGGGAGCGGGGGCGGACGCTGGGATTCCGGCGCTTGGATATTCTCGTGCCGCAAGCGGCGCTCTGTATCCCAACGAACCTTTGCTGAATTTGATTCCGCCACTGGCGGAGTGCGGCTCCGGCTCCCAGACCCCGACAATGGGATTCGCCTCCAGTGAACGATGCCTTCACCCGCCAGAAGCATGACCATTCACCTTTTTGCGGATTTACTTGTCCATGGCTGGGCAAGGATCGTCGTCCCCTTCTGCAGAGCAAAAGCCAGCCCTATCAATTTCTCGTTCGAAATGCGGATGGAAGGGGCACCTCTCATTCCCGGACCGGCGGACGTCACGCCCCAACGGCCCGTTGCGCGCACCCTGCCAATCCCAACGAAGGTTTCCGCATTGCCCGGTACGATTGCTTGCACATTCCCGCGATGCGGAGAAGAAAGAAAGCGGGCAGCAAAAAGAAGCGTACACCTACGACATTCCAATGCCGAGAGCCCACAGCCCTTCTGTCAGCCATTCAGCCACCGTCCGCTCTCCTTCACGGCAATCCCGACAGCTCCCCGGGTCGGTATGCCCACGATTGCGGCGCTGATGAAATCACGGGCGCGTTATGCGTTCGGCCCGGCAGCGCATCTCGGGGGTCACAAAAGCACCGCACCGCTGACGCCCTTTGCGCCAACGGTGCGGTGTTGTTGCTATTGTCTCAATCCTATCGGCCTACCGCTCCGGCACGACCACCACATGGCGATACGGCTCGTCGCCCTCGCTGTGCGTGGTGACGCCCGGGTTGTTCTGCAGGCTGGCGTGCAGGATGCGGCGCTCGTAGGGGTTCATCGGCTCCAGCGCCACCTTGCGGCCGGTCTTGATCGCGCGGTTCGCCATCCGGGAGGCCAGGCGGTTCAGCGCCTCCTCGCGCTTGGCGCGGTAGTTCTCGGTATCCAGCGTGACGCGGATGTACTCCTCGCGGCCACGGTTCACCTGCAGGCTCGTCAGGTATTGCAGCGCGTCCAGCGTCTCGCCCCGGCGGCCGATCAGGATGCCAAGCGTATCGCCGTACATCGTGGCGAAAACGTGGCCGTCCTCGCCCGTGTGCACATCCACCTGCACGTCAACGCCCATCCGGTGCGTCACATCGGTCAGGAACTGCTGCGCGATGCCCTCGGGCGTCTCGGCATCGTGCCGCACGATATTCTCCGGCGCGGGCACGGGGACGCGCACCACCGGCTCGGCGTTCATGGCCTCGTCCTGCGGCTCGTGGTGGATACGTTCGCGCTGCGGCTCCCGCTGCCTGGGCGCGCGGGGCGGCTTCGGCTGCGCGGCGCGCTTCTCCTGGGGCGGCGCTTTTTCCGGCGCGGGGGCGCTGCCGTTGGTCACGGGCAGCGGCGCGTTCTTGAACCGCTCCAGCACGTCGCTGCTGCGGTTCTTGTTGTCCAGCACCTGCGGGTTGGCCGCGATGCGCATTTTGCTCTTCTCGGAAGCCGGCTGCTGGGCCGGTTTTTCGGCCGGCTGCTTTTCCTGTGCCTGCGGTTTCGGCTGCGCCTTCGCCTGCTGCGGCTTCTTGGGCGGGCGCGCTTCCTGCGCGGGCCGGGCACGCGGCATCTCCGTGTCGCGGGTGAGGGCGTCCTGCAGGTTAATGCCCAGGCTGTCCCCGTCGTCGTCACCCTCGGCCAGCAGCGTCAGGCGGACGGTCGCGGGCTTGCTGCCAAAGAGACCAAACAGCCCCTTGGCCCCCTCCTGCAAAATCTCCACCTTGCAGTCGGCAATCGAACAACCGAGCTTGGAAAGGCCGTCGCTGACCGCCTCTTCAATCGTGCGGGCCGATACCTCTATGCTCTTCATAGCTTGTCAACCTCCTCGGACTGCGCAGCGGCTTTTCGATCCTGCGCATCAAAGTATCTCTTGAACGCAATCTGCTGCACCATCGCCACAACGTTCGTCGCCACCCAGTAGAGCGAGAACGCGGCGTTGGATGTAAGGCAAATGTACACGGAGAAAAGCGGGAAGAACCACTTCATGAAGTTACCCATGCCGGGCTGCTGGCCGCCCTTGCCGCTTTGCTGCTGCGGCTGCTGCGCCTGCGGGTTGAGCGAGTTGGTGAAGAACTGCGTAACGCCGCTCAGGATGGGCAAAATGAGGAAGCCATTGGGCAGCTTGTACAGCGAGAATGTCATGATGAGCATGTTGAACGTGCCGCCGGGCATGATGGTGGCGCCGTAATGCGGCAGGACGATGCTCTGGTAGATGGGGCCTTCGACGAACGCCTTCAGCGCCGTCATTTCGTCCGCGGTGATCACGCCGGCAAGCTGAGTGCCCACGGCCGCCAGCGTACTGGAGGCGCTTGGCAGCACGGACGTGAACGGGGAGTCGGCCACCCACAGGTTCTTGATCCACAGGAATGGTTCCACCAGGGTATCCAGCGGCGGCAGCGCGGCCTGGATGGCCGCGGGGTCGGTCAGATCGCCGATGGCGCGCTGGATGGAGAGCAGCGAGTTCACCAGCGCCTCGTTGGCCACGCCGCGCATGGCGCCGAACATGATAATCAGGACGGGAAATGTGAGCAGCATCGGCAAACAACTGCCCAGTGGGTTGATTTTCTCTTTTTTGTACAGCTCCGCCTGCTTTTTTTGCAGCTTTTCTTTATCATTGCCGTACTTCGCCTGCAACGCCTGGAGCTTGGGGTTGACCTTCTCCATCCGGCGCATGGACTTGCGGCTCTTGTAATCGAACGGGAGCAGAACAAGCTTGATAAAGAGGGTGAACAGGATCACCGTCAGACCGTAGCTCTGCACCACGCTCTGAATCAGATCCAGGATCGATCGGAATATGGCGTTCAATGTGCGGCCTCCTTTGGGCACTCTTCCATACGTTATGGCACCGGGTCATACGGGTCTCTTCGGGTGAACGGATGGCACCTGAGCACCCGGCGGACGGCCAGCCAGCCCCCCTTCGCCGCGCCATATTTCTCAATCGCCTGGCGCGCGTACTCCGAACAGGTGGGGATGTAATGGCAGCAGGGGCGATGCTGAGGGCTCAGCTCGCGCTGATAAAATCCGATCAGCTTCAGCAGCACGGTTTTCATCCGGGGCGGCGCGGATTTGTGCGCCCGGGCGCAGCAGAGGGGCTTTCTGGCGAAACCCCTGCCTCGACGGCGGCGCGATTTGGAGAAACCGGGCGCCGTACGGGGCTTCCGCCAGGAACCCCTTCCTCCGCCTCGCGGATGAGCCCTTGCCGGCGCAGCATCTGGTGGAGGGCCGCGCCCAGCGCGCGCGAGTCGGCCTTGGCGGCCCCTTCACGCGCCACAATGACATAAAGGCCCGTCCTGAGCCTTGGCATCATCAGCCGGAACTGCTCGCGAAGGCGGCGCTTGACGCGGTTGCGCATCACGCTGTTGCCAACCTTACGGCTGACCGAAAATCCCACTTGCAGGCGTGGGTTCCGGACATGGAGCAGCACCAGCTCACGGCAGGCGCAGGACTTGCCTTTATGGTAGACGTACTGAAACTGTCTGTTTTTGCGGAGGCGGCAGGCTCGCTGCATTCGTTCGCCTTCCCTTTACGCGAAGCCTATCCGGCACGCGCAACGAGCCCGACCGGAACGATCGGGCTTTGCGAATCCGCTGATATCTTCGGCAACGGCACGGAACCAAAGTGTCCGCGCCATAAGGGATTTTCCGCAAGGAATCCCCTCCGTGACGGCGGCGCTGATTCGAAGAATCGGGCGCCATAGAGGGATTCCGCAAAGAATCCCTTCCGCTGCGAGCGGCGTCACACCGTCAAAACCTTGCGGCCACGCAGACGGCGGCGGGCCAAAACGCGACGGCCACTCTTGGTCTTCATGCGCGCGCGGAAACCATGCACCTTGCTGCGCTGCTTTGTTTTCGGCTGATACGTACGGAACAATTGTCAACAACTCCTTCGGCGGCCCCTGCAAGGCCTGATGTACAAGCCTATGTATTATACGAAAAATGATAGGCGGTGTCAAGTGGCGGCGCGGATTTACAAATCAGACGCCGCAATAGAGATTCCGCAAGGAATCTCCTCCTCAATGACGGCGCTGATTCGAAGAATCGGACGCCAGAAGGGGATTCTGCAAGGAACCCTTCCTAGACGGCGGCGCTGATTCGGAGAATCGGGCGCCAGAAAGGGATTTCGCAAGAAATCCCTACCTCTCTCGGCCTTGACCACGCGCGGGAAAACCGGCGAGTGGCTTTCCCGCGCGCAGTTTTGGCGCGCGGCGGGGCCCCACCGCGCATGGCGCGATCAGTCGCCAAGGGTCAAAGACGGAACCGCCTGGTATGTTTTGCAGGGGCCGCTGTTCTACGAGGGCGACGCGATTTGAAAATCGGGCGCCACAGAAGGATTCCGCCAGGAATCATAGCCTTGTATGCGCAATCGCATGGCATGCGCGTATCCGGCCGGACCAGCGTGCGCCGGCTCGTATTAGACGCGAATCGGAATGCCCATCCAATCCTTTCCATATTTTTCCGCATGGACTTTCTATTTCGGGATCATCATACAATCCCTTAAAACCACTGCCCCGGCCGGTGCGTCTCCCCACGCGCGGTCCGGCGCTGGTTCTGTCTTTCTATTGCTCCGCTGAATAAACCGTGCGCGACCATTGTTGACCATTGAGCGAAAACCCTACAGACACTGGCTTTTTGCTATCCTACCCAACAAACCGCGCATGGTTTAGTTGTCGGAGCAATAGTAAAGAGCCCCGCTACACGGGCGTCATCCGGGGCAGCGCCATTCGCGCGCCCGCCGCCCCGCATCGTCGGCGGACCTCGCGGATCGCGGTGGTTCGTCGCGGTTGCACCGAGAGTTGTTTCTTGCGGACCAGGACGCGCAGGTACATGCGCCGGCTTCCAGACGCCGGAACCAGCAGGCCGCCCGCGCCCTCCCGGATGCGCAGCCAGGGGATCGCCGACGCCAGCGCGGCCGACCGGACCGAGAGCACGGCCATTAGAAACGCTAGGACCATACCAATCAGCTTCCTTAACACAAAGACACCTCCCGTTTGATGAATGCAAGCGGGTGTATCCAGGGCCAGCCCTTGGGCAGGCTGACGCCCCCTCTGTGCTCTAGGTGTTCTGGCAGGGTTGGATTTTTGAAATCCGGCCGGAGAATTTTTCCGTCTGGGCGCATACCGGCTGCAGCGCGGCGCAGCCTAACGAAAAATGATCCGGTCGGAAACAAAAATCAAGCCATGCCAGAGCACTCGGGGCACGCGCCCCGCGTGGAAGGCGGCGCGATTTGAAAAATCGGCGCCATGAGAGGATTCCGTAAGGAATCCCTCCCTGTACCACTTCCCATCTCGGATTGGCGATGTGTGCCACACTGGAGCGGGATTTGGTATCCGGTCCGCCTCTGCCGGTATACATGGCCTTTGGCCCGTGACGCGCGCGGCTCACCGCGCCATCCGATCACTGCGGCAATGGGTGCGGACCTAGACGGCGGCGCTGATTCGGAGAATCGGGCGCCATAAGGGGATTTCGCCAGAAATCCCTGCCTCTATGGTGTCATCGCGGCGCTCGGGCGCGGCTACGGGCGCTTGTTCGCGGCGGCTGGGTTCCCGCGTGAGGCTCCTTCGGCTTGCCCAGGTGGGCGAGGGATGCCGCCGTATCGGCGTGTCATCCGAATAAAGCCCGGGTGAAAGCCCCGAATCGCGTTTGCCTGACCGTCCCAAACTTGTCCCGGCTGTGCGCGCGAACGCGCGGCGATTGTGAATGATACCCATTCGCGATCCAGCTTGGCAATATCTTGCGGCTCTTTTTCCGCATGACTGCGTCGCACGCCAGTCAGCGTAGCTGCCGGCTACGTTTCCGTGACGGCGGCGCTGATTCGAAGAATCGGGCGCCATATGAAGATTCCACAAGGAATCCTTACCGTCCGGCGCACCACGGCACTGTCGTGCTGCGCACTGCCGTGCCCATCACTCTGTGCCTCGGCGAGCCCCCGCCTCGCTTCATCCGCCACTGGCGGCGCTCAGCTCCGGCTCCTTGCCCTGCGAAAAAATCTCTCGCAATCCATTTGCCAATCCGAACGTGAAATGGTATTACGTCGCCGGCGCTTTCCGGCGTTTGTCCTCCTGCTGCGCCCGCCGCTTGGGGATGCGGACGACGACCTCCACGAACTCGTCCCGGTCCACGACCTCGGTATCGGCGTTGATGCCCGCCGTCGCCATCTGGCGCACGATGTCGCGGATCGCGTTGATGTAGAGGCGGTGGTCGCGGATGATCGAAATCACGCGGCGGCCGTGCTTGGCCTTGTCCTCCGGGAGCGCCTCCAGCAGCGTGGCGACCAGCGCCTCCGCCTGCTTGACGGTCATGTTCTGCGCCGCCATCTGGCGCGCGGCGTCCATCTGCAGCGGCGGGCCGGGCAGCGGCAGCAGCGCCCGCGCGTGCCGCTCGGTCAGTTCCGCGGCGCGTAGGTAGTCGCGGACGGGCTTGTCCAGCTTCAGCAGGCGTAGCTTGTTGGCGATGGCACTCTGGCTGCCACCGATGCGCGCCGCCAGCGCTTCCTGTGTCATGTTGCATTCACGAAGAACCTCGGCATAGCCCTCGGCCTCGTCCAAATAGTGCAGGTTCTCCCGTTGCAGGTTCTCCACCAGCGCCAGCAGCGCGCTGCGCGCCTCCGATGTGGACAGCACCAGCGCGTCGATGTGCGTCAGGCCAAGCTGCCTGCATGCCCGAAGCCGCCGCTCGCCCGCGATGAGCTCGAAGTTGATCGAGTCCAACGCGCGTACGGAAATGGGCTGCAGCAGTCCCACCTGCTGGATGGAGGCCGCCAGCGCATTCAGGGACGCGCCGTCAAACTCCTGCCGGGGCTGATGTGGGTTGGGCGACACGGCCTGAACCGGAATGCTCCACACGCGCAGGGCGCTCTGTTGTGCATGGCGGTCCATTCGCGGCATATTGTTCTCCCCCGCACTCTTTGTGATCGTTTCTTTCGTCGGTATTTCGTCCATTCCTTCTCCGGCCGCATGGGATTCGTTCGACGAAAAAAGCCCCCGTGTGGGGACATACAGGGCTGTTTTCACCTTCACATACGGGCACGCGGGACACTGTTCGGCCAGAGGCGCGCGGACGGACGGACTTTCGCCCCCGGTTTTCCGAAATACGGCGGGCAAAAAACTTGCCAGGGGATCACTGATCGGGAGAGGGTGGTGGGATTGCGAGGTGATTTTTCGTCTCCGCAAGGAGTCGTAGCGAGGCGTAGCAGGAGGCTACGTCGACTGGAGAACGACGCGGCGGAGGCGGAAAAGCGCCCGCAAGCCCGCCGCGCGAATCGATCAGTGTTCCCCTACAAATCAATAAACTCTCTGAATCGGGGCAGGATGCCGATGCCGTCCGGGTAGTGCGCGGCGAACTGGGGGATGGCGTGGCTGGGGAAGGAGTTCCCCTCGATGAACACGGGGCCATCCGGCGTCACCGCCACGTCCCAGGCGACGAATCGGAGCTGCGGCACCACGCGCATGGCCGCGAGGCACATGGCCTTGGCCTCCTCCCAGTACGGAATCTGAAACCCGGGGATGCGCGTGCCGGTCAGCGGGTGCGTTTCGTAGCGGTCGCCTTTCTTGTTCGCGCCCACGGACGTGATGACACCCGTTTCCAGGTCAATCGGCGCGGCCATGCCGCCCTGGTCCACGTTGTCCACCACGCCGCCGTTGCCGATGCGGATGAACGCGTAGACGATCCCTTCTTTTTTATCGCCGATCAGCGTGGCGATGCGCAGCGTGTTGACTGACGTGGGGCATAGCGCGTTCAGCGCGTCGTGCTGGACCACCCAGTCCTCCAGCAGCGTGATGCCGCGCTTTCTCAGCTCCGCAAGCGGCGGCAGTTCGCCCCGCTTGAATTTCGCGATGCCCTGCCCGCTCGATCCGTCGATGGGCTTGCCGATCACGTCGCCGCGCCCCTCGGCCCACTTCGCGTACTCCGCCTCGGACGCCGCGCGCAGATCGATCCAGCCGCGCTTAATGTGATCGGCAAATAGCGTGTTGAACGTCGCCTTGTCGTCGAAGTACCGCCAGTACGCCTTGTCGTTCATCTTGGCGACAATGCGGTTGGATACGCTGCGCGTGATCTGCGTGGCGCGCTGCTCGGGCGTTAAGCGGTACATCTCCGCGATTTTATAGTCCACATAGCCCGCGCCGTATTGCAGTGCGCAGCGGATCATGTCCCCAACGAGCCACGCCGTTGGTTTGCCCGTCTTTTGATGCAGCATTTGCGCCGTCTCGCCCATGGCCCGGTAGTCCATCTGGCGAAGCCGCTTCGCGATAAAGGTGAGCTTTCCCATGATCGTCTATATCCTCCAGACTATCGCCAATAAAAGAAATACGCCGTCAGCAGCCCGATCTGGATCAGCAGCAGCACCGGCACGGTGATGGTGAACTTCGCGTGGCGCGTCTTGTGCCGAAACACCTGCATGCCCAAATACCCGCCCAACGCGCCAAAAAACGCGCACCACAGCAGCAGCGTCTTTTCCGGAACGCGCCAGGTGCCGCGCCGCGCCTTCGCCTTGTCCACGCCCATCAGCGTGAACGCCACGAGGCAGGAGAGGCCGTACGCCGCGAGCACCGCATAGTCCAGCGGCGTCATTTGCCACCCCCGCCCGGCACCAGCCGGACGTTGGCCGCGCCAAAGCTGCCGCTCAGCGTCTGCAGCAGGTCGCTGTCCGGCCAGCACCAATAGCACTCCGGCGCGCGCAGGGTTAGCTTTTCTTGATCGACATGAAACAATACGGGCGTTTTGCCGCGCCGCGAAGATGCCAGCATGGGCAGTGCCGTGTCCATGTCCTTCCGGGTCGGGATGCGGATGTACAGCTTGCCTTCCGGCAGTGGATCGGGCGGGGCCATAGTCGGATCGTCATACCCGCCGTCGTATCCGTAGGCATCCCTGTGCTCATATCCGCGATTGCGCCCGCCGCCGTTTTGTGGCGGCATATCCCCGTCCTTTTGCAGCGGGTGCACTTCCTCCACGATCAGCTTGGGCGCCTCGTCCTCGCGGACGGACAACCGCCCCGAGAGCACGACCGGCCTGTCGGCCTCCAAATCCTGCCCGATGCGCTCCCACACGCGCGGGAACACGAGCCCTTCCACCTGCCCGGTCAGGTCCTCCAGGATCACAAAGCCCATCAGCGAATTCGCCTTGGTCGTTTTCGCGCGCACATCCGCGATGATGCCGCCCATGCGCACGCGGCGGCCGTCAAAGTCCACGCCGTGGTCCTCCCGCTCGGCAAGCTCCTCGATGAAGCGGGTGGAGAAGTGCATCGCCTCCAGCGCCTCGCGGTACTCGTCCAGCGGGTGGCCGGTGATGTAGACGCCCGTGACCTCCTTCTCCATGGCGAGCAGCGCGCGGCGCGGGTGCTCGGTCAGGTTCGGCAGCGTCGGCGATACGTCGTCCACCACCGTATCCTGCATCAGGTCGCCGAAGAGCGACACCTGGCCGGAAATGTTCTTCTTGCGCACCTGCGCCGCGCCGTCCATCGCCGCCTCGAACACGTGCTCCAGCTGCGCGCGGTTCGCCCCGGTGCCGTCAAACGCGCCGGCGCGGATCAAGCTCTCCACGACGCGCTTGTTCATGTGCTCGTCTCCGGCGCGCCGGGCAAAATCGTAAATGTCGCGGAACGGACCGCCCCGCCCGCGCTCCCGCACGATGGCCTCCACCGCGTGCGCGCCCGCGCCCTTGATCGCGCCCAGTCCGAACCGGATGGCCGCCTTGCCCGTCTCCGGGTCCGTGTCCACGCTGAACTTGCGGCGGCTGCCGTTCACATCCGGCGGCAGCACTTGCACGCCGTGCTTGCGGCAATACTGGATATACTGCGCGATTTTCGCCGTCGCGCCGGTGACGCTGTTCATCAGCGCGGCCATGAACTGCACGGGGTAGTGCACCTTCAGCCACCCCGTCTGCACGGCGACGACGGCATAGCCCGCCGCGTGCGACTTATTGAACGCGTAGGAGGCGAAAGCGGCCATCTCGTCGAAGATCGCGGCGGCGGCGGCCTCGGGCACGCCGTTTCGCACCGCGCCGGGCACGACCACCTCACCGTTTTCGATCAGTCCGTGGATGAAGTATGCCCGCTCCTGCGCCATCACGTCCTTTTTCTTTTTCGCCATGGCGCGGCGCACCAGGTCGCTGCGGCCCATGGAATAGCCCGCCAGATCGCGGACGATCTGCATCACCTGCTCCTGGTACACCATGCAGCCGCATGTCTCGTCCAGGATGGGGCGCAGCTTCTCATCAATGTACTTGATGGTGGACGGGTCACTCTTTCCTTCTATGTAGCGGGGGATGGAGTCCATCGGTCCCGGGCGGTACAGCGAAATCGCGGCGATGATGTCCTCGAAGCACGACGGCTTCATGTTCGTCAAGAACGTGCGCATGCCGCCGCTTTCCAGTTGGAATATGCCGTCCGTATCGCCTTCGGATATCATCTGGTACACCAGGAGATCATCCATCGGGATGTCCTCGGGCGTCATATCAACGCCGACCTCGCGCATCATGTCCAGCGTGTCCCGGATGACGGTCAGCGTGCGCAGGCCCAGGAAATCCATTTTCAAAAGGCCGAGCCGTTCCAGCGTGCCCATGGGGAACTGCGTGGTGATCACGTCGTCGTTTTTCTGCAGCGGCACGTATTCCGTGACCGGCTTGTGCGTGATGAGCACGCCCGCCGCGTGCGTGGACGCGTGGCGCGGCATGCCTTCCAGCTTTTGCGCCATTTCCACCAGGCGGCGCGCGCGCGGGTCCTCGTCCACCTTGCGCCGGAAGTCCGCGCTGACGGCCAGCGCTTTTTCCAGCGTCATGTCCAGCGCGAACGGCACGAGCTTGGCGATCACGTCCACCTCGGCATACGGATAGCCGAGCACGCGGCCCACGTCGCGGATGACCGCCTTGGCCGCCATGGTGCCGAACGTGATGATCTGCGCGACGTGGTCCTCGCCGTACCTGCGCGCAACGTAGTCGATAACCTCCTGCCGCCGCTCGTAGCAGAAGTCAATATCCAGGTCCGGCATGGACATGCGTTCCGGGTTCAGGAACCGCTCAAACAGCAGGTTGTACTTCAGTGGATCCACGCCCGTGATGCCCAGCGTGTACGCGACGATGGAGCCCGCGCCGCTGCCGCGCCCGGGGCCGACCATGATGCCGTTGTCCTTGGCGTACTGGATGAAATCCCAGGTGATGAGGAAGTAATCCACATACCCCATACGCTCGATCATTTGAAGCTCGTAGTCCAGGCGCTCTTTGGCGGCCGTGTCCTCCTGCGGATACAGCGCGGCGAGGCCCTTTTCGCATTCCCGGCGGAGCAGCTCCGGCCCGGTGATGCCTTCCGGCAGTGGGTACTGGGGCAGGTGGATGGTTTTGAAATCAAAATCCACGTGGCAGCGTTCGGCGATTTCCTGCGTGACGCTGATTGCCTCCGGCCACTTGGGGAACAGCGCGGCCATTTCGTCCCCAGTTTTCAGGAACAGCTCGCGCGTGGACATGCGCATGCGGTTTTCGTCCTCCAGCGTCTTGCCCGTCTGGATGCACATGAGGACTTCCTGCGCCTCGGCGTCGTCGCTGCCGAGGTAGTGCACGTCGTTCGTCGCGACGAGCGGGATGTCCATTTCTTTCGCCAGGCGCACGAGGCGGGGGAGCACGGTCCGCTCCTCCGGGATGCCGTGATCCTGTATTTCGATATAGAAATTCTCGCGGCCGAAGATCTCGATATAGCGGCTCACCGCGTTTTTCGCCGTTTCGTCGCGCCCGTCCAGCAGCGCCTGCGGAATTTCGCCGGAGAGGCACGCGGACAGCGCGATCAGCCCCGCGCTATGCTGCCGGAGCAGGGCAAAGTCGATTCGTGGCTTATAGTAGAAGCCGCGCGTCCAGCCCTCGGACACCAGCTTCGTCAGGTTTCGATAGCCCTCGTCGTTCTCGCACAGCAGGACGAGATGGCTGTACTCGCGCGCGGCGGACTGCTTCTCGTTCATGTCCTCGCAGACGTACACCTCGCACCCGATGACCGGGTGGATGCCGCGCTTTTTCGCTTCCGAATAGAAGTCCACCACGCCGTACATGACGCCGTGGTCGGTGATGGCGCAGGCGGTCATGCCTGCCTCCTTCACGCGGTCCAGCAGCTTGCCGATGGGGCACGCGCCGTCCAGCAGGCTGTATTCCGTATGCAAATGCAAATGGGCAAATGGGGGCATTGTCGGCTCCTTTGCGCCGCTAGGCGCGGGGGTTTGCTCGTGTGGCTCGCTTGCGGCCGTTTTTTCCGGGCGCGGTGCGTTGCCGGGTTCCTCTGTGGTCGGTGCGCGGTATGCGCTCGCGACGGCGGCGCTGATTTGAAAAATCGGGCGCCATGGGGGGATTTCATCAGAAATCCTCACTTCTCCCAGTATAACACGAATCCTCGCGGACGCAAACCTCCCGGCTTTCATTTCACCCGGCACGCGAGTGGCGGCGCAGATTCGAAAAACCGGTCGCTATAAAGGAAACTCGCAAGAAATCCCTACCTCGCGACAATTAACCCCCGGCAGGCTATTGCTTGCCGGGGGTTTGGGGGGTGTCTTTTGTGCAGCAACTGTTTTATCTTTTGTATCTCACTAGCTTTGGTATCCCGCTAGCTTTAGTGTATGGCGGTGTCCGGGGTGATGGCCCGATTGGGAAAATCGGGCGCAGCGGGGAGTTAAACCCGCACCATCAAGGGAACTCGTAAAAATCCCCTCCTCCAGACTCCGCTGGTCTTACGGCACCGGCGTTGGGGTCGGGCCGAAGTCCACAATCGTCAGTTCGGGCTCAACAGGCGCGTCGGCGATATACGCGTAGGGGATCGCCAGCGCCCAGCTCGCGTATTCCGCGATGTTGTAGCCCTGCAGGTCGTTGGGATAGAAGTCGAAGTATACGTTGGAATACAGCGGAACCATCGGCATCAACTGCGCAAACCGCTTCTGGAACGCCAGCCAGCGCTCAACATAGGTGCGCATCTCCATGCTCGGCGTAGAGCGCATGCTCTTGGCAAGCTCCATCAGCTCTTCGTCCTTAAGGCCGGTCTTGTTGGTCGCGCCCTGGTATTCGTCCGCCGTGTTGAAGTCCAGATACGGGTCGAAGATATAGTCGAAGTTGGTCGCCAGGAAGAACATGTCGTACGTGCGCTCGTTCTGGCGATAGTAATATTGTAGCAGCTCCTCAAAGGGCATCTCGGTCGCTTCCATGCCGATGCCAATCTCTGCAAAAGCCTCGCTCAGCGCGGTATCCAGGATCGCGCCGGCCTTGTTCTCGGTCGGCCATGCCCAGCGGATCGTGAGCGGCTCCAGCGCGCCGTCGTTATCGCGGTAGCGCAGGGTGTCCGTGCCCTTGGCATACGGCTCGCCGTCCTTGTTCAGGTTCCAGCCGTCGTCCTCCAGCAGTTGCTCAGCCGCCGCGAGGTCGCGCGTCGTGGCGAGGTTTTCCAGCTCTACAAGAACGGTCAGCTCGTCCAGCCTGTTGTCGGCGTCCGCCGGGAAGGACTGGTTAATCATCCACTGGCCCAGGCCGTAATACCCGTGGACCGGGATACCGTTCGTGCCGCCGACAAACGAGGCCACCAGCGCGGTCTTATCCACACAGCGGGCAACCGCCTGCCGAACGGCCACGCTGCCCGACGGGCCATCGCTCTCGCACGCGAACGCGAGGAAGGCGAAGCCGGTGCGCGGGTAGTTGACGCGCTGGGTGAGGCCCGCCTGATCCGCCATGACCAGGCCGGAGTTGATCGACTCGACGCTGGAGACCCTGTTGAGCAGATCCACATCGCCATTGCGCAGTTCGTCGATCATCGTTTCGTTCTTGACGCACTTGAACACGATGCGCTCAATGTGCGGCTTTTGCGATTCATAATTGCCTACATAGTTCCTGTTGATCGTGAAGGTGGCCACATGCGTGTTCTTGTCGTAGGATTCCAGCGCATACGGCCCGCTCGTCACGCGCGGATTGTTCAGGTAGCCCGTCGCGGGGTCGAGCATCGTCACGCGCAGCATGTCCGCGGAGAACACGCCCGGGGTATAACCCTGCGCGCTGATGCTCCCGGCATTCGCGGCCGCGCCCAGGTAAACGCCCTCGCCATTATCCAGCACATCGCAGCCAGGCGCGATGACCGATATCGGATACGGCGTGATATTCAGCATTTCAAGCCCGTAGAAGTAGGGCAGGTATTCAGCGGTAATGGTGATGGAGAACGAGGTGTCCGACAGCAGGCGCACGCCGGATACAACCTTCGACGCGCCGCTGGTATACGCGCTAAAACCGGTGATCTTCTCGCGCTCGGTCTTGCGCGTGGCGCCGATCTCCAAAAGCTCAGGCGCGCCGGACAGCAGCAAGGAGAACACATAGTCCTTGGCCGTGATCGGCGTTCCATCATTATAGGTCAAGTTGGAAGCGATCTGCAGGGTATACGTGCGGTCGCCATTGTCCGCGACCGTCGCTTCCACCCGGCTGACCGCGACACCGTCCAGGGTCATGCCCAGGGTACGGGTCCATGCAACCGTGGAATACCCGTGCAGCAGGCTGCGAACGTCAAGGTCCGAGGCGTTGCTGCCAAACTGATCGGAGCCAAAGTCCCCTTTCATCTCCGTCACAGAACCGACCACCAATTGCGTGCCTTCCTGAACGCCGACCAGGTCTTCCACCGGATCAGCCGCAAAAATGGTGACCATGCCCTCTGTGGCCGCGGCTGGCTGCTCCGCGAGAGCGGCGCAGGCGCTCCACAGCATCAATGCCGCAAGCAGGCACGCTAAGAGCTTCTTCATCATGTTTTCCCTTCTTTTGACAGCATTCTACTAGTTCATATCGATATTTTCGGGAATAGGGGGTCGCCTTTTCAGGGGCGACCCCCTCGGGTCGGTTCGTCCGGAGGCTTATTCGAAGCAGTCTCCCATGTTCTTTCCGCCGATTCCGCTTAGCGGGATATCGTCGTCCGGAATGGTGTAGTAGCCCCAGCCTTCCTCCTGGCCGCTTCTGAGCCGCTCAATCCTGGCGGCGATTTCTGCCGCTGAGAGCTGGATATACGTGATGGTGGCATCCACATGGTGCCTCGGCATCCGCATATAGCTCCACGGGGATTGCGTGAAGAGCACGCCGTCCGCCGTATACTGGACGTTCTGCGGGTCATACATCAGGTTGTCGAGCGGCAGGAACTTATACAGTTCGCCGTGCTCCAACCACTTCACTTCCGCCGGGGCGATTTCCGTGCCGTCCTCCAGCTTGTGGTACACCGTCAGCCTGAAGACTTCCACCCACTGTCCGTAGAGGACGATGCCGTACGGGGTGATCGGGTCGCTTTCGTCGTACACATTCGTTCCGGCCGCGTCGTACGTCCACTCCAGGTATTTGAAGCCTTCGCGGTACAGTCCGACAGAGTTCGGGTGCTTCGCGGCGGCAGGTGCTGTCGAGTCATAGAACTCGCCGTCGTACACCACGATGTCAACACCATCCAGATAGTTGCCGTGGTATTCTATCTGGCCGTAGACGCTCAGGCCGTTGGGCAGTCCGTGGACCTCCAGGTCGTAGTTGGTCAGAGTACCTGCCGTAAGGCCAATGTCATACGCGTTCTGGCCAATCGCGCCGCCCAAGGTATAGCTGTTCGAGAAGTTCAGCGCGGCTCTCAGCCCGATGGAAGCATCGGTATCGCCCCACTTCAGTCCAGTCGTCGTGTACGGATAGTCAGCCGGTTCCTTCACGGTCGTGCTGTACGGCATACTCGTCTCGCCGGCCTGCACGATCAGCTTCGTCTTGTAGTACGTGAAGTCCGATGAGGTCCTCACAACTGCGCTCACGTCATAGTTCGGATTGTCGACGACCCATACCGGAGTAAAGGTATGTGATACGCCAACGTCGTTGTTGTTCGGGTCATCTCGAACGACCGTCCAACTCAGCGGCGCGTCCAGTGGATCGCCGTTCGCCGGCAGGGGATCCAGGTTATTGATCCCAGCGGGCACGGGAACATCTGTGCCGTACTCAAACGGGCCTGAGTTGCCCCCAACCTTCGGTTCATCTGCCTTGATCTCGCCCGTGACCTTGAACTTCTGGATGGTCACCGTCTCCGGCAGGCAGGTGATCGTGTAGTTCTCGGTGATGTTGATCCATCCGCCGCTTCCGTTCGGAATCTCGACGATCACGTCGCTCGCCGTGTAGTTGATCGGGTACGTGCCCGCGTTCTTCTCATGCACGTCCTTGTTGACCGTGATCTTGACGCCAGTCGGCAACGAGAACAGAGGATCGATGGTGTATTCCTGCACATCGAAGTTCGCATACCCCTGCAGATTGCCGTTGTAAATCAGCGGCTGAGGGGGGGCCGGCGGGTGGTCGTTGCTCGGCACGAAGGGCTTCACCGTCAGCGCGATCTTCACCACGTTGATCTTGAAATCGCCTTCGCTCTTGGTGATGTTGTAGTTCGCCGACACATCGACCGTACCCGTGTTTCCATCCGGCAGCAAGCCGGTATACATGATCTTCGCGTGGCCGGGGTGTGTCGGGTCGTCAAACACCGTCTTGTAGTCGCCAGGCGCTGTGCCCTCACCGTACGCGTACATATCAAGCGCAAGGTTCGCGCCCAGCGTGACACCTGTGATCGTTCCGGTCGTGGGCTCCGCTGTCAGCAGCGCGCCCGTGTAGTCCTTCTCGACCTTCGTAGGCGTGACGGTCATGGCGAACCGGTCGTTGCCCGAAAGCTCCGTAATCTCCAGGTCCGCCGGGTGATAGACGATGTTGTAGTTGGACGTCACGTCCTCCTTCTTCACACCGCTCTCATAGTACCAGATCTTGCCATCGGTGATCTGGATTCCGTTCGTGTACACGCCCGGGACGAAGCCGGAACCGCTCGTGTTCGCTTCCATCCGGAAGATCGTTCCGTCAATCGCCGGGGTGTTCGTGTACGGAGGCGCATCCTGCGTGGTGATGTTGATCTGCGCGCCCGTAAACGCCCTTATCACCTTGGCAACTTCAATGTCTACCTTGATCTTCTTGTTGCCGTCCAGCGGGTTCACCGTAAACGTGCCGTTCACGGGGGTGATGCTGAAGTTATCCGTCGCGTCCACAGGCGGATTCACTCCGTCGTTGTACATGATCGTCGCGCCCGAGTACACGATGGGGTATCCACCCGCCTTCGGTACATACACTACGGCGCTCTCAGCACGCACTTCCGTCAGGGTATAGCCGGCCGGCAGCGGTGTCGAACTTGATACCGTGCCGCCAACGCCGCCCAGCGGGACGATCGTCACGCCAGTCTCCGTTGTAGCCGGGTGCTTTGCACGAAGCGCGCTGCTGATGAAATCATGGTTCACACTGTTCACCGTGATCGTAATCGGGAATGCGCTCTTTGTGATTGTCAAGGTGCCCTTTGCCGGCGTGATGATATAGTTATTCGTCACATCCACCGGCGTAGTCATTCCGTCAGGCACACCATTGCCCTTGTACTGGATATAGGTCTTGGCCAGGTCCACTAGGATGTCGTATGGTCCCGGCAGGTTACCGGTTCCCTCGGAGTAAACCGTGATCTCGTGGTCCGCTTCCAGGGTCCCGCTCGTGATCTTGCCACCCGGTGTAACCGTTATAGGCGACCCGGTGAACGTCTCCGAGGCGTTATTGGCCGTCACCGTCAGCGGGATCAACGGATGATCAGGGGTTCCGAGCTTATTGATCGTGAACTTGCCCTTAACCAGCGTAATGTCGTAGTTGTCCGTGATGACCTTCGCACCGTCCTTGATGACCACGGTGTCCGCGTCGCCGCTGGTCAGCGCGGGAATCACGATGTCGTAGTTACCGGGTACAACGCCCTGGCTCTTGCCCTTGGCCGTCAGCGTGAACTGCGAATCCAGCGTGTTACCGGTCGCGCCAGTCGGGTACGTCACGTCAACACTCACTGTCAGCAACTTGCCAGTGTACCAGTCTTCCGCGTCCTTGGCCGTCACCGTCAGCTTGATCCTGTCATTGCCGCTTACCGGCTTGATCGTCAGGTAGCCATTCTCTTCCGTGATGTCGTAGTTGCCCGTCACGTCCGTGGCTCCGTTATTGACATAGATCTTCGTCGTTTTATTCGCCTTAATCGGGTACTCATTCGGGGTCACATTCGGCGAGAAACCGGAACCGGAGGCGCTCATGTCCATCGTCACGCCCGCAGGCTGCGGTGTCAGCGCGCTGATCGTTCCCTTTCCGTTGGTCACCGAGATCAGATGGCCGGTGAACTTCTCCGTCACATCGTTCGGCGTCACCGTGATCTTGATCTTCGGGTGACCCGGATCGCCGAGCTCCTTGATCGTGAACACGCCTTCGTTTACCGTCAGGTTATAGTTCGACGTAATTTCCTGCGTCCCGAAGAAAACCTTCACCGCTTCTGTGCCTGTCGCCGGAATCACGATCGGATACGTCTTCGGCTCAATACCGGAGGCACGCCCCGTCGCCGTTACCGTAAACCGCGCATCCGCGTCAAGCTCGCCCGCGCCGTTTCCTCTTGTGACCACCGGTCCGACCGCCGCGTCCAGCGTCGCACCAGTATACCACTGGGTGTCGTCGTCCGCCTTCACCGTCAGCGGGATCCGCTTGTCGCCGTCCACCTTATTGATCGTCAGCTTGCCCGGCAGCTCCGTAATCTTGTAGTTCTCCGTCACGTCCACGCCATCGACGAACACCTTCGTCGTCTTGTTCGCCAAGATCGCTTCGTTGTACGTGCCCGGCGCGAAGTATCCGGATGTCGAGGCCTTCATCGTGATCGTCACATTGCCGGCCACCGTGCCCACAATGTGGCCCGGAAGCGTCTCCGTGTACACGATCTCGTGGCCTGTGAAGTCTACCGCGAGTTCATTCGGCTGCACCGTGATCGGCACCAGCACCTTGGTGATCTCAAAATCGCCCTTGGTCAATGAAACGTCAAAGTTCTTCGTGACATCCGCACCTTCCTGCGTCAGGGTCCAGCCTGTGTTGCCCAGGATGTCATAGTGCCCTATCAAGGTGCCCGAGCCAGTGCCCGTGAACGCCAGCGTTACTGTGCCGCGCAGCGTATTGCCGTCGTACACCTTCGTGCCGTCGATCGTCTGCGTCACCGCCGTGACGTTCGCGTTTCCGCCGGTCTTGTTGACCGTGATGAGCGCGCCCGTAAACTCGGCTGAGTCGTCCGGCACCTTCGCCGTCACCTTAATCTTCTCGTCCGATCCGGGGTACTTCGGGTCGTCCTTGTGGCCCAGTTCCTGGATCGTCAGCGTGCCCTTTGCAGGCGTGATCTGATAGTTCCCTGTCAGGTCCTGCGCTCCATTCATGATGGAGACGGTGTTGACCGTCGAGTCGTAATTGCCAGGCACCGTGCCCTTGGCGGAGGACGTGATCGTCGTCGTCGCGACCGCCGGGATCAGGTTCGCGCCCGAGGTCACCTTGCCGCCCAAGTCGGTGATGTTCTGCTCAAGGCCGGTGTACGGGATCGCTCTGCTCCCCGCCGTCACGGTGATCTTGATCGTCCCATTCACCGGGTCGATGGTCAGGATGCCTTTCGTCGGGATGATATTGTAGTTCGCCGTCACATCCACGCCGCCCAGCGTGAGCTTGAAGTCGCTATTGTGCAGGACATCATAGGTCCCCGGCACAATGCCTTCGCCCTTGGCGGTGTACGCCAGCGCAACCGTGGTCGGCAGTGCCGTGTTGGCTACCGCGCCGTTGATCCGCTGCTCCACCTTCGTGACATGATCCTTTGTTCCAGTCACCGGGAAGGAAACGAGCACGCCCGTGTAGTCCTTGTGGGTGCTGGGCACCTGCACGTACACGTCGATCTTCTCGTCGGATCCGGGATACTTCGGATCATCCTTATGGCCCAACTCCTGGATCGTCAGCTTGCCCTGCAGCGGCGTTACGTTGTAGTTGCCCGTCAGGTCAACGCCGAGCATTTCAATCTTGAACTGCGCGAGCACGATATCCATGTTGTAGTTGCTGCCCGGCGTTGTGCCGGAGCCCTGGGACACGATCGTCGTCGTCGCGGCGGCCGGAATCTTGTCGGCGTTCACCGTTACCGCGCCGCTGCGTGTGATGGTCTGCGGGTAGCCGGTGTACGGTACCTGTGCGCTGTCGGCCAGCACCGAGATATTGATCCGGTTCGGCCCAGTCAGCGGGGTGATCGTCAGCGTGCCCGGCTGCGCGGTAATGGCGTACTGCTTCGTCACGTTCGTCGTGCCCACCCAAATCTCCGGGCCGGACGTGAAGTTAATAGCGTGCGTCCCTGTCACGATGCCGTCGCCGTAGGCCGTGTACTCCACCCTGCCACCGGCGGGGAGCGTACCGCTGACGATGACCGCGTTCGTGGCCGTGGTCAGTTCCGCCTTAACCGTGTCGCCCGTGTACGGTTTGGTCACATCCGGTACCTTGATCGTGATCGCGATCTTGTCCGTCGCATCCTCGATCGTCAGCGTGCCGGGCTTCTTGTCAATGTTGTACTGCGCCGTCACGTTCACGCCCTGCACAAAGATCTGCGGGCCGGCCGTAAACGTGATGTCGTACGTGCCCGTGGCGACGCCTTTACCGAACGCAGTGTACGTAAGCGTTCCGCCCGTGGGCATCGTGCCGGTGATGGTCACAGGCTTGCCCGTGTCAGCCTGCGTCAGCGTCGTTGACTCCTCCGTGCCGGTGAAGGGCTTGCTGTCGCTCGGCGCCTTGATCGTGATATCAAGCTTCGTCTTGCGGTCGCCGATGGTCAGCACACCTTTGCCCGGCGTGATGTCGTAGTTGATGGTAACTTCCGTGTTGCCTTGGTACACCTTCACGTCCTTGACATAGATGTCATAGGTGTTCGTCGCGATACCGCCGCTCATCCCGCCGCTGACATTCACGGGGGTCGCTGTTACGGTATGTCCTGTCGCGGCCACTGTCTTGGGTGTGTAATCGCCTTCAATCCACGTGCCCGTGTATTCCTTTGTCTCCGTCGCACCGCTCACCGTCAGCGGACGCTTGTTGATCTTCAGGTCCTGCTCCACGTAGGTCACGGTGTACCGCTCGGTCACATCGGTGGTGCCGTCCATGATCAGAATGGCGGCTCTGTTGCCGATGGTGTTGGTGTACGTCCCCGCGTCCGTCGCGGAGGGGTTGGAGGTCGTGATGCCCGTCACAACCAGGTTCGTCATCTCCTGATTGGACGCGTTAAAGACCTTGAATCCGGATACCGACTTCGCGGTTCCGTCATACGTCACTTCCAAGCCGTTGGACTTGATCGTGATGGGCGTCTTCGCCAGGAAGTTCGCCGTATACGTCGCCGTCGCGGCCGTCACCATGGCCGGGAACGGTGTCGTCGACCAGCCCGAGAAATAGTAGCCGTCGTTGGCCTTCGGGGTCGGCACCGTGATGCCGGTGGTCCACGAAGTGCGGATCGGCACCTTCTGCGTCGTGGGAACGCCCGCCACCAGGGTGCCGTTGGCGCCCGCGGCAAAGTTCACCACGCGGTAGATGCTGTAGTAGCGAATGAGCGTGATGGAATCGTTCGCGCTCTTGATCGTCGCGTTCTGCAGCGTGCCGGTCACCAGGGCGTCATAGCTATAGTTCTCGCCCGCCTCGGTGTACAGCGCGGTCGTGTCGCTATGGGACACCGTCTGGCCAATCCTGGCCTTGAAGGTCCGGTCAACCTTCGTCGCCACCACACCGCCGGTGCCGTTCAGCAGAATGCTCTTCTCCGTGTAGGTCACTTCGGAGTAGGCGCGGTAGGTGAACGTGATGTTGACCGTCTGCCCCTCGATCATGAATTCCGTCTGGGAATCCTGGAGGTTGCCCGCGCCATCGATCGGATAGTATGCCTGTTGCGGGTCCTTCTTCGCCCAGACAACCTGCTGAGCCGCCCAGGTCTCCTGGTTCAGGGCCGGCGGGAACAGCTCCGCGCCAGTGCCTTCTATTTTATAGTAGACATTGTACTTGTACCCGGCGAACTTCTGATACTTGAAGATGATCACGTTGCTCGCGGGGTTCTCTACAAGCGTCAGGCTGCCGGTCGACGGCGTCGTCGAAATCAGCGTGTAGCCGGCGATCGTCTGCGGCGCGGCATGCGCCGGGATGTTGATGACGTTGTCGACAACCTTGCCCGTAACCGTCTGGGCCGTGCGGATGTCCACATTGCTCTCGTCCACCCAGCGAACGGTGTAAGACGTCGCCTTCGGCGTGAACTTCGCCGTCAGCGTGAGGTCGCTCTTGAGCTGGAAGGTGTTCGCGTAGCGGACGCCATTGTAGTACCAGCCGTCGAACGTGTAGCCGGTCTTGGTGGGGTTCGGCTGATTCGCGTCGGACAGCAGGGAGTACGCCGGCAGCGACTTGGTGCCGACGGTCACGTTATCCACCCGGAAGGTCACGGTGACTTCCATCGGCTTCCAGTGCGCGTACACCGTGTAGGTGCGTCCGCTATCTAATGGAGGAACAATCGTCCCGGGACCGATCGTGACCGGTGAACTGCCGACGGGGAATTCGTTCCAGCCCGTGAAGACAAACTTCACGCCGCTGCCGTCCGTATAGGTCGGGGAAGTGTTGGGCTTCCAGTTTTGCAGTTCGTTGTATGTCTTAGCCGAGGCAGTGTTGTAGGATGCCCAGGTTGTGTACTCCAAGCCGTACGGCATGGAAGACATCGTGGTCACAAGCGGAACGCTTGGGGTATAGGTGGTGTTCTTATCAAACGCAAAGTTCACCCGGTTGCGCTTCATATAGACTTCATGGATCTCAACGCCGTTAAAGGTCTTGCCAAATTGGGCGGTTCCATTGTCGGCGGCGACGTAGTGGTTGCACGTAATAACGGTGCATCCCAGCGTCAGGGGCAAATCCTTGTCATGCCCCGTATTTCCGAAAACCAACCGCGAGTAGCTCTGCCCTTCCACATAGTTCTCTGCGATGACCACGCGATCCGTTCTAGGTGTGCGCGTCATTGTGGTGTCCCGGTAGTTCGCGTTGCCATTGGCACCGGTTTGGCTGCCGGTCGTGGTTTGCCCAGGCAACTGCTCAAAGTAATACAAGTCAAAGCTGCTCATATAGGAAGTTTTCTGCACTGAGCCTGGCGCAATGTTGACTTGTGTTGTCGGGGTGGCCGGCACCAGGTCGGCTGCCAACACTTCGCGCCGGTTGATCGGGTAAGCACTCGAACCGGTCGGAAAGTTCCAGTTTACGAGCTTATAATTGTTGTCATACTTCGGCTCATTGTCCGAGTCGGTGTACGGCCAGGAAGATTCCCGTTTCGCAAAGTTAAGGATATCCTGCTCATACTTGAACTTATACGTCTTCGGTGCGCCCGCGGCCATGCCCGGGAACGTACCGACAATAGAGCCTGACGTCGGGCTAAACACATACGTGTACACATACCGCTGGTAGTAAACGTTGATGACGGTCGTGCCGTCGCCAGCGATTGTGGTCGTTTTGTCGTAGCTCTGATAATAGGCGTATTTTTTGCTGGTGCCGGTTATAACGGGATCCGCCAGCTTTTTCGTGTCAATCACGGACTGCGCAACGGTTGTATCCGCAATGCCCGTTAAGCCCGTTGTCTCAGAAAGATAGATATAATCATCCATATTCCCCGGCACGGGATCGCGCGGTACATTTGTCTGGGGGTCGATCGGGAGATTCGGCCGCTCCACCCAGTGTACGATCTTATAGGAGGCCGTAGTCCCAGTCCATGTGCCGTAGATCGTCAGGTCGTTCGCCGGCATACGGCTGTCCGCCGTGTACGCCGTGCCGGTGCCATCGTCATTCGGAACCCATGCGGCAAAGTTATAGCCGGTTCTCGTGGGCTTGGTGGGGATGACGATCTTGTTGTTGAACTTGACGAGGACAGGCGCGGGAACCGAAGCGCCACCCGCGTTGGAATCGTACGTCAGTGTATAAACATTCTTCTTGTAATAGATGTCGTATACATACTCATCGGTCGTCTGGGGCTGCAGAACCGGCGTGATCATCGTATAGCCGGGCTTAGCCTTGTCCGTCACCGAGATCGTACCGGCATACGGAACCGTCAAATTCTTGTCTTCCAGGCTCGTATCCTGCTCGAAATGAACGCTGCCCTGTGTGGGTTCCACGTTATTGGCAACGGCGTCGTCCTTCTCGAACCAGTGCCGGACGGAATACTTCAAGTCATCCTGCTTTTCATAGGTAACGAGGATCGTTTGCGCCGGATTGTTCAAGCCGATCACGCCGTTGAACGTGGCGGGATCCGGCTTGGGCAAATAGCCCGGCACAGCCGCGCCCGGAACGGAAACGTTCGCGGTCTCGCCCACCTTGAAATACTTGATTTCGCTCGGCGGCAGCACGACGCTAGAGTCGTTCGTTTCCGTGGTGTTGTTAACCGTCACCGCCGCCCAACGCAGCGCTTTGTAATTCGCGCGGCAACTTACGTCA
>JAVBOM010000071.1:0-9791 GCA_031550535.1 Eubacteriales bacterium
ATAATCAAACGCCGCGGGACCGATGCGCTGTACACCATCCGGGATGATTACGCTGGTCAGTCCGGTGCACATTTCAAATGCCATGTACCCGATGCCCGTCACCGGAACCCCCTCCAGCTCGCCCGGAATGATCAACGCCCCGGTCGGTTCCTCCACAAATCCCGTGATCGTCGCGCCGCCGCTTTCCAGCACATACGTCCATTGCCCGCCCGCGTCCGTCCTTTCCGCCCCGGCAGCGTCGGCGTACACATAGGGAATTTCGTTGTCCTTCGCGTATCGCTCGGCGGCGCTATCCTTCGAGACGCTCAGGGTGAGTTCCTCACAGTCAAAGAAAGCGCGTTCGCCAATGTCCGTCACGCTGTCCGGTATCGTCACGCCGGTTAGGCTGTAGCAATGCGCGAACGCATACTCGCCGATGCTTGTCACACTTTCCGGGATGGTCACATCGGTCAATGATTCACAGGCGAAGAACGCATACCCGACGATGCTGGTCACGCCGCTTCCGATGATCACGCTTTCGAGGCTGACGCATTCCTTGAACGCCCACTCGCCGATGCTGGTTACGCTGTCCGGAATGATCACGTCCGTTAAGGAGAAACACCAGTAGAACGCCTCGTCGCCGATTCGTGTCACGCCCTCCGGAATGATCACGCCGGTTAAAGCGTCACACCGGGAGAACGCCTCGTCGCCGATGGCCGTCACCGGAACCCCATCCAACGCCGCCGGGATCGCCAGATTATCTTCCGGCTCCTCCACATGGCCTATGATCGTCGCGCCGCCGTCCACAAGAACATACAGCCACTTCCCGCCGGCGTCCGTCCTCTCCTCCCCGGCAACCCCGGCAGATATGCAAAGAACCAGCAACGCTATAGATAGCCCTAACACTCTGCCAATCAACAATATCTTGCGCATCCTACGCTTCCTCCTCAAAGCCGTGGTCTATTTCTTCCCCTGCAGAGTCGCGAGTTCCCTTTCCAGCCGGGCGGATGCCTCTCTAAGGGCCTCGGCCTGGCCCTTCAGCCGCGCCCATTCTTCCGGGTTGCTATCCTTACACTTTTCCGCCGACTCTTCGAGGCTCTTGATGTGCTCGCTATAGGTATCGATGGTTTCCTGAATATTCTCCGCCGCCCGGGCGTGAGGCTGTTGTGTGTTCATCGCGCTATCGAGGGCGTTTTGAAGCCCCTTCATAATCATGTCATACGTTTGCTGATCCATCTCGGCGGACGAGTACAGCTTGCCCATGATCTTTTGGTCGCCAAACACGCGGCTGGCGCCGTCGCCCAGATCGACCGTTACGTCCTGACCCACAGACCCTATGGCCGCCGGAAGCGTTTTAAGGACATGCGTTTTTTGAATCGCCGTTTGGGTTTGACCGGCGGCCGTCCCGCCCTCCATGGTTACGCTCCCTTCAATCAGGAACGTGAGATCCACGAACAATCTGCCCTCCAGCGTCGCCCCGGTTTCCTTGAACGTGAAGCGGGCGCCCGCATACCCTCTGTTGTCGCCAAACCCTGTTGTGGTGACGGGCATTTGCCATTTCATCTGCGACCAGTCCGCTCTGGTCCCCGTGTAGTACAGGCCGGAATACTCCCCTTCGCCCACGAGCGAGGCCGGGTCCATGTTGCTCATCAGGATGAACATGTCCATGGTTACGGGAAGCGACCCGGCGCCCGGAACGGTATACGTTCCTTGTATCTCATCGTCCACGATCAGAAACCACGACGCGCCGTAGGCGACGGTCGGCTCATTACCTGCCTGCATCGCGCTTGCGGACACGCCGAAACCCGCAAAGCACGCGCACCAAACCGCCACGATTACCAGAAAGCACAAACCCTTTTTCATTTCCGTTTCCCCTTTCAAATTTGCGGGTGATGAAACACCCACACAACACACTCGTCATGCCAACGGCGCGTCACCCCCTCGGGTCACCGAGCACGCCCCACAGGCCGTCCAGCAGCGCGTAGTCAATCACGAATGTTTGCAGCCCGGATGACACCGGCCCAAGCTCCTCCGCGTTGAAGAACACCTCAAGCCCTTCATCGGTCAGGAAACCTTGCTCAAACGGCCATGCGCGCACCGCGTCCTCATACTCGTCAAAGTAATCCCGCGCACTGACAAACCCGCCATTCCGTATCTGCCGGAGCACTTCATCCACCACAATCGTCCGCACCGACGCCGGATCGGCAAAGAGGTCCGAAAGCGGGAGGACATCACCGCTCCCTAGGTCATAGTGCTCGGCGCGCATGTCGGTCCACGGGTGCGGGCCTTCGGTATAGGCCGTGAACGTGTAGCGCACCGCGAGCATCCGATCGCCGGTCAGGGTGGCCACCGCCTCGGCCTCCAACCCGTACCGTTTGTCCGCGAACCCGCTCGGGTCGTCTGTATAATCCTCCAGCGCGTACTCGCAGACGGTGTCAAACCCGCCATCGCGCTGAATGAACGACTGGATCGCGCGATTGACGCGGTCCATCGCGGCCGAATCCGAAAGAGCGATTACCTGCGGAAAGGTCCCGGCGAGCACCGCCAACCGCACGCCGTTTTCTTCATACGCCTGTTCGCCGGCGTCCATCAGGATTTGGTATCCTTCCGCCCGCGCGGCCATCCCGGCGCAGAGCAGGACCGCCAGCAGGCACAGAAAGGCTCTTTTCATTGGGCATCCTCCCCTTATTTTTCGTCGTAGTCGCTGCGAATCGTTGTGTTAGACAGCTTTTCCTTCAGCAGATCGACCGCCTCGCGGGTTAGCGCCTCGTTGTGCGACACATTGAGCCGTTCAAGCCCGGTCAGCGAAAACAGCGGCGAAGGATCGGAAAACTGGCAGCCGGACAGGGACAGATCCTGAAGGTTTGTCAGCCCGCTGAGCGGGGACAGATCTTCCACCGACGTTTGGTCCAGGTTCAGTATCTGTAGCGCTGTCAGTCCGGCCAGCGGCGACAAATCACCGGCGGGGATATGCGCCAGGTTGAGCTCCGTGAGCGCCGTTAGCCCGGAAAGCGGCGACAGATCCGATACGCTTGTTTCATCCATCCAGAGAAAGCACAGCTCGGACATTCCGGCGAGCGGCGAGATGTCCGTCACCGCCTCGTTTGCGGAAACAAAAAGCTCCGCCAGCTTCGTCAGCCCGGCAAGCGGCGTAAGGTCGGAAATATCGCATTCGGCGATCCCAAGTCCGCACAGCTCTGTCAGCGACGCAAACGGCGTAGCGTCTTGCAGCGGGATTTCCGATACGTTCAAACTGCGCAGCGCGGGAAGCGACGCAAGCGGCGTGAAATCCGTAATCTCAAAATTTTGCAAAAGCACAAGCGTTTCCAGCCGGGGCAGCCCGCAAAGCGGCGACAAATCGACGACTGAATTGTCCCATAAATCGAGCCATTCCAGATTCTCAAGCCCGGAAAGAGGCGACAGATCCGTGATGTCGTTCATGCTCAAATCCAGCCGCCTGAGCGCCGTCAGCTTCGCCAGCGGCTTGATCGCCTCATCGTCCAAGCCGTACTCCATCAAGTCCAACTCCTCGGCATCCAGAGGGACTTTCAGCTGGTACGCTCCTTCGCCAAAGGAAACCGTCTCCTGATCCGTGTTACCCTCCGCTTCACCACTTGGTGCCCATTCCCACTTCGCGCCGCCGTCCAGCGGCACGGCGGTAAACGCAAGATCACCCGTCCACCAATCCTCGACCGAGCAGAAAACAACGACGCCATCCCCGAGGCCGAAGGAGCCAAGCAGTTCAGCAGGACCCGCGTCCAGCCGGTATAGCGGCTCGCCATCGTACGCGTGCAGCACGAGTTCCGCGCGCTCTATATCGTACGGCTCAAAGGACATGTCGTGGTACCAGACGGCCAAGCCGTAGGGTGTCGCGAAGTACTTGTCGGACTCAATGCCGAGCGGCCTGTGTTCGCCGACATCCGCGTCAAAGCCGTACAGCGTCCCGTATAAAACCCGCGGCCAGCTATACTCCGAAAATCCGCCTATGAACGCCTCGTCCAGGTTTTGATACACGATGTGTGGTCCCTGCGCAACGAGCCCGCGCACGCCGCACTCGGTTAGCCGCTCAAGGCCGGTGCCGTCCAGGTTCACGCGGTAGAGCCGCCCATATTGCAGATCGAAGGGTTCGCCGGGTTCGTCGTCCACCATGCCCGTATAGGAAACATCCGCATACGTCTTCACATCATCGAGGCTTGCGAAATAGATCACGCCATCATGGTATACGAAATCGGACGCGGCGACGCCTTCGATCTCTTGCACGTCTTCACCGTTCATTTCACAGGTGTGCAACATGCCGAGCGAATCGGCAAATAGCAGCCGGCCGCTGTCCGCCATGCGAAGCATTGGGCCAAAGCCCGGCGGGTCTTTCCCCCAAATGCTGTCCTCCTCCGGCACCCCGAGCGGCATCCATTCCTCCTCGCCTTCGCGCCAGAAGGTGATCGCGCACTCGTCCCACCCGCCCCAGGCGTCCATGCCGCCGAGCAGGCATATCCTGTCGCCGCCGTCGGTGATCATGCTGGAGACGGCGGCGTCCTCGTACTTCTCGTACAAGTCAGCCCAGGATTCGTCTTCATCCCGCTCAAGCGCGTATTCCATCGTGATCTGCGGGTCAAGCGGCGATACGCACTCCAGGCCGCGCTTTGTGAGCACCAGCGAAGCGCCGGGGACGTACGAGCCGGGAATGCCGTCGCCCGCCAGCGGGCGCCCCGCGCCCAGTCCTTCCGGCGGCTTTATCGGAGAAACGCGCGGCTCCCAAGTATCCGCCGAGGCGGGCAGGGCAGTGAGCAGGGCCAGGGCTATCAGGAGCATGAGAATTCGCTTTTGGAATGTCATATGACTTCCTCCTCGCACACGGTACGGTCTATATTTCCGCCAGCAGCGCCGCGAGCGGCTCCGCAGGGATTACTGCCATGATCATTTCATCAAACCACGCGCGCGTGACCGCGCCGGCGTCGTTGTTGACCGAGATGCCGACCACGCCGGTCAGGGTGTTGTCCGGCGATGTGAAGAAGTACATCGCGTAGATGAACGGCGTGTCCTCCACCATGCAGCCACATTCAGCCAGCACGTACAGTTTTCCGTCCGCATCCACGGTTTTGGCGAACAGTAACGGCTCAATGTCTGTCAGCTCGCCTTCGGTGACGATCGCCCGCATCCATTCCGTCACGATGTCGATCGTAAAACCCTCGGCCATCGCCGCGTCCACCTTCGAGCCGCTCGGCGCGACGAGGATAATGCCGCTTTCATCCGGCGCGAGGAACGCGGCCACGCCGCCCGCGGCATCGGCGCGCACCCAGCCCTCCGGCGGGTCAAAGGCAAGCCCGAGCGACGGGTCGGAATAGGCGAAACTCTTGGGCACGGCTGCGGCCACGTATGGGACGGTCGAGGGGTATTTCGCATAAAGCGTTTCGACCAGCGCGTCAATCAGCGGGACGCTGCCCTGATACGGGAGTTTGGTATCCTGCGCGCTTGTCAGGTCGTTGCGCCTTAGCTGGATGCGAATCAACCCCTGCCGAACCAGCGACTCCGTATCCGACGCGTCCGGCGTGGGCGGTTCCGGCTCAAGCCAGCCCTCTTTCTGGTAGTACATCAGGTCGCGCTTGATATCGAGCCCTAGCGCGTCCGCTTCGGCCGTCAGCAGCAGCTCGCCGATAAGGAGATAGCGGGCGTCTTCCTCGGAGGGCAGTTTGTTTCCGGTATTCATGGTCATTTGCAGCGCGTGTCGGGCCGCCAGCACATTCATCAGCGCCGTGATGTCCTCCTCGGACACAAAGCGATCGGCGTCGATCTGGTAGATCGGCATATCGCCCGCGCGATCACGCGTCCACATGTCGGAGTTGGCCTTTGAAAGCTGCTGCATCAGCTCGATCATCGTCGGCTTCTTTTCGCCGCCAGCCTCGCCGGCGAACGCAGCGGCGCACAGTGAAAGGATCAATAGAAGAATCATGACAAACGCGGTTCCTTTTTTCATGGGATGACCTCCTCAATTTTGTTTTCAACGTTCCCGATGTGCCCGTCACGCGCCGGGGTCAAGCACCACGCCGACGAACAGTGGAATCCCTTCGGTGGCAACGCAGAAGAGGAACGGGCGGTTCACGATGAACGGGATGGGGTCAGGCTCCTTCTGCCCCGGCGCGGCCATGGCCTCGCCAAATAACTCCGTAAACGCCGCAGCCTCGATACCGTTTTCATCCACGGTGATGCGGGCATCCTGCCGCGCGCCGGTCAGGAACACAGGCGCGTCGGTGAGGCCGGAGAAATCGGCCGTCGCGGAGAAGGCGTCCCGGATACCGATGGCCTCGAGCGTTTCCACGAGGTCAAGCGATGTACTGAAGGAGAACGCCGGCAACTCCACGTGTAGCTTCTGAAGGATGCCGCCGGATGCGGAGGGAAGGCTCGGCATCAGATCCTGTATGGATAACAACGAAGCGAGGTCCACCCCCTCGTCCGGCAGCGCGACGATCATCTCAAGGTTGCCCTTCAGCGGTAGGCATGCCAGCGTGTAGCCGGCATGTCGGGCATACGACGCCTTCAGGTTGCCGCGAAGAAAATCGCGCTCGACCTCCGTTCCGTCCGCGAGATGGAAGGCTTGCGTGCGGTGTAAAACGGCTTTTCCCACGGCACCTTGCAGTAAATCGCGTTGAAGATGGCCAGACGCTCGTCTTGGGTATTTTGAATGGCCGGTTTCAGCAGCCCGCGCGTCTTGTCCGCCACCCAGCGGGCCATGTAACCGCCGGCCAGCGCGTCCGTAAAGTCGATCCGGTACAGCTCGCCATACTGTGCTGCCGCGACATCCAGATATTCCCGCCAGAACTGGTATTCCGAATGCAGCCACACGGCGTGCGCGAGGGCGAGCGCGCATTCCGTGTCATCCAGGTGGATGTTGCGGTAGAGCGTACCGGCCATCTCCGCCGGGTTTGCGCCGCCCTGGATAGCCTCCACCAGGCCGAGTGTGGCATACAGTTCCGCCTGTGTCGTACCCCTCGCACCGCCCGCCGTGAGCAGCAGCGCGTAGTACAGGCTGAGCGGGGAGTAGCAGAGATTCTTGTCCGGGGCACGTAGCAACTCCACGGTGGATGTGCCGGTGAACTCCATGATCGCTTTGCGCAGTTCGTCAGGGATTGAGTTCTCCGCCTTCTGCGCCCGCAGCGCGGGATAGTCGCCGAACGCGGCAGCCACCGGAACTTCCGGCAGGAATACTGCCTCCGCACCAGTCGCAGGTGTGGTTGTGGCGTATAAGATCGGCAGGACGGCCGTTTCCTTGCCGGACACACTCACGCGCACATCATCGCCGATCACCGCACCTTCGATCTCAACATCCGTCAGCCAGAGCGTCGTTCCCTCCGCAGCGCGCACGCCGCCGGTTACCCGTCCGTCACCCAAGGTATAGCAGAACAGCTCGCCGCCCTTCTCAAAGGTGATGGGTCCGGAAACCACCGTCCCTTCCCACAGGATCACCATCACTTTCTCGCGGAACGTCGCGCCCGTGTCAAACGAACCATACAGGATGATTGTCTCATCCTCCGTGTACACCAAATCGCGCACGCGCGCGTCCAGGTCGGCGCCGTCGGCCGCGTCGATTGACAGGTGGTGTACATCGCCTTCTTCCGTCACTGCCACGGATGTAGCGCATAGCGACAGGATTAACAGCAATGCGACGAAAACACCCCTGAGCCGTTTGCGCATACACATCGCCTCCCCTGATCGTTTCTTTTGCGTTTACTTCGCGATCGTCAGTTGCACCGGCTTCCCGCCGAAATCGCGCGTGCTAATGGATAGCGCCGTTCCGTCGTACGTGAACACGGCGTAGTACATCTCGGCGCTCTTTTCGCAGACCCACGCTTCCGTCGCGCTTCCGCCGGACGGGTAAATGCCGCCGTTGTCAGCGGCATAGGAAGCTTCGTCCCTTGCAAGCGAGGAATAGGCGAACCGCTGTATCGCGCCATCCTTATACACCACGTACGCGCACTCGCGCGGCGTGCGGTACGCGTACGCGTCGCCGCCCAGCGGCACGAACTCATAGAAACTGTCGGCGGCGCCGTTTGTCGCCTCCGTCATCCGCATCGCGCCGGTGGCCGGATCGTACACGGCGCGCAGTTCCTTTGTTTCGCCCGTTCCGAACGATTTGTAGGAGATGGTGTAATCGTTCGCCGCGCCACGCACAACCTTCACGTCCGTGCAGCCCAGCGATGCCATCGCCGTGGGGAGGGCGTCGATCACCGCCTGATCCTCCGAGAGCGTGGCGGTAAACGCAAGCCCCATGGAGCCCAAGAGGTCCACCGTGGCGATGAAATTGTTCGCGTTTTTCGGGTCTCCCTCCGGATGTTCTTTGTTGTACCGCGCCAGCAGGTTACCCGTAAGGTCGTCCATGGCCTTTCGGATGGCCTGCGCCAGGGAGTACGCGCCGGCATAGTCCTTCTTGTAGCTGTCGGCCAAGGGGCCGGGCGTGGCGACAATCTCCACGGCCTTGCCGCCGATCAGCCCTTCCAGGAACGCTTTCTCCGCGTCGTCCACGACAATGCCGTGGCTGACCTCCGTAAACGTCAGAATCTTACCGCCAACAATCGCCTGGTTGTATCCGCCACCGTTGACGTACTTCGCGTAGGCGCTTGCCGCGTGGGCGGTCTTGAACTCCATCACGGGGATGTAGGTGCTCACATAAACGACGTTGATCGCCGCGACGGCATCCGTAGCGCCCATGGTCGACGCGTTCTCTACGACCTCATACCCCGCGTCCTTCGCGTCCTTCTTGATTTCTTCCAGCGTACGCGACTTTACGTTCGTGGAGGTGTTCGCACCGGACGTGTTCACGTCGGTGCTTGTCGTCTTATCACCCCCGCCGCAGCCCGTGAGCAACCCAAGGCCCAGAACACATACCAAGAACAGCGCGATCCACTTTTTCATGTCCGTTTCCCCCTAATACCTGTTGGTGATGAGCGGAATCCTGGTGATGCGCCCCCAGAACGGTCCCACCGCGCCTTCGCTGGTGATCACCGTCGCGCTGACGATGCCGTTTGTCGGCCAAACCTCGATATAGATGCCGGCCTGCAGCGTGCTGGCGGCCGATCCGGCGATCGGGTTGCCGCCCGCCGCCGCAAAGAAACTGCCGTAGGTTGACATATCCGCGCTGAACAGCGCGTTGGCAATGATCCCGTCGGTGACCACCCGCGCGCCTCCGCTGGAAATGTCCTCCAAGTGCCCGTACAGTGCCTCGTAGGACACATCGTCGATCAAAGCCATGGTAAAACGAAGAGTATCAATCGTCGCTGTGTCCTCGACGCCCCCGGTGAGCGGGACAGGTAGGTTTTTTACACCCGGTATCGCGCCGAAGTCGATGGCGGCGGATATTGTCGCGCTTCCCTTGTACTCGCCGCCGCAGTTGGTGCCCATGCCTTTGAGCGCGATAAGCGTCAGCGTGTACTCGACAGGCATCGTCATCCCTCCGGCATCCACGCTGTTTGTGATGACGTTGTTGATCGTGATCTCCCAGACGCAATCGCCAAGCGCGGCCAGATCTTCGACCCGAATGCCATCGGTGAGTTCGACTGGCGGATTTTGCCCTTGCGCGTCCGGCGCGTCGGCCGTCTCTGGCGCGGGGTTCTTCGGCTCAAACGGCGGTGGTTGCGAGGGATCGGGCGTATCATAATCGTACAGGAGCGTCTTTGTCTGTTCTAGGGTAACACCGCACAGAAGCGAAACTGCTCAAGATATGGTAGAATAGGGACATGAAAAAGCAGATCACACTGAGCGCGTTGGCGGACGAACTAGCGCAGGCGAAAACGCGGAAGAAGGAATTCTTGTCGCAGATCGAG
>JAVBOM010000092.1:0-8570 GCA_031550535.1 Eubacteriales bacterium
GAAATCGCTGGGGATTGAGGCGTGGATTGAAAAGAAGCGGGCGGAGGGCGCCATCCGGAACGTGGGCTTCTCGTTCCATGGCGGGGTCCGCGCGTTTGAGGCGCTGATTGATGCCCGCGATTGGGACTTTTGCATGGTGCAGTTCAACTACCTGGACGAGCACAACCAGGCGGGCATACGCGGCGTGCGATACGCGCACGAAAAGGGGCTGCCCGTGTTCGCGATGGAGCCGATACGCGGCGGCATGCTGGTGAACGGCCTTCCGGCGGCGGCCCGCGAGGCGTTTCGCCGCGTGGACGCGGAGCGCACCCCGGCGGCGTGGGCACTGCGCTGGGTGCTGAACCACGAGGAGATCACGCTCGCGCTGTCCGGCATGAGCGCGATGGAACAAGTGGAGGAAAACCTGGAAATCGTTCAGGGGATTGCGCCCGGCAGCCTGACCGGGGCCGAGATGCACGCGTACGCGGAGGCCGTTGCCGCGCTGAAAGCGAAGGTGAAGGTGCCCTGCACGGGCTGCGGCTACTGCATGCCCTGCCCGCAGGGGGTGGACATCCCGACGTGCTTCTTCAGCTATAACGAATCATACGCGCGGGGATATGTGCAGGCGATCAGCCATTATTACAACATGACCGGATCGCTTTCGCGCGTGCAGCACGACGCGTCCAAGTGTGTAGGCTGCGGCAAGTGCGAAGCGCATTGCCCGCAAAAGATCCCGATCAGCCGGGAGCTTGCGGCGGTCAGCAAGCGGATGCATACGGGGCTTGTCCGGCCGGTGCTCACCGTCGCGCGGAAGGTGATGCGGCTGTCCAGGTAGGGGGGGGCCTGGCGGAATCCCTTTATGGCGTCAGATTTTTCAAATCAGTGCCGCCGCTGAAATAGGATTTCTTGTTGCATCGGGGCGGGGAGGTGTATTATAATGGCTCCACGTGCCGAAGTGGCGGAATGGCAGACGCCGGGGACTTAAAATCCCCTGTCCGAGAGGGCGTACGGGTTCGAGTCCCGTCTTCGGCATTTATTAGCACAAGGGTATGTGGGGTTCTATGTCATGTTTCGTGTCATATACTTTTGGGTAATATGACCCGATCTTGGCAAAGAACCCACGTCTTTTTCCATCTATCGTGTGCTGATAGACGCTTTTTTAATGTCAATGCGTGGTATATGATGCTTGGGGGAAATACAAAAGACAGATCGAGAACGATAGACGAGTGGAACAGCCGCGCTGATCTGAGGGCTTGTCAGCGCGGGACACGCGGTCAGAATCAGAAAGAGCAAAGGCTTAGTTCGGCTCCTTCCGCTGCTTCCCGCGCCGATACGCGCCTTTCGGAAAATGCGGCTCCATGTCGGTCCCGATGGTCTCATTCGCCGGATTGGTGGGTTTTTTCGGTTTGGACGGTTTCGTCATTGCTATCACCTCGGTAGTAGTATTGCTTCCAGGAAGGGCAATATGCACGATTGCGCGATAACGACAATTGGTGAGTAGAGAATGACATGCGCAATGGTCATTCCGCAGTCGACCCCAGTTATAGAGCATCACTGCTTGAGGCGTTCCGCGTCACGGAAGCGCGATCAAACACGGGCAAACTGCAGGTGTTTGTGAATACGGCGCTCCCTTGTTTTCATTATTCATGCACTTGTTGCATGAACAGTGATCAGTTGCCTCTTTCTTCCAATGATAAGCGGTGATGATTGCATAAACATGCAAAAATTCGGACAGAGCAAAATATTATGTGCACCATGTACGAATATTTCTTGACATCATCTCCTTTGTGTGCAAAAATAGTATTGTTACTATTTGGTTTGCGAAGGGGGGAGCACGATGCTCGCAAAGGAAGCCAGCACAAAGTGCCGCACACGCAGACGCCGGTTCACGGTCGATGACCTGGATCTCTCCATCCTTTCGCTGCCAACGGTCGTGTGGTATGTCGCCTTTTGCTATTTGCCCATGTTTGGCATGGTGATGGCTTTTAAGAATTATAAGGTCAAGCCGGGCAGGGGGTTCCTGTACAGCCTCTTTGTCAACAGCGATTGGGTCGGCCTGAAGAATTTTCGTTTTCTCTTTCGCGGGCAGGACGCGTTCATCATGTTCCGCAACACGATCGGCTATAACCTCATCTTCATCCTGCTGGCGCTGATCGTGCCGGTCACGCTGGCCATTCTGATCTCGCAGATGTACAGCAAACGCCTGGCGAAGATATGCCAGACCAGCATGTTCCTGCCGCACTTCCTGTCCTGGGTAGTCGTCAGCTATTTTGTCTACGCGTTCCTGAGCACGGACAAGGGGCTGGTCAACGGCCTCATCAAGGCCTTTGGCGGCGCGGGGACCACTAGTTATTACCAATCCCCGGCTATCTGGCCATACCTGCTCGTGTTTCTGCAGGTGTGGAAGACGGTCGGCTACAACATGGTCGTGTACCTGGCGTCCATCAGTTGCATCGACAGCACGCTGTATGAGGCGGCGCTGATTGACGGCGCGACCAAGTGGCAGCAGGCGAAGTATATCACGCTGCCGCTGCTGCGGCCCATCATTTCCATCATGTTCGTTCTGGCTGTTGGAAACATCCTCCGCTCGGACTTCGGGCTATTCTATCAGGCCACGCGGAACGCCGGCGCGATCACCGATGTGACGATGACGATTGATGTATACGTATACAAGGTGCTCATTGAAAAGCCAAACATCAATTTCGCGTCCTCCGCCGCGTTCCTGCAATCCGCGCTGGGCTTGGTCACCATCCTGACGGCGAACCTGGCCGTCAAAAAGATCGACCCCGACGCGGGTCTGTTTTGACGGATTTGTCAGGAGGGAGGGGATTTCGTGCAGCCGGATACGCAAAAGTGCGCCATTCTGGAGTCCTCCGGCATTGAGCAGATCAACCGCGTGAAGCCGCTGACAAACGCGCTGATCACGGCGCTGTTTGTGCTGCTCGCGCTGATGACGGTCGTGCCGGCCATTTTTGTGACGATCCTGTCGTTTTCGTCCGACGCGTCCATTCAAGCGCGCGGCTATAGCTTCATCCCGATGGAGTGGTCGGTGGAGACATACGCCTACCTCTGGCGGGACAAGGAGCTCATCGGCCGCTCGCTGTTCAACTCGGTCTTTGTCACCGTCTTAGGCACCGTGCTGGGCGTCTTCCTGTGCTCGACCATGGGGTATGCGCTCTCGAGGCCCAACTTCAAGCTGCGCAAGGTTTACAGCTATTTCATCATCTTCCCGATGTTGTTTTCCGGCGGCCTTGTCGCCACGTACATGATCAACACACAGGTATACGGCCTGAAAAACACGTATGGCGCGCTGATCCTGCCCATCGCCTGTTCCACATTCTATATCATCATCATGCGCACGTTTTTCATGTCCACGATTCCGGATTCGGTCATTGAGTCCGCGAAGATCGACGGCGCGCGGCAGCTCCGCATCTTTCCGCAGATCGTCCTGCCCATTTCCCTTCCGGTCATCGCGACCATCGGGCTGTTCTTCGTGTTCGGCTTCTGGAACGATTGGTTCCAGGCGAAGATGTACCTGGATACGAACAAGCAAACGCTGTATCCGCTGCAATACGTTCTGATCAGCATTGAGCAGAACATTCAGTTCCTCACGCGGTCCGCGCAATTTATGACCATCGATACGAGCGTCAAGGTGCCGGGGGAGACGATCCGCATGGCGATCGTGGTGGTCGTCGTGCTGCCGATCGCCTGTTCCTACCCGTTTTTCCAGAAGTATTTCATCTCCGGGCTGACGATTGGCGCCGTGAAAGGATGAGCATGGCCGCAAGGCCGTTGCGATAAAAGGTTAAGGAGGGTCTCGGATGAAGAAACTGTTTGTCCTGTTGCTGGCCGCCACGATGGCGGCGACGCTCTTCGCTGTGGCACCGGCGGGCGCGCAGGAGTATACCAAGCTGACGTGGGCGCAGGGCACCAGCGCGGATGCGCCCAAGGACGCCGCGGAGGTAGGCGAGGCGCTGAACGCCATCAGCCGTGAGAAGCTCGGCGTCGAGGTTGACATCAAGTACATGACCGACGACCAGGTCCGCACTTCGATCCTCGCCGGCGAGGTATACGATATGTACTTCACCTGCGACTGGTTCAACGACTACGCCACGCAGAGCTATGCCGGCATTTTCGCCGACATCACGGAGCTGATTCAGACCGTGACGCCGGACCTGTACGCCACCATGCCCGAGGAGGTCTGGGAACTGGCCAAGGTCGGCGGCAAGCTCTACGGCATCCCGGTCAAAAAGGACTACTGTCCGGAAATCTTCGTGATGTTTAACAAGGATTTCTACGCCGAAAAGGGCCTGGAGATTCCGGATGCCATGAATTTCCTTGATTTGGAACCGTATTTGGCCGCCTATAAGGAAGCGTATCCGGACAAGTATCCGCTGATGCTGACTAAATCGCCGTCCGGCATTGACGGCACGTTCAACTACATCAACCGCGACGCGCTGATCGGCTTCCCATATGCCGCGGCGGGCACGGAGAACGCGACGAAGATCGTCTCCGTCTTTGAAGACGAGGAGATGATCGGGAAGTTTACGGCGCTGCGCGATTGGTATCAGAAGGGCTACATCAACCCCGACGCCGCAACCACGGAGGTTTCCGGCGTTGACAACAAGATCGACTTCCTGAAGTTTGGCCAGGGCTTCTATGGCGCGGAAGTCATCTGGAGCTCGGGGTATCAATACCCGATCCAGATTTCCAAGATTTCCGGCCCGTACCTCTCCACGTCCGGTGTGCGCGGCTCGCTGAACGCCTTCAGCTCCGCGCTGGAGAGCGATCCCGCGCGGCTGGAGCTGTGCCTGAAGTACCAGGAGCTGGTGAACACGGACAAGGCATACCGCGATATTCTGCGCTACGGCATTGAGGGCAAGCACTTCAACTACGAGGCGGACGGCACGGTCAAGAAGACGCAGGCGGGCGTGGACAACTACGCGCCGTGGGCGTTCTCGCAGGGCTCGTACTCGCTGGCCTCGGTGGAAGCCTCGTCCTTTGACGGCGTTCCGGCGGATCCCAACATGTGGGACGTCGTGTTCGCGGGCTATCAGAACGCGCTGGTTGCGGCGGACAAGGGCTTCTCGTTCGACCCGAGCGACTTTGAACTGGAAATCGCACAGATACGCGTCATCAAGGACAAGTGGTTCGGCCAGATCTATACCGGCACCGTGGACCCGGCGGAGTCCCTCCCGGCGGTGTTGAAGGAGATGGAGGACGCGGGCCTTCGCGATGTGATCGCGGGCGCGCAGGAGCAGCTTGACGCCTTCCTGGCGGAGCGGCCGGAGTAACGCAGGTGCCGCATACTTATTGATCCGAATATGAAAGAAGGGCTGCCGCGAGGCAGTCCTTCTTTTGTCCCATAGAGGGTGTTTTACGGGAACTCGATGGACATCGTCTGTTCCGCTTCGCCCGTGTACTGTCTATCATCATGGGGGTCATATGTACTAAACTCCAGTATGACTCCTTTTTCACTGGTTGAAAACCCTGTTGCTTCAAAAACCAGTCTGAGGCGCCACCTTCCATCCTTCTGCTCATCAAGCTGTCCAGTTCCCCCAAATTGAAGCATGTCAAATGAACCGTTTGGCGCGAAAACCTCCCCGGACAGCGTTTTGAACGCAACGCTGACATACTTGCGACAAATACTATGAGATTTCTCCATTTCTTCCGGCGTCATATGGCGAGGCTTCCCTCCCGTTCCGGAGTGGACGATATTGGGGCATTCCGAATAGGCTTCACTTTCGTGCAGGGTATACTGAGGCACGTCTGCCGTCCTATCGATTGGGGGAATCGTAAAGCCATGGCGTTCCGCATCCGTTCTGCTGGCAAAATAAGCGGATAGCCGGATGATGAATTTGTTGCCGCTTTGTTTAACCTCATCAAGGGCGACCGTAAAATCATTACGCACCGCCTCCGTCGGATATTGCTCTGCGAAGGACAGTACAGGCGCTGACAAGACGAGACACAGAATGACAGCCCAAACATGCTTTTTCATTTTTCCCCTCCTTGAAATATGTCCTATATACCAGACGCACCAGCATATTCAAAGGATAGGAAACGGAGAAACTTTTCTCCGATATTACCGTATGCCCCCTTCCGCCACATCAAACGGCCGCGCAAGCGCGCGCATCTCCTCCTGCAGTGCGTCCATCAGCGCGAGCGCCTGTTCGGCATCCCCTTGGCCGACGAGCGCATACACCCGCTCGATCCGCTCGCGCATGTTTCGCGGCGCGAGCGCAAACCCGTTGGCGCGGGCCAACGCGCCTTTCTCGTTCATCAGATATACCTCATTGAGCGCGTAGACCACCTGCGCCCACGCGCACGCCGCGCGGAACACGCTGCCCGCCGTATAGAGGACGTCGCCCTTGCGCGCGGCTTTGCGCGTGCACTCAAGTGAAAACCACGCCTCCCACATAAACTTTTGCACGATGGCCGCCTTCATTCCGGGCGGGTAATCGCCTTCCCTGTGAAGCGCGCCCTTCAGCGCGTTGAGCGGGGCGGAGTCGCTCTGCCACAGCGGTTTGGTGTAGTGCGTCTCCGCCGCGTAGATCGCGTTCACAAACCCAAACGGATGCCCGCACTGGTAATCGATGGTGATACTGCCCCGCACGCAGTCATCCAGCACGCGGGCGACATGCGGCACATCGCGCAGCAGAATATCCACCGGCTCGCCTGAGACGGTGAGCCACGCGCCGCCGTTGATCCACGGCCCCCACGCGCCGGGCGGATTCAAGAGGCCGTCCCGATGGCCGTCGTCCAGATGGGTCAACACCCTGTCCAGCGCGTCCACGTCCAACGGCTCCGGGCCGTAGTACACGCCGATGTCGTGATCCGATCCCGGTCCGGCGCTTCCGTTGCTCTGCGAACCGCCGAGCGCCACCGCGCCGACGCCTTTTACGCGCGCCAGCGCGTCTACGATGGTGGTATAGTCCATAGGGCACCTCGGTTTCCAAAAGCTATTTTGCAAGAATCAATCTATCCATTGCGCCCATTGTACCACGCCCGTCAATCACCCAAATCACTTTTTCATGCGCCCGTGCGTTCGCTTTGTTGACAGCAAAAAAACAGACATGCTATACTGCTATTCTACTCACTCCATATGCTGAGGAGGGCGCACGATGGGATGCGGCAAGTATTTGGCGTTCTTCGCGCGCTCGTTCAAAGCGCAGATGATGTACCGGGGCACGACGCTCGTCAGCATCGTCTGCGCCTTGCTCTCGCTGATTGTTCAAACCAGCCTGTGGCGCGCCCTCATCCAGGGCGGCGCGATGACCGACACGACACTGCCACAGATGGTCGCCTTTCTCCTGATCAACACCACAATGCTGGCGCTGACCCGCTCGCAGTTTGCCAACGAGCTTGGCGTATCCATCCGAGACGGTTCGGTCGTGATGCACCTGCTCCGTCCCGCTTCTTTTCAGTTGGTCACATTCAGCACCATGCTGGGGCAAAACGCGTACAGGGCGCTGACGGTTGCCGGACCGACGGTGGTTTTCGGCGGTCTGCTGTATGGCCTCATGCTGCCCGCGAGCGGGGCGCACGCGCTGCTGTTCGTGCCGCTCGCGGCAATGGGCGTGCTGATTCTCTGTCAGATGGTGTACATCGTCGGCTTGCTCGCCTTCTGGATGCAAGCGACTTGGTATCTTTCGTGGTATCTGAGCGCCGGCGTGACATTCTTCGGCGGAACCGTGGTTCCACTGTGGTTTTACCCGGACGCGCTCAACAGGCTGAGCGTATTTTTACCGTTCCGCTATATCACGTTTGAGGCGGTGCAGTGCTACCTGGGCAAAACGACGACCCAGGAAAGCGCGCTCGCGCTCTGCATCGCGCTCGCGTGGCTGCTGTTGCTGCGCGTCATCGGCGCTGCGGTGTGGCGCCGTGTCCAGCGCAAGATGACCATCAACGGGGGGTGAACGCGTGAGGATCATCCAAAACATCCGGCTATACGGCAGCTTTGCCCGGGTCGCGATTCGTTCGGCGCTGATTCACCGCGCGACATTCTGGGCGGGTATCATCGGCCAGTGGCTCGGCTACGGCGCCACGTTCGCGACGCTGTACATCGTCGTCTCGCGCTTTGAAGCGCTGGCCGGATGGAGCGCGAACGAGGTGGTATTCATGTACGCCATCAGCGTGCTGTCGTACGCGCTGGCCGCTACGCTGTTCTACAACCCCAGCGTTCAGCTTGCGGGCAAAATCCGCACGGGCGAATTTGACGCCGCGCTGACCAAACCCGTCAGCCCGTTCGCGCACGAGGTCTATCAGGGGTTTAACGTTGGCTATGTGAGCCATGTGACGCTGTCCATCGTGGTGATGGCGATCGCGATACGCGGCGCGGGGCTTGTGCTGACGCCGCTGTCCGTGCTCATGCTGCTGCTGCTCGTGACCGGCGCGACGCTGGTGCAGGCCGCGCTGCTTGTCGGCGCGTCCGCCGCGAGTTTTCTGCTGCGCAACGACAACCCGGTGTTCGATCTTGTCTGGGAGATCAAGGACTTTACCTACTATCCGCTCAGCATTTATGGCGTTTTTGTGCAGGTGTTCCTAACGCTCGCGCTGCCGGTCGCGTTCATTAATTTCTACCCCACGGCCGT
>JAVBOM010000073.1:0-43262 GCA_031550535.1 Eubacteriales bacterium
CTCGGGCCATCGCTCTGTACCTCGGGGCACCTGCGGGTCGCTTCATCGCCCACTGGGCGCGCTTCCCTCCGGTGCCCCTGGTGGCGCCCGATTTTGCAAATTGCGCCGCCGCCGAGGGAAAAAGTCATCCCCGATGAAAAGTAACGATGCGCGCTTTGCGCACAGAAGGAAGGAGTTCAAAAATGAAAAAAACGATCGCCATATGCCTCGCGGCCATGCTGGTCCTCTGGGCCGGCGCGTTCACGGCGGTGGGCGTTTTGGCGGCGAACGCCGCGAAGGGCGAGACGGCCCTGCACCAGCCGGACCAGGAGGTCGCGGACGCGGACACGGCGCTCGCGATGCTTGCGGACGGCAACGCGCGCTACCTGTCGGGCGAACTGACGGCGAAGGACACCTACGCCGCGGACCGCGAGGTACTGGCCGGCGGGCAGAAGCCGTTCGCCGCTGTGCTCGCATGCGCGGATTCGCGCGTCGCGCCGGAAATCTACTTCGATACCAAGCTGGGCGACATTTTCGCCATCCGGAACGCGGGCAACGTGGCGGACGACACGGTGCTCGGCTCGGCTGAATACGCGGTGGAGCATCTGAACGTCCCGCTCGTGGTGGTCGTGGGGCACAGCGGGTGCGGCGCGGTGACCGCCGCGTATAGCGGCGGCGAGTACCCGGACGCGCTGCAATCGATTCTTAACAGGATCGAGCCCGCGTGCGAGGGCGCGAAGGACGTGGACGCCGCGATACACAACAATATTCTGGGGATGGTTCAGCGCATCCAGGCGGACGCGGTGATCGAGGAAGCGGGCGCGCGGGTGATCGGCGCGTATTATGACATCCAAACCGGCGAAATCACATGGCTGGACACCGGTGCCGCGGAGGCGGGCGCGGCCGCGTGACGCAGTCGCTTTCCTCCGCAACGGAAGGGGTCCGCTATCTTTTTAACACACAATAGGCGGTATGGAGCGGTTGCCCCGGGCATGCCGTTCATGGTATAATCCATAGGGAGCCATCGGGCGTCCCCCTGGATATGATGCAAAGGAGGCGTGCGCCATGCTGCATGTCCGAGAGATTTTGCCGGCGCGCCATACGCTGCGCGAGTTTGTCCGGTTTCCGCTTATTTTGTACAAGGATGACCCCAAGTTTGTGCTGCCGCCGGTGGAGCCGCAGGTGGGCGGCCTTTTGGGGCGGCACAACGCGCTGATCTCCAACGGCGTGCAGTGCTTCCTGATGGCCTACGACGGCGAGCGCCCGGTCGGCCGCCTGCTGGCGGGGATCGACTTTCGCGTCATCCAGCGGCTGGGGGAGCGGCAGGGGTACATCAGCCTGTTTGAGTGCGTGGACGATCAGGTGGTGGCGAACGCGCTGTTTGACGCGGCGAAGGCGTTCCTGAAGCTGAACGGCATCACGTCGATCATCGGGCCTTCGCCCACGATGTATGACGATTTCGGCAGCGGTCTTCTGGCCGAGGGCTTTGACGCGCCGCCGATGTTTTTGAGCCCGTACAACCCGCCGTACTATGCCCGGCTGTTCGAGACGGCCGGCTTCATAAAGCACCGGGATTATTTCGCGTACGACATGCCGATGGAGCGGCTGGACGACAGCCGGTACGAGAGCGTGCTGCGCCGCGCGGGCAAGCGGTTCGGCTACACGGTGGAGAATGTCAACCTGAAGCGCGACCTGAAGCGGCGCTCGCGCGAGCTGGCGCGGGTGATCGCGGAGAGCACGCCGCCCGAGTGGGGCACGCTGCCGCCGACATCCGAGGCGCTGTACCGGGAGCTGAAGCTGGTGCAGGGCGTGCTGTGGCCGGAATACGTGCTGATGGCCTACGCGGGCGACCGGCCCATCGGCCTGCTGGTGCTGGTGCCGGACTGCAACCCGATTCTGAAAGGCACCAAGGGTCGCATGTTCCCGGTGGGCACGTTCCGGACGCTGTTCACGCGCTCGTACATCCGCACGCTGCGCACGGTGATGCTGTATGTCGTGCCGGAATACCAGAACAAGGGCGTGGAGACGGTGCTGATCCACCGCGCGTTTGAGGCCGCGAAGGCGAACGGCGTGCGCCGCGCCGAGGCGTCCATGATCAACGAAATGAACCTGAAAATGCGGCTGGGCGTGGAAAAGCTCGGCGGCAGGGTGACGAAGGTGTTCCGGCAGTACCGGCTGGAGATATAGAACGCGCACGCACGGCCCTCCTCCCGCATAGGATGCAGCGAACGATCCGGCTCGCCTTCGGGCGTCCGGGCGAATGCCGCAGGGAGGGAAAGCCATGAGCCAAGAAGATACATACCGTCCGGCCGTTCTGCCATCCGAGGCGGTCATGATGCCTGCCGTGGAGGAGAACCCTGACGCGCCGCCTCCCGCGGCGCAGGAAGCCGCCATGCCCGCTGAAAATGACCCCGCGATGGTGCCGGCCAGAACCCGCAGCGCCAGCGTCTCGCTGGAAAAGCTCCGCAACCGCATGCGCGGCCTTGTTCCCCAGGGCGTGCAGTGGGTGGACGCGACGCAGTCGCCGATTGACCGCCCCACCGTGGCCAGGCCGGAACCGCAGCGTACGGCCAGCACCCGGCGCGTGACGGAGACGCCCGCGCCGCAGGGAAACCGGTCCATGTCAAACGGCGCGGCGCTGACGACGCTGATGCGCTCGGCTGCGCGGAAATACACCCCCGCGCCGACGCTGACGCCCCCGCGCCCTGTACAGCAGCAAATGCCCAAGACCCAGCAGCAGGCGACCAGCGCGCCCGTGATGGGCGAGCAGCCGATGCGCGGCGCACTCCGCAAGGTGGTGCAGAACGCGCAGCAGGTGCCCGCCGTGCGCACCGTGCAGCCGGGAGCGGCACAGCCGAAGAAGCCGGAGTGACCATCGGGGCGGGAAGCCGCCCAAGGCGATGGACTGTCAAGCGATGTACAAAGAGCGCCTTCCCACAAGGGAGGGCGCTTTGCCTACGGGAGTGATTTTCAACGGCTAGAGCACTTTGCTCAGCCGTAGCACACGTCTTTGCGGATCTTTTGCCGTCTCGCGTTACCTCAGGCACTTCGCAATTGTCGCGCTGAACGCTGCCGCGTCCATCGCTTTGTTGCTCAGCGCGTTTCCGGTTCGGCTATTGCGCCCACTGGCGCGCCGCACCGCCGCGTGCTCAGCGTAGCCCTGCTGCGCCTCGCTTCTTTGGCTTGGCGAGGCGACAAAATCTCTGGCAAATTCATGCGCTATATTTTCGGAAGTTGCGCTAGAATGCCCAACCGCTCCTTGAAACAATTTCGACGCACAGCCATCCCCTTGCGACGATATACACCTTGCCATCTGCCGTTTTCACGCGGTGCGAGCCCGAAGGCCGCACCACCAGTTCAACGGGGTTTTTGATGACCACCGTGTTTCCACCGGGGAAGAGATACGTCCGCCTGCGCTCGCGGATTCGCATGACGGTATCAAGTGGCACCGCACGATCGGTACGCCTCGTTTTTCTGCGCTGTGAAACCATATCGCGCTCCCCTCCCAACATTCCCGGAATCCACGGCGCGAGCCCGATGCCGCGATAAAACTGCTGTGCCGGGCCGCCGCGCGTTTCATTTTTCATTATAGGGAATGGCCGCCGGACAGTCAACGCCGCGGCGCAAAAGACCCAGGGTGATTCATTCGAAATCGCTCCGATAAAACGCGCCTTCCCGCTTGCTTTTTCCGCGAACGGAGCGTATATTCGAAACGAGAAAACGCATAGTAGGCGGTGCCCGGTTTGAAATATACATTCGAGGTAAGCGTTGCGGGGTGTAATACGGAATGCGCGCACTGCTATATAAGCGGCGGTCCGGCGCCGGCGGTGCGGTTTGACGGCTACAAAAGAGCCATCACGGCATTGAACGGCATACTGAAAAGAATAGATGGGGAGATTTATGTAACGCTTGGGGACGAGATATTCAATCATCCCCAGATCGCGGAGATGGTTTCGTTTACGCATGGTCTTATGCCATCGTACTATTCGTACAATGATTTCCTTGTGCCGACGACCGGTATAGCCCTCTTGAAAAGAAAGGACAGACGCGCTGTTTTGGAGGCGCTGAGGGGAGCGGGCTGCGCGGGCTTCATGCTGACGCTGCATGGAAACAAAGCGCATCAGAACGCGATTACCCAAAACAACGCCGCATACGATGCCTTGAAAGAAGCCGCGGGGTGGCTCTATGGCGAGGGCTACAAACTCAGGTTCAATCTGATGCTCAGCAAGTTCCTGGTTTCTGATTGGGAGGCGGTTTGCGGGTTTTTGGCACCGTTTCCCGAAGCGGACAGGGTATTGACCATTCCGCTCTACCTGCCGACGGACAGATTGCGTGGGTTCCAGCGGTATAGGGCGGAATATGGCGATTGCATGGAATTAAGGGGGCGATTGGCGGAAGCAAAGATCGAAGAGGAGCGGTTTTTTGGTAGGGTGCATGACAATTGCGAGCAGAACATCCATCGCAGGCTGGAAAAAAACGAATCCATCGACTATGCCGAAGAGGAGGGGAGAACGCCGCAATGGTCTTTTTTCAATGTCAATCGCGAATTCGATCTGTTTTACGGGAATGTTGGGCTGCATACGAAGCGTCTGGGCAACCTGATGGAGGATTCACAGGAAACGCTGGCGGAAAGAATCCGGGCGCTGCCCGCGAACTACGACTGGTCCGCGTATTATCAGCTTAGCAATTTGCCGCCAATCAGTTCGGTCATTCGGGGTGTACAGCCGCTCAACACGAATTTCGTTTACCCGGGTTTGGCGGACTGCGTCTATAGCTGGTTTGACCGTATCGGCGTTCAGCCCATACTTCTCTAGCGGGCAGATGGGCATCCTGATTGCCAGCCCCGTATTCCCGTCATATTTCCCATTTTTTGCAGGGTTTACGCCCCTTCATCCCGAATACATTATGTTCGCGGAATTTTTTGCGGACCATAGCATTCCCGCAAAAACGCAGGGGGTGAGCTTTTATGCCGGTTATCACGGTGGATGGCGTTTCGCGCGCGTTCCCGGAAGGAACGGACGCGGGGTCGGTCTTTCAAGCGTTTTACCCGAACCGCGTGCCGCGCCCGGTCGCCGCGAGCCTGAACGGCCGCGTACGGCCGCTGAACTGGGCGCCGGACACGGATTGCGCGCTGCGCGTGCTGGATTATACGGACGAGGAGGGCCGCCGCGTCTACGAGCGGTCGCTGCGCTTCCTGTTCCTGCTGGCGGTGCGCGACGTGCTGCCCGGCGCGCGCGTGCGCATTCAGCACAGCGTGGGGTATGGTCTGTACATTGATATCAATGCGGACCTGACCCAGGAGATCGTGGAGTTGATCGAGGGCCGCATGCGCGCGCTCCGGGATGCCGCGCTGCCGCTCGTCCGCGAGCGGTGGACGCGCGAGCAGGCGATCGACCACTTCACCCGGGAAGGCCAGACCGACAAGGTGCGGCTGCTGGCGTACCGCCCATACGCGTACTTTGACGTGTACGGCTGCAACGGCCTGTACGAATATTTTTACGGCGACATGCTGCCCACGAGCGACCACCTGCGCACGTTCGCGCTGAAGCTCCACCCGCCCGGCGTGGTGCTGCTGATGCCGCTGCCGTCCGCGCCGGACGAGGTCGCGCCGCTGGTGGAGCGGCCGAAAATGATGCGCGCCTTTGCCCAGACCGCGCGCTGGTACGACATCCTCGGCTGCCAGAACGCCGCCGACCTGAACGACATGATCGAGGGCGGCCGCCTGCGCGAGTTTGTCCGCGTGAACGAGGCGCTGCAGGAAAAGTCCATTGCCGAGATCGCGGACACGATCGCCCAGCGGGGCTCGCGCGCGGTGTTCATCGCCGGGCCGTCGTCGTCCGGCAAGACGACGTTCGCCAACCGCCTCGCCATTCAGCTCCGCGTGAACGGCCTGCGCCCGATCATGCTCTCGCTGGATAACTACTATAAGGACCGGGATCAGGTGCCGCGCGACGAAACCGGCGCGCCGGACGTGGAATGCCTGGAGGCGCTGGATACGGACCTGCTGGGCGAGCAGCTCAACGCGCTTTTTCGCGGGGAAACGGTCGAGATTCCGCGCTTCAGCTTCCAGACCCAGCGGCGCAAGCCCGAGGGCGTGCCCATGCGCGTGGAGGGCGACCAGCCCATCCTGATCGAGGGCATTCACGGGCTGAACCCGCAACTGGCGGAGCAGGTGCCGCGCGATCTGGCGTACCGCGTGTATATCAGCGCGCTGACCACACTGAACCTGGACGACCACAACCGCATCCGCACCACGGACGTGCGGCTGCTGAGGCGGCTGGTGCGCGACCATCAGTTCCGCCACGCGCCGTTTGAGGGGACGCTCGCCATGTGGCCGTCCGTTAGGCGGGGGGAGGAGAAATACATCTTCCCGTACCAGGAGGAGGCGGACGTGATGTTCAACTCCGCGCTGGCGTACGAGCCCGCCGTGCTGAAAAAATACGCGTACCCGACGCTGGCGGCCTTTGACGAGCGCAGCCCGTACTTTACCCCCGCGCGCCGGCTCGTCAAATTTTTGAATTACTTCCAGGTAGCGGATATCGAGAGCGAACTCGCGCCGACGGCGATCCTGCGGGAGTTCATCGGCGGATGTTCCTTCTACTTAAAGCCGCAATAACGGCCGCGCGCGCCGCCGGATAATAATTTGTCGCTTCCCTGCGCACACTAGCGCCGCAAGGAGGCGAAAATGAAAATGAAACGATTTGGCTTGCTGCTGGTGTGCTTTGCGATGATCGCCGCGCTGTCCGCGTGCGCGTCGAATGCCGCCGTCACCCCGACCCCGACGCCCATCTCCCCGATCATGACGCCGCTGCCCGGCGTAACTGGCATGGGCACCACGGGTCCGACCCCGACCGACAATGTCCCGACCGCCGCGATGACCGTGGCGGAGAGCACGGCGCTGTCCAAGAAGGCGAACGACGCCGCTGTCAAGATCAGCGAGATTGACTCGTGTGTGACGGCGATCATCGGCGACACGTGCGTGGCGGGTGTCACCTTCACCGAGCAGTACCAGGGGCAGATGACCGACCGCATCCGCGACATGGTGACCGCGCGCATTCAGTCCGTCGCGCCGGTGGTGGAGCGCGTGGCCGTGACGACCGACCCGGAAATCGCGGCGCAGATCAGCTCCGTGGCGGAGAAAATCGCCAAGGCGAGCACGCTGGGCGACCTGACGGGCGAGCTCGACGGCGTGATATCCAGGATTCAATAGCATAGCGGCAAGGGATTCATTCAAAAAGCACGGGCGAGCAAGAGGCATCGCCCGGTTTTTTTGTATGCGCAGACCCTATCCGTAATGTTGCGTTCATATTGTGAAAAGGCATTGCCATTTGTTTACAATTCCGTGCTATTTCCGCCACCTTCCCGCCACAGCCCGGCGGTATCCTGAGCTTGTCCACAGGAAACACGGGCAACAGAGGGAGGGATTCAATGGCATGACGCGATGGTTCATTCGCATCCGGAGAGGGGGGATGTGAGATATGCAAGTGCACCGCCCGGCGCGGGCGAAGGCGCATCTCACAGTTCCAGAGAATAGCTCCTCACCAAGCTTCTGGATACACCCCCACATACAATTCACTTAATATAAAAAGGCGCGGATGGTTTTGTCCGCGCCTTCCGTGTATACACCGCTATTTGCCGGAAACGAAGCGCTCGTAGGACATCAGCTTGATGGACTTCGCCGGCACATACGCGTCCTTGCCGCTGAACCATATATGATACCACAGCTCTTTGCTGTTGTCGTATACCTTTTCGATGATCTCCACCGCGGTGCCCTTCGTTTTCAGCACGCCCACCTGCTTCGCCTTTTTGTTCGCGTCCGCGTACATGGTGACGCTGGCGGCACTCGTCTTGCCGTACAGCAGATCGTCCTCATTGTCTATGAGCAAAAAGGGAATGGTGGTCGGGCGCGGCGTGGCTTTGCCCGTAGCGGAGGGGCGCGGCGTGGCCTGGGTGCCGGAGGACGACCCGCTGTTGTGATCGTGATACGTTCCGTTTTTCGTGTCCCAGTGCCCGCCGTAGCTGTCCGTTCTGCCCGGATGCGCAAGCGCGGCAAAAGACACGCACAGCATCAGCGCGACGAGCAGAATTGCCACAAACCTTTTCATGCCGTATCTCCCTTTTTCTTCTGTGATGGCGGCGCGGATTTGAAAAATCGGGCGCCATATGGGGATTCCGTCAGGAATCCCTACCTCTATTCAGCGCAACAGCGCCGATAGCGCGCGCACATCCTGGACAATGTAGTCCGCGCCGGCGCTGGCAAGCTCCTCCCGGCTTCCGTACCCATACAGAACGCCGATGCTCTCCATGCCGGTCTTTTTTGCCCCGATGATGTCGTGCTCCCTGTCGCCGACCATGATGACCCCGCGCGTTTCCGCGATGCCCATTTGATCCAGGGCGTACCGGATCACCTGGTCTTTCCGGGAGCGCCGGCCGTCCAGCTCGCTCCCGGCCACAAAGGCGAAGTGGGCGTCGATGCCGAAATGCGCAAGGACTTGACCAGCAAAGACCGTGGGTTTGGACGTGGCGACCACCAGCGTTTTGCCGAGCGCGCGCTGCTCCGCAAGCATTTCTTCGATGCCGCCGTAGACCGCGTTTTCATAGATTCCTTTGTCCGTGAAATACTCCCGGTATACCGCGATGGCCCTTTCCGCGTCGTGGTCGGAGAAGCCATAGTATTTCTGATACGAATCCTTCAGCGGCGGGCCGATGAAGTGGAGGAGCTCGTCTGGGTCGGCGACGCTAATCCCGAACGCGCGCAGCGAATGCTGAACGGATTTTGTGATGCCGATTTTGGGGTCCGTGAGCGTGCCGTCCAGGTCGAAAAAGAGAAAGTCCTTGTCCATGCGCACCGCCATATATCCTGTTTTGTACTGATTATACACCAAATGCATTATGATCACAACACCATCCGGCGCGCCGGCCGAACGGACGCGAAACGACCCGCCATCACCGGCGGGCCGTCCGCGTTCAGTATGCAAAGCCGGGTCCGATCACCCATTGCCCATGCCATGGAACGAGGTGTTCACCACGTCCCCGGTTTTCGCGTCCACAGTGACGATGTGCTCCTCCGAATAGCCGTCCTCAAAGAAGAAGAATACAAAGCGCCACTGCGGCTGCGCGGGGTCTTGGATGAGGAACGACGCCCGCGCGTCGCTGGCCTCGATCCGTTCCTCCGTGAAGCCGAATTCGTCGCGCAGCGCCTGCTTTGCGGCCGTGAGCGCCGTTTCCATCGGAACATCGCCCTCGCCGGGCAGGTCATTGGGGTATTGCTCCGCGCTGAAACCGGCGTCGCGGTAGAGCTGGTCGTACGCGGCGTCGTCCTCCATGGGCCACGGCTCGCCGATGGTGCTCACGCCGCCCGCGTACTTGGCGCGGATCGGCACGGACGCCTTTTCCAGCGCGATCAGCCAGAAGAGCATTTCGGCGTCGAACGCGGGGGACTGGCCGAAGGTCTGCGCCGTGTAGGCCGTATCCCCGCGCGCCTCGTCCAGCGACCATTCGACGGAAAGGACTTCCAGCGACTCCACCCCGACCGTCACGCGGTATTCGCCCATCCGTTCCTCGTAGGGGCGGTTCCAGGTTTCCGGGCGTTCGTATGTATAGAGGAATTCCCACACGCGCCCCGCGTCCGTTTGCAGCATGGAGGCGGTGCTCTTGAAGAGCGCCAGCGTGCCTTCGTCGAAGCCGCGCGTCAGGATCATCGCGAAATGCGCGGCGGGATACGCTTCATACTCGTTTTCGTAGCCGAGCCGGGGCATCGCGTACTTTTTTCCTTCCAGCAGCGCGCCGAACCCCGCCTCCGTGACCCGCGCGGCGATTTCGGCCTTTCGCGCGGGGGACAGAATGGCAAACGCGCCATCGCGGAAGAACTCCTCCACAGCTTCCTTATAGCCCGCGAGCGGGCCTTCCGGCAGCGTGCGCAGCTCCGGTTCCAGGCTCCAGCGGCAACTGTCCACCTTGCCGGACGGAGAGAGAACCGTTATGTCGTACCACTGCGACATGGGCGTGCCATCCGCCTTGGTCAGCCAGATCCGGTAGGACCGCTCGGTCTGATCCTGCCGCTTGGAAAAGGTGATATCGGCCTCGAAATCCGCGAGCGACTCCTCCGTGACGCCATACTTTTGGACGATCGCCTGCCGCGCCCTTTGAAGGGCGTCACTTTCCTGCAGATCCTCCGGCGCGGGCGTGACGTGGACGACCCAGGACTCCATCCCGGCGTCAACAAGCACCTGGTCCCGCTTCGCCTGCTTTTCGATCGTCGTGCCCTCCATTTCATCCCAACTGGTCTGCGCGCTGCCCGCGTAGTACACCTTTTCCAGGGCCACGGCCTGCAGCAGTTGCGCCTGCCCCCACACGGGGGCGTCGGTACCCTCGTCCGCAAGGGCAGCGAGATCCACGCCGTCGTGCGTCCACGCGATGGCGGTCTCCTTGTCGTCCGCGATTGTTACGGTGTATTCGCCGACCTTGTCGGGGTTGTATTTCATGGCCGTGTACGTGACGGTCCATTCGCCGCCCTTCTGGGTGACGGTTTCCTCAAACATCACGAGCGACTCCCCGGTGATGCCGTACTTTTCAAGCATCGCGGCGCGGGCTTCCTTGACCGCGTTATGCCTTGCGGACTGACTCAGGCTGACGGCCACGGCCGTGCAGGCAAGCGCCAGGATCATCATCGCCGCGATCAGCACCACGGCGTAGCGTTTTTTATTGAGCTTCATCGTGTTTTCCTCCGTTAGTAGCGCATTTTGTACGAGAGCGGATACGCGCGGCGGCACCGCGCCGTAAACCGACCGATTATCGAGCGATTTCATGCCAGCACCTCCTCGGCATCCGTCAGCGTGTCGCGCAGGGACTGTCTGGCGTCCCGGATGCGCGTCTTGACCGTGCCCTCCGGCACGCGCAGAATATTGGCGATCTCCCGCGCCGTGTAGCCCTCCAGGTGAAGCGTGAGCGCCACCCGCTTTTTTTCGGGCAGCGCGAGCACCGCGTCCCGGAGGGCGAAATCCACATCGTCCGGCGGCATGGAAGGCACCTCGTCCGACAGGACGATCCGCTTTTTCTGCCGCAGGAGGGTATAGCACTCGTTGACGACGATGCGCGTGATCCACGGGCGCAGCTTGTCCGCATCCCGGAGCGTCTCGCAGCGCGTCAAGCCCTTGACAATGCCGTTTTGCAGCGCGTCCTCGCGGTCCTGGGGAACGGTGAGCAGCGCGCAGGCGACGTAGTAAAGCGAACCCGTCATCGCCGTCACCCGTTCCGCGTATTCATCGCGTTTCATGGGGCACTCCCTTTGTGTATTTTGTGCGCACATCATACAGACGCGCGAAAACTGGAAATCGATTGGTAAAACGCGAAAAGGTAGAGATTTCTGGCGAAATCTCCTTATGGCGCCCGATTCTTCGAATCAGCGCCGCCGTCAAGGTTACAAAACGGTCATTTTCCCCGACAAAAGCATTCTTTGCTAGTGCTTTTTTCCGGAATATGGTATCATGACATCAAACGACGGTATGTAAGTGAGGTTGGGTACAATGCGGTTATTGACACGGTCGGATTTTGACGGCCTGGCGTGCGGCGCGCTCCTGAAGGAGCTGGGCATCATTGACCGGTGGAAGTTTGTGCACCCCAAGGACATCCAGGACGGCCTGGTGGAGGTTACGGGCGACGACGTGCTGGCGAACGTGCCGTATGTGGCGGGCTGCAAGCTGTGGTTCGACCACCACTCCAGCGAGAGCGAGCGCCTGGGCAGCGGGCTGGTGTTCGAGGGCGAAAGCCGCCTGGCGGACAGCGCCGCGCGCGTGATCTACGAGTATTACGGCGGCAAGGAGCGCCTGCCGCACTTTGAGGAAATGGTCCGGGCGGTGGACAAGGTGGACGCCGCCAAGCTGACGCGCGATGAAATTCTGAACCCCGAGGGCTGGGTACTGCTGGGCTTTATCATGGACCCGCGCACGGGCCTGGGCCGTTTCCGCCAGTTCCGCATCAGCAACTACGCGCTAATGGAGGAACTGATGGAGGCGTGCCGCACGCAGGGCATTGACCAAATTCTGGAAAACCCGGATGTCAAGGAGCGCATCGTGCTCTACAGGGAGCAGGACGGGCTGTTCCGCGAGATGGTGCTGGCGCACACGGTGACGCGCGGCAACGTGATCTTTACGGACCTTCGCAACGTAGCGACCATCTATTCCGGCAACCGGTTCGTGATCTACAGCCTGTTCCCGGAGCAGGACATCTCCGTCTGGGCCGTGGACGGGCGCGAAAAGCTGAACTGCGCCATCGCGGTGGGGCATAGCGTGCTGAACCGCGCGTCCAAGACCGATGTCGGCATGCTGATGCTGAAGTACGGCGGCGGCGGGCACAAGCAGGTGGGCACGTGCCAGGTGCCCTACGGCGAGGCGGACCGGGTGATCGAAGAGCTGATCGGACAAATGAACGCAGACGGCTGACGGGGCTGGCGATCAAAAACTGCGGTTTTTGATCGGTTGGAGGAACGGCGGGGAGGACAGGGCCTGAAATGCTCTGGCATTTCCGGGCGGCCCTGAGTAAACGTACAGATTCCGCCACCAGTCCTGCGGGACTGGTGGCGGAATCTGCGGCGCCCCGCCGTACACGCCGCCGGGGCTGATTGTATTGGGAGGGGCCCCACGCCCCTCCAAGTCTCCCCGGGTTTTCGGCCTTGCGGCCGTGTACGGATGGGAACGGGCTTCGGCCCTTTCCTGTGTTTTTGGGCTGTGCGGTCGCTTGCGCTCCCGCCTTTTCTACTCCCGCTTGGTGAACCCGCTCACGCCTACGCACGCGCAGACCGCGCCGGATTCGTCGGACACCTGCACCTCGTAATAGCACGTGCGGTGGCCCCGGTGGACCAGGCGCGCCTCGGCGGACAGGCAGTTGCCGCGCGGCGGGGCGAGAAACGTGATCTGGCTGGACAGGGTGACGGTGGTCGGCTGGTTCAGGTTGGCGGCGACGGCGAACGCGAAATCGGCCAGCGTGAACATCACGCCGCCCATGACGCTGCCGGCGGCATTTAGGTGCCGCGTATCCAGGGCCAGGCTGCACCGGGCGTAATCGTCCTCCACCGCGTCGATTTGGATGCCGGTTACGCCCATGGCAAACCGGTCGTTCTCAAAAAAAGCGCGGGCGCGCTCCAGATAGGTCAAGTGGAATACCTCCTATTGCGACGGCGGCGCGGATTTGAAAAAGCGGGCGCCATAAAGGGATTTCGTAGAAAGCCCCACCGCACTTGCTGTATTTGCCGCACTTGCATGTTTCGACGCTTCATATTATACTATTTTTCGTAAAAACACCATAGCGACAAGGAGGATCATCTACCATGAAAAAAACTTTGGCGCTGCTTCTGGCGCTGGCCATGCTGCTGACGGCCGCCGCCGCGCTGGGCGAAGCCGCTTCCGGGGAGCAAGTGATCACGGTTTCCGCCGAAAAATGGGACATTCCGGTTACGATTTGCATGCCCGAGGGCGACGGGCCGTTCCCGCTGGTGGTGATGTACCACGGCACCGGCTCCAGCCGCGACGAGGCGGGCGACGGCTACAAGATGCTCGCGCCGAAGCTCGCGGAGGCGGGCATCGCCAGCGCGCGCTTCGATTTTGTGGGCAACGGCGACAGCACGGGCAGCTACCAGGACTACACGCTGACCAGCGGCGTGGCGGACGGCGACGCCGTGATCGCGTACCTGCAGGGCACCGGCAAGATCGACCCGGAGCGCATCGGCATGCTGGGCTGGAGCCAGGGCGGCACGGTCGCGATGCTGGCCGCCAGCGGGAACCCGGCCGTCAAGAGCCTAGTGACCTGGGCCGGCGCGGTGGACATGAGCTTCTTTAACGCCGATCTGTACGACGAGGCGAAGGCGAACGGCTTCGCGGTGATGAACTTTGACTGGCGCGAGCCGCTGGAGATTTCCAGCGATTGGTTCGAGGAAGTGCGCACCATCAAGATCGCGGACGAGCTGAAGAACTACAAGGGCGCGGTGCTGGCCATCGCGGGTTCGCTGGACGACGTGGTGCCGCTGACGGATCTGGACCTGATCGTCGAGTCCGCGGGCGGGGAGCAGAAAGAAAAGTTCCTGCTGGAAGGCGCGGACCACACGTTCAACGTGTTCTCCGGCGACCTTAGCGCGTATGAGACGCTGGCGGAAAAGACGGTGAGCTGGTTCAAGGATACGCTGTGAGGTAAGGATTTCTGTCGAAATCCTCTTATGGCGGCCGATTTTCCAAATCCGCGCCGCCGTCAAGGACACGGAAAAGGGGGTTGCCACGCAGCCCCCTTTGCTATGCCCTCTGTATTTCGATATACACGATGAACTGGCCGTTGTAATACCGAAGCTGCAGGCTGCAGTTTCGGTGCGGGGCCAGCGCGCCCCTGGCCTGTATGATGCCAAGCCCGCTGTGCCCCGGTTTGTCCGTGTAGCCCGGCGTGAGAATCGCGGCGGTATCCACATCTCGAAACGTGCTGTTGACGATGGCGATCAGCAGATTTCCGCCGGGCTTTCGTTCAATGGAAAAAACAACGCGCTTTTCTTCCGCCACCTCCGCCGCCTCCACGGCGTTGTCCAGCAGGCATGCCAGCGCCCGGCAGAGGCTGAAGGGATCAATGTGTAACTCCCGGACGCCCGTCAGGATGGTTGTGCGCATGTGTACGCCGCTCTGTTCCGCGTATTCCAGCTTTTGCAGCAAGAGCGAGATCAGCGCGGGGTTCTCTTCCATCCGCTTGGTTAAATCGAGCTGGTCACCTGCGTGCGTTGTGGTGGATAGAAGCTTGTCGTGATATGCGCGCAGCCGGTCCAGGTCGCCGACGTGCAGATAGCCGCTGTACGTGCTGAGGATATTGTAAAAGTCATGCTTGACGCCGGAAAACTCGTCGTTTGCGCGCATCAGCGACTGAATGTGCTGGTCCTTGTTGTGCAGATCCAGCATATCGGCGCGCTTTGTGGTGAGCAGCGCGCTTACAAGCATGCTAAGGCCAAGGATAACATCGATGAGCAGGTACGCGAGCGGGTCGCCCGGCAGAAGCAGGGGCACGCACACGACCATCGCATACGCGGCGGCGGAAAGACAGAAGGAGACCAGCACATTGCGCGACATCGGCCCGGCGAAAACGTGGTCTGACAAGCGGATGGCAAAGCGGAACCGGTGTATCATGGCCCGAATACCGGCATGAATAAGCAGGTTGAGCGCAGCGGCGGAGAGCACGGATATCAGGTCCACCAGGTAGTTATATGGGCCAGGCGGTTGGGGGAAAAAGACCTCGCCAACCGTCAGGGTGGTGGCGCGTACCATCAGCATGTATAGGTAGAACTCCATATGTATATGGATGGCATGGTATTTGGAGAGCTTCAGGGTGCGGACGGCCAGATAAAGGGAAAGCGCGGAAAGCAAAGGGTTGGGCACGGTGACCAAGATGCGCACTGCCCGCGTGAAGGAATTATCGAAAAAAAACACCCCGTAGACCAGCGCGCCGAAGGAGAAGGCTACCCAGAAGGAGAAGCGCAGCTTCTGACTGTGCGACGCGTGCTCGCCGTATACGGAGAGCATCAGGTCGGTAGCAAGGTATGTATTCAGGAAATTAACCGCGTTGAGCACGAAGGCCAGAACAACTTGGAGCCAGACACTGTAGGCGAACGCGGGAAACATGAGCGCACTCACAACGCGAGATCCGCCCGGGAACATTGCGCACGAAAAACTGCATACGCCACCAGACGCCATGAAACCGCATCGCCCGGTTCCGGCGCTACCATTGACACTACGCGTCCTGCGTGGCTAGCCAATTTCCCGTTCATCGGTCTCTTCATCTGGAATGTACTCCAGAAAATCCTCTATGCAACAATGAAAGACGGCGCAGATCCGGTTGATTTGATCAATTTCGATCCGCTTGGTTTCTTCGTAGAACATTTTGGATAGCGTGGCCTGCCGGATGCCCGTCAGCCGGGAAAGCGTCACCTGTTTCATTTTGTGCTTTCCCAGCAATTCCGATAGCTTGATCCGTATCACCTTGTCATCCCTTCCGTTGTAATCGTTTTTTAAATATTATACACGCAAAAGCCGGACGCGGCTATGCGTAGATACGCCAAGGGTTGAATATTACGACAGTGGTAAAAAATGGTAAACAGCGGTATCGCGGCCCGGAAAAAAATCTGCGCGGGGGATTGACATTTTTCGCCCCGTACTGTATTATCTATCTCAATTCATATTTCAGGGCGATGACAAGGCAAAGGCGCGTACCGTTTGCGCAAAGAGAGCCGTCGGTTGGTGTGAGACGGTCGAAGCGGATGTGCCACTCCCCTTGGAGCCTTCCCGCTGAACCAAGGCAGGGATTTTTCGCGAAATCCCATGATGGCGCGAATTGATCAGAAGCACGCCGTCCCATATAGTAAGCGGAACGGATTCCTCCGTTATCAGGATAGGCGTTGTCAGATGCCGACGAGCGGGCGCGCGAGCGCCAAAAAGAGTGGTACCGCGAAGTAAACCTTCGTCTCTTTCATTATAGAGGAGACGAGGGTTTTTGTATATAGCAGGAGGTGCCAAAATGAGATTAACGGGCGCAAAAATCATTGCCGAATGCCTGCTGGAGCAGGGCGTGGATACCGTATTCGGGTATCCCGGGGGGCAGATCATCGACGTATACGACGCGCTCTATGCGTACAAGGACAGGATCCACCACATCCTGACCTCGCACGAGCAGGGCGCCAGCCACGCCGCGGACGGGTACGCGCGCGTCAGCGGGCGGGTCGGCGTGGTCATCGCCACCTCCGGCCCAGGCGCGACGAACCTGGTCACGGGCCTCGCCACGGCGTTCATGGACTCCGTGCCCATGGTGGCGATCACGGGGAACGTATCCAGCACGCTGCTGGGCAAGGATAGCTTCCAGGAGGTCGACATCTTCGGCGTCACCATGCCGATCACCAAGCACAATTTCATCGTGCGCAACGTGGACGAGCTCGCGGCGACCATCCGGCGCGCGTTCCGCATCGCCGCGTCGGGCCGCCCCGGCCCGGTGTTGGTGGACGTGCTGAAGGACGTGCAGCAGGCGCTGTGCGACTTTACGCCCGAAGTGCCCGCACCGATTGAGCCCGTGACGGACAAAATCACGGAGGAGGACCTGGAAAACGCCGTGCGCATGATCGACGACGCGAAACGGCCGATCATCTTCGCGGGCGGCGGCGTGATCCGCGCGAACGCGTCGGCGGAGCTGTACCGCTTCGCGGCCCGGACGGGCGCGCCGGTGTCCCTGTCGCTGATGGGCCTGGGCGCGTACCCGGCCAGCAAGCGGCAGTATATGGGCATGCTGGGCATGCACGGCACCAAGACGAGCGCCACGGCGGTCAGCCACGCGGACCTGCTGATCGTCTGCGGGGCGCGGTTCTCGGACCGCGTGATCATGAAGGCATCGACATTCGCGCCGCAGCTCCGCGTGCTGCACCTGGACATTGACGACGCGGAGATCAACAAGAACATCCTCTCCCACGCGAGCGTCAGCGGCGACGTAAAGGTGATTCTGCAGCGGCTGAACGAGCGGATCGAGGTGCGCCACCGGGGCGAGTGGATCACACAGGTTTGCGAATGGAAGGAGCAGGAGCCTACGCCCGTGCCGGGCAAATTGACGCCGCAGCTCCTGATCGACGCCGTGCAGGCTGCCGTGCCGGACGACACGATCGTCGCCACGGACGTGGGTCAGCACCAGATGTGGACGGCGCAGCGCTACCGCTTCAACCACCCCAGGACGCTCGCCACATCCGGCGGCCTGGGCACGATGGGCTACGGCCTGGGCGCGGCGATCGGCGCGCAGATGGCGGAGCCGGGCCGGCGCGTCGTCCTGTTCACCGGGGACGGCAGCTTTCACATGAACTTCAACGAGCTGGCGACCGTGGCCACGCACCGGTTGCCCATTGTCGTCGTCATCATGAACAACGGCGTGCTGGGCATGGTGCGCCAGTGGCAGAAGGTGCTGTACGAGCAGCGGTACAGCCAGACGACGACGCACAGGAGGACCGACTACGTCAAGCTGGCCGACGCGTTCGGCATCCAGGGCTTCCAGATCACGAAGCGCGAGGAGCTGGAGGAGACGATCCAGAAAGCCGTGGCGCTCAACGCGCCCGTCGTCATCGACGTGCGCATCAGCAGGGACGAGAACGTGCTGCCAATGGTGACGCCCGGCCGGTCCTACAACGACCAGATCACGATGATCGACCCGCAAGGAGGCGCGAAATGATGGACAAGGCAAACAAGCGGTACGTCTTTTCCGCGCTGGTGGAGAACCGGCCCGGCGTGCTGAGCCGCGTATCCGGCCTGTTCACGCGCCGGGGGTATAACATCGACTCCCTGACGGTGGCGGAGACGGAGACGCCCAAGTACTCCCGCATGACCATCGCGCTGCACTCGGACGAGAACACCGCGATGCAGATCAAGCACCAGCTCGAAAAGCTGATCGACGTGATCGAGGTGCGGGAGCTGACGCAGGGGTACTCCGTCACGCGGGAGTATGTGCTGATCAAGGTGGCGGCGGGCGCGGAAAACCGCATGGCGATCATCTCGCTGACGAACATTGTCCGCGCGAACATCGTGGACGTATCGCCCGAGAACATGATCATCGAGCTGACGGGCGATTCCACCAAGACCGAGGCGTTCATTGAAATCGTGCGGCCGTTCGGCATTTTGCAGGCGGTCAGGTCCGGTATCTCTGGCCTGGAAAGAGGCGTTCAGATACAACCCGCTGCGGCGGAAAACTGAAACCAACCATAGGAGGCTAAAAGAAATGGCGAAGATGTACTACGCAAAGGACTGCAACATGGATGCCCTTGCGGGCAAGACGATCGCGATCATTGGCTACGGCAGCCAGGGGCACGCGCACGCGCTGAACCTGAAGGAATCGGGCATGAAGGTCATTATCGGCCTGTACGAGGGCAGCAAATCCTGGAAGATCGCCGAGGAAGCGGGCTTTGAGGTGTACACCTCCGCCGACGCGGCAAAGAAGGCCGACATCGTGATGATCCTGGTCAATGACGAGAAGCAGGCCGCGCTGTACAAGGCGAACATCGCGCCGAACCTTCAGCCGGGCAACTCGCTTGTGTTCAGCCATGGCTTTAACATCCATTACGGCCAGATCGTCCCGCCGGCGGGCGTGGACGTGTGGATGATCGCGCCCAAGGGCCCGGGCCACACCGTGCGCAGCCAGTTTGTGGAGGGGCGCGGCGTGCCCTGCCTGATCGCCGTGCACCAGGACGCGACCGGCAAGGCGAAGGAGCTGGGCCTGGCGTACGCGGCGGGCATCGGCGGCGCGCGCGCGGGCATCCTGGAGACGACGTTCAAGGAAGAGACGGAAACCGACCTGTTCGGCGAGCAGGCCGTGCTGTGCGGCGGTGTGTGCGAATTGATGAAGGCCGGGTTTGAGACGCTGGTGGAGGCCGGATACCAGCCGGAGAGCGCGTACTTCGAGTGTGTGCACGAGATGAAGCTGATCATCGACCTGGTGAACCAGGGTGGCCTGAGCTTCATGCGCTATTCCATCTCCGACACCGCCGAGTACGGCGACTACCGGACCGGCAAGCGTATCATCACGGAAGAGACGCGCAAGGAAATGAAGAAAATCCTCGCCGAGATCCAGGACGGCACGTTCGCCCGCGACTGGATTTTGGAGAACGCGACCGGAAGGCCGGGGTTCAACGCGCGCAGAAGGCTGGAGCAGGGCTCGCAGGTGGAGACCGTGGGCGCGGAACTGCGGAAGATGATGAGCTGGAAGAAGTAGGGGATGGGGGAGAGACGCTGGAGGGCGCTGCCCTCCAGACCTCCCGCCAAAGGGATTTCATCCCGCAGGACTCCCGTGTTTGCCTTCGGCAAGGGAAAAAGATTCATCAAATTTTCATTCCCTGACGGCACGTACCCTAAATGAAAAAACCAACCCGCCCGCAGGCGGAAATGAAGGGATTTTTAAGGGCAAAGCCCTTAAACAGGAGGTTTGGAGGGCAGCGCCCTCCAACGTCTCCATTTCTTTTCTCCCCACCCCCAAAGGAGGCCACCCGATGAAAAGCGACCAAGTGAAAACCGGTTTTGCCCGGGCGCCGCACAGGAGCCTGTTCAAGGCCATGGGCTACACGGACGAGGACCTGAGCCGCCCGCTGATCGGCATTGTGAACGCCAAGAGCGAGGTGGTGCCGGGGCACATCCACCTGGACACGATTGCCAAGGCGGCGCGGGAAGGCGTGCTGATGGCGGGCGGAACGCCTGTCGAAGTACCGGCGATCGCGGTCTGCGACGGCATCGCGATGGGGCACAAGGGCATGCACTACTCGCTGGTGTCGCGCGAACTGATCGCGGACAGCATCGAGGCGCTGGCGGAGGCGCACGGGTTTGACGGCATGGTGCTGATCCCCAACTGCGATAAGGTCGTGCCCGGCATGCTGATGGCCGCGGCGCGCGTGAACGTCCCCGCGATCCTCATTTCCGGCGGGCCGATGATGGCCGGGCCGGGCGGCGCGGACCTGAACTCCGTGTTCGAGGCGGTGGGCGCGTACAGCGCGGGCAAATTGGACGACGCGGGCCTGCTGTGCGTGGAGAACGAGGCGTGCCCGACGTGCGGATCGTGCGCCGGCATGTTCACCGCCAATTCCATGAACTGCCTGTCCGAGGCGCTGGGCATGGCGCTGCCGGGCAATGGGTCGATCCCCGCAGTGTATGCCGCCCGCGTCAGGCTGGCGAAACAGGCGGGCATGCGGATCATGACGCTGATTGAAGAAAACCTGTGCCCGCGCGACATCATGACCGAGCGCGCGTTTATGAACGGCCTTGCCGCCGACATGGCGCTCGGCTGCTCCACCAACTCCATGCTGCACCTGCCCGCGATCGCGCACGAGGCCGGTGTCACGCTGAACCTGGACATTGCCAACGCGATCAGCGGCAAAACGCCGAACCTCTGCCACCTCGCGCCGTCCGGCCCGCACCACATGCAGGACTTTGACGCCGCGGGCGGCGTGACCGCCGCGATGGCGGAGCTGGCGAAGCGCGGGTTGATTGACCTCACGCTGCCGACCGTGGACGGCCCGGTGTCCGCGCGCGTCGAGGGCAAGGGCACATTGAACCCCGAAGTGATTCGGCCGATCGACCGGCCGTACAGCCAGACCGGCGGCATCGCCGTGCTGCGCGGGAACATCGCGCCGGACGGGTGCGTGGTGAAGCGCGCCGCCGTGGCGGACGACATGCTCGTGCACGAAGGGCCCGCCCGCGTGTTTAACAGCGAGGACGAGGCCATTGAGCAGATTTACGCGAACAGGATACAGGCGGGCGATGTCGTCGTGATCCGGTACGAAGGCCCGGCGGGCGGCCCCGGCATGCGGGAGATGCTCTCGCCCACGTCGGCGCTGGCGGGGCAAGGGCTGGCGGGGCAGGTGGCGCTGATCACGGACGGCCGGTTCTCCGGCGCGACGCGCGGCGCGGCCATCGGCCATGTGTCACCGGAGGCGGCCAAGGGCGGCCCCATCGGGCTGGTGCAGGACGGCGACCTGATCCGCATCAACATCCCGGCGGGCAGCATTGCGCTTTGCGTGGACGAAGCGGAGCTTGCGAAGCGCCGCGCGGTGTTCGCGCCGCTGCCGCCGAAGATCAACACCGGCGTGCTGGCGCGGTACGCGAAGCTGGTGACATCTGCGGCCAAGGGCGCGGTGCTGAGCGCGGACTGATCCAATAAAACAATACAATTCCCAACCGGGAAGGAGACAGGAAAATGCCAAGGCAAATCAAGATTTTTGACACAACCCTGCGCGACGGCGAGCAGTCGCCCGGCTGCTCCATGAACCTCGCGGAGAAGCTGGAGATGCTCGGGCAGCTCGAACGCCTGAACGTGGACGTCATTGAGGCCGGGTTCGCCATCTCCTCCCCGGGCGACTTTGAGTCCGTGCGCGCCATTTCCGAGACGGCGAAAAAGGCGACCATCGTGAGCCTCGCGCGGCTGACGGAGAAGGACATCGACGCGGCGGCAGACGCGGTACGCCCGGCGAAAAATCCGCGCATCCATGTGTTCTTGGCCACATCGCCGATCCACATGGAATACAAGCTGAAGATGACGCCGAACCAGGTGATCGAGCGCGTCAAGACCCTGGTTCGGTACGCGAAAAACTACGTGGAGGACGTGGAGTTCTCCGCCGAGGACGCGACGCGCAGCGACCGCGATTTCCTGATCGCCGTGCTGTCGGAGGCCGTCCGGGCGGGCGCGACCACGCTGAACATCCCGGACACGGTCGGCTACACGACGCCGGATGAGATGTACGCGCTGATGCGCCACCTGACCGAGCATGTGGAGGGCGCGGACAAGGTCGTGTTCTCCACGCACTGCCACAATGACCTGGGGCTGGGCACGGCGAACTCGCTGGCGGCCATGCGCGGCGGCGCGTCGCAGCTTGAGTTGACGCTGAACGGCATCGGCGAGCGCGCGGGCAACGCTTCCTTGGAGGAAGTTGTGATGGCGATTAAGACGCGCGGCGCGTACTACGACTGCGCAACGAGCATCGACACGACGCGCATCTACCGCGCGTGCAGCGTGCTGTCACGGATCATCGGCCAGCGCATCCCGCCGAACAAGGCGATCGTCGGCGCGAACGCGTTCGCCCACGAGGCGGGCATCCATCAGCACGGCGTGATGGCGAACCCCGAGACCTACGAGATCATGAGCCCGGAATCCATCGGCCTGCCGAAGAACCTGATGGTGCTGGGCAAGCATTCGGGCCGCCATGCGTTCGCCGACCGCTTGCAGTCGCTCGGCATCCAAATCGACGCCGCCGGGGTGGATGAGGCGTTCGCGAAGTTCAAGGCGCTGGCCGACCGGAAAAAGGTCGTGTCCGACAGCGACATCGAGGCGCTCGTGGTGGGCGGCCGGATCGCCACGGACGAGGTGTACACGCTAGAGAACTTTGTCGTCAACAGCGGGTCCGCCATCGACGCGACCGCGACCATCGCGCTGAAGAACGGCGGCGGCACGAAGAAAACGTCCATGATCGGCGTGGGGCAGCTTGAAGCCGCGTTCTCAGCCATTGATTCATTGGTCGGCATCAGTCCGAAGCTGGCGGACTACTCGCTGCACTCCGTGTCCGAGGGCGAGGACGCCCAGGGCGACGTGGCCGTGAAGCTGGAATTGGACGGGAAAACCGTGACCGGGCGCGGGCTGTCCGTGGACATCGTGGAGGCGAGCATCCGGGCGTATTTGAACGGGGTGAATAAATTTTTGGCGTAGGAGGGAGGGGGAGGCGCTAGGGGGCCTTGCCCCATAGAACCCCCACCAGAGGACTTCGCCCTCTGGACTCCCGTCTTTGCCTCACGGCAAGGGTGGTATATATAAGGGGAAGAACTTGCATGAGTTGGCGCGCGGCAAGGCGGACGCGCAATGCGCGACCCTACGGCTGTCCGGCCAGACAATCTGCGCGTCTCCCCGCGTCCGTAGGGGGCCATTGGCCGTCCGCCTCCTGCGGCGCAACCCACCAACCTATCCAATTCGCAAATTGATATACCCAAAACCCAACCCGCCCGCAGGCGAAAATGAAGGGAGTCCAGAGGGATGAAATCCCTCTGGCAGGAGGTCTGGAGGGCAGCGCCCTCCAGCGTCCTCCCCACATCCCCCAAAGGAGGCACCCACATGGGCATGACAATGACGCAAAAAATCCTGGCGAAGCACGCCGGTCTCCCGTCCGTCAAGGCGGGCGACCTGATCGAGGCGAAGCTGGACCTGGTGATGGGCAACGACATCACATCGCCGGTGGCGATCAACGAGTTTGAGAAGGCGGGCTTCACCCGCGTGTTTGACAAGGACAAGATCGCGCTGGTGATGGACCACTTCACGCCGAACAAGGATATCAAGGCGGCGCAGCAGTGCAAGCAGTGCCGGGAGTTCGCGGGGAAGCACGACATCGGCTATTTCTTTGACGTGGGCGATGTGGGCGTGGAGCACGCGCTGCTGCCGGAGCTGGGCATGGTAGGCCCCTCGGAAATCGTGATCGGCGCGGACAGCCACACGTGCACGTACGGCGCACTGGGCGCTTTTTCGACCGGCGTCGGCTCCACAGATATGGCGTGCGGCATGGCGGTCGGCAAGCTGTGGTTCAAGGTGCCGGGCGCGATCCGGTTCACGCTGACGGGCAAGCCCGGGCCGTGGGTGTCCGGCAAGGACGTGATCCTGACGATCATCGGACAGATCGGCGTGGACGGCGCGCTGTACAAATCCATGGAGTTCGCGGGCGACGGGCTTGAGTATCTCACCGTCGAGGACCGGCTGTGCATGGCGAACATGGCGATTGAGGCGGGCGGCAAGAACGCCATCTTCCCTGTGGACGAACAGACGCGCGCGTACCTCGCGGGCCGCTACCAGAAGCCTTACGAGGCCGTGGAGCCGGACGCGGATGCCGTGTACGACGCGGAGTACATCATCGACCTGTCCAGCATCCAGCCCGTGGTCGCGCTGCCGCACCTGCCGGAGAACGTGAAGCCCGCGCGCGAGGCCGGGGATCGGGCCATCGACCAGGTCATCATCGGATCGTGCACGAACGGCCGCATCGAGGACATGCGCGCCGCCGCAGCGATTTTCAAGGGCCGCCATGTCAGGAAGGGTGTGCGCTGCATCATCATCCCGGCCACGCAGGCGGTCTATCGCCAGTCGATGGACGAGGGGCTGTTCACCGTGTTCCTGGACGCGGGCTGCGCCATCTCCACGCCGACGTGCGGGCCGTGCCTGGGCGGGTACATGGGCATTCTGGCCGAGGGCGAGCGCGCCGTGGCGACGACGAACCGCAACTTCGTCGGCCGCATGGGGCACAAGACGAGCGAAGTGATCCTCGCGGGGCCATCCGTCGCGGCGGCGAGCGCGGTGCTGGGCAGAATCGCGAGCCCGGAAGAGTTGGAGGTGCTGGCATGATCGCGGAAGGCAAGGTTTTCAAGTACGGCAACAACGTCGATACGGATGTCATCATTCCGGCGCGGTATCTGAACACGCCGGACGCCAAGGCGCTGGCCGAGCACTGCATGGAGGACATTGACGCGGGGTTCATCGCGTCCGTTCAAGCAGGCGATGTGGTGGTCGCGGGGGATAACTTCGGCTGCGGGTCGTCGCGCGAGCACGCGCCGCTGGCGCTGAAAACGTGCGGCATCTCGTGCGTCATCGCGAACACGTTCGCGCGGATTTTTTACCGGAATTCCATCAACATCGGCCTGGCGATCATCGAGTGCCCGGAGGCCGTCGCGGGCATCAGCGCGGGCGACAGGGTGAAAATCGACTTTGACAAGGGCGAAATCGCGAACATGACGACCGGAAAGTCGTTCAAAACAAACCCGTTTCCGCCGTTTCTCCAGAAGATCATCGACGCGGGCGGGCTGCTGCAGTCGGTGAAGGAGGGCGCGCGATGAACTACAAAATCGCGGTGATCCGGGGCGACGGCATCGGCCCGGAGATCGTTGCGGAGGCCATCCGCGCGCTGGACAAGGTCGGCGCGGCGTTTGGTCATGCGTTTGAGTACAACGAGGTGCTGGCGGGCGGCGCGGCCATCGACGCCACGGGCGAACCGCTGCCGAAAGCGACCGTGGACGCGTGCCTGGCGTCGGACAGCGTGCTGCTCGGCGCGGTCGGCGGGCCGAAGTGGGACACGCTCCCCGGCGACAGGCGGCCGGAGCGCGCGCTGCTGGGCCTGCGGTCGGCGCTCGGCCTGTTCGCCAACCTGCGCCCGGCGCTGCTGTACAGCGCGCTGGCGGACGCCTGCCCGCTGAAGCCCGAGTACACCGTGGGCGGGCTGGATATTCTGATCGTGCGGGAACTGACCGGCGGTATCTACTTTGGCAAGCGCGGCCGTGTACAGACGGACATGGGCGAGGCGGGCTTTGACACGGAGCAGTACAGCGTGGGCGAGGTGGAGCGCATCGGCCGGGTCGCGTTTGAAATGGCGAAGAAGCGCGGCAAAAAGGTAACGAGCGTGGACAAGGCGAACGTGATGGAAAGCTCGCGCGTGTGGCGGGAGACGATGCACCGCCTGCGCGCGGAGTACCCGGGCGTGCAGTACGACGACATGTTCGTGGACAACGCGGCCATGCAGCTTGTGCGGAGCCCGAAGCAGTTTGATGTGATGGTGACGAGCAACATGTTCGGCGACATCCTGTCCGACGAGGCGTCCATGATCACCGGCTCCATCGGCATGCTGCCGTCGGCGAGCCTGGGCACGGGCACGCTGGGCATGTATGAGCCGATCCACGGCTCCGCGCCGGACATCGCGGGGCAGAACAAGGCGAACCCCCTGGCGACGATTCTGTCCGTCGCGATGATGCTGCGCTATTCCTTCGGCCTGATGAGCGAGGCGGCGGCCATCGAGCGCGCGGTGACGGCGGTGCTGGACGAAGGGTTCCGGACGGGCGACATCATGAGCGCGGGGATGGCGTGCCTGGGGACAAGGGAGATGGGGGAAAGCGTCGCGGAGAGGATCGCGAAGTAGCGGGCCGCGCCGTAAACATAGTTTTTGGGGAAAGCCCTTCTTTGCCGCATGGCGGGGAAGGGTTTTTGTGTGGAGGTGGTGAAGATAATGGTGTTTGCATAACCGAACGAAAAAACGGGGAGGTGCCCCATGACCACACTGGTCCCCAATTTGCACTTTTGCGGCCAGTGCGAGGCCGCGATCACCGCGTACCAAAAGGCGTTTCGCGCGGAAGTGTCCGTCCTGCTGCGCTACGAGGACGCGGACCCGCGCGACTGGGATGTGCGGCTGACCGAAGAGGAGAAGCGGTACATCTACCACGCGGAACTGACCGTCGGCGGGCAGCGGATGATGTTTTCCGACGACATGGCGGTGGACATGACGCCGGGGAAGAACGCGTTTATCACCGTCATCTTTGACAGCGCGGATGAGGTGAAACGGGCCTACGAGGCGCTCCGCGAGGGTTGCACGATCATCTACCCGATGCGCAGCACCACGTACAGCGCGCTGATGGTGTCGCTGGTCGACCGGTTCGGCGTCCGCTGGGGGTTGATGACCGAGGCGACAGAATAGCCCTGGGCAGAGGGAGGGATTTCTTGCGAAAGTCCCTCGGCATTGTCGTGCTGCCTTTTCGGGCCATCGCTCTGTCCCTCGGCGCACCTCTGGGTCGCTTTATTCGCCGCTGGCGGCGCTTCCCTCCGGTGCCCTTTATGGCGCCCGATTTTCCAAATCAGCGCCGCCGTCTCGATCACGGGTTAAACCGCACAAAGGCAAGGCAACCGAGCTTGTCGGCGGGTGTAAATCCAGATCGCTCATAGAACTGGATCGTCTGCGGCCGGTTGTCCGTCAGCAATACCTTTTGGTATACATCCTTGTACTGGTCCACGGCGGCGGAAAGAAGCCCTTTCCCGATTCCCCGCCCCTGATAATCCGGCAGAACGAGGATGTCCTGAATGTAGATGATGGTATGGCCATCGCCCACCATCCGCACGATGCCGACGAGCCGATCCCCATCCCGGGCGGCGAGAATTTTCAGGGAGCCGCGATACGCCGCTTCCAGCATGGCGGGGCGGTTTGTGTAATTCGTCCATCCGGCGCTGCGGTACAGCGCAAGGATCTCCTCCGGGTCAAACGCGGTGTATTCCTCCACACGAATGGCAGCCATTATGCTCTGTCCTCCGTTCCGGCATCCATGCCCGCGCACAGTATCCCATAACCGGCGCCGATGGGCAAGCGGCGTGATGAAAGCGCCCTTCCGTCATTGCGGCGCGCGAAACGCTGCGTTGGGGCAATTTTGGTTGCGTCCGCACAGCCTTTTTGTTACAATATCCACAATTCTCCGGCATCCTGTGCGCACTGCGCGGCTATGGGGGTGGCGTATGTACGAGTTTGAGATCATTCTCCTGATCGGTTGCGGCGTTTTGGTGTTTTTCTTTTTGAAACAATGGTACAAGGGCATTTTCAGCGCGTGGCCGCGGGATACCATCGGAACCGAGAAGATGGTGCTGGGCCTTCTTCCGGTCGCGTCCCTTGTGATCATCGGGTTCACGCTGAAGGTCCTGGCGTCGTTCGACGTGGTGGACGATCCGTTCTACATTTTCTTTTATCTGCTGATGGGGTTCGCGTGGCTGTACCTCTGCGTGTTCTGCACGACATACTTTTTCGATATCTCCTGGCTGGACGACGCGCTGCACCGCGGAAACAGGGCGGCGCTGTGGGCGGTCGCGGGCGCGTTCATCGGGCATACGCTGATCTACGCGGGCGCGAACACGGGCGACGGGCCGGGCTGGTGGTGCGTGGTGTTCGCGGCGCTGCTCGGGCTGCTGGCGTTTGTCGGCCTGGGGCTTATCGTGAACGGGCTGACGGGCGTGTTCGAGCGCATCACCGTGGACCGCGACAGGGGCTGCGCCATCCGGTTCGCGTGCTATGAGATCGCCGTGGGGATCATTTTTGCCAGGGCGTGCGGCGGGGACTGGACCTCCTTTTCCGCCACGGTGGCGGAGTTCCTGGACGGGTGGCCGGTGCTGGTGCTGACGGCGGGGATGATCGCCGTGGAGCGGGGGTATCGGCAAAACGAGCGGCTGGTGTCCGAACCAGCGTACATCGGCACGGCGCTCACCGGCTCGGTCGTTTGGGGCGCGGTGTATATCGGCGCGGCGGTGATTTCCGTGCTGCTGCTCCCCCTGATATGGTGAGCGGGGCGGTGTGCGGCGCGTCCGGGATCGCCCTGGGCGCCATCCCGGACGTCCGGTATTCGGCGTACCGGTACGACGCGATTTTCAAGGCATACAAGTGGGACCCCCAGGTCGAGGACCGGAACACCGTGTCCCGCCACGTGGTGCTGATGGAGCCGGAAACGGCGGCGCGGCTGGAAGCGTGGGCCGAGGCGCTGTCCGGGGAAACGATGGCGATGGAGGAGGCGTTTCTGCGCCGCCTTCCGGACGCGAAAGCCCTGGGGCTGCCGGGGCCAATCCGGGGGGCGCTTGGGCGGCTGTCCGGCTATGACCGGGCGCGGCACGTCCGGCTGATGCGCTTTGACTTTCACCCCACGGAAACGGGCTGGGCGGTGTCCGAGGTGAACAGCGACGTGCCCGGCGGATTTGCGGAGGCTTCGGCGCTGCCGGGGATCGCGGCGCGGTTTTTTGACGGGTACGCGCCGGGGAAGAACGCGGCGGAGCGCCTGCTGGACGCTTTTGAGGCCAAGATCGGGCCGGGCGGAACCGTCGCGTTCGTCCACGCGACGTCGTATGCGGACGACCGGCAGGTGATGCAGTGCCTTGGCGATACGTTTCAGGCGCGGGGCATGCGCGCGGTGCTGGCCGCGCCGGACCATATCGCGTGGCGGGACCGGAAGGCGTTCTGCATCCTGACAGGCGAGGAAGGGCCGGTGGACGGCATCATCCGCTTCTTTCCGCTGGAATGGCTGCCGAACCTGACCGGCAGGGATAACTGGCGGGGGTATTTTGGCGGGGAGACGCCCGCGTGCAACCACCCAATCGCTGCCTTTGCGCAGTCCAAGCGGCTGCCGTTGGTGTGGGACACGCTCGGCGTGGACATTCCTGTGTGGAAGGCACTGCTGCCGGAGACGCTGGACCCACGGCGCGCGCCGAGGCGGGACGCGGGCTGGATCTACAAGCCCGCGCTGGGCAGGGTGGGGGAGGGCATCTCCATCCGCGAGGCCATGACGGCGAAGGAGCTGCGTCGGGTGGAACGGGCGGTGCGCCTGCATCCCGGGGACTGGGTGGCGCAGCGGCGGTTCGCAAGCCAGCCCCTGCTGGGCGGCGACGGCACGCCGTACCACCTGTGCGTGGGCGTTTTCACGGTGGACGGCAAGAGCGCGGGGTTCTACGGCAGAATCAGCGGAGCCCCGCGCATTGACGCGAGGGCCGAGGATATCCCGATCCTGGTGGCAAAGGAGTGACGGCGATGAGCGATAATCTGACCGTATTCAAGGCGTGGGCGCCGGACGGCGCGCTGTGGACCCAGTGGGCCAAGCCCGTGCTGTTCGTGGGCACGAACGCCGGGAACCCGCGCGCGCTGGAGGCACGGGAGGTCACGTGGCTGTCCGCGGGGGACCGGGAGACCCTGGCGGTCATCGACCTGCCGGGCAGGGAAGGCGTGGAAGAGGGCTTCGCCTGCGCGAAACTCGGCTACCGGCCCGTGCCGCTGTACAACGGCGTGCACGCGCCGACCCGCGCGGTCGTGGAGACGGCGGCGCTGACGGAAGCCCTGTTCGGCGGCGCGGCGGCGCTGGACGGCTTGCGCCTGCTCCCGGACGCGCCGCCCGTGTTTCTGCTGGATAGCGAGCGGATGAGCGGACGGAACACGCAGCCCGGCATGTACGACAACCGGTGGTGCGTCTTTCCGCAGGACATGCCGTCGGCGGCGTTCCTGCGGCGGCACGGCATCCGGCGCGTCGTGGTGCGGGCGCGCTGGATTCTGGACGATCTGTCCCATATCCTGCGCCGGTATCAGGAACAGGGCATCACAATATACCAGAGCATGGGCGACGCGCCGAAGGAAGTCCAGGTGCACAGGCCGCCCCGGTACAAGGGTATCGCGTATCGCTTCCTGGTGATCCTGGGGCTCCGGCGCAATTCGGCTGGCGGGTTTGGCGGGCGGATACCGGAGCCGATGGAGAGCAACGCAGGGTTTCACTATTACGGGCATGGGTAAAGCAGGGCGATCTGACCAAATGAACTGTCCCGCTCGCACCCGGCCTACCCCCGCCCCTGCCCGCATATCCTCCCATATGCCGGTCCGCGGGCCGGCCGAGGGGGTAGTGAATGGGCATTGCCGCTGCTTGCGCGCTGTTTGGGCTGGGGCTGTTTCTGACCATCAAGGGCGGGGACTATTTCATCGACGCCTCCGCATGGATCGCGGAGGCGTTTGGCATTCCCAAGGTGATTGTGGGCGCGACGGTGGTGTCGCTGGCAACGACGCTGCCGGAGATCATCGTGTCGGTGCTGGCGGCGCTGTCGGGGCGGGCGGAGATTGCCGTTGGCAACGCGGTCGGCTCCGTCACGGCGAACACGGCGCTCATTTTCGCGCTGTGCGCGGTTCTGTCGCCGTTCGCGCTGCGGCGGCGCGAGTACGCGGTCAAGGGCGTGCTGATGGTGCTGGCCATCGGCACGCTGTTCGCCTGCTCGCGGGGTGGTTCGCTCGGCCCGCTGGGCGTGGCCGCGCTGCTCGTGATCTTTGTTGTGTTTCTGGTGGATACCCTGCGGCAGGCGCGCTCCGCGCAGCGGGACAGCGAATCGCCCAGGCCGGAGCGGCGCGTGATTGCCCGGAAGCTGCTGGATTTTCTGCTGGGCACCGTGGGCATTGTCGCCGGGGCACGGCTGCTGGTGGACAACGGCGCGCTGCTGGCGGCGAGGCTGGGCGTGCCGGAAGGCGTCATCGCGGTGACGATCATCGCCGTCGGCACGTCGCTGCCGGAGCTGGTCACGGCCATCGCCGCGATTGTGAAAAAGCAGGGCGCGCTCTCCGTGGGCAACATCCTGGGGTCAAACATCATCGACACGACGCTGATCGTGCCGCTGTGCGGGCTGTTGACGGGGCAGGCCATGCCGCTGTCGCAGCAGAGCCTTCGGATTGACCTGCCGTTCTGCCTGCTGGCGGCGCTGGTGGCGGTTGTCCCGATGCTGGGTTCGGCCAAAACAACAAAAGGCCAGGGATTCTTTCTCCTGGCGGTGTATGGCGCGTATTTGGCGGCGTTGTTGTCGATGGTGGTGTAGAGGGGGAAGGGCACGACCCCCCCACGGCTTTATTCCCAGGAGATACGGTATCCCCCGGCATGCGACTTGGCGGTTGTTTTGATGGTGTAGTCGCCATCCGCGATGGCCGTCACGACAAACGACCCGGTTGGCATTTTGCTGCCGGTATACGCCGTGTTGCCCGCCGCGTCCGTGATGCGCAGCGCGAAATCCCCGCTCGTGGTGGTGACGCTTACGCTGATCTGCGCATCCGCTTTAAGCGCGACCGTCTTGGTGTTTTCGCCGGAGTACAGGTCATAGCGCATTTCGATGCCCGTTTCAGTATCGCTGGTTTTCACGTTCTTGTTTGCCTCGCCCGAGCATCCGGAAAGGGCGAACAGCATGAGCACCGCCAAAGCAAGCAAAAGAATCTTCTTCATTCGTACCTCCACACAATAAAATACGAGGAGTCTTACACCCCTCGAACACCGCGAATCTACAGGAAATCAATCTCGTTGCCGCTGCTGTCCTCGAACATCGGCCTGTACTGGTCCAGCTTCAATCCATCGGACATCGCCTTGTTCGCATAGGCGCTGAGTTCCTCGCGTGTGCGTATTTCCCCCGAGACCTCGCGCACCTTATGCTGTACGTAGATGGGCATCGACTGAAACAAGTCGAATGCCTTCTCGTCCGTCTCCAGCAACTCATTCAAGTCCCGCTTTGTCATGCGATCACCTCCCGGGCTAGTGTGCGCGTTTTCCGGGAGATCAATCTGCAAAAACTTACAAAACCCTGCCCACCAGATCCCGCGCCCAGGTGCCCATCCGGCCGCGCAGGGTCTTTTGCTTGCGCATCAGCACGCCGGCGTTCAGCGCGGCTTCCTGGTAGGCCCGGTTGTCCGGCTCCATGCGGGAGGCGGTGCGGAAGGAGGCGTAGGCGGCCTCGGGCTCGCCCTTGCGCAGCAGCGCCTGGCCGTTCAGGCTGAACCATTCGGCGTCGCGGTCCGGGGATTTGGCGAGGATGCGCAGCGCGCCGTCGCACTGGTTGCGCTCCAAGAGTTTTTTGGCCACCTGCTTGACATCCGGGATGGCGACGTTGTTCGTCTCGCGGAACGTGGCCTGGCGGAGGGCTTCGGCGTAGGCAAGGTTCAGGCGGACAAGCGCGTCCTGCGCGGCTTGCTGCGAGGCCTGATCGCGCATGCGGTCGGGGTGACAGAGTTTCACCCGCGCATGGTATGCCGACCGGACCTGCGCCGTGCTGGCATCGCTCGTCAACCCAAGCGCGCCGAACGGATTCTGCATGCGTTTGCCTCCATTTTAGCAGGATTTCGCAAGAAACCCCGCACCTTGAGCCATAATAATAAAACATTATACCATGTTCCGGCGGCAGGGGCAAGAACCTCTTTACAAAAGCCGCCCAAATCAGTATAATACAGCGATAGTTCTATCGATACCATCGCCAGGACGGAGACGCGCCCGCGGACGCGGCGGCCACAGCAAGCCGGGGAGGATGCGAGCCCGGCGCCAGCCAACCAGCAGGACATCACTCCCGAGCGAGACGGCCCGTCCCCGATAGAGGACGCACGAGTGGGCGCTTTGCGCCAATTTGGGTGGTACCGCGAAAGTTCCTTTCGTCCCAATAATGGAATGGGATGAAGGGTTTTTCTTTTGGAAGCGCCTCCGCCGGGCGGGGGCAGAAGGAGTGAACCGGCATGTTTGAAAAAGTCAGCCCCAGCCTGGATTTCCTCAGCCGGGAGCGCGAAGTGCTCGCGTTCTGGAAAAAGGAAAGCGTGTTCCAGAAATCGCAGACGCTGCGCGACGGCGCGCCGAGCTTTACGTTCTACGACGGCCCGCCGACCGCCAACGGCAAGCCGCACATCGGCCACGTGCTGACGCGCGCCATGAAGGACCTGATCCCGCGCTACCACGTGATGAAGGGCGAAAGCGTGCTGCGCAAGGCGGGCTGGGATACGCACGGCCTGCCGGTCGAGCTGGAGGTCGAGAAGCTGCTCGGCCTGGACGGCAAGGAGCAGATCGAAGCCTACGGCATCGAGCCGTTCATCAAGGCGTGCAAGGAATCGGTCTGGAAGTACAAGCGCGACTGGGAGCAGATGAGCGACGCGGTCGGATTCTGGGCCGACATGGTGCATCCCTACATCACCTACGAGAACAGCTACATCGAGTCTGTCTGGTGGTCGCTGAAGGAAATCCACAAAAAGGGTCTGCTGTACAAGGGCCACAAGGTGGTTCCGTACTGCCCGCGCTGTGGCACGACGCTGTCCACGCACGAGGTGGCGCAGGGCTACAAGAACGTGACTGAGGAATCCGCCTACGTGCGCTTTCGCGTCAAGGGCGAGGAAAGCGCGTACCTCTGGGCATGGACGACGACGCCGTGGACGCTGCCGTCCAACGTGGCGCTGTGCGTCAACCCGAAGGAGGAGTACACGCGCTTCCGCCTGCACGGCGAGGAAGGCATCATGGCGACGGCGCTGCTGGAAACGGTGCTGGGCGACGCGGCGAAGGAGATCGAGCGGCTGAACGCGTGTCCCGGCGACGCGCTGCGCGGCATGGAATACGAGCCGCTCTGGCCCATCGCGCTTGACAAGCGCGGCCATTTCGTCGTGGCGGACAGCTATGTCACGCTGACGGATGGCACGGGCATCGTGCACATCGCGCCCGCGTTTGGCGAGGACGACGCGCGCCTGGGCCGCGTGAACGACCTGCCGTTCGTGCAGCTTGTGGACGCGAAAGGCGAGTTCGTCCCCGGCACGCCGTGGGCGGGCACGTTCGTCAAGGACGCGGACCCGCTGATCCTGGAGGATTTGAAATCGCGTGGGCTGCTCGTGCGCGCGTCCGCGTACACGCACGATTACCCGTTCTGCTGGCGGTGCGACACGCCCCTGCTATACTACGCGCGGGAGAGCTGGTTCATCCGCATGACGGCGGTGCGCGATCAGCTTGTTGCCAACAACCGGTCCGTCCACTGGCTGCCCGACAACATCAAAGAGGGCCGGATGGGCAACTTTGTCGAGAATGTGCTGGACTGGGGACTGTCCCGCGAGCGGTACTGGGGCACACCGCTGCCGGTGTGGCTCTGTCCGGACGGGCACATGCACGTGATCGGTTCGGTGGAAGAGCTGCGGCGGATGAGCGGCAACGTGCCGGACGATCTGGAGCTGCACCGGCCGTACATCGACGCCGTGACAATCACCTGCCCCGAGTGCGGCAAGGAGATGCGGCGCGTCAAGGAGGTCATCGACTGCTGGTACGATTCCGGCTCCATGCCGTTCGCCCAGTGGCACTATCCCTTCGAGAACAAGGAGCGGTTTGACAGCCTGTTCCCGGCACAGTTCATCTCCGAGGCCGTGGACCAGACGCGCGGGTGGTTCTACACGCTGCTGGCCATCGGCACGCTGGTGTTTGACAGATCGCCGTTTGAAAACTGTCTGGTGCTCGGTCACGTGCAGGACATGGAAGGCCGCAAGATGTCCAAACACCTGGGCAACGTGGTCGCGCCGGGGGACGTGCTGGACGTGCAGGGCGCGGACGCGGTGCGCTGGTATTTCTACACGGCGGGCGCGCCGTGGCTGCCGAGCCGGTTTTCGCCGGAGGCGGTGTCCGAGGTGCAGCGCAAGTTCATGGGTACACTGTGGAACACATACGCGTTCTTCATCCTGTACGCGAACATCGACGATTTTGACCCGAAGGCGCACCCGCTGGAGAAGGTGGAGAAGTCGTTGATGGATCGGTGGCTGCTGTCGAAGCTGAACTCGCTGGTGCGGTTGGTGGACGACGGCCTCGCGAACTACCGCGTGACAGAGAGCGCGCGGGCCATCGCCGCGTTTGTCGACGAGCTGTCCAACTGGTACGTGCGCCGGGGGCGCGAGCGGTTCTGGGGCAAGGGCATGGCGGGTGATAAGGAGGCCGCATTCGCGACGCTGTACCACACGCTGGTGACGCTGGCGAAGGTGATCGCGCCGTTCGTGCCGTTCCTGGCGGAGACGCTGTACCGGAATCTGGTTTGCACCGCGTACCCGGACGCGCCCATCAGCGTGCATCTGTCGGACTTCCCGGCCGTGGACGCCGCGCGGATCGACGCGGAATTGGAGCGGAACATGACCGCGCTGATCGAGGTGGTGCAGCTTGGGCGCGCCGGGCGCAATGCCGCGAACCTCAAGACGCGCCAGCCGCTGGCCGCGCTGTACGTGAAGGGCGCTACTTTCCCGGATGAATTTGCCGCGCAGGCGCGCGAGGAACTGAACGTGAAGGACGTGCGCTTCGTGGATGACGCGCGCGCGTTTACGGCGTATCATTTGAAGCCGCAAATGCGGACGCTCGGGCCGAAGTACGGGAAGCTGCTGAACGGCATCCGCGCGGCCCTGGCCCAGACGGACGGCAACGATGCCGTGGACGCGTTCGGCCGCGGGGAGACGCTCGCGCTGACCGTCGAGGGCACGGAGGTCGTGCTGGAAGAGGCGGACGTGCTGGTCGAACCCGCGCAGCGCGAGGGGTTTGTCGCCGAGACCGAGAACGGCGTGACCGTGGTGCTGGATACGAACCTGACCGACGCGCTGATCGCCGAGGGGTACGCCCGCGAGGTCGTCTCCAAGGTGCAGACCATGCGCAAGGAAGCCGAGTTCGACGTGACCGACCGCGTGGGCATCGCCGTGCGCTGCGGTGACATGTTGTGGAGCATCGTCGAGGCCGCCAAAGCCGATGTGCTGGCCGCGACGCTCGGCGTGGCGCTGGCCAAGGACGCGCCGGAGGGCGTGCCGTGGAAGCAGTGGAACATCAACGGCGAGGACGCGGAAATCGCCGTTTGGAGGGTGTGACGGGGGAGACGCTGGGGGAAACCTTCTTTTAGAAAAAAGAAGGTTTCCCCCAAACCCCCTTCCAAGAAAACCACATGGGGAGGGTTCTACAGTGGAAAAGGGGCCGGAGATCACCACGATCGACGCGTACATCGCGCAGTATGAGCCGGAGGCGCAGGCGCGGATGCAGGCGATACGGCAGACGGTGCACGAGATCGCGCCGGAAGCGCAGGAGCGGATGAGCTGGCAGATGCCCACGTTCTGGCTGCAGGGGAACCTGATACACTTCGCGATGAACAAAGCGCACATCGGGCTGTATCCGGGGTCGGAGGCGGTGGCGCGATTCCAGGACAAGCTGGGCGATTACAGAACGACCAAGGGCGGCATTCAGTTGCCGATGAATAGGCCGCTGCCGCTGGATTTGATCCGGGAGATCACGCTGTTTTGCCTTGCGGAGAACCTGGCCGAGGCGGAGCGGAAGGCCGCGAAGAAGAAGGCAGGGAAGAAGGACGGCGGGGCGGAGCAGGGGTGATAAGCGCCAGTTGCCCATGTTGCAAAGAAGCATCATCGAAGTGTAGACCACCCACCCTTGCCGTGAGGCAAAGATGGGAGTCCAGAGGGGATCGAAGCCGCATTCCGCCAGTGGCGGAAGTAATGCGGCGCAGATCGGTTTCATACAGAGCGCACTTTGTGCGCGACAATATGAAAACCCGGACGAAATCCCTTTGGCGGGGGTTCAGGGGCAGAGCCCCTGACGTTCTCCCCCAGAAAGGAGCCCATGTACATCACAACCGCGTGGCGGGATTTCAGCGTGCTGGACACCGGCGACGGCGAGAAGCTGGAACGGTGGGGGACGGTCGTCCTGCGCCGGCCGGACCCGCAGGTCATCTGGCCCAAGCAGCAGCCCGCGCTATGGGCCGGCGCGGACGCGCACTACCACCGCAGCGCGCGCGGCGGCGGGGAATGGGAATTCGCGCGCAAGCTGCCGGAGCGGTGGGCGCTGGCGTATGGCGCGCTCAAATTTTACGTGCGGCCGACCGGGTTCAAGCACACCGGTCTTTTTCCCGAGCAGGCGGCGAACTGGGACTGGATGGCCGGACTGATCCGTGAGGCGGAGCGGGGGCGGCAGCCGCGCGTGCTGAACCTGTTCGCGTACACGGGTGGGGCGACGCTGGCGTGCGCGGCAGCCGGGGCGTCCGTCTGCCACGTGGACGCGGCGAAGGGCATGGTGCAATGGGCGAAGGAAAACTACGCGCTGAGCGGCTTGCCGGACGGCGCGGCGCGCTGGATCATCGACGACGCGCTGAAGTTCGTCCAGCGGGAAGCGCGGCGTGGCAGCTTCTATGACGGCATCGTGATGGACCCGCCGAGCTACGGGCGCGGGCCGAACGGCGAGGTGTGGAAGCTGGAGGACCGCGTGTTCGAGCTGGTGGACGCGTGCGCCCAGGTGCTGTCGGATATGCCGCTGTTTTTCGTGCTGAACAGCTACACGACCGGGCTGCAGCCGGCGGTGCTGGCGAACCTGCTGCGCATCGCGGTGGAGGGCCGGCACGGCGGCAAGGCCGAGGCGGGGGAGCTGGCGCTGCCGGTCGAGGCGGGCGGCGCGCTGCCCTGCGGGGCGACCGGCAGGTGGCGCGCGTGACAGCGTATCGCGGCGTTACGATCGTCTACTGCGACAACCACGTGCTGGTCGCGGTGAAGCCGCCGAACATGCCCGCGCAGGCGGACGCGTCGGGCGACATGGACCTGCTGACGCTGATGAAGGCGTATGTGAAGGAAGCGTATCAGAAGCCCGGGGCCGCGTACCTGGGGCTGGTGCACCGGCTGGACCGGCCGGTCGGCGGGCTGATGGCGTTTGCGCGCACGTCCAAGGCGGCGGCGCGGCTATCCGAACAACTGCGCGCGCACACGATGGAGCGGGAATATCTGGCCGTCGCGCGCGGGGACGCGCCGGAGGCGGCGCGGCTGGAAGGGCTGATCGAGCGGGAGGACGGCCCGCCGCAGCCCGCCGCGCTGTCCTATCGGTGCCTGGCGCGGGCGGAGGGCCTCTCGCTGCTGCATGTGACGCTGGAAACGGGGCGCAAGCACCAGATCCGCATACAGCTCGCGCGGGCTGGGCTACCCATCTGGGGCGACGCGCGCTACGGCGGGGGGAAGCCGGGCGAGCAGATTGCGCTGTTTGCCGCGCGGCTGTCGCTTGTCCACCCGACCACGCGCGAGGCGATTGGCTTTACGGCCGAGCGGCCGGAGCGGTTCCCGTGGAGCGCGTTTGGGGCGGTGGAATGGTAGGGACGCGATCGAAAAGTATGAAAAAACGAGGCCGCAGGGGGCGTTCGCCCGCACGGCCTCGTTTTTTATCTCATTGACGGCGGCGCTGATTTGGAAAATCGGGCGCCATAAGGGGAGTCCATAAGGAATCCCTACCTTGGATGGCCGCGCTGATTTGGAAAATCGGGCGCCATAAGGGGATTCCATAAGGAATCCCTACCTTGCTTTGCTCTAGTTGGCGGGTTTTGCGGTTGCCGCCCCGGTGGGCTTGACGGTGGCGGTCGGCGTCGGCGTGGCGGGCTTGGGTGTGGCCGGCGCTTCGGTGGGTTTCGCGGTCGCGGGCACCTCAGTGGGCTTAACGGTCGGCGTCGGCGTCGCCTTGGCGGCCTCTTCCTCGGCGGCGAGCATCTCGGCATACTTCCCGGTGGGCGTGAACTCCACCATGCTGGAAGCGACATACGCGATATCCAGGGTATCCGTAAACACCGCGTACCAGCCGCGCTGCGTGATGCCCAGGCAGAGCAGAATGGAGCCGGGCTGCGCCCTGCTCACGATGCCGAACTCCGTGGTATCGCCCCGCCGCAGGTTTACGGGGTTTTTGTTCGTCACGGTCGCGTAGCCGATGAACATCTCATCGGGGTCAAACTCATCGGACGACCCGCCATCGCCCGCGTTTGCCGTTTCATCCGGGGCGGCGGTATCCTTTGCGTAAACGGAATCATCCGGGGCGGCGCTCGCGGGCGTGCCGGCGGTTTCGCCGTTTTCTGCTTGGACAACGGCTTCCTCGCCCTCAGGCGCTTCGTTCCGCACATAGAAAACGAACAGATTTTCCAGCGTGGAGACAATCTGCGGGCCGCTTGCCGAGGCCACGATTTTGCCCTGCACCATTTCATACGCGACGCCATTCTGCGCGTACACGAGCGTGGTCAGGACATCGCTGGGCTCGTATGTCAGTTCGTTCGCATCCGCGCGGCACCACAGGCTGGCGTCGTACTCGGCGATGATGGAGAGAACCTTCTGCGTGGCATCGGTGATGGCCGCGTGCTTGTCCCACAGCCCCGCGCCCCAGGCGAGGCTCTTGTCGCCCGCGTAGGGATCGCCCTGCACAAACCCCTTCTCGCAGATGACGAGGTAGTAATACGCGGCGTCCGGCGCGGCGGGCCAGGTTGCGAGGATATCCCCGCCGGGCAAGGTCTCCGTGGCGAGGCCCGCGCTGGCATCCGTCCAGAAAACAACGTCTTCCGGCGTGACGGCGAAAGCCGCCGGGGCCTCTTCGGCCAGGACGGCGGCAAATGGCAGCATCAGCGCCAACAGACACGCGATGGACATCGGCATGAGCAACTTTTTCATTCTGTGTCCCTTTCGTCCGTAGATACTGGCGTAATTTGACGGCGGCGCTGATTTGGAAAATCGGGCGCCATAAGGGGATTCCGTAAGGAATCCCTTCTTCATTATTCTGCATTGTATCACGGGCGATTTGGACGGTCAAGGCATTTTACCGGCGGGCGCGGGGATCAGGCGTCGAGCACTTGCCCGTCCGTGGAGAGCACGACGACCTGCCAGGGGATCATCTTGCCGGAGGCTTGCAGCGCCTCCTTGACCGCGTTTACGATGCCGCCGCAGCACGGCACCTCCATCCGCGCGACGGTCACGCTGCGGATGTCATTGCGGCGGAGGATCTCGGTCAGCTTCTCCGCGTAGTCGCCCTCGTCCAGCTTGGGGCAGCCGATCAGCGTGACGTGGTTCCGCATGAACCGGCGATGGAAATCGGCATAGGCGTAGGCGGTGCAGTCGGCCGCGATCAGCAGGCGCGCGCCGTCGAAGTAGGGGGCCTGGAGGGGGGCGAGCTTGATCTGCACCGGCCACTGGGCCAGTTCGCTCTGGAGGACGGCGGCTTCCTTCGGCTGCTCCGCCGGCGCCGGGGCATCGTGCCGCAGGGCGCGCGCATGGGTGCCGGGGCATCCGCAGGGCAGCGGCGGGGGCGCGGCCAGCTCCGCCTGGCGATTCTTGACGGCCTCGGCATCATAGGCGGCCGCCTCGCGCTCCTCAAACGTGATGGCATCCACCGGGCACGCGGGCAGGCAGTCGCCCAGCCCATCGCAATAATCGTCGCGCAGCAGCGTCGCTTTGCCATCGACCATGCCGATAGCGCCCTCATGGCACGCGTTGACGCATAGGCCGCAGCCATTGCATTTGTCTTGATCGATCGTGATGATCTTGCGCTTCATATTCAATCCCATCCTTTTTTCGTTTCGTTCTTGACTTTTCATCCGCATCTTACTATACTGAGCGTGGAAAGGATGTTGTTTTTACAACAAATAATCGCATGCAATCGTATTTGAGTGTTTTAACGGAGTGCCCCTTGTTCGCGGGCATCGCGGCGGGGGAGATGGAGCGGCTGCTGCCGTGCCTTGGCGCGCGGGAGCGGAGCTATGAAAAGGGCGAAATGATCTTCCAGGCGGAGGCGCCGTCGACGTATGTGGGCATTGTGCTCAGCGGCGCGGTGGATGTGGTGCAGGAGGATTTTTGGGGCAATCGCGGCATCCTGGCGCGGCTGACGCCGGGCGATCTGTTTGGCGAGGCGTTTTCCTGCGCGCAGGTGGAGAAGCTGCCGGTCGGCGTGACGGCGGCGGAGGATGTCGCCATTCTCCTGGTGGACTACCGCCGTATCGCAACGACATGCACCAGCGCATGCGGGTTTCACGCGCGGCTGATCCACAACATGCTGCGTATTCTGGCGGAGAAAAACATCGCGCTGACGCAAAAAATCGAGCACGTGACGCGGCGCACCACGCGGGAAAAGCTCCTTTCCTATCTTTCCGCGCAGGCGAGGCGGGCGCGGAGCAGCGCGTTTACCATTCCGTTTGACCGGCAGGCGCTGGCGGAATATCTGGCGGTGGACCGCAGCGCGATGTCGGCGGAGCTCGGCAGGATGCGGCGGGAGGGGCTGCTGTCGGTGGAGAAGAATCGGTTTACGCTGCACGAGAAGGCGCGGGATTTTTGAGGGGGCGCGCGTTGGCGGGCAGGGGCATACTTTCGGGGCGGAATTCGGTGGTTTTTTTGGTTTTGAGATTGACAAGCGCGGGGCCTCATGGTATTATTAGTGACGTTCTCCGCCAGGGTATCGTGGTTGCTGCGGCGAGATGGGGATATATGGGGCATTAGCACAGTTGGTAGACCGGATCACACCTTCCGCACTCCATGAACTCCTCCAGCGATTGGGATCGATAGTTGAATAGAACAGTTATAAAACATGGGGCATTAGCACAGTTGGTAGCGCGCTACATTCGCATTGTAGAGGTCAGGAGTTCGAATCTCCTATGCTCCACCACGAACCGTCCTGCTAGATATAACAGGACGGTTTATCTATATATCTACATAGTAAACCGACAAAATGATTGGGGTTTATCATATGAAAGAACTTTCTACGTGGCAATACAGCCTGGTTCGGCCTTTGGTTCAGGGTGCCCCACATAACGGGCCGGTCATTTTTTCTGTGATCGAAGGGGCGCAATCTGGACGAGTGTTCGCCGAGAGGGAAGAAAATCCATCATTTGCAATTATCGTATTGGAAGATATCCTTTTCTTTGCGGGTACGCCGTCAGACACGCTTCACAAAGCAGATATCCATCGCCTCCTGCATGAGCAGATATCCACGGGCGAGATTCCTTATTATGAGTTGCAACCCCTGAGCATGGCGTGGTATCCTCTTTTAACAGATGCGTTTGGGAATGAAATTTGCGCGCGAAGGGTTCGCAAAACATTTTCTATTACCCCAGAGCATCTGGCAGACGAATCTTATCATTTGTCCCCGCAGCTTGCCGAGCCATACAGATGCTGCCTGATGAACGAGAAGCCTGAAGGATTCTGGGCTCCGCATACCCGGCGATTTGGCGTTGCCATCATGGAAGGAGATGAAGCCGTTTGCACATGCGTCGCCGTGTTTGTTGGCGATGGGATGGCAGAGGTTTCTATCGACACCATGGAGGGAAAACGTCGCCAAGGACTCGCAACATATTGCGCGAAAGCCTTTTTTCGCGAGTGCACGAAGAGAGGACTGCACCCTAATTGGGCCTGTTGGCAGGAGCGTACGGCCTCAGCGGCACTGGCTGAAAAACTGGGCTTTGCACAGTCATACATCCATGAGGTGCCAATTGTGAAGATGTAAGTTGATGGAATGCAAAATGAATGGTGCGGTAGCGCGCTACATTCGCATTGTAGAGGTCAGCGGTTCGAATCCGCTATGCTCCACCAAAACCCTTGGAAACTCTGTGCTTTCAAGAGTTTTTCCTTTGTGAGACACCATCCAAAATGATTATAACAAGCCTTGTGTTGTTCTCATTTTCCCCATAACAGTATTAGGAGAAGCAACAATGATCTACACGGAAAACCTTACCTTAAACTTCAGCGGCAAGCCGCTTTTCAAAGATGTAAGCGTCAAATTCACATCCGGAAACTGCTATGGCTTGATCGGTGCCAACGGCACCGGGAAATCCAGCTTTCTGAAAATCCTGTCCGGCGAACTGGAGCCGAGCGCCGGTTCTGTTCAGATTACCCCTGGTGAACGAATGGCCGT
>JAVBOM010000026.1:0-42938 GCA_031550535.1 Eubacteriales bacterium
GTCCGCGCGGAAGAACGACAGCGCCGCGTCCTCGTAGGCGTACACCGCGGCGACACCGTAATGCCGAAGCTCCTCCGCGCACGCGCCCACCGCGTCGCCAAGCACCACGGCCTTGACCCGATGCGCCGTGCCCTTCGCCAGCTCGCGCGCCTTGCCGATCAATTCCAGCGAGACCGGGTGCAGCCTCCCGCACGTTACCTCCGCAAAGACGAGAATATCGTTCCACTCGGACTTGTCCACGCTCCGCGCCTTGGTTTCCAGCCGGATGATCGCTTCCTTCGGGCATGCCTTCACGCAGATGCCGCACACCTTGCACGCGGCGTTCAGCGAGGGCTTGCCATTCTCCATATCAATCGCGGCAAAGGGGCAGCTTTTCGCGCACTGCCCGCATCCGTCGCACTTCCGTTCAATTACAGCGATTTGTGCCATGCGTACCGCCCCTTTCTACACGAATTTCCAGTGTTTGAGCAGGTCGTGCAGCTTCTTCGCGCTGTCGCCCCCGTCCCCGTCCCATGTCTCGCGCTCAATGTCGTTTGTCGGCGGGAAGATGCGCTCCACCTGCGTGGGGCTGCCGGTCAGCCCGTAATGGTCGGGGTCCGTATCCATAAACGCGTCCAGGCCGCGCACCGAAATCGGGCGCTCGCGCGTCTCGCGCGCCGCCTTCAGCGAGGGCAGCCGGGGCGTCGAAATATCCTGTTCGACGGTGACAAGGCACGGGAACGGCATCCACGCCGTCTCGATCACATCCTGAAGCTGCTGCTCCACGCGCACGCCGCCGTCCTCCACCCGGATGCTTGACACCCAGGCCGCGTGCGGGATGCCCATGTGCTCCCCGATGGCCGGGCCGACCTGCGCGGTATCGCCGTCCGTGGTCTGCTTGCCGCAGATAATCAGGTCAAAGTCGCCGACGGACCGGATGGCCTGGGCCAGCGTATAGCTGGTGGCGAGCACGTCCGCGCCGCCCAGCCGCCGGTCGGAAAACAGGTGCCCTTCGTCCGCGCCCATCATGTAGGCCTCCCGGATGATCGCCTGCGCCTGCGGCGGGCCCATCGTGCCCACGACGACACGGCCGCCGTGCGCCTCCCGAAGCCTCAGCGCCGTTTCCAGCGCGAATAGGTCGTAGGGGTTCATCTTGCTTGCCACCCCATCCCGGATGAGCACGCCCGTCTCTTCATCCACCTGCACGCGGTTGGTGGAAGGTACTTGCTTGATGCATACGAAAATGTCCATCAATTCCGCTCCTTGCCTCCATGCTTTGTAGCCACACTAGTATAGCAGAAAACACATAAAAGAGGAACACGGAATCCCTTCCTTGTTCCCCCATTTATACGCAATTTGCAAGATTTTTTGTGCTTTATGCAATTTAAACAGTTTTTGTCCGCTTGTATTCCTCAATGATCTCCACCGCGCCGTCCAAAAACGACTCCTCACCCAGCGTATTGAGCTTGAAGAATACCGCCTGGCTCCCGCCGGATGTGATGGCGGAGACAAACAGGTCCTCCCCTTCCCCAATCAGCGTGACATTGAGGCTCACCCGGTTTTTCCCCGTCATGCTGTACCGCTCAAAGACGCGGACGGCGCAGCGGACGCGGTCGCTCCGGTAGCCGCTCCCGTCCTCCAGGCTAGCGGATGCGCTGCCGTTCACCACCCCTGTTTCGATCAGGTCGAGCAGTTCGTCAAAGTCGCCCTTCAGGGCGGTTTCGTATTTTGCCATACATCGCTCCTTGTTGCTATAGTTTACCTTGTCTGTTTAGACGGTGACTGGGAACCGGAGGTTCCACGCCGCGCATCTATCCATGGCGGCGGCGCTGATTTGGAAAACCGGGCGCCATAAAGGGATTTCGCAAGAAATCCCTACCTCCGTAACTTGCCGATGTAAAACTTTGCTGCGCGCGTGGGTATCTGTTCCGAAAAGAACGTCCCGGTGCGCTGGTCTGGCATATGGCCCATGCATTTGTGGCCGCCGCTCTTGAGCTTTTGTATGTCTGCGCAAAGAGGGATACAGACCTACTTGCCCGCATCCCCAACAACTTGATCTATGAACGCTTCCGTCACCGCCACGCCGCTGTGGTTCGCGCGATTGGATAGCATCTGCATTGTGACCGACAGGTATATGTCGTTCGGCTGTGCTTCGCTGATTTGAACCTGTGATGCGGAAACGGTCTACCGTCTTTCGATCATACGCACCTGCCTTGACGGCGGCGCTGATTCGGAGAATCGGGCGCCATGAGAGGATTCCGCAAGGAATCCTTACCTCTATATTTCAATGATTGGTTCTTTCATGCTGCCCTCTACATCCACATAGTATTGCCTTATATCATAGGGGTCGAGCCACACTTTTACTTTTCCGTCCTTCAGCAGCGATTTTGGGTTGTACCGCAGGTACTTGCTCTTGAACATGTAGGTCTGACCGTCCGTATGGCGGTAGGTGCAGCGCAAAACGCTCGGCGAGCGGCCGTTCATGTTCATGTTGTAATGGAGCGTTATATCCACCACATCCGCCCATACGCTGTTGCCCGCGCTCATGAGGCGGTCGGCCAGCAGACGCGCTTTGCGGAATCTGTACGCGACGAAAAGGCCGACGAGAAATATAACCGTTCCCGTTCCGCCAAACACGCCCAGGAATACGTATCGGAATATCCTTTCGTCTTCCAAGCTCTCAAACGATCCCCTCGCAAAGACAAACGCGGCAGTGCCAACACCGATAAAGATCAAGCCAAACAGCAGCAGGAACCAAACAACCCAGGTCATGTTCCATGTGATCCTTTTCATTATGAATGCCTCCAGTCTGCCGCGTAGCATAGCCCCCGCGTTCGCCCCGCAAGATGGCGGATGGGCTTCATGACATTGGCAATGCTGCCCATCGTACGACTTATCAGGGATCCCGAAGCGTTCCCGCCGCTCAGTGCGACGACGACGCGGACGCCGCCGCTGCCGAGGACGCGGCCGCAGCCGCCAGCGCGGCTTGTTGGGCGATCAGGATGTTTGTCAGGCTTGTGGCGACAGCGGGCAGCACGCCGCGCTTCGCGTCCTCCACCGCGGCGGACGCCACCAGCGCGGTCGAGAGCAATAGCGCCTCCTGCTTCATCACGGACCAGCCGCTAAATCCCTTTCGCTCCCGCATGGCCGTGAGCGTCTCCCCGACCTCGTCCGCGAGCGCGTCCACATCCATGGGCAGCAGCGCGAGCACGCCGAGCAGCGGAAGCGTCTGCTCCCTGTCCATGCGCAGGTTCCGCACCCGGAGCGCCTCCTTGAAGGCGATCACCCGACTGGCCGCGTCGTCGCCCTCGCCGCCCAGCACGATCACCTGCGCCAGCGCCTGCACCCCGTTGCCCGAGAAGAACGCGGGCTTCAGCGCGCCAAAGACGCGTTCCGTGCGCGCGACGCCTTCGCTCACGTCGATATCCGACAGCCCGAGCATCGCGGCAAAGATGTAATCGTCCCGGCCCGTGTAAAACCTGTGGTTCTGCTTCATGCCCTCGTAAAATGCACGCGTCCGCTCGATCGCCCGCTCGTAGCCGTCCACATCGCTCTGCGCGGCGATCTGGTGCGCGGCCATCACAAGGTAATCCGACGCGTAGAACCCCGCCTCCTTCATGCGGCCGTACAGCCGGGCGGTATCCGCGAGGAGGCGTTCTTCGTCCTCTGCCAGCGAGAGCATGGCCGCCAGCGCGATGGCCAAGTTGCCGCGCAGCGTGGAAAACGGCCCGACGGTCCGCTTGATGCGGTCATGGCTCACGCGGATGGCGCTTACGTCGGCGGCCTTGTCCTCCATCGCGTAGAGCAGCGCGGCCAGCCGCTTCACCAGCGCGTTCTGCCACATGAACGCCCCGCCGATCGCCGCCGCGTTGTCCGCGAGCAGCGTCAGCCTGGATGCTATCAGGTCCTTCATGGTTTTCCCCCTTTGTGTGCTATCGCAGCCGCTCCGCCTGCATTTCCGCGCGGACGCACAGTTCCGCCGCCTTGAACGCGTGCTCCTGTGTCATCGCCGTTTCCGTCCGGTGGATGCAGTCCAGGATCAGCCGGCCGAAGAACGGGTAGCCGACCTGGCCGCGCACGGAGAAATGCTGCTCGCCGTCCTTGTTCACAAGGTATACATGGTCGCCCGTCTCCTCGCGCGCCACGTCCACATACTTGCGCAGCTCGATGTAGCCTTCCGTGCCCAGGATGGTCATGCGGCCGTCGCCCCAGGTGGACAGGCCGTCCGGCGTGAACCAGTCCACGCGAAAATAGCCGGTCGCGCCGTTGTCGCCCACGAGCATGCAGTCGCCAAAGTCCTCCAGCTCCGGGTGCTCCGGATGGTTATAGTTCGCGATCTGGCTGCGGACGATCCGCGCGTCCTTCGCGCCCGTGTAGTACAGGAACTGCTCGATCTGGTGGCTGCCGATGTCGCACAGAATGCCGCCGTACTTCTCCCGTTCGAAGAACCACGCCGGCCGGCCGGCCGCGCTGAGGCGGTGCGGCCCTGTGCCAAGGGTCTGCAGCACACGGCCAATGGCGCCCCGCTCGATCAATTCCCCGGCGTAGATCGCGCTCTCCACATGCAGCCGTTCGGAATAGTACACCATGTACTTGCGGCCCGTCTCGCGCGCCTTTTGCTTCGCCGCGTCAAGCTGCGCGAGCGTGGTCAGCGGCGCTTTGTCGGTGAAGTAGTCCTTGCCCGCGTCCATCGCCCGAAGGCCCAGCGGGCACCGCTCGCTCGTCACCGCCGCCGAGGCGATCAGCTTCACCTCGGGATCGGCAAACACCTCGGCCTCGCTCGCGGCCGCCATGGCTCCGGGAAACGCCTTGCGGAACGCCTGCACCTTGGCGGGGTCGGGGTCGTATACCCATTTTACAACCGCGCCCGCCTCGGTAAGCGCGTTGCACATGCCGTAGATGTGCCCGTGATCCAGCGCCACCGCCGCGAACGCGAATTCGCCCGGCGCGACGACGGGCTGTGGTTTTCCCTTCGGGGCATAGTTCATTCCTTCAACTGGCATGGTTTCGCCACTCCTTTATGCGGATTTTGCATTTTTTCTATTATACCACAAAAACACCCGCGCGCGCCGGTCTTTCTGCCGGCCTCGCGCGGGTGTGTATGATTTCACAATCAGGTCAGGCGTTACGCGTCCTGAACGGAGAGATCGTTGTCCGCGTACGCCTTGGCAAGCCGCTCGAACGGGCCGTCAATCGCGGACAGGCACTGCTGCATCTTCGGGGAGAACGCCCCGCATTCGCCGCGCAGGATCATGCCCATCGCCGTCTCGTGCGGCAGCGCGGGCTTATACACGCGCGGGGTCGTCAGCGCGTCGTAGCAGTCCGCCACGCCGACCGCCTGCGCGCTGATGGGAATCTCGTCGCCGACCAGCTTGTCGGGATAGCCCTTTCCGTCCCACCGCTCATGGTGGTAGCGGCAGATCGTAGTGGCGTAGGTGAAATACTCCTCGCGGTGCACGCGGTCCACCCGCTCCAGGATCTCGCTCCCGCTGGTCGTATGCGTCTTGATGATATCGAATTCCTCGGGTGTCAGGCGGCCCGGCTTGTTGAGCACCGCATCGGGGATGACGATCTTGCCCACGTCGTGCATCGCGGACGCGCGGCTGATCAGCGTGATTTTGCGCTCGTTCAGGCCGTATTCCGGGAACTCGATGGCAACCTCGTTCAGCAGCAGCTTCGTGAAGCCGCGGATGCGCGCGATATGCTGGCCCGTCTCCATGCTGCGGTATTCAATGATCGCGCCGAGCGTGTCGATCATCGCCTCGTTGGATTGCTCCAGCCGCTCGGCCTGCTCCTGCACAATCTGCTCCAGATGGTTGCGGTACTGGTACTGCTCCGTAACGTTCATCACGCGCTTCCTGATGGCAAGCGGGTTGAACGGCTTCATGATCAGATCGGAAGCGCCCAGATCGAACAGGCGCGCCTCGTCCTCATGGGAATCCAGCGAGGTGATAACGATCACCGGGATGCGTGTCAAATACCCTTTTTCGCGCATAGCTTCCATCACGGCATAGCCGTCCATGACGGGCATCACGACATCCAGCAGCACAATCGCGATATCTTCGCCCCGCTCGTCCATGATGGCCATGGCTTCCCGGCCGTTCTCGGCTTCCAGCGTCTGAAAATCCGCGACGAATACCTCCGAGAGGATCGCGCGGTTAATCTCCATGTCATCGACGATGAGAATTGACTTTCGTCGCATGTCATTGCCTCCTAGGTAAACACAAAGCTGTCAAATTCTGACTATAAATCGATTTTACGACATATCCACGCACGTGTCAAGCCACAGGGTATCAAAAAATACCATTATTGGTTGTATTGCAATTTTCAATGTAACCAATCACGGGCCACAAACACTTGTGTGGCACATATTCCACACACACACGTTACATGCTTCTCTGATTTGTGACGAATTCCTCCAGAAAACGTGCCCTGCTTTTGGATGAAAAGAGAGAATTTCCGTATGTGCGGCGCTCCGCGCCCGCACGGTGACAAAAGCGGCGGCGGAGTGCTAATGCCTATTTGCATTAACACCTCGCCGCCGCTCTTTCGACGCGACCGTTTGGTGGTTGTTTCTACATCTTATCTCCGACAGCCGTGGGCACGGCGTCCGCCGGGATCGGGCAGGTATACCCCTCCGCCGCCTTCTTCCGGAACTCCGCTTTTGCCTTTTCCAGCGCGTCCGGCGCTTCCAGCAAATCAATCGCCGCACCCGCCAGCACCTTGGCCGCGAACAACACGCCCTTGTGGCCGATGGTCGAAACGCCGCAGGACACGTGCTGCCACGAATGCCCCGGCGCGCCGGACGGATAGGTCAGCCCGCGAATCTGCGCCGTCGGCACCAGCCAACTCACGTCGCCCACGTCCGTGGAACCCATGCTCGGCTTCAGCGAGGAAAACAGCGGCATCACAAAGCCGTTCAGCGGGATCTTGCCGTCCTCCGTCTTTTCCGCCACGAATTCGGCGATCGCCGGGTCCTCCTGCGCGCCAAAGCCGGGCAGCTCGCCGGGCTTGTTCTCGTAGGTGTCGATCAGCGCCTGGGCATACGCCTTTTCCGCATCCGTGTACGCGGGCGCGCCGATTTCCTCCATGTTCTCGTGCAGCAGCTTTTCCAGCGCGAAGTTGGGCACGGTGTTGGAGCAGCCGTCGATGAACCGGACGGACAGCTTCGTCTCCGTCATCATCGCGGCGGCCTCGGCGATCTTGTCCACGCGCGCCTGCAGCGCCAGCGTGTCCGACACCTTGATTTCGCGCACCATGTACAGCACCTGCGCCGTGGGCTGCACGACATTGGGGGAATTCCCGCCCGCGTCGGTGATGGCGTAGTGGATGCGCGCGGTGGAAGGCATGTGCTCGCGCAGGAACTGCACGCCGATGTTCATCAGTTCCACGGCGTCCAGCGCCGAGCGCCCCAGGTGCGGGCCGCCCGCCGCGTGCGACGCGACGCCTGTGAACTTGTACTCCTTCTGGATGCACGAGTTGCACGTGCCGGTCGATACCTCGTTCACATCGTCCGGGTGCCAGGACAGCGCGGCGTCCAGCGCCTTCCAAACGCCGTCACGCGCCATGAATGCCTTGGACGCGGCCCCTTCCTCTCCGGGGCAGCCGTAGAAGATAACCGTGCCTTCCTTGCCGGTGGATTCAAGATACTGCTTGATCGCCACGGCCGCGCCGAGCGACCCCGCGCCCAGCATGTTGTGCCCGCAGCCGTGGCCGTTGCCACCGGTGACCAGCTCCTCGCGCGCCGTCGCGCAGCCCTTCTGCGAAAGGCCGCTCAGCGCGTCAAACTCGCCCAGGATGCCGATGACCGGCTTCCCGTGGCCGTACGCGCCGCAGAATGCCGTCTCAATCCCGGCCAGCTTCTCCGTCACCTCAAAGCCCAGCTTCTTCAGCACGTCGCAGTACAGCTCCGCGGACTTGTATTCCATCAGGGAGAGCTCCGCGTACTCCCAGATTTTATCGCTCACATCGCACAGCAGGGCCGCGTTCGCGTCCACGGCGGCCAGCGCGCTCTTTTTCGCCTCGTTCATCATATCAATACAACACCTTGCTCAAAAATTCTTGCGTGCGCGGGTTCTGCGGGTTGCCGAAAATATCCTGCGGCTTGCCCTGCTCCGCGATGATGCCGTCGTCCATGAACAGCACCCGGTCGGAAATCTCCCGCGCGAAGCCCATTTCGTGCGTGACGATCACGCTCGTCATGCCGTCCTTCACCAGCGCCTTGATGACATCCAGCACCTCGCCCACCATCTCGGGGTCCAGCGCGCTGGTCGGCTCGTCAAAGAGCATCACGTCCGGCTCCATCGCGAGCGCGCGGACGATGGCCAGCCGCTGCTTCTGCCCGCCGGACAGGCGGCTGGGGTGCTCGTTGCGCTTCTCCAGAAGGCCGACGCGCGTCAGGAGCTTTTCGCCCGTTTCTTGCATCTCTGCCTTTGACTTGCCCAGCAGCATCGTGGGCGCGATGGTGATGTTCTGCAGCACGGTCAGGTGCGGAAAGATGTTGAACAGTTGGAACACCATGCCCATGCGCTGGCGGTGCCGGTTCACGTCCGCACCCTTGGCGGTGATCTCCACGCCCTCAAAGAACACCTTGCCCTGATCCGGCTTCTCCAGGAGGTTCAGGCACCGCAGGAACGTGCTCTTGCCGGACCCGGATGGCCCAATGATGGAGATCACCTCGCCCTTGTCCACGCGCTCCGTGATGCCCTGCAGCACCTTCAGCGCGCCAAAGCCCTTGTGCAGCCCCTCCACGTGGATGACGGGCTCGCCGTTTGCCGTCTTTTTGCTCACCTCAGTCACCGGCCTTCATCCTCCTCTCATACAGCGCGACCACCTTGCTCAGCGAGAACGTCAGGATGAAGTAGATGACGCCCGCGACGAGCAGCGGCTCAATGACCAGATACAGCGCGCCGGAGATGACCCGGTACTGCGTCATGATGTCGCCGATGAAGAACGTGGACGCCAGCGACGTTTCCTTGATGACCATGATGAACTCAGTGCACAGCGCGGGCAGGATGTTCTTGATCGCCTGCGGCAGGATGATGCGCAACATGGTCTGGCTGCCGTTCATGCCCAGGCTTCTGGCCGCCTCGGTCTGGCCCCTGTCCACGGCCTGGATGCCCGCCCGAATGATCTCGCTGACATACGCGGCGGAGTTGAACACCAGCGCGATGGCGATGCAGAGGAACTTGTCGTTCAGGAACGGCAGGGCCTCCGGCAGAAGGAAGTAAAAGAAATAGAGCTGCAGGAGCAGCGGGGTTCCACGGATGATTTCGATGTAAGCCGACGCGATGAAGCGCAGAATCCGAAAGCGCGACATCCGCAGCATCGCCAGCAGCGAACCCAGGATGGTGCCGAAGAAAACCGAGATCGCCGATAGCAACAGCGTGTACTTGACGCCGTCGACGAACAAATACCCATAGCGGGAGATGACCTTGATCGTGTTCGCCAGCAAATGAATTTCCCCCCAATATATGCAATGCGGCGCGGCCGGCGCGTGACCCAGTCTGTCCGCGCCGGCCGGCCATCAAACGACGGTCTGATTCGTCAGACATCCTCGCCCAACGAAGTGGCCAGCGCCGTCGCCTCTTCCTTCCACTGCGGGAACAGGTTCAGCTCGTTCACCTCGGCGATGATCTCGTTGATCTTCTCCATCAGCGCGGTCTCGCCCTTGGTGACCGCTACAACGTTCCCTTCGCTGTACTGGTCAAAGACGACCTGGCTCATGCACAGATCGGGATAGTTGGCGGCAAACGCTTCGCCGTTCTCGCGCGAGGCGGCCACCGCGTCCACCTTGCCGGTGATCAGCATCAGGACGGCGTCGTTCAGGCTCGTGATGATTTCAGGCTTCGCGTCCGGAATCTGCGAAGTCAGCAGGTTGTACTGCAGCGACGCGTTCTGCGCGGCGACCTTCTTGCCCGCGAAATCCGCAAATGTCTTGTACGTGTCGAAATCCGCTTTCTTGATCAGGATGCCCTGCTGGTATGTTTCCGCGTCGCGCTCCTCCACGTTGTAAGGATCGCTCAGCTCCATCGATTCGGCGCGCTCGGGCGTGTAGGCGAAGCCGGAAATCGCCAAGTCCACCTTGCCGGTCGTAATCGCGCCCTGCACGGCGGAAAACTCCATCGCCTCAATCACCAGCTCCACGCCCAGCTTCTCGGCGATGTACCGCGCCAGCGCGAGGTCGCAGCCAACATAGGATTCCTGGCCGGTCTTGGATGGATCGACAAACTCCATGGGCGCAAAGTCCGGGCTGGTCGCCACGGTGATCTTGCCCGCAGCCAGAATCTTCTCCAGCTTGTTTTCCGCCAGCGCCCCGCTCCCCAGCGAGACCAGCACCATAAGGCTCAATACGGCAGCCAGAATTTTCTTCATGTTCTTCCCCTCCGCTCTAGAATATGCATTATTATACGCACAATTTCGCTTTTGTCAAGCTCTTTTTGAATATAATTTCACCGAATAATGCATAAAGCCCAAATTATGCAGTGTGGCATACAAAAGCGGCGCACCCAGTGGGACGCGCCGCGTGTTTGTCGTTTTGCTTCTTCAAGGGCGGTGCTGATTCGAAGAATCGAGCGCCATAAGAGGATTCCACCAGGAATCCTTACCGCTTCAGCCCGTATTCCCTTTCCAACAGGGCGAAATAGCCCGGTATCGCCTCTTCCCGAAAATCGTCAAAGAAGAAACACCAGAACGCGCAGCCCGTGTGCCGGACGCCGTCCAGCGTCCAATGCAGCCTGAACTTGCAGTGCTCCGCCGTTGCACCCTGAAAGCCACAATTCCGGCAACTGCTTTGCCGCATCGGCGCCTGTATCGTCCCGGGCAGCGCCGTGACCACATCCATGTAGCGGTCCAACTCCTTCAGCTTGAGCGACAGCCGGTATGCGGGCGTGCCCAGCGCCGAGTAGCCGGTCGATGTGATCCGCGCGACGCGCTTGCCCTTGTAGTGGTACTCGCCGTCGAACTTCAGGTCCTCGTACGGCAGCGAAGCCAGATAGAACGCCTCGTTGAAGCGCCGGAGCGGTTCGCCGTACTCCATGTACTCCGCCTCGTCGTTTACCCAGGTCAGCACCGGCAGCTTTTCCATGTCAGCGGTGATCTTGTAGTCGAAACGATAAAAGTGATGGTGGAATTCCTGCGGCGACAGCTTGATCCACTCGCCGCGCCGGGGGTTGCTTTTGCTCCGAAAGCGGTCCACCCGCTCCCAGCAATCGCAGTACGCCTTTAGCGTGTCCATCCGGCGCGGATCCTCCGGGCACGTGGCAGTAAAGGACGCGATACCACGCGGGAGCGTATCCCCTTTCAACCCGGAAATCACGAGACCGTGATCGCGCAGTTTCTGGAGCATCTGGCCGTAGCGGGGCACCCCGGGGTTCGACTTGACCGCCCCACGGAACCGCTCCGCATCCACCCGGAGGCAATGGCCGTCCACTTCGCCCGACAGCGCCAACGCGTACAGCACATCCACGAAGCGGTGAAGGGTCCGGTAGCTGTCCCGCGCGAGGTTGTGGTCCGTTTCCGCGATATCCAGCAGCATCAGACCGTAGGCGGCGGGGTCGCGCGCCATATCCGCATAGATTTCCCGCGCCCACGCGCAAAGGCGCGCGAAGTTATCCCGGAAGCCTTCCGGCAGGCTGGGGTGAACGGGGTATTCGGCCGGCACCGGAAGGATCTGGCGGGCAAACCCCTCCGCCTGACGTTCCGCATGATACCGGTAGCTGCGCGCGCTCTGTGTGTCCATGTGCCGTCACTCTTTTCGGGTGTATTGCCGCTATCTTCTTCTCCCCTGCGTGGCCTGCAGCAGCGCGTCCGGCGGTTCCTCGATCTGCCCTGTGCGCGGCTGAGGTTTTCGCAGCGTGATATTGAGCACCAGCCCGATGCTGGCCATGTTCATGATCAGGTTCGATCCCCCGTAGCTCAGGAACGGCAGCGGGATGCCCATCACGGGGGTCACGCCGATGGTCATGCCGATGTTGTAAATAATATGGAAGAACATCATCGCGAAAACACCGACAATCACCAGGCGCGCGAACTTATCGCCCGTGTTCATCGCCAGCGACAACAGGCGGTAGACCAAGTACACGTACATCAGAATCACGGCCATACAGCCGACAAAGCCCATCGTCTCGCCGATGGAGGAGAAAATGAAGTCCGTATGGTTCTGCGGCACATACTTCAGCGACGTGTACGTGCCGTCCTTGAAGAACCCGACGCCCCGGAGGCCGCCGTTTCCGATGGCGATCTGCGAGTTCCGCGCCTGGTAGATCGCGTCGGCGGACGCGGCCGAGGGATCAAAGAACGACAACAGCCGGTCGTACCGGTAGGAGCCGGATTCCCGCATGATGAGCACCACCGGGATCAGCAGCGCGACGCCGCCGCCCAGAATGCCCGCGATGATGCGCAGGTTCATGCCGCTGACGAACATCATGGCGAGGTAGAACACGATGAACACCATCGCCGTACCCAGTTCGCCCTGCGCCAGGATCATCACGACCGGAATGCCCATGATGACCCCCATGGTAACGAACTCGCGCAGCGTGGTGACCGGGTTCTCCTTTCTGGCGAAGAACTTCGCCAGGTGCAGGATGACCGCGATTTTCGCGAATTCCGACGGCTGCAGCATGTAGCCGGAAAACAGATCGAACCAGCCCGTCACGCCCGAGGTGGTCTGGCCGATCCCCAGCACCATGACCAGCAGTCCCAGCGACGCGATGTACAGCAGCCCGGAGAACTTCTGGAAGAAGCGGTAGTTCAACGCGACCATGCCGATGATGGCCAGCGGGCTGACGATGAGAAACAGCGCCTGTTTCGCGCCAGAATTGGAGCTGGTGATCCTGGACAGCAGCGTATCCACCAGCATCGTTTCCCCCGTGTATTGATACGTGGCAACCGTGACGGCCAGCACGCCAAAAATCGCCAGCATGTACGTCACGATGGTCAGCGGCCAGTCAAAGTGTTGGCGCGCCTTGCGTTTGACAACCGGTGATGTGGTCAATTTTTCACCTCCCATGACGGCGGCACGATTTGAAAAATCGGGCGCGGCGGGGATTCCCCGAATCCACGCCATCAAAGGGATTTCACCAGAAATCCCTTCCTCATGCCCTCTATACAGACGGCCTACCCATCAAAAAACTTCCTCTCGGGCGAATCCGCGGGCGCGCGACGCCTGCGGCCAAACAAGCCGCGCGCGGCTTCTTCCGGCGGCGCCTTCGCGCTTTTGCCCGCGCCTTCGCGCCAGGGACGGACGGGCAGGGACGCGTTTTCCAGGCGGTCCAGCAGGTTCGCCATCGCCTCCGCGGCGGGAAAACCGCCGGTGGCGGGCTCCTTCCGCAGCGTGCAGCGCAGGATCTCGTCGTCGTCCGGGATGACGGCGAAAATCGGCATGTCCAGCACCTGGGCACACACGCGCGGCTCGTACTGCAGCCCTTCCTCCACCAGATCGGGACGGATGCGGTTGAGCACCACCAGCGGCGGCGGCATATCCAGCCGCTGCAGCAGGCCGGACACCCGGTCCGCGTCGCGCAGCGCCATGTCGTCCGGCGTGGTCACGAGCAGCGCACGGTCAGCCGCCTGCACGGCGGCGGTGAACCCCCTGCCAATGCCGCTGGCCGCGTCCAGAATCACGATGTCAAAATCCCGGCTGAGCACGCGCGTCAGCCGGTCCAGCGCGTCCAGGTCCAGCGTTTCCGTATCGGATATCTGGCGCGCCGCGATCACGCGCATGCCCGTACGCTTGTCCTCCACCAGGGCTTGCCGGGGGGCGCACAGCCCCTCCAGCACATCCCCGAGGTCGAAAACGATGCGGTTCTCCAGGCCCAGCAGCATGTCCAGCCCGCGCATGCCCGTGTTGATGTCCACAAGGGCGACACGTCTCCCCCGGGCTGCCCAGAGGGCGCCCAGCGTGACAACCAGCATCGATTTTCCCACGCCGCCTTTGCCGGATACGACGGTCAGCCGGTTCCCGTCCATTTTGCGCTCACCGCATCCTTTGTGTCCTCAACAGGGTATGCTCTTGTTATTGCTATTGCACCAGCGCGTTGGGCGCAGGCAGGATCAGCGCCGCGTCCTCCACCTTGGTATCCAGATAGTATCCCACGACGTTCTTTGCCGCCTCCGCGACCTTCGCGCCGGACATGCCGTAGGGCACGTAGATGACCACCGCGATTTCCGGCTCGTCATACGGCGCGAAGCAAACGAACCACGCGTTCGTCTCCACATCCAGGTCGCTCTTTTCCGCGCTGCCCGTCTTTCCGCCGATCTGATCGACATAGGTCCAGTTTTCAAATATCCTTTTCGCCGTGCCGGACTCGTCGTCAACCACGCCCTTCATCCCGGCCTTGATCGACGGCAGATACTGGCCGATCTCCTGCGACAGGTCGTTGACGAGCACAGGCTCGTTGAACTCGTTGAGCACCTCGCCGCTCGGGGAGACGATGCTGTCGATGATCTGCACGTCGTACACATAGCCGCCGTTGGCGACCGCGGCGACGTAGCGCGCCATGGCGACCGGGGTCGTCATCGTGATGCCCTGCCCGATCGCGGTCATGATGGTGTTCGTGCCGCCCCACTTGATCTCGTTCAGCGAGGTGACAATGTCGCCGACGACGGACTGCCGGTAGGCCATGTCGCGCGTCATGCCCAGCTCCTCCATCAGGATCTGGCGGATTCTGCGGACCCATGTCTGCTGATCAATGCCCTGCTCCGTGACCGCCGCCATGTCCATCAGCGACTTGATGCACTTGTCCAGGCGCTCATCCGTGTACGTGTAATGCCATGTCTCGCCCACACCCTTCAGGTGCTTCTTCAACTGCTCCTTGACCAGGTATGGATACCACGTCGCCTGGGCGTCGCCCGTGATCGGCTTGGTGGTGTCGTACAGCGAGACCTGGCTTCCCACGACGCTCGTCGCCTCGTTCGGCAGGTCGATATTCGTCTTGCTGGTCAGGCCCAGCTTTGCCGCGAACTCGTATAGCAGCTTGCCGTCACCCCGCTGTTCGCCCAACCGGGCCGCGATGGTGTAGAAGAAGAAGTTGCAGGAGTGGGACAACCCTTGCACGACGGTCTGGTCCAAATGCTGGCCGATGTTCCGGATCGGAATCCAGCATTTTGGCGGGTTTACTTTGTCAAACTCCCTAAAGTAGCCGCCGTCGGAGATGGTTTCCGTCAGCGTCAGCTTGCCGTTGGCCAGCGCGGCCAGCGCGGTGCACATCTTAAAGACGGAACCTGGCGTGTCCGCCGCGCGGATGGCGTTGTTAAACAGCGGGTTGCGCGCGTCCACCAGCATGCGGTCGCGCTCCTCCGGCGTCATGCCGATGACGAACAGGTTCGGATCATAGTTTGGAAAGCTCGCCATGGCCTTCACCCGGCACTGCATGTCCAGCACCACGATGGCCCCGTTCTGCGCGAGCCTTGGCAGCTTTTCCTTGGATTCCAGTTCCATCAGGGCTTCTTTGTTGGCCTCCAGCCATCTGGGGTTTTTGAGTTCCCCTTCTTCGAAGTCGCGAATCTTGTTGACAATGGTCGCCAACTCCGACTCCACCACCTGCTGCAGCGCGGTGTCGATCGTCAGCTTGACGGTGTTGCCGTCGCTTGAGTCCGTCTTGGAAAGCGTGCGAATCTGGCGGCCGTTGCGGTCGATTTCCACGACTGACTTGCCCCGGCGCGCGGCAGAGTTGCCCGTCAGGTACTGCTCCATGGACCGCTCCACACCGTCCAGCCCGATGGCGTCGTCGCGCTGATAGCCCTTGCCCACGTATTCGTCAATCTGCGTCTGGCTCTGCATCAGGCCGGTATACCCCAGGATATGACAGGCCAGCGTCCCCTTGGGGTACACGCGCTGATTCTCCACGCTGACGGAGATGCCCGGCAGCGCGACCAGCCGCGTTTCAATCTCAATGACCGTGGACCACGATACGTCCTTGGCCAGCGTGATGGGCACGGAGTTGAACGCGTTCATCTGCATTTCCTGCCAGACGGACAGCACCTTGAGCTTGTCCTCCATGGTCAGCTTCTCGTCCTGGGAAAAGTTCGTGTCGATCTCATGGATCTGGTAGTTCTTGCAGAGCTTCTCGTAGATCTCGTCCACCGGCAGGGTATTGACGTAAAAGTTGGAGCGGAACATTTTCTCCCGCTTCTCCTGAACGCCGACGTCCTCCGATTTGGTCTGAAACTCCCATTCGCCGTCTTCATTCAGCCCCAGCCAGAAGTCGAACGCAACTTCCTTGCCGTCCTTTTTCAGGAGCTGAACCACTTCCCAGATGGCCTTGGAATACTCGCCGTTCTTCGTCGAGCCGCTCGTCGGGTCGCGGTAGAACCGGATGTTGTATATCTTGCGGTCGTACGCGAGCAGCGCGCCGTTCACATCCAGAATCTGCCCGCGCGAACCGCGCTCGGAGATCGTCTTGGTCATCGTCGATTCGGCGATCGCGCCGTAATCGTCGCCCCCGCGTATTTGCAAGTTGGCCAGCCGCACGATGAGCATCGCGAAACACGCCACCATCACCAGCCCGATTCCCCAAAAGCGCCACTTGTCTTTCATTATGCTTCCGACCCTCCTTCGACCGGGGGAATACCCAGCGCAGCGGGTTCGCCCGGCTTTGCCGTTTCATTGTTCTGCGCCTTCTTCGCCTTTTTGCCCCGCTTCTTGGGCTTGCGCGTCAGGACGCCGTACAGCAGCGGAATGAGCGCCAGCGAGCTGACCGCGGCCAGCACGCCCGCCAGCAGCATGCGGAAAATATGGATGAAGCCAATGTCCACGCCTGTCAGGTAGAAATAGACGACGTACACCGCCTCTTTGGCGATCACATAGATGCCCACGGCCACCATCGGCGCGAACTGCTTCACCGCGCGCTCCAGGCCGCGCTTGCCTACTCTGGTGAACCGGCTGACCCGGACGGCCACATACGCGCCAAACCCGCCGGCGAGCACGCAGGCGACGGAGATATACCCGGGCAGGTCGCCGCCCACCACCTCCATCACCAGCGCGGCGAGCAAACCCGCCATCGCACCCGCGTAGTATCCATACGTAAAGCCGATCGTGTACAGCGTGACGCTCACCAGATCCAGCATCACGCCGTTGATCTTCAGGTACGGCAGCATGGCCGACTGGATCAGGTACGCGAACAGCAGCAGGACGACCGTGCGCGCCGCTTTGCGCATCTACTCATCCTCCTCAGCCGCGAGCTCTTCCTGCATCAGCGCGTCAAGCTCCGGGTTAGGCGTCGGCGTCGCGCCCGGTTCCAGGGTAACTTCCGGGCCTCCAGACGGCTTGGGCGTCGGCGTTTCACCCTCGGCCGGCACGCGCGTGACGGGGGCGGGTGGCGTCGGCTTGCCCAGCCCCGGATCGTATACCTGCTCGCCCACCACTGGGCTGGGCCGGATGGAATCCAGCGGCATCGGGCTGTACTTGATCTGCCCGTCGTTTGCCTCCTCGGGCATGGTTTCCCCGCTCGCCTTGTACACCAGCACGAGCACTTCCTCTATGTGCATGAAATCCACTTTGGGCTCGATGACCACGTAGTGCTTGTTTTCGTCCATATGCCGCGTGCTCTCGCGCACCTCGCCGATCACGAGGCCCTTGGGGAACGGCGCGCCGATGCCGCTGGTGACCACCACATCGCCCGGGCGGGGCGAAAGGTCCACCGGCAGGTAGTACATGCGGCAGGTCGCCTCCTCGCCAATGCCGAGCGTACCCTTGATGACGCCCTGGTCGCGCGTGCTCTGGATGATCGCCGCGACGCCCGCGCGGCTGTCAACGATCGAAATGACCTCGGATGTATCCGCGTTTGCTTTGTAAATATAGCCGATCAGGCCGTCCGCGTTGACGACGGCCATGTTTTCCTTGACGTTGTCATTTGTGCCCACATCGATGGTGAACATCTGAAACCAGTTGCCCGTCTCCTTGGCGATGACCGTGCCCATGACCGGGTTCAGTTCCTTTTCGCGGTATTCGTCCGATACCTTCAACAACTTCTTCAGCCGTTCCACTTCAATGGAAAGCTCCTCGTTGCGGAGGGCTTCGTACACCAGTTGGTCGTTATCCGCCTTCAGTTTATTATACTCGATTTCAATATTCTTCCGCAGCTTCAGGTCCTCAAAATAGCCCGAAACGGTGTTCCCCGCCCAGGCAAACGCACCCTGCATCGGCTTCATGAGGGTGGAAACCAGCTTGGACGGGAACTCCACGATGGACTGCGGGATCATGGTCTGATCCGGCGAGAACTTCTCCACAAGCACCATCGCGACCGAACCCACCAGCACCGCCGCCAGCAATCCCATCACGATCAGTTTAGGCCCCTTGCGCTTTTTGATCAGCCGCTTGGTCTGTTTATTCACCGGCCGCTTGTCCGGCTTTTTTTTCGGCTCTTTGCCCATCGGCTTTTTGTCCATACGTGCGTGCCTTTCAGGGGAGGCTACTCGGTCAGCGGGTGGTTTTTGCCAATCCTGCCGAGAAGCTCCAGGTTGCTTGCCAGATAGCCCGCGCCCAGCGCCGTGCAGTCGATCGGATTTCTGGCGACCTGCACGGGAATGCCGGTTTCGGCGGCGATGAACTGGTCAAGCCCTGGCAGTTGCGCGGAACCGCCGGTCAGGTGGATGCCCGTGCGCATCACGTCCGCGCCGAGTTCTGGCGGCGTGCGCTCCAGCACCCAGATAATCGCGGACAGGACCTCGTGCAGCGGCTCCTGCAGCGCCTCGTGGACCTGATCGCTGTCGATCTCCATCGTCTGCGGGAGGCCCGTGACCAGATCGCGCCCGCGCAGCATCGCGCGCTGCGGATCGGCCATCGCCAGGCAGTTGCCCAGGTCGATCTTGACATCCTCCCCCGTCCGGTCGCCGATGAGCATGTTCTTCTCCCGTTTCACCAGGGAGACGACCGCGTCGTCCATGGCGTTCCCCGCCAGGCGGAGCGAGCGGCTGACGACCATGCTGCCCATGGAGATGACGGCCACCTCCGTCGTGCCGCCCCCGATGTCCACGATCATGCTGCCCACGGGCTCGTACACCGGCAGACCGCACCCGATGGCGGCGGCGATGGCTTCTTCCACCACATACACCAGTTTGCCCCCGGCGCGGCTCACCGCCTCCTCCACCGCGCGGCGCTCCATCGACGTGATCTCCGACGGCACGGTCAGCACCATCTTCGGCTTGCCGATGAAGTTGACGCCGATCGCGCGGCGAATGAAATACCGCAGCATGACCTCCGTCATGTCAAAGTCGGCGATGACGCCCTCGCGGATCGGGTGCACGGGCACGTAGCCCGCCGGCATGCGGCCCAGCATCAGCCGTGCTTCTTCGCCCACGGCGCTTACATCGCGCTTCTTATCGCCGCGCACGACGACAAGGCTGGGCTCGCGCAGAACGATGCCGCGACCCGCCACATAAAATAGGACGTTGTTCGTCCCCAAATCAATGCCGATTTCAGGCGAAAAAAAACCCATCAGTTGCTCCTTCGTTGCTCCAAGGCAAGGATTCCTTGCGGAATTCTCTCATGGCACCCGATTCTTTGAATCAACGCCGCCGTCTCAGAAGTTTAACAACGCTCTCGTCAGCGCCAGCGGAAGGCCCATCACGTTGTGCGGGCATCCCTCCACGCTGTCGATGAACATGCCCGCCATGCCCTGGATGGCATACGCGCCCGCCTTGTCCATCGGCTCGCCCGTTGCGATATAGCGGGCGATGTCCGCTTCCGTCAGCGGGACGAAGCGCACACGCGTTACTGCCGCGCCTACATGCGCCTCGCCGCGATAGGTCGCGCACACGCCGGAATATACCTCATGCCAGCGGCCCGACAGCAGGCGCAGCATCCGCGCGGCGTCCGCCTCGTCCGCAGGTTTCCCCAGGATGCCGCCGCAGTCGACCACCGTGTCCGCGGCGAGCACGATTTCATCCGGATGGCGCGCGGCGACAGCCTCGGCCTTGCGCCGCGCCAGCGCCAGCACGGTGTCCCGGGCGCTCCCCGCGAAGGACTCGTCCACGTCGGCCGCGTCCACAACAAAAGGAACGCCCATCCGCGCCAGCAATTCGCTGCGTCTGGGCGACCCTGAAGCAAGCACCACCGTCCGCTCGGCCATCGCGCACCTCTCCATGTTTAGGGTATGAGGAGGGGCTTTCTGGCGAAATCCCCTTATGGCGCCCGATTCTTCGAATCAGCGCCGCCGTCACAGCACAGTATACCATAGCGCGCGCACTTTTGCACAGACGCCCGGCTTGTTTTTGCAGTTTTTGTCTTGGGAATCGCACGGCAAACGCATGCGCCGCGGTTCATGCGTTTGGATCGGTGAAGAACGTCCTCCGCTGAAAATCTCACGATTTTCCGGGCAAGGTATGGATTCCTGGCGGACTCTTCTTATGGCGCCCGATTTCACAAATCAGCGCCGCCGTCAAGGTGGGAATTTCTTCGGAATTTCCTATGGGGGGTGCTTTTTGCAACCACCCCTTTGCTTCACGCGCAAGATTGCGCGCAACTGTGCAATTTGCTCGCCCACCGCCCGTTCGCCCGTGTTATGCTCAGGCCATCTTAATAAACAAAGGAGCTGCGGAAAATGAACACAGGGTTAGGACTTGGGGGCATCTTTTTGCTGGCGTTGCTGTGGTATGTATTCAAACCGTTGCTGATCGGCCTTTGCAAGGGGATTCTCGGGCTGTTCACGGGCAAAAAGTCGGAGTGATGATTTTTCGCTTGGAACGGCGGAGGATCAACGAGAAGGGGATTTTTCACGAAATCTCTCTATGGCGGCCGATTTTTCGAATCAGCGCCGCCATCAAGGAGGAGCGCAATGCCAAACAAGAGAATCGCGGTTGCTTTGCTGGCCGTTATTTTGCTGACAGGGCTGCTGACGGGGTGCAGCGGCGGGAAAACCCTGACCCTTCAGATAAACGGCGCGTCGTGGAAGCTCATCGATAGCAAAACAAAGGCGGAAATTGCTTACACTACGTTGCAATATCAGGGACAGGAGGTCATCAAAACCTCCGTCATGAGCGGCTTTCAAAAAAGCCTCTACCTGGCTTTTTCGGAGGATCAGCTAAAGACCGAGGGCGGAACCACATCCTACAACGGCGGCACGGCCATTACGGCCGAGGTCAGCCGGAAATACACGCTGACGGGCGGCGTGCTCAATATTCTGGAGTAGGAAACGGATTGCCGCGTGTCTCGCGGCGCGAAGGGGGTTGTTGCTTCTGCAACAGCCCCCTGACTCGCGCGGTAACCGGCGAGATGAATTTTCGTCAGATGCCGCATGCAAAAGGTGAAGGCGTAGCGTCGCCACGGCAAACCTTTGCGTAACGGTGCGGAACCGAAGATTCCGTGCCATGATGGGTTTTCTGGCGGAATCCCTATCGACCGTAGCTGGCGAAAAGTCATCCGCCAGACGCCTTGCGAACGGTCACCGGTTCCCCTGCTCCAGCATCGCCTTCGCGTGCAGAAGCGCCGTCTCCCCGCCGCCTAGCATCCGCGCCAGCACTTCCTCGCGCCCTGCCCGGTCCAGCGGTGTCACCGTCGTCCGCGTGCCGCCGTCCTTTTCGGTCTTTTCGACCAGGTATTGCGCGTCCGCGTTCGCGGCGATCTGTGGCAGATGGGTCACGCACAGCACTTGCCGCGCCGCCGCCACCCGCTTCATTTTGTCGGCCACAACCTGGCCCATCCGGCCGCCGATGCCGGTATCCACCTCGTCAAACACGAGCACGGGGATGCCCTCGTTCTCCGCCTCAATGCACTTGAACGCCAGCATAATGCGCGAAAGCTCGCCGCCGGACGCGACGCGCGACAGCGGCCGAAGCGGCTGCCCCTTGTTCGCGGACAGCAGGAACTCCACCTTGTCCAGCCCGTCCGCCGTGAGCGCGGTGTCCTCCGCGAAGGACACTTCAAACAACGCGCTTTCCATGCCCAGTTCCATCAGTTCCTCGCGCACGCGCGCCTCGCACGCCTTGGCCAGCGCGCGCCGCGCGGCGGACAGCGTTTCCGCGTCCTTGGCGAGCGCCGCGTGGAGGGATTTTTCCTCCTTTTGCAGCGCGTCGATGTGCGCGTCCGCGTTCTCGCTCTCGGACAGCTCCTGCCGCGCCTGCTCACGATAAGCGATCATCTCTTGCACGGTGGAGCCGTATTTGCGCTTCAGGCGGCTGAGCAGGTCCAGCCGCGCCTCGATCTCCTCCAGGCGCTCCGGGTCGCTCTCCGCCTCCTCGCGCAGATCGTCCAGGTCGCCCGCGACGCCCTCCAGCGTGTACACCGCGTCGGCGAGCTGCTCGCCCGCTTTTTCGTACCGCTCGCCGTACCGGCCGATCGCCGCGAGCGCCTCCATGGCCGCGCGGAGCGTGTCCAGCGCGGAGGGCATTTCGTCGTCCATGCCGCCGGAAACGCGCGCGTACGCCTGCTCCAGCGCCTCCCGAATCCGTTCGGCGTTGCGCATCATGGTCCGCTGCCCCTCCAGCGCGTCCTCCTCTTCCGCAACCAGCGCGGCGGCGTCCAGCTCGTCCACCTGGAAACGCAGCATATCCTCGCGCCGGGCGCGCTCCTGCGCCCCGCTCCGGGCTGCTGAAAGCGCGCGCGAAACGCCGTGCCACCGCTCATACGCTTCCCGGGCGGATAAAACGAGCGCGCGGTGCGCCGTGTCGCCCATGGCGTCCAGGAAGCTAAGGTGCAGCGCCGGGTTCAGCAGACTCTGGTGCGCATGCTGGCCGTGCAGGTCCACCAGCAGCGACGTGACCTGTTTAAGCTGCGCCAGCGGCACCATGACGCCCGCGACGCGGCAGACGCTGCGGCCGGACTGGTTGACCTCCCGCATGATGGGCAGAAGGCCGTCGTCGATGGACAGTCCCATGTCGTCGAGCTGCGCCAAAACGCGCGGCAGCCCGGAGACATCAAACACCGCCTCCACGCGCCCGCTGTCCGCCCCGCCGGCGATGCGGTCCTTGTCGGCGCGCCCGCCCAAAACAAAGTCGAGCGACCCGACGACGATGGATTTGCCCGCGCCGGTTTCGCCCGTCAGCACATTAAAGCCGCGCTGAAACCCGACTTCAAGGCGGTCAATCAGCGCGATGTTCCGTATGGACAGCTCCTGTAGCATGCTATTTCATCATCCCTCTAAACCGGTCGGCAACATCCGGGGCGACCTCGGCGTCGCGCACGATCACCAGGATGGTGTTATCCCCCGCCAGCGTGCCGACCGTTTCTTTCCATCGCATGGTATCCACCAACTCCGCCGCGACGTTCGCGCTGCCCGGCAGTGTCTTGATGACGATGAGGTTCACCGCGACATCCACGCTCAGCACGGTTTCGGCGAACACGCGCCGCAGGCGCTCGGCCAGACCCTGCTCGGCCTTTTCGGCCACGGCGTAGCGATAGGTGCCCTGGTCGGTCAGGACCTTTAGCAGCCGCAGTTCCTTGATGTCGCGGGACACGGTAGCCTGCGTGACGGCAAACCCTTGCGCGCACAGCACGCTCGCCAGCTCCTCTTGGGTCTCGATGGCACTGTTCTCAACGATCTCCAGGATCGCGCGATGGCGCTGTGTTTTCATGGGCCAACCTCATCCTTTCTTCGGCAAAGGCGAGGCACCGGGGATTTCGCACGGTGCGGGTTTCCCGGTTCCGCGCCATAAAGGGTTTCCGCAAGGAACCCCCTACCTTGACGGGTGCGCTGATTTGAAAAATCAGGCGCCATAAGAGGATTCCGCAAGGAATCCCTGCCTTGACAGCGTGGGAAGGTCGCGCGCGTAGAATATGGAGCGTGGTTCGTTATGGTTCCGTCTGCAGCTCGCCGCCCCATTTGGACAGCTTGCTGCGCAAAAGCTCAAAAAAGCGGTCCTCGCCAAAGCGCACAAAAGGCAGTTCCTTGTCCGAGCGCCGCACGTGCAGCACCGTCCTGTCGCGCAGGATGTGGCATTCGGCGCCGTCCACCGACAGCAGGATGCCGCCGCCCTCCCCGCGCGGGCGAAACTCCATCCGCACGCACGACCCGGCGGAAACCACCATCGGGCGGCTGGACAGCGTGTGCGGGCAGATCGGCGAAAGGATGATGGTATCAAGCCCCGGCGCGACGATCGGCCCGCCCGCCGACAGCGAGTACGCCGTCGACCCCGTCGGGCTGGCGATGACACAGCCGTCTCCGGCATACCGGGCGGCCAGCGCGCCGTCCACATACGCGTCCGCCTGCAGGACACGGGTGAAGCTGCCGCGCGTCACCACCACGTCGTTCAGCGCCGTGTAGCGTCCCGGAACGCCGTCCACCCAGGCTTCCAGCAGCATGCGGCGCTCCAGGCGGTAGCGGCCTTCCGCCAGGCGCAGGACCGCCTCGTCCAGCTCTTCCGGCACGCTTTCGGCCAGGAAGCCGAGCATGCCCAGGTTCACGCCCAGCACCGGGAGCAGACGGTCACCCATCAGGGCCACGGCGCGCAGGATGGTGCCATCGCCGCCCAGAACGAGCAGCGCGTCCGCGTCCCGCATCAGCGCCTCCATCGAGGCGGCGCACTTCCCCTCGCACGGTGCGGAGGGCTCGGCCAGCAGGCGTATCCCTGCGGCCTCACACGCCGCCTCCACCCGGGGAACCAGCGCCAGACTCTCCGGTTTGGTCGGATTCAGCAGCAAACCGAGCGTTTGAATTTTCATCAAGAATTCTCCTGCTCTATTATACCATGTTCCCATGTGTCATTGCAATTCTTTTCGTAACGAATTGTGCGCCTTTTGCACAGTATCGTGCAAATCTTCCGCATAAACAGGCACGCCGGCGGCACTTTGGTGCGCAATGTCGAATAAAAACTCGATATTTCCCTCCGGGCCGGTAATCGGCGAAAAATCAACGCCCTGGATGCGCCATCCCATGCCCTCAATGAACGCGTGGATTTCCGTGAGCACGTCCGTGTGCGTCCCTGCGTCGCGAACCACACCCTTTTTGCCCACGCGTTCCCTGCCCGCCTCGAACTGCGGCTTGACGAGCGTAACGCACCGCCCCGCCTCCCCCATAATCGCGGCGATGGCGGGCAGAATGAGCCGGATGGAGATGAACGAGACATCCATCACGCAGAGCGTGGGCCGCTCCGGAAAGTCCTCCGGCTTCAGCAGGCGCGCGTTCGTGCGCTCCATTACCGTCACCCGGGGATCGTTGCGCAGGCTCCAGTCAAGCTGGCCGTACCCCACATCCACCGCGTACACCCGCCGCACCCCAGCGCGCAACAGCACATCCGTAAACCCGCCGGTGGACGCGCCGATGTCCATGGCGACCGCGTCCCGCGCGTCCACGGAAAACGCGGCGAGCGCCTTTTCCAGCTTCAGGCCGCCCCGGCTCACGTAGGGGTGCGCCGCGCCGCGCACTTCCAGCGCGTCGCCGTCCTTGACCGTCAGCGACGCCTTGTCCGCCCGCTGCCCGTTCAGAAAGACGGTGCCCGACAGGATCGTCGCCTGCGCGCGCTCGCGGCTGGGGGCCAGTCCGCGCTGCACCAGCGCGACGTCAAGGCGGGAGGAATTCTTGGCGGGATTTCTCTCATGGCCCGGAATCCTCGGTTCCGCGCCCTCTCCCCTTGTCTTATCTTCCCCCATCCAGCGCCTCCATGATCCGGGCCGCGACGGCCTCCGCGTCCAGGCCGCACTGGCGCGCCAAGCCTTCCAGCGAATGCGCGCCGGGCGCGATGCCATCAATGCCCAGCAGCAGCAGCGGCGGGCAGTTCTCCCGCGCCGCGAAAAAGCCCGCAACCGCTTCCCCCAGTCCGCCGCGCGCCTGCGCCTCCTCCAGCACCGCCAGCAGCCGCGCGCACGCGAGCGATTCCAGCACCCCCGCGTCCAGCGGCTGCAAGGAGGACGCGCTCCATACCGCGCACGGCACGCCTTGCAAGCCAAGCACCGCCGCCGCGTCCAGCGCGGCCCGCACGGACGCCCCGTGCGCGACGATCGCCACATCGCCCCCCGGCGCGACAGCGCGCCACGCGCCGCACACGCCCGGCTCGCCGAGCGCCTCGGGCAGGTCCTTGGGGTAGCGGATGGCGCACGGCGCGCCGAGCCTCAGCCCCTCCGCCACCATGGCACGCAGCTCGCGCGCGTCGCACGGCGCCCAGATCGTCAGCCCCGGCATGGCCCCAAGCATCGTCAAATCATACACGCCCTGGTGCGTCGCGCCGTCGCCCGGCACAAACCCCGCGTGATCCACCAGCAGCAACACCGGCAGCTTTTGCAGGCAGATGTCGTGCAGAATCTGGTCCATGGCGCGCTGCAGGAAGCTGGCGTACACGGCGAATACGGGCAGCAGCCCACCTGCCGCCATGCCGGCCGCCATCGTAACCGCGTGTTCCTCCGCGATGCCCACATCAAAAAAGCGGTCCGGAAACCGGAGCGCGAACGGTTCCAGCCCCGTGCCCTGCGGCATCGCCGCCGTGATCGCCACAACGCGGGCATCGTCCTCCGCTGCTTTGAGCAGCGCGTCCCCGGCCACCTTGCACGCGGCCACACCTTCATGTTTCGCGCCGCGCGCCTTGCCATTTTCCACAAAAAAGGGCGCGACGCCGTGGAACGCCTCGGGCTTGCGCTCGGCGAGCGCGTACCCGCGCCCCTTGCGCGTAACCGCGTGGACGACGACCGGGCGGTCCATCGCCCTCGCGTCGCGCAGGGCGCGCTCCAGCGTCGGGATGTCATGCCCGTCAATCGGGCCAAGGTAGCCAAAGCCCAGCGCCTCGAAGAACTCGCCCGGCACCAGCATCATCTTGACCGAATGCTTGACTTTCTCCATCAGACTGGCCACCGGCGGGCCGATCAGCGGCAGGCGGTTCAGGCCGCGCTTGACCGCCTGCTTCGTGCCGATCCACCGCCCGCTGCCGCGCAGCCGCGTCAGGTACGTGGACAGCGCGCCAACGTTTTTAGCGATGGACATCTCGTTATCGTTGAGCAGCATGATGAGCTGTGTCGGGCGGCTGCCCGCGTCGTTCAGCGCCTCGTAGCACAGCCCGCCGGTGAGCGCGCCGTCCCCCACGAGCGCGACGACGGCGTGCTTCTCCCCCCGCGTGTCGCGCGCCCGCGCCATGCCCAGCGCGGCGGAAATGGCCGTGGACGAATGCCCCGTCTCGAACACATCGTGCGGGCTCTCCGCACGCTTGGGGAAGCCCGAAACGCCGCCCTCCGCGCGGAGCGTGGTCAAAAGCGCCAGCCGCCCCGTGAGCAGCTTGTGCGTGTAGCTCTGGTGTCCCACATCAAAAATGATCTTATCCCGGGGCGTTTCAAACACGCGGTGCAACGCGAGCGTCAGCTCCACCGCACCGAGGTTGGACGCGAGATGTCCGCCGGTATGCGCCACCGCGTCGATGAGGGTCTGGCGGATCTCCGCCGCGAGCGCCTCTGTCTCGCGCAGGGACAACCGGCGCAAATCGGCCGGTGAATCGATCTTTTCCAGCATGAGGTGAGTATAGCACAAAGACGCCCATTGGCGCAATCTGACAACGCGGGGCGATTTCTTCGAAACCACCCCGGAGAAGGCCCAGCGGCTGAACGCCTTGAGGTAGGGATTTCTTGCGAAATCCTTTTATAGCGCGGAATCTTCGGTTCCGCGCCACGCAGACGTTCCGGGCGCCGCCGGGACTTCCGGTAATGATCCCTCCGCCAATCCTGCGGGACTGGCTCCCGGACCTTCGACCCACCGTACATGCCGATGGGTTTGACTGAAGTCGAGAGAACCGGAACGCCGTCGCCCCAGTGGGGCAATCAGACGGCATGAAGGTTGGTTTCCGCGCAAAACCGAAACTGAGCGCGCCCTGTGGGCGATGAAGCGAGGTGACGGTTCACTCCGGCACAGAGTGATCGACCAACGGGAGAACGCGACAATGCGGGAACCCCTTCGGTCTCTCGAACTCTCTGGGGCTTGGATGACGGGGACGAAAATCGCCCTGAAACTGACATTGCAAGCGCGGGGGAGAACGCGTATACTTTATACATAATGACGCCTCTTTTGTATGGAAACGGAGGGTGCGCGCGATGAAGCGATTCACCGTCAAACGGCTGGTTCTGTTGCTGCCGCTGCCGCTGGCGCTTTTGCTCCGGCTGGCCGCGTCCGTACGCCCGGAGTGGACGGAGCGGCTTTTTTCCACCGGAATCTACCCCAAAATCGCCGCGCCGGCCAGCCGCCTGATGGCGATCTGCCCATTCCCCGTGGTCGAAATAGGCATTGTCATCTTTTTCCTTTCTATGCTATACTTGCTGTTCAAAAAGCGCTTTTTTGCCGTCTTGGCTTCGCTGTGCCTGGTGGCGGCCGTCTTTTTCGGCGGCTGGAGCCTGAACTACTTCCGGTTTCCGCTGGAAAAAACGCTGGATATCCCGGTCCAGGCGTCCACGGCAGAGGAACTGGCCGCGCTGTGCGACAAGCTGGCCGCCGAGGCGAACGCGTATTACGGCGCGCCGCCGGAGCAGCCGCTCACAGGCGTCACAGGCGCGATGAACGCGGCGGGAGAGACATGGCCTATCCCGATTGGCCGCTTTGCCAGCCCAAAGGTCGCGCTGACGAGCGGGGTGCTGTCGCGCTTCCTGGTCGAGGGCATCACGTCGCCCTTCACGGCGGAGGCGCTGGTGAACGGCGGCATTCCGGCCCTGTCGCTGCCGTTTGTGGGCTGCCATGAGGCGGCGCACGTGCGCGGCTTCGCGCGCGAGGAGGACGCGAACCTGATCGCGTACCTGGCGTGCACCGCGTCGGACGACCCGTATTTCCGCTACAGCGGGGCGGTCAGCGCGCTGCTGCACTGCCTCAGCGCGCTGCAAAACGCTGATCCGGACGCCTATACTGTCTGCCGCGCCAAGCTATCCGATGGGGTACGGGAGGACATCGCCGCGCATGCCGCGTACTGGGCGCAATACCGAGGCACACCGGCCGCCGAGGTCGGCGCGAGGGTGAACGACGCGTACCTGCGAACGGCGGGCAGCGGGGACCAGAGCGCGCGCTCCTACGGGCGCGTCGTGGATTTGCTGCTGGCGATAGAACGTAAAGAAAAACCGTAAAGACACACAGAGCGACGGAACAAAAGAAAGGGATAGCCAATATGACCGACCGCAACATCCGCCGCCTCGCGCTGGGCGGGGTGCTCTCCGCGCTGATCCTGCTGCTGACCTACGCCATCAAAATTCCCGTGCCCGCGACCGGGGGCTATGTGCACCCCGGCGACGGCGCGATTTTCCTCGCCGCCGCGATGCTCGGCCCTTACGCCGCGCTCATCGCGGGCGTGGGGTCGGCGCTGGCGGATCTGTTGGGCGGGTATTTTGTGTATATGGTGCCGACCTTCCTTATCAAGGCGGCGATGGGCGGCTTGGCGGGCCTGCTGGCGCGCAAGGGCGCGCACCTGCGCAACGCGCTGGTGTTCCTGCTGGCGGAGTGCGTGATGGTGGCCGGATATTTCGTATTCGAGGGGTTCCTGTACGGCTGGGCTGCCGCGCTGGCCGCCGTACCGCCAAACGCGCTGCAGGGCGCTGCGGGCGTGCTGATCGGCGTGGCGCTGGCCGCGCTGCCGGTGCCGAAAGCAGGGCGATTTCAGTAGAAATCACCCTGTTGATAGCCCGGCGCCTGAACGCCGTTAGGTAGGGATTTCTCGCGAAATCCTTTTATGGCGCGGAATCTTCGGTTCCGCGCCACGCAGACGTTCCGGGCGGCACCGGGACTGCCGGAAATGATCCCGGCACCAGTCCTGCGGGACTGGTTCTGGGACCTTCGACCCACCGTACATGCCGCTGGGGCTGATTGTCGGTCGAAAGACTGCGGTCTCTCGATCTCTCTGGAGATGGTTCACGACAAACGAATCGCCCTATGCCGAACAGGCAATAACGCCTACCGCAGCCCGATCCGCGTGTGCGGCACCCGGTCCTGGAGCAGGTCGCTGAGCCGGTGCCGCGCGTGCCCGATGCGCACGGTCGTCCCGCGCGACGCGGGGCCGAGCACGTATTCCAGCTTCGCGAACGCGCCGTTCGCGCCCGCGCGGCTCGCGCCGTGGCAGTGCGTTTGCAGTTCGCGTATCTTCGCGGTGAGCGCCTCCGGGGTATCCGCGTCCACCTCCCGCACCAGCGTGGATGGATCCTTGGGGTCCAGGTAAATGCCCTCCGTCGATGTCAGGATAATCAATGTTTTCGCGCGCACAAGGCCCGCGATCACGGCTGCCGTCTCATCGTTGTCCACGCATTCAAACACGCCCTGGCCGCTCTCACGCAGGTGCGCCAATTCCATTTTGCGGTTCTCCTCGTCGCTGACAGGATCGTTATAGTTGACGATCGGAATGGCACCCTGCGCCGCCGCGCGCAGCAGCAGCCTGCGAATGTGCTCGCGCTTCTCCGTATCGTTGAAATGCTGATGCTCCACCAGGACCTGCCGCATGCCGTACTCGGGCCGAAGGAACTGGCGGTAACTGCCCATCAGGATCGCCTGCCCCTGCGCGGCGTAGTCGGCCTTCGCCTCCTCGCCCGGGGGCAGCTCCGCGCCCGCGCGCTTCAGGTGGTCCAGGCGGCCGATCTCCGTCGCGCCGGACGTGACCCACACCATGCCGGGCCGCAGCTCCGCGCAGATGCGGGACAGCGTGTTGTAGTTGATGTCGAAATCCTCCGGGCGGATCAGCGCCATGGAACCAATTTTGCCCACAAGCGATATGTCGTGTTCCTGCGTCATTTTTCTCGTCCTGTTCCTGTATTTTGGGCGTATTGTATCACAGGGCTGTGTACTTGCGCAAGAAACGTGGTATACTTACAGATGGGATTCTTCAATCGCGATAAGGAAGGCAGCCATGCGCAAAAGCGTTAATATTGATAAAGCGGCAATTCTTTCTATTATTATCAACGGTGTGCAGATCGGGGCGGTCGTCGCGATCGCCCTGCTTGTGTTGCTCACCGATATCGAGACCCGCAGCGTGGTGTTTGTGGAGTTCATCATCTGCCTCGCCGCGGCGCTGATCATCTGGGGCGCGGTGGTGGACATCTCCCAGGCGCTGTCCGCCCGGCGGGTAACCGAACAGTCCCTGATGCTGGAGGAAGCGTACGGCCAGCTTGAATCGCTGAACGTGACACTGCGCGCGCAGCGGCATGATTTCATGAACCATCTGCAGGTCGTCTCCAGCCTCATCGAAATGGGCGAGCATGGGGAGGCGTCGGACTATATCGAGCGCGTATACGGCGACATCCAGTCCGTCTCCACGGCGCTGCGCACCAGCAATCCGGCCGTTAACGCGCTGTTGAAGGTGAAGCTGGGCGAAAGCCACACCCTGGGCGTCTTTTTGGATCTGCACGTGCATTCCAAATGGGACCGGCTGCCCATCCAGGGCTGGGAGATGTGCCGGGTGCTCGGCAATCTGATTGATAACGCGCTGGACGCGCTGCGCGGCGTGGCGGAGCCCCGCGTCACCATCTCGCTGGATGAGGAGGCGGGGCGCTACCTGTTCACCGTTTCGAACAACGGTCCCGGGATGCCGGCAGCCATCCGCGAACGCGTTTTTCAGGAGGGCTTCACGACCAAGGGCACCGGGCGCGGCATGGGTCTGGCCATCGTCCGGCGGATTTTGACGGAAAATGGCGGGGATATTTCGCTCGCGTCGGACGAAACGGGCACGGTATTTCGCGGCTGGCTGCCGCGCCGCACGGAGACGGAGAGCGCCGGGCCCGCTGTATCTAATGAAGAGTAAATAAAACATTTGCCAAACGGATACCCTGGTGGTATACTGAAATGTAAGCTCAAAATGCGATGGTCTTGGAGGTGTCCGCTTGCACAGCATGACCGGGTATGGCCGTTGCCGACGGGAAACCGAGGGCCGCGAAATGACCGTCGAACTCAAAAGCGTCAACCACAGATTTCTTGATATCAACCTGCGCCTGCCGCGCGGGCTGCTTTTCCTCGAGGACCCGATCCGAAAAGCCCTGTCCGCGCGCCTCAGCCGCGGTCATGTCGATGTTTTCGTCAGCTACAAAAACGCGCGGAATGATGCGCGCGAGGTGTCCGTGGATGTGCCGCTCGCGAAGGCGTATGCCGGTGCGCTGAGCGCGCTGGCCAGTGCGACCGGCGTAGCGGACGACCGGACGCTGTCCCGCCTGGCCGCGCTGCCAGACGTGCTGACCGTGACGGAAAAGGACGAGGACCAGGACGCCGTGCAACTGGTGTGCCTGGACGCGCTTTCCGGCGCATTGGACGCGCTTATCGCCATGCGCGCGGACGAGGGCGGCGCGCTCGTCCGGGACATCGGCGCGCGGCTTGACACCATGGCGTCCTATGTGTCCGGCATCACGGTGCGCGCGCCGGAAGTCATCATCGAATACCGGTCCAAGCTGGAAGCGCGCATAGACGAGCTGCTCAGCGCGCCGCCGGACCCCTGGCGGCTGGCGCAGGAGGTGGCGCTCACGGCGGATCGCGCGGCCATCGACGAGGAGCTCGTGCGGCTCGATAGCCACCTACAGCAGATGCGGGACGCGCTCGCCGCCGCCGAACCCGTCGGGCGCAAGCTGGATTTTCTGGTACAGGAGCTAAACCGCGAGGTGAACACCATCGGCTCCAAGGCATCCGATCTCGCGATCGCATCGCTGGTCGTCGCGGCAAAGGCGGAGATTGAAAAAATCCGCGAGCAAGTGCAGAACATTGAGTAGGCGGTGTGACCCATGCGATTCTTAAACGTTGGTTTCGGCAGCATTGTCAACGCGACGCGCATCATCGCGATTGTCGCGCCGGATTCCGCGCCCGTCAAGCGCACCATCCACGACGCGCAGGACCGCGGGCAGCTTGTCGACGCGACGTTCGGCCGCAGGACGCGCGCCGTGCTCGTGATGGACAGCGGGCATGTCGTGCTCTGCGCCGTGCAGCCCGAGACCGTGGCCAACCGGCTGGACGAGGAGGCGTGAGCGTGCGCAAAGGGATTCTGATGGTCATCTCCGGCCCGGCCGGGGCCGGCAAGGGCACGCTGGCGGACCTGCTGCTGAAGCGCGATGGCCAATTCACCTTCTCCGTCTCCGCGACGACGCGCGCCCCGCGCCCGGGCGAGACCGAGGGTGTGCATTATTATTACCTCACCGACGAGGCGTTCGCCGAAATGGAGGAAAACGGGGATTTTCTGGAGACCGCCACCGTCCACGGCCACCGCTACGGCACGCCGCTGAAGCCCGTGATGCAGATGCTGGACGAGGGGCGCGACCTGCTGCTGGATATCGATTCCCAGGGGGCGGGTTCCGTCATGTCCAAGCTGGCGGACTGCGTGACCGTGTTCATCCTGCCCCCGTCGTTTGAGGAATTGGAACGCCGCCTGCGCGCCCGCAACACGGAGTGCGAGGAGGAAATCTGCCGCCGGCTGTTCAACGCGCGCGGCGAGATCGAGCAGATAGACCATTACCGCTACGCCATCATCAACGAGGACGTGGAAACCGCCTTCCGGCAGCTCGAAGCCATCGTCGCCGCCGAGCGGCTGAACACCGTCCGCTACCGCCCCGAGATATTCTGAAACCCGCATTCATCCGGCATTTTTTTCCGTAAAAAGGAGGAACCATCATGCCCATGACCAAGCCGTCCGTTACCGAACTACTCAACCAGGCCGAGTGCCGCTACACGCTCGTCGTCAAGGTGTCCAAGCGGGCACGCCAGCTTGTCGGCGGCGCGCAGCCGCTGATCGATACGAAAGAAACCAAGGCGGTTTCCATCGCCGTGGAAGAAATTGACCGCGGGCTGATCGACCACGACATCCCCAAAGAGATCGACGAATGAACGGGGCGCTTTCCGGCCGCACCGTCGTCGTGGGCGTTACGGGCGGCATCGCCGCGTACAAAGCCTGCGAGGTGGTCAGCCGCCTAAAAAAGCTGGGGGCGGACGTGCGCGTGATCCTGACGGAGAACGCCGCGCGGTTCGTGCCCCCGCTGACGTTTCAGGCGCTGTCCGGCGCGCCCGTCGCGGACGGTATGTTTGAGCAGCCCGCCGAATGGGACATCAAACATATTTCCTGGGCCAAGGCGGCCGATCTGTTCATTGTCGCCCCCGCGACGGCGAACCTCATCGCCAAGCACGCGCACGGCATTGCCGACGACATGCTGACCTCCACCCTGCTGGCGACGCGCGCGCCCCTCCTGATCGCTCCGGCGATGAATGTGAATATGTGGCGGCACCCGGCGACACAGGAGAACCTCGCCACGCTCCGGGCGCGCGGCGCGCACACCGTCGGCCCGGGCAAGGGGTATCTCGCCTGCGGCGATGTGGACGAGGGCCGCATGGCCGAGCCGGTCGAGATCGTGGACGCGGCGCTGGCTATTTTGCTGCCAAGTGAGGAAGGGATTTCTGGCGAATTCCCTCCTATGGCGGGGAATCTTCGGTTCCCCGCCGTCAGCCAGGACCTCGCGGGCAAGCGCGTGCTCGTCACCGCCGGTCCCACGCGGGAGGCGCTGGACCCCATTCGTTTCATCACGAACCGCTCGTCCGGCAAGATGGGCTACGCCATCGCCGAGGCGGCGGCGGCGCGCGGCGCGCAGGTCACGCTCGTCACCGGACCGGTGAACCTCACGCCCCCCACGGGCGTCACGGTCGTGCCCATCGTCACGACGGGCGACCTGTTCGACGCCGTCACGAGCCGCGCGGCGGAGCAGGACGCGATCATCCAAGCCGCCGCGCCGTGCGATTTCGCGCCTGAAGCCGTGGCGGATCAAAAGATCAAAAAAACACCCGGCGGGCAGGACGGGCTTATGCTGTCGCTCGTGCCCACGCGGGATGTGGCGCAGGCCGTCGGCGCGATGAAAAAGCCGGGGCAATTCCTGGTCGCGTTCGCGGCCGAGACGGAAAACCTGATTGAAAACGCGCAAAAGAAGCTAGAATACAAGCGCGCCGACCTGGTCGTCGCCAACGATGTGGCGCAGGCGGGTGCTGGCTTTGATGTGGATACGAACATCGCGTCCCTCGTGACGCGCGGCGGCGTCCTGGCGCTGCCCCGGATGACCAAGCGGCAGCTTGCCGACGAAATTCTCAACGCCATTGCGACAGGAGCGGAGTAACATTGGAACAGACCGAACGGGACTACATGCTCGATCAGCTTCGGAACCTCTTGGCCATTGACAGCACCACCGGCTACTACAAGCCCATGGAGAACTACCTCGCGGAGGAAACGGCCCGCCTCGGCTACGAACCCCGCCGTCTGCACAAGGGCGGCGTCGCCGTGGACCTGGGCGGCCAGGGCAACGGCCTGCTGCTGACCGCGCATGCGGACGACATCGGCTACATGGCGCGCTTCATCAACTCGGACGGCTCCATCCGCGTGTGCAACGTGGGCGGGCTGCTTCCCTTCATGTCGGACGAGGTCAACGTGCGCATCTATACCCGCGATGGCCGCGTGTACAGCGGCACGCTGCGGCGGAACAACTCCAGCCTACACCTGATGCGGCAGGACGACCGGGGCGCGGCGCTGGATTTTGAGAAGAACCTGTTCCTGTATTTGGACGAAGATGTGCACAGCGCCGAGGACGTGGCGAAGCTCGGCATCCGGTGCGGGGATGTGATCGCGCCGGAGCCGAACACCGTATTCGCGCCGTCCGGGTATATCAAGAGCCGCTTTCTGGACGACAAGGTCTCCGTGGCGGTGCTGCTGACCTACATGCGGCGGTTGAAGGCGGAGAACATCGCGCTGTCGCGCCACGTGACCGTGTACTTCTCGCTGTATGAGGAGGTCGGGCACGGCGGGTCCAGCATCCCGGCGGACACGGCGGACGTGCTGGCCGTGGACATCGGCTGCTGCGGGCCGAACTACTATTCGGACGAGAAAAAGGTCTCCATCGGCACCATGGACACCGCGTTCCCCTACCATCGCGGGCTGATCGACGACCTGATCGCGGCGGCCGAGGGCGCGGGCGTGCAGTACGCGCTGGACATCTTCATCCCGTCGTATGGCTCCGACGCGAACGCGGCGCTGCGCGCCGGGATGGACGTGCGGCACGGGCTGATCGGGCCGGGGGTGCTGAGCACGCACGGGTACGAACGCACGCATGTGCGGAGTTTGGAGGAGACGTACCGGCTGATCTGCGCGTACGCGCGGTGAGGCAAGGCGATCGGAAGGAATGAAGCCACATCAATGCTACAAGCACCTCGCTTTGCGGGGTGCTTTTTCTCTTGCGGCGAGCGTCCCGTTGTGATAGGCTTCTGATCAAATACGGACGAAGCTGCGAGGTGATTCTGATGATCGACCGCCCGCCGGATGTGGAGGCGTATTTCGAGTTCAACGGGACAAGAAAAAGCCCGCTATACGATGGATACCGCCCGCAGCACTTCATCAATGACCAGTATCTGTCAAGCGGCATGCATCATTACTTTGACGTGGCGTGCGTGCCGCCGGACGGAACGGCGCACGGAACGATCACGCTGCTGTCGCTCGAAGAATATCCCGCGTGCATGTGGCCCGGCAGGCGGATCAACGTGCAGGAGGGCGCGCGGATTGTCGGATACGCCACGATCACGAAGGTGCTCCATCCTTTGCTGGCGCTGGACGGCGCGAACATCCTCCTGATGAGCATACAGGGTGAATATGGGCGCGCGCCAATGCGCGAATGTGTTGAGCTATGGGCAGAAATTCGCTATCTCGCGGTCTGCCAAGATGCGGGGCGGGATACCGTACGCCTGCTGCTCTGCGATGGCGATGTGGACGTGGTGAACAGTCTGGATTTCCCTACCATTGATGCCGCGATGAGGAACGCGCAGGGTCGGACCTCTGAGAAAATCCGCTGGACAGACCGAACAGCATAGCGCCTTTCAGCGCATGAGCGGGACCCAACCGGGCCCCGCTCTCTTGTGTTTCGTTTTCGCTTACGCGTCCTTGCCCGGCATATCCACCGTCGCGGTGACGTGCGCACCGAACACCATCATCTTGCCGGTGTCGGGGAAACTCACCACGTCGGTCTTGCTGCTCTTCACGTCAAAGTCGATGAACACCAGCGGCTCGGTCGCGGACGTGTTGCTCACCACGTGCGCGCCCTTCTCACCCGTCGGGAAGCACAGCATGTCGCCTGCCTTCACGTCCTTCTCGCCATACGCGCAGCGCAGCTTGCCCGTCCCGCTGACGATATAGAAAATCTCCTCGCTCTGGTCGTGGTAATGATAGCCGAACGCGTAGTTGCCGACCGGCACCTCGATGAACGCGGCGGCACAGGTGTCCACGTCCTCGCTCATGACGACGGGCTTCATGATAAACCGGTTGCCGTCCCGCTCCATCGGACTTACGGTGATGTCGTTGATGTTCTTGATGATGAGATCCTTCATATTGGATAGCCTCCTATTTTGTTTGTTTGGTCTGTGGAGAAATGGTCAGCCGTTCGGGAACAGCGCGCCCGCGCTGATTTCCAGGTAGTTCTGGCCGCTGTAGTCCGGGAAGGCCGCGTTCATCGCGTCCAGGAACTGCTGGGCACTCCCGTTCTCCCGGATGATCTCCTTCGTCCGTTCCAGGTAGGCAATCTTGGCGGCGGCGGCACCGATCGTCTCCGGAATTTCGTGCGAGGTCAACAGGAGCAGCATGCCATCCGCCTGGTAGCGCGCCATCTGCGCGATCATCGCGTCGATCTGCGCCTCGCTGACGAGGATGTTGTGCACCGTGGATCCGAGCATGTGCGTGAACGCCGCGTGGATGGCGGGGATATTGATGTCGAAGCCGTCCCCGTTCGGCAGAATGAGTAGCTCCACGCCGTCCACGGTGATTGTGCCGGGTTCGATCACCTCGGTCACGTCCGGGATGTTGCCGTCAAACGCGTCGCCAAACGCCTGGACGAAACTCTCGATCAGCCCTTGCACCGATCCGCCCGCCTGCGCCGCGACCCGCGCCTCGGCAGTCGCCAGAATGTTCGCGCCCGCAAACGTCTCCGCGCCCGCCGGGTGGCTCGGGAGCAGGAGGTTGTTCATCGGCTTGCCGAGCGAGGCGATGTAATCCGCGTACTCGGCCAGATTATCCGCGAACGACGGCGACTCGATGCCGATCAGCGCGGTGCCCGTTTCCAGCAGGAAGCTCTGGTCGTCAATGGGGTCGCGCGTCTCGTAGGCGTGCAGCTTTACATCGCCAAAGCCGTACACGCGCATCGTGCCCATGCCTAGGTCGATCACTTCGGGGGCCGGCGCGGCTGTCTCCGCGAGCGCGGGCAGGCAGAGGGCGAGAAGCAGGACGGTCAGGAGAAGGACGAGGATGTTCTTTTGCGTTTTCATGGAGTACCTCCGGGGCTTTTGATGGCGGCTTGACAGGATCATCCGCTGGGGGTATCATAAGCGCGAAAGTATCCAATGTAAAGTAGGCACTTCAAAGTGCTATAGTTACTTCCTGGAAACCATCAATGAAATGGCGGTGGTCTTGTGATTCGAAACAGCGAATTGCCCGCGTGCCCGGTGGAAACCGCACTGCTGTTCGTGGGCGACCGGTGGAAGCTGCTCATCGTGCGGGAGCTGCTGTCCGGCACCCGACGCTTTGGGGAGTTGAAAAAGGCGCTGGCCGGCATCAGCCAGAAGGTGCTGACGCAGCACCTGCGCATCATGGAGGACAACGGCCTGGTGCACCGCGAGGTATACGCGGAGGTGCCGCCCAAGGTCGAGTACTCCTTGACCGATCTGGGCCGCAGCCTGGACCCGATCATCGGCGCGATGTGGCGGTGGGGCGAGGCGTACAAGGCACAAAGGGCGTAGCGGCGCGAAGTTAAGCGTCGGCGTGGCGGGAAATTTCCCCACCGGGTGTAACTTTTCCTCCCTATATACGATAGTATAGGTGCAGATCTGCAAAAAAGGATGACACCAGATGGCGAACGGCGATACCCTAATGGCCCGCGCGCGCGCCGGGGACGCGGACGCGTTTGAAACGCTCGTGGCCGTGTACTGGCCGGTGGCCGAGCGCGTCGCGCGCGGGCTCCTGGGGGACGCGCAGCTTGCGCAGGATGTGGCGCAGGAGGTCTTTGCGGACATCTATATGCAGCGGGAACGGTATACGCCCCGCTTCTTCGATGACGATTCGGACGCGGAGAACCAGGGGCGCGACACGGATTCCGGAAGGAATCCCGACCCCTTCCACACGTATGTCGCGGCCATCGCGCGGCACAAGAGCATCGACGCGCTCCGGAAGCGGGGGCGGGTGCCCGCCGAATGGGCGGAGGCGGACGCACGGGACGCGCGCACGCCGGAAAGCGCGCTCATCGACCGCATGTTTCATGGCGCGCTGTACGCCGCCGTGGAGCACCTGCCCGAAGCGCAGCGGCGCATGCTTACGGCATACGCGCTGGAGGGGCGCTCCTACCGCGAGATCGCCGAGGAACTGCACCTGTCGGTGGCGCAGGTAAAAATCACGCTGCACCGCATTCGCAAAGGGCTGCGGCGCGTGCGGGACGACTGGGACGCGTGACGGGGCGCGGCACGCGATAGGAGGATTTCGCCATGAAGGAGCACATGGACGCCATTTGGGCGAAGGTAGCCGAGAAACAATCGCTGGAAACGGCGGCGCGCGCCCTGCTGGTGCGGCAGGACGGTGTTTGGGCGCTGAAGCTGTCGATATCGGCGGCGTGCGGCCTGCTGATGGCACTGCTACCCGTCGCGGGCGCGGCGCAGGCGTTCGCGGGGATCATTTGAACAGAGGTGGGGATTCCTTGCGAAATCCCCTCATGGCGGCCGATTTTGCAAATCAGCGCCGCCGTCGAGGTGGGGATTTCTGACGGAACTCCCTTATGGCGGCCGATTCTTCGAATCAGCGCCGCCGTCCACGAGAGGAGCAACAATGCAAGCAACACAGGCCGAAAAACCCAAGAAAAACTGGAAGCGCGAGGCGCTGGAATGGGCGCTGACCCTGCTGGTCGCGCTGGCGCTGGGGCTGTCGGTGCGCCATTTCGTCTTTTCGCCGTTTGTCGTGCTGGGCAACTCCATGAACGACACGCTGGCGGACCGGGAGGTCATGTTCACCACCAAGTACGATTACGTGGCCGGGAACCCGGACCGGTTCGATGTGGTCATCTGCCATTACCCCGGCCGCACGGAGAACTTTGTCAAGCGCGTGGTGGGCCTTCCGGGCGATACCGTGGCCGTGCGCGGCGGGTATCTGTACGTGAACGGCGAGCGGCATGAGGAGGAATACATCGTCCACCGCCCGAACTATGAAATGCCCGAATACACCGTGCAGGAGGGCGAATACTTCGTCCTGGGCGATAACCGATCCAACTCCAACGACAGCCACCTGATCGGCCCCATCGCGCGGGCGCAGATCGTGGCGCACGTGCGCGCGGTGCTGTTTCCGCTGGGGCGTGTGCGGTCAATTCAATAGGCAGGGAATCCAGGCAGGATTTTTAAGCCGCCTCCGCGAACCCCCTCCCTAGGTGGCGGCGCTGATTTGAAAAATCGGGCGCCCTAAGAGCATTCCGCAAGGAATCCTTACCTCTGAATATTCAAAATGGAGGCACAGCCTATGGATCGTCTCAGGAGCTACCTGACCGCGCCGTCCGCGCGCAGCCCTGTCTGGCTGGACGGCGGGCGCGCTATCGCGATGATTTCCTCGCGCGGGGGGCAGTCGCGCGTGTGGCAAATGGACCTGGAAACGGGCGAACACACCCAGCGGACGTTCCGCGACGAGCGCGTCGGCAGCCTCACGGCGAACCCCGCGACCGGCGACCTCGTGTTCACGATGGACAGCGGCAGCAGCGAACTGGAACAGATCTGCGCGCTGGAACCAGGCGAAACGGAGCCCAAAGACCTGACGAAAACCCCCGGCGCGCGGCACTACCTGGGCGGCGTCACGCCGGAGGGCGAGATCGTGTACGCGTGCAACGCCCGCGCGTTTGAGACGTTCGACCTGTGCGCGCTCAACCTACGCACCGGCGCGACGCGCGTGATCCGGGAGAACGACGACCACTACAACACGCCCGCCCCCGGCGGCCTGTCGCCAGACGGCCAATACCTGCTGTACAACAAGATGGTCGGCCTGAGCGACAACGCGCTGTGGATGGCGGACACACAAACCGGCCGGACCGTGCGCGTGCCGGGCGATCAGGCGATCTCATCCGAAACGACGCCCGCGTGGCGGCACGACAGCCAGGGCTTCTACCTGCTGACCGACCGCACGGGCGAGTTCAATTGTGTCGCGTATTATGACATCGAAAGCGGCGGCATGAAGCCATTCTACGGGGATGATTGGGACGCCACGACCATCGCGCTGTCCGCCGACGACCGGTATCTCGCCGTCGTCGTCAACGAGGACGGGTACTCCGCGCTGCACATCCTGGATACCACAAGCGGCGCGCGCGTCAACACCATCACGCCACCCAAGGGCGTCGTCAGCGCGCGCCAGTCCATGGCGTGGTCGCCCGCCGGGCATAAGCTGTTGTTCACCGTGGACAGCGGCAAGCGCCTGTGCAACATCTGGATGCTGGACGTGGACGCGGACAGCATGCGGCGTGTCACGGAGAGCGAGCTCGAAGGCATCAGCGCGGACGACCTGGTCGAGCCGACGCTGCACCGCTTTTCGTCCTTCGACGGCCTCAGCGTGCCGTACTGGCTGTACGTGCCCGTGGGCCGGGAGCCGCAGAACCTGCCCGTGGTCATCCAGATTCACGGCGGGCCGGAGGGGCAGGCGCTGCCCGTGTTCGATCCGTTCATCCAGTACCTGTTGAGCGAGGGCATCGCCGTCGTCGCGCCGAACGTCCGGGGCAGCACCGGTTACGGCAAGCGGTACACGCATCTGGACGACGTGGAGAAGCGCCTGGACAGCGTCCGCGACATCGACAGCCTGGTGGCGCACCTGGTCGCGGGCGGCATTGCCGACCGGGCGCGCCTGGCCGTCTCCGGCGGCAGCTACGGCGGCTTCATGACGCTCTCGTGCGTGGCGCGCTACCCGGACCTGTGGGCCTGCGCCGTGGACACCGTGGGCATGTACAACCTGGAAACGTTCCTGGAAAACACCGCCGGGTACCGCCGCCGGCACCGCGAGAGCGAGTACGGCTCCCTCGCGCACCACCGCGAGATACTGCGCAGCGTATCGCCCGTGGCCAAGGTGGACGACATCGTGGCCCCGCTGATGGTGGTGCATGGCCGGAACGACCCGCGCGTGCCCGTCAGCGAGGCCGAGCAGGTCGTTACATACCTGCGGGGCAAGGGGCTGCCGGTGACGTACCTCTGCTATGACGACGAGGGCCACGGCATCTGGAAGCTGAAGAACAAGCTGGACCTGTACCCGAAAACGGTCGCTTTCCTGAAGGCGCATCTGGGGCTGTAGCGCCCGGCCGCCGTCCACCCATCCCCGCGCCGGGGGTGGGTTTTTCTGTTTTCCGCGCCGTTCATCCCGAATGGGTTACATCGAGCGGATACATGTGGTATATTTGGATGGAAAGTACACCCGGGCAACCGGCGGAACCGGGCACAGCGGGGAAACGGCCCCGGGCCGTGGCGCGAATCCGCCCGAACACACACAAAACAGGGGGCATTGGCATGCGGAAAGGCTGGCAATCGCGCTGTTGGTGGCGCTGGCGGTTTCTCTTATGACCGGGACGGCGGGGGCGGGTCCGTTTTATGATGATAGATTATATACAATGGAAATCTCCGCGTCCAAAGCCCAAGCCATGCCGGGGGAAACGTTGACGATGACGATGACGATCGAAATCATCGCAAACTCCCAGGGGACTTTTGATAATTGTATCTGCTCGGTGACCGGCCCCGCCTTACTGAAGTTCGGCCTCGAAGCGCCGGACAAACAAGTCGTAATTGCATAACATTTCGCGGTGAACGTAAGCGGAAGTTTGCGCAGCACCGGCTCCCTTCTGGTAGACAGCGGCGCGAAGCCGGGTGACACGCTGGTCGTTTCTTTTGCTTCTCTGATTAATAGTGACCAGACATATAGTGTCGACCTCACCATCCCGCTCCCCGGCGCGCCGCCGCCCCCCGCCCGCGCCTCCGGCTCCACGGAGCAAGCCCTTCCCGCCGCGTCGGACGGCACGCCCGCCGTCATCGTGCATGGCCCGGCCAAGCTGTACGACCGCGCGGACACCGGGTCCGCCGTGCTCGGCACACTGCCCACCGGCGCGGAAGTGCTCA
>JAVBOM010000044.1:0-56206 GCA_031550535.1 Eubacteriales bacterium
GGATGCTCTACGCGGTCGGCTTCCACGCCGGGCTATTCTCCGGCCAGGGCAGTCTGTATGACCCTCGCTCCGGCGCGCTGGTTTACGATGGTGAGTGGAAAGAGGATGTATATGAGGGCCAGGGTAAGCTGTATGATGAGAATACAAGCAAGCTGATCTATCTGGGCGAATTCCAAGCCGGGCAATACTCCGGCGAGGGCAGGGAGTATGATGCGAACACAGGTAAGCTGAAATATGAGGGCAACTTTGCCAGCGGTGTATTTGTTGGCAATGGCGAAGGGGGATTTTCCGATCCCGGCGGAAGCATGCGGCCTCCTGACAACAATCCGGGAGTCCAGTTCCTCAGCGGCGCTTCTTCGCCATTCGGGCCCACGCACCTGCCCAAGCTCACGATGGGCGGTGAGAGCACCGCGCTGATCGGGGCGGACGGAAGCGTTGACCGCGCCTTTGTTTCCGACGAAGCCAGGCTGCTTTCTGGCGATGGCCAGGTCGGCACGGCATTCGTGTTTGGAAACGGACAAGCGCCCGGCGCGAGCTCGATTCGGAGCGATGGTTACCTCCAGTTCAGCCCCCCGGCTGACGACGTTCTGGGCGATCCCGCCTCCGACCTTGGCCCGGTGATCGAACCCGCTATGGAATCCAGCCCCAACGCCGAACCCAATCCGGGGCCGAATCCTGTTCCGGGACCAAAGCCAGATCCGGGACAGCCATGCTGTGACAATCATGGCCGGAACTGCGTGGAGGTACAATGCTGCGATAATTGTATTCTTGTATAACCGCGTTTCGCCGCAGGCGGCGCGGATTCGGGGAACCGGGCGAGAAAGAGGGATTCTGAAAGGAGTCCCTCTCTCTTCTCTCGCGACAGGAGAAGCGGCCATTGAACCGGAACATTCTGGCATGACGCACGACCGCGACAGACGCGCGCCGTATGGCGACTGCCCCCGCAATCAAATACGCGCCCCCGGCACAACCGGCCAAGGGCGCGTCGCCATTCATCTATTCCCCTATATCCTCGCCACGCCGCTATCCCGCGCTGCCTGCGCCACGGCCTTGGCGACCGCCGGGCCCACGCGCCTGTCAATGGCGTCGGGCAGAATATACTCAGGCGTCAGCTCGCCATCCGCGACCAGCGAAGCGATCGCCTTCGCGGCGGCCAGCTTCATCGCGTCGTTGATGTCGCCCGCACGCACGTCCAGCGCGCCCCGGAAAATGCCCGGGAACGCCAGCACGTTGTTGATCTGGTTCGGGAAATCGCTGCGTCCGGTTCCGACCACCGCCGCGCCCGCGCGCTTCGCCTCGTCCGGGTAGATTTCCGGCACGGGGTTTGCCATCGCGAGCACAATCGCGCCCTTCGCCATCGACGCGACCATGGCCTCCGTCACAATGCCCGGCGCGGAAACGCCGATGAACACATCCGCGCCCTTCATGCCCTCCGCCAGCGGGCCGCGCAGGCCGCGCGGGTTCGTGATCTTGGCGATCTCCTGTTGCGCCGGGTTGATGCCCTCGACACCCTCGGCAATCAGCCCATGCCGCCCCGCGAGGATGATGTCCGTCACGCCCATCTGCATCAGAAGCTGCGCGATGGAGATGCCCGCCGCGCCCGCGCCGCTGATGACGACCTTGATCTCCCCGATTTGCTTGTTCACGATGCGCAGCGCGTTGAGGAGGCCCGCGGCCGTGACTACGGCCGTGCCGTGCTGGTCGTCATGGAAGATCGGGATGTCGCACACTTCCTTCAGCCGGCGCTCGATCTCAAAGCAGCGCGGCGCGGCGATGTCCTCCAGGTTGATGCCGCCGAAGCTGCCCGCCAGCAGTTCCACCGTGCGGACGATCTCGTCCACATCCTTGGACCGAACGCACAGCGGGAACGCGTCCACATCGCCGAACGCCTTGAACAGGCAGCATTTGCCCTCCATGACGGGCATGCCCGCCTCCGGGCCGATATCGCCGAGCCCGAGCACCGCCGTGCCGTCCGTGATGACGGCGACCAGGTTGCCGCGCCGGGTCAGCGTAAAAGATTTGGTGTAGTCGTCCCGAATGGCCAGACAAGGCTCCGCGACGCCGGGCGTATACGCCACGGCCAGTTCCTCTCGGGTGTTCACGGGAGCGCGGGGCACCACCTCAATTTTCCCCTGCCAGGCCGCGTGCATGGCCAGCGCCTTTTCCTTCACATCCATCAATTTCACCTCGTGAACATCATAGCGCATTTGGTCGGTTCCTGCAAGCTCGAACGCGCGAACCGGGGCGCATGCGCTGGGAGCGAGGAAGGGATTCCCGCGGAATCCCCTCATGGCGCGCAGTTTTCCGCGTCCGCGTGCGCCCGCTCCATCGCCCGGACCGCCGCGTACCGCTTTTTACGCACCCACTCCTCCGATAGCGCCATTTCCTCGCCGATTCTGCTGTCCGGCCAGCCGAGCACGTAGCCGTAGCGCATCACCGTGCGGGCGCGCGGGTCTGGAAGGCTGCCGATCATCTCCTCCAGGCAGGCCAGCCTCTCCACCGCCGCGCGCTCACGCTGCCGAAGGGCGGTCCGGCCACCGTCCGCTCGGTCCGCGCCCTCCCATCCGAGCAGGGCCATTTCACGCCGCAGCGCGGCCAGTTCCTCCCGCGCGTGACGGCACTGGGACAGCAACAGGCGTACCATCACGCGCCCACCCGCTTCCCCGCCCCGTCATAGCCGGCAAAAAAGACCTGCGCCAGCTCGCTGCATGTCAGCCCGAGCGCCTCACCCACGGCCGCCGCCTGCTCCGTGGAAAACCCCTTGCCGTTGCCGCTGATCTTGCGGCTGAGCGTTGTGGTGCTCACACCAATGGCGCAGGCGAGGCACTCTTGCGTCATCCCGTTCCTCTTCATAATCTCCTTCAGCCTCTTGTTATCCACGCGTATCCCCTCCACAACGGTATTTTTTTCTAATAAGAACGTTTGTTTGTGAACGTCTGTTCTCTTTTTACCATACATCGCCACTTCTGTCAATGTCGTTTTTGATGGAAGGTGGATTTTCGCAGGAATTTCGAATTCGCACCCGCGCAATCACCCGTCCGAATAAATTGGCGGTTCCCTTGCGTTTCCCCCCACGATACCGGTATAATAGATGAAAACAGTGGCACCCAGGAGGGGTTCCCATGCGGATTGGCGCGGTGGTCCCGGCGGCCGGCATGTCCAGCAGGATGGGCACGCCAAAGCCGTTGATCGAAATTGGTGGCGTGCCGCTGGCGGTGCGCGCGGTGCGCGGGCTTCTGGCGGCAGGCGTTATGGATGTCGTGGTCGTCACCGGCCATTGTGCTGAGGCCGTGGAGGCGCTGTTCTTGGACGGTTCCGCCCGCTGCGCACGCAACACCGCCTACGCGTCCACGGGCATGCTGGAATCCGTGCGCATCGGTCTGGCCGCGCTGGGTGCGTTCGACGCGGCACTGCTGCTCCCCGCCGACATGCCCGCCGTGCGGCCGGAGACGATCCGGCAACTGTGCCGCGCGTTCGGGGCGAGCCGCGCCCCGCTCGTACGGCCGCTCCTGCAAGGCCGTTTCGGACACCCGCCGCTTTTCACCCCGGCGGTAGCCGGGGCCATCCAGGCACAAACGCCGCCGGGCAGCATCCGCGACGTGTTCGCGGCCTTCGCGGCGGAAATGCTGGTTGTGCCGGTGGACGACCCCGGGATTTTGCTGGGTGTGAACACAAAGGAAGATCTGGACGGGGTGCGGCGGTTGCTGGAGCGCGGGTGAATGAGGCGCGGCGGCTGTTCGGGATTGGCGTGCTGATGCCGAACGTACGTCGTTTTCTACACGGCGGCGAGGTCTGCATGCTACTGGCCGCAGGAGCGCGCATCGCGCGTCCGTCTTGTGGTATACCTCCAATACCGACAGGGCGGCCAAGCCCTCCCACGATACGCGGAGAAGGGCGCTGAGTGCCCGCGGCGACGCAATGCGGCCCCTCATGCGCGCACCGGCCCCCCTATCCTTATCATCACGCCCCCCTTCACCGCCCGAAAGGAGTGACCCCGATGCACACCATCTCCCGCCCCGTGCCCCGCAAGGACCATCTGGACAAGGCATCCGGCGCGGCGCGCTATGCCGCCGATCTGCCGCGCGCGGGCGTCCTGCCGGTGCGCATCGTCCGCTCGGCCCGGGCGAACGCGGCCATTGATGCCGTCGCGTATCCCGATCTGCCGGACGGTTACTTTGTCGCGGACCGGCGCGATGTGCCCGTGAACGTGGCGGACCTGCACGCGCTGGACATGCCCGTATTCGCGGAGGGGTGCGTCCGCTACGCGGGCGAGGCCATCGCCGTGTTCGCGGGTCCCGACGCCGCCGTGCTGGACAGGCTGGTGGCCGAAACCCGCGTGACCTACGCGGACGAAGTGCCCGCCGTCACCGAAATGAGCGAGGCGAACGAAATATTCTTCGACTACCCCCTCACAAAGGGCGACCCGGACACAGCCTTCGCGGAGGCGGACTTCATCCACGAGGAAGTTTTCCGCTCGGGCCTTCAGGAGCAGTCGTACCTGGAGCCGCAGGCGCTGGAAGCCCACGACGCGGACGGCGTGCTGACGGTCACGGGGTCGCTCCAGTGCCCCTACTACATCGTCGGCGCGCTGAAGCGCGCGTTCGATCTGGACGGCGCGCATGTCCGCGTCATCCAGGCGGTGACGGGCGGCGGGTTCGGCGGCAAGGAGGAATATCCGTCGCTGCTCGCGTGCCAGGTGGCCGCCGCTGCGCGCAAGGCCGGGCAGCCGTGCCGCGCCGTGCTGGACAGGCGGGAGGACATGGCAATCACCACCAAGCGCCACCCCTCGCGGATCACGCTCCGCGCGGCGGTGAAGGGCGGGCGCGTCACGGCGCTGAACGCGGACATCCTGCTGGACGGCGGCGCGTACAAGGGGCTGTCCTCCGTGGTGCTGCAGCGCGCGCTGTTTTGCTGCACAGGCGTGTACAACATCGAGCATTTCCGGGCGCGCGGCCGCGTGCTGATGACGAATACCCCGCCTACCGGCGCGTTCCGGGGGTTCGGCGCGCCGCAGTCGTTCTTCGCCATGGAGACGATGATGGATCACCTCGCGGAAAAGCTGGGCCAGGAGCCTTTGGCGTTCAAGCGCGCGCAGTTTGTTCAGAAGGGCGACCGGACGGCCACCAGCGGTGTGTACCACGAGACAGTACCGCTGCCGGACATGCTCGCCCGCGCGCTGGCGATGTCTGGCTATGACAGCAAGCGGACGCGCTACGCGTCGCAGACCGGCCACGTCCGACGGGGCATCGGCGCATCGTTCGTGTTCCACGGCTGTGGCTTCACCGGCAACGGCGAGCGCGACGTGATTCGCGCGCGCGTGCGCCTGGAAAAGGCGGCGGACGGCACGGTCGTGATCCTCGGCTCGAACGCGGAGATCGGGCAGGGCCTCTACACCACCTTCCCCAAGGTGGTCGCGGAGGCGCTGGGCATTTCGCTCGACCGGGTGCGCTACGCGCTGCCGGACACCGCCGTCGCGCCGGACTCCGGGCCGACCGTGGCCTCTCGGTCCATGATGGTCGTGGGCCGCCTGCTGGAGCGCGCCGCCCGGCGCCTGAAAGCGGACTGGCGCGACGGCGAGGCGCAGGTCGTGGAGGAAACCTACGTCGACCCGGCGCACCGCCTGACCTTTGACATGGACACGTTCACCGGCGACGCGTACCCCGCCTTCTCCTGGGCCGTCAATGTGGTCGAGGTGGAGACGGACCTGCGCACCGCGCAGACGCGCGTCCTGGACGCCTACGCGGTCTTTGACTGCGGCACGCCCATCGACCTGAACGTGCTGCGCGGGCAGGCCGAGGGCGGCATCGCGCAGGGCTTGGGCTATGCCGCGATGGAGCACATGGACGTGGATGCGGACGGTTGTGTGCGCCAGAACAGCTTCACCGACTACGCCATCCCGACCGCCATGGACGCCCCCGCCTATCACGTGGCCTTCTATGACGACCCGTACTACGACGGTCCCTTCGGCGGGCGCGGCGCGGGCGAGCTGATGCTGGTCGGCGTCGCCCCGGCGTATGTCGCCGCGGTGGAACAGTCCGCCGGGGTGCGCGCGCGGGAGATCCCGCTGACGCCGGAGCGGGTCATGAGGCTGGGGGCGGAGCGGTAGCGGGGATTACGGGGGACGTCTTCTTTTCTTTTCGAAAAAAGAAAAGAAGCAAAAGAAAACCAACTTTGGTTGTGTGGATGGTGCGGCGTGTTTTACCGCGGCACACGATCGCTGATTGCAAGCGCCGATGTATTCGGGCCGACCGGAAACGCTGTGAAAACGCGCCGGGCCGACCAAGATACGCCGCACGGCAGGTTCTGCGGACAGCGCAATGGCCTCTCTCAAAATGCAGGGGTTATGCGCCCCCACTCCCCTGCCTCCCCTCAGCGCGCCCCGTCTCTCCATCGTCCATCATCCAAACCACCACAATTCCGCTCAGGAGGTGTTCTATGCAGACCATCGCTTTTACGCTGAACGGCAAGCCCGCCCTCACCCAGCGCCCGGCCGGGACGCGGCTGGTGGACGCGCTGCGGGAGGAGTTCGGGCTCACGGGGGTCAAGTGCGGCTGTGGCGAGGGCGAATGCGGCGCGTGCTCCGTGCTGCTGGACGGCGCGCTCGTCGTCTCGTGCCTGACGCCGGTGGGCGCGGTCGAGGGCCGTTCCGTGGTCACGATCGAGGGGTTTCGCCAGACGGACCGCTTCGCCGCGCTACAGCGCGCGTTTGACGCGTGCGGCGCGGTGCAGTGCGGCTTTTGCACGCCGGGCATGCTGCTGGCCGCCGAGGCGCTGCTATCGAAACTCCCCCACCCCACCGACAGCGAAATACGCGAGGGGTTGTCCGGCAACTTCTGCCGCTGCACGGGCTACGGTATGATCGTTGAGGCGGTGCGTCGCGCCGCGGAGGAGGGCGAAGGGCTATGGTAACGCATCCCGAAACAATCGCCGGCGCGCTGGCGCTGCTGGCGGACGGCGCGCGCCCCGTCGCGGGGGGAACGGATTGGATGCTCGCCCCCGCGCCCGGGCAGGCCGTTTTCTTCCTGGATCAGGTGGCCGGGCTGCGCGATGTGCTGCCCCTGCCGGAGGGCGGCGTGTCCATCGGCGCGGGCGTGACGTTCGCGGCGCTGATGGCCGATGCGCGCGTTCCTCCGGCGCTGCGCGAGGCAGCCGGGGCCATCGCCTCGCCGTCCATCCGCAACATGGGCACCCTCGGCGGCAACATCGTCAACGCGTCCCCGGCGGGCGACACGCTGCCCGTGTTATACGCGCTGGGCGCGGCGGTGGAGCTTGCGAGCGCAAGCGGTGCGCGCGACCTCCCGATTGAAGAATTCATCGTGGGCGTAAAGCGCACAGCCCTCCGGCCGGACGAACTGCTCACGCGCGTCACGTTGCCCGCGTTTGACGGGCCGCAGCGGTTCTTCAAGGTGGGTGCGCGGCGCGCGCAGGCGATCTCCAAGTGCTCGCTGGCGGCGTTTTTCCGCGTGGAGGACGGCCGTGTGGTGGATTTCCGCGCCACGTTCGGGGCCGTGGGGCCGACCGTGGTGCGGAGCGCGGACGCAGAGAGCCGGATCAAGGGGCTGACGCTGGCGCAGGCGCGGGAGGCCGTGCCGGATGTGCTGCGGGCGTACGGCGAGGTGATACGGCCCGTGGACAACCAGCGGTCGACGGCGGAATACCGGCGGCGGGTGTGTTTGAATTTGCTGGAAGGGTTTCTGGGGGAGGCGCTAACGTGAAAAAACGGGAATACCACGCCATTGGTTTGGCGCTGGCACTCTGCGTGGCGATGGCTTGCGGCGGCGTGCCGGCTGTCGCGCAGGGCGTGAGCGACGCGGAGATGGACGCGTTTTTGGTGCGGGAAAGCGTTGCGCTGACGGAGCGGATGGGGCGGTTGGCCACATCGCCGGTGTATATTGCCGCCGTAGGGTTGTTCTCGTACCGGGAGTACTCAATGTGTTTGATGGACTCGACTTTCATTCGCCCAGCTATGCCGCGGTCATAAGGACGGACGATCAGCGATTAATCGACTTCTTTCTTGAACAGCCGGATTTGCTCGAATCGGAGACCGCGCCGCGCCTGACTGCTGAGGCGGTTTATCGGAAGCTGCGCCTATCAGCTCCCTACGATCTTTTTTTTCGGGCTGACCGTACGCCCGACTCCCGCAGATATGTCGTTTCCAGCACCTTGTCCCAATCGAAATCCTTTTACATGCCCGTGGATTATTTCAAAACAGCGAACGTTTATCTGACGTATGCAAACAACCCTTACGCCAGCCTTATCACGTTTTATAGTGCCGGTGCTGATGTTATCACAGCCACATCCTTCTTTATCCCCTCGGATCTGACTGAGAATGGCTCGGATCTCGCCCTGGATTTTCTCATGCAGAATGATTATCTGGCCGGGAATGTCAGCGAAGCGGCGTCCCTCGGCCCCGAACTCCTCACGGCAGCCGAATACTCCGGCGACGACCTCGCCGCCCTCCTCGCCGATTAACCCACACACGCAAACAGGAGCGGCCCACTTGGACCGCTCCCGCTCGTGTCAAAATCATTGTCGCCGCTTAGTACTTGCGCTTGCGGGCGGCCTCCGCTTTCTTCTTGCGCTTCACGCTTGGCTTCTCGTAGTGCTCCCGTTTCCTTACCTCAGCAAGAACACCAGCGCGGGCGCACTGGCGCTTGAATCTTCTCAGAGCGCTTTCCAGGGATTCGTTTTCCCTAATCCGGACCTCAGACACTGATTTCCCTCCCCTCCGCTCATCTATCGCCACGCTAATTACGACGTGCGAGTCATTATAGCGCGTTTACGGATGTGCGTCAACTATATTTTCGCTAGTTTCCATCATGTTCACAATTGTTCATACCATTTTTCCGGACATTTTTTCGCCGCCCAATAGGTGGATATGCAAATGCTCCACCGATTGGCACGCATCCGGCCCGCAGTTGGACACGACGCGGAAACCGGACTTGTCCAGTCCGAGCGTAACGGCGATATCCGCCGCCGCGCGCAGCAGCCCCGAAAGCGTGCCGTCGTCCAGGTCCCGCGCGTCCACAAGGTTCTGCGCGTGCCGCTTGGGCACGATCAGCACATGCACGGGCGCCTGGGGCGATACGTCGTAAAACGCGAGCACGCCGTCGTCCTCATACACCTTCTTCGCCGGTATCTCTCCGGAAACGATCTTGCAGAAGATGCAGCTCTCCAATTCAAAGCTCACCTCTTTTCGTGGAAAACGCTGCCATCCATACAACGCGGCGGTTCTTTGTTTTCTTCCCGGCCCACCATCGCTTGTGATGAATTAACATCTGTCACACAATTTGTAATGATCTGGCATGATGATCCAGCTTGCCGCGATCTATGGAGGAATAGCGCCGCTCATGAGGAAAAAAGAAGGGTTTTCCCGCATGCGTGTAGAAGTATAGAGATTCGCATTTTTATAGGTTCGAAAAAGCGCGCGTTACATCGCTCCCAGTCAGAGTGTAACGGAAAAGTTACGAAAAATTGAAACAAAATGGGTTTTCATACGTTATATGGATAGGATTCAACTTGCAGACCGAAAATCCGTGGAGGATATGGGTATGTTCACAAAGCACCGCTTCTGCGGACGGGCAATTTTGCTCGTGCTTGCCGTTCTTTGCCTCGCGCTCCCGGCTGGCGCCGCGTCGTATGGCACGCCGGAAACGGACGGCGAGCTGTTCGCCGCGTGCTGCGAGGCTGTCGGTTATACGATGCCCGGCGGATACGCGCTGGAGGGGTTTTTCCGTGCCGATCTGAACGGCGACGGGATCACCGACCTGGCCGGCACGCTCACGCAGCCGGACGGCACGGGCAGGCTCCTGGTAGTGATGATGAGCGGCTCCTCGGGCTATGCCGTCACGGAGAGCGCGTACGCGCTTCCGGCCGTGGACGATGATAGCTTTTTAGGCATGGACGCCGGCGAAGACCACCTGTCCCTTTTCACCGGCGACGGCGCGACGCAGCGGGAGTACCGCTTTACCCGCGAAGACGACGGCTTCCGCCTGAGCACGGTGACCGCCCTGGCCTGGGCTGGCGAGGGCGGCGCGGCTACACAGGAACTGTTTGACTATGACGCGGGCGAATATACGAAATCGACCGGCAAAATGGGCGCCGACGCCTTTATATCCGAGCGTCAGGATGACAAGCGCAGCTTTGACGGACACGCGTATGGCCCCGCGCTGGCCGAGTTTGATCAAAAGACCTTCCCCACCACATGGGAGACGCTGGAACCGCTCGTGAGCGGCACCGCCCGCCCGGCGGCCCAGCGCGTGCAGTGCGTCAAGTGCGGCGCGTGGTTTGATACGGACGCGGTGCTTCTGGCGCATGCGTGTCCGGGTGCGCCGGTGGAGCCGATGATCTTCTGCAACGCGTGCGGCAAGTGGTACGCGGAGGGCGACGCGTTCCGCAGCCATGTCTGCACGTCCCCGGAAAAGCCCGCGCAGGTGCAGTGCAACGCGTGCGGCAACTGGTTTGACCCGGACGTGATCGCGAGCCACGCCTGCCCGAACAGCACGAAAGCGCCGCAGGTGCACTGCGATGTGTGCGGCGGCTGGTTTGACGAGGGCAGCGCGTTCCGAAACCACGTCTGTGTCTCCTACCCGACCGAAAACCGCGTGTACTGCGATGTGTGCGGCAATTGGTTCGAAGAGGGCGAGGCGTTCCGAAATCACGTGTGCGCGCCGGCTCCCAGCGAGAATCCCGAGCAGGAGCCGACGCCGGGCGAGGCGCCCACACACGCGCCCGCGCAACCGACGCCAGCCCTGCCCACGCCCACCGTGCACCCGTCCCCGGGATTGCCGACGGCAGGGCCGCCGACGCCTATACAGCCATAAAGGATTCGCGAGTTAAAAAAGATAGCGTGCTGCGAAGGTGTTCGCGGCACGCTTTTATATGCGATGCGATTATCGCCCGGCTGTTGACCTGACGAAGTGTCCCCCCTACCGAAATGGATTGTAAAACCTTCCCCCATTGGCCACATTCAGCGCCACGGCCACCAATACCAGCGCCGCGCTCACCGCCACCACGGCCCAATCGGCCCCGGCGAACGGCCGGGCGCGATACCACATGCGGCGCTTGTGCTTACCAAAGCTGCGCAATTCCATCGCGTTGGCGATCGTCTCGATCTGGTCGATGCTGGAAAACACCAGCGGGAAGAGGATGGCCGTCGCGCCCCGGACACGGGCCGTTAGCTTCGCTTTGCGCGACAGGTCGATGCCGCGCGCCTGCTGCGCCTGGCTGATCTCCTGGTACGACCGGCGCACGCTCGGAATGTAGCGCAGCGCCAGCGCCACCGCGTACGCCACGCGGTAGCTGACGCCCACGCGGTTCAGCGACGACGCGAACTCGCTCGGCTCCGTGGTCACGAAAAAAATCAGAGCCAGCGGCATGATGGAAAAGTACTTCACCGTCACATTGATCTGATAGAATAACTGCTCCCGCGTCACGCTGTACCGCCCGGAAACGCGCAGCAGCTCGTGCCGGGAACCGTAGATTCTGACCCCTTCCTCCGGGGCGAACAGATAGATAAAGACGTTGTTCAGCACCATGAACGTGACGATCAGCGCCAGGATGAAGCGCATTTCGCGCAGCCGGATGCGCGACGCTAGGAACATCGCGGCGGAACCCACCACCACGGCGGCCAGGAACCGCGTGTCGTAGGTAATCATAGCCGCCACGCTGACCAGCACCACCATCAGCAGCTTCGCCGCGCCGGTCAGCCGGTGCACCGGCGAATCCCGGCGTATGTACCCCAGTCCCGCCACATTAGCCATGCCCGCGCGCCTCCCGGTCACAGTCGATAAACCGCTGCACAAACGCTGCGGCATCCTCCCCCACGCCGCACATCGCGGCCAGGTGGAACAAGCTCGTCTCCGTCAGGCTCGCCGCCCCGGTCAGGGTCGCGTCGCACAGCAGGGCCGCGGGCGTCGTGTCCGCCAGCAGCTTTCCGGCGGTGAACACCAACGCGCGCCGCGCGTATTCCAGCATCAGGTGCATGTCGTGCGTGATCATCAGCACCGTCACACCCCGGCTGTTCAGCCCGCGTAGAAACTCCATAAATTCCGTATAGTGGCGGAAGTCCTGCCCAGCCGTCGGCTCGTCCAGGATGATCACGGACGGATTCATCACCAGCACCGACGCGATGGTCACCCGCTTTTTCTGCCCGAAGCTCAGTGCCGAGACCGGCCACTTGCGGAACGGGTGCAGCCCGCACACGCGCAGCGTTTCCTCCACGCGCTCCCGCGCCTGTGCCTCGCTAATGCCCCGGCTGCGCAGGCCGAGCGCCACCTCGTCAAAAATCATCGGCTTGCTGATCATCTGGTTCGGGTTCTGCATCACATACCCGATGTGCGCGGCCCGCTCCGCGATCGTTTCCTCCGCGAGGTCCCGCCCGCGAAGCAGCACACGGCCCGCGTCCGGCTTCACAAACCCACAGATCAGCTTGGCCAGCGTGCTCTTGCCCGCGCCGTTTTCGCCCACAATGGCGGCCATCTCCCCCGCGCCGATGGCGAAGCTGATGCCCCGCACAGCCTCCGCCCCGGCGTCCGAGTACGCGAAGCGCAGGTCCTCGGCGCGCAGCAGCTCCTGTGGCTCCGGCGGCGCGGAAGCGCCCTGCCCGGCCCCGAAACGCGCCCGGACGCGCGCCTTTTCCGCGTCCGTCAGCGTCAGCGTCTCCGCGCGGCCCGGCCTATGTGCGGGTGTGACCGAAACGCCCGCGTACCGCAGCGCCGTCACGTACAGCGGCTCCCGGACGCCCGCCCTTGCCAGCAGGTCCAGGCTCAGCATTTCGTCCGGCGGCATGTCGGCCACGATGCGACCGTTGTCCATCAGAATCACACGATCGGCGGAGCGGAACAGCGCATCCTCCAGCCGGTGCTCGATCACGATCACGGTCGCGTCCGTCTCCCGCATCAGCCGGTCGATCAGGTCGATGGCGTGCTTGCCCGCCTTGGGGTCCAGGTTCGCCAGTGGCTCGTCGAACAACAGCGCGCGCACGCGGCTCACCAGCACACCCGCGATGCTCACGCGCTGCTTTTGCCCGCCGGAAAGGTCCTGCGGCGCGGCGTCCAGATGGCGGCCCATGCCCACCAGCGCGGCAGCGTCCGCGACACGCCCGAGCATTTCCGCCTGCGGCACGCACTCGTTTTCCAGCGCGAAGGCGATATCCTCGCCCGCCGTCAGCCCCACGAACTGCCCGTCCGGGTCCTGCAGCACGGTCCCGACCATCTTGGAAATCTCAAACAGGCTCAGGTCCTTTGTCTCCCGCCCATCCAGCAAAAGGCGGCCTGTACTCCGCCCCTTGTAGTTGAACGGAATCAGGCCGTTGATGGCCCGCCCGAGCGTGCTTTTGCCGCTGCCGGACGGGCCTACGATCAGTATTTTTTCCCCCGCGCGGATGGAGAGGTTGATGTCCGCCAGCGTGGGTTCCGCCTGGGCGCGGTATTGATAGCCGTACGCCTCAAACGCGATCAGCGGTTCGGCCATGCGTCAGTCGCGCGTGAGGCTGCCGCTCTGGGTGCGCGTCTTGCTGTAGCCGTACAGCAGCAGCGTGCCCACGATGGCTGTGGTGACGATGTTGGACGCGCCCGCGATCAGACCCTGGGTGAACACCTTGTTCGCCGGCTCGGCGTAGATCAGAATGTCCAGCACAGGCGCTACGAGGCCCCAGCCGGTCAGATGGATGACCGCGCTGCCCACGATGAACCGCACGGCGGTTTTCGTATTGAACTCGCCCGCCTCGATGTCAACACCCTTGAAGATGAATCCCGACGCCAGGCCGATCAGCGCGGAGACGATGATCCAGCTCCACCATAGGCCGTAGCCGAACGCAAGGTCCGTCAGCGCGTGGCCGATCAGGCCGATGAGCAGCCCCGCGACCGGCCCGAACACCGCCGCGAAGAAGCCCAGCACCGCGTACTGGAACGTGATGTTCGTGTTGGCGAACACCGGGATGGAGACGAACCGCGCCAGCAGGAAGAAGATGGCCGTGCCGATGCCGATGGCCACGATGGTCTTGACGCTGATTTTGGACACCAAGATCACTCCTTTTTTGTATAAAGGGTTGCGTGGGGTAAATATATGGAAAGGATGGGATCAGTATAGCAGGGTTAGGGCCGGGATGTCAATTGGGGAGAAGGCGCGCGAGGTTGACCAATCGTCAATCAACGGGGATCACCACGTGCATCGGCATGGCGAGCATATCATCCAGCGACCAGAGTTCATCCGGGACATCCTGCCCTTCCCGCCACGGTATGCAGCCAAAGACAAATGCCGCCGGAATCTCCCGCACATCCAAATCGGGCGCGCAGTAAGGCCTCATTCCCGGCAATATGCCGGTCATCCATTCCCCCCAGGCATCCACCGCAATGCCTATTAAGAAGTAGTCCGCCGCCGCGACCGGGTCGTTTTCCTCCACAGTCACATAACACGCCTGCGTCAGCGGTGAAATGAACACACGGTCGAAGCGCACTGTGTAGGGGCCTACCTCGTATTCACCTTCAGGCGTGAAGTCATAGTAGGTCTCCTGGCCCATCCGCGCCTGAAGCTCAAATGCGACGCTCGCCCGCTGGATTGGCTCCATGTTGTTGTGATTCAGCACCGTCTCCATCGCCCATACAGTGTACGCGATACCTTCCTCCGCGCCCTCGGGCACGGGCAGGGGCGTGGCGTCCGGCAAAAGGGAAATTCTGTACTGCAGAGCCCCATTGCTCGCAACCGGGGTATATCCGTCCTCCGCCCAGCCCTTCGCGGTGACCGCGTCGAGATTCTCCACAAGCGCAAATTCTTTCTTCACGCGGCTGACCGCAAAGGCCAGTTCCAGCCTGAACGTTCCCTCCGCGGATGGCTCCACGCCCCGAAGGTACGCTGCGCCCCTGGGCGGCTGCAGATGCGCCGTTGGCCGTGTAATGGGCACACGGGGAATCTGCGAAAAAAACGTATCCGGGACCCAGCGGGGCCATGACCCATTCATGCAACCGGCCTCATAGTCCGCCTGCTGCCCACGCGGCTCATCGTTTGCGGTGATCGACGAAACGGTGACCATGGCGGGCCGCTCCGGCGCAAGGTTTTCCGCCGTCCAGGTCATGATCAGCGCGCCATCACCGTCGTACATCGCCTCATGGATCGTGATCCGGATGCCGTCGATCTCAAGCGTCGCGTCAATCGTCTGAACGAACCGCGCGAACCCTGGCTGCCATACCGCCACGCGTAAATACCCGTCTTCTCCCAGTGCCTGCGCCACGCCGTAGAACGGCGCCTCCTCCGCTTCCGCCATCGCGGCGGAACCCCACACGCCTCCAAGTGTAAAAAGAAGCAGCACAAGCACAAGCGCGCCTGACACTGCTGCACCCAGCCAATCTCTTTTTCGCATGTTTTTTTCACCTTTGTTGTCATACAAGGGCCGGACAAACAACGCGTTCAACGCACAGGGCATTCGCTTGCCTATTTTGACAGCCTCATGACCGCCTCCTCCAGCGTCGCCACAAAAAAGATATCCTTTCCCTGGTTGCTCTCGTAGATGAAGTCGCGCAGCGCCTTGCTCGTGACATTCGAAAAATCGCCGATGATGGCGCACTTTACGTCATAATTGATGAATTTCTGCAAAATCGCGCCCGCGATGCCTGTGCGCAGCACGAAGAAGTCCTCCGCCACCGCGGCTTTGTCAATCGCGATGCGGTTGGTGCCCGTCTCGTATTGCACGGTCGCCAGCAGGTCCAGCGCGCTCTGCTCGTCTGTAAGCACGATTTCGTCCCCCATAAGCACCGCCACGGGCACGCCGCCCGTCTCCATCACCTGAATGTTCATGCGCATTCCCTCCGCTTGTCCTGTGTACTCTGTGCATGATAACACGGCGCATGGACCGTTACAACCCTCGCCGCCGCCGCAAAGCGTTTTCATCGAAAAACCGGTTCCCGGCAGGAATTTTACCGCCAAGGCCGAATTCTCCACGCCATGAATACAACAAACATCTCCGCGCCCCAAAAGATCATGGTCGAGCGCGTGGTCCTTTTCACGGTGGATGGCAAGGCGTTCCCGCCGTTCCTCTGCACCCCGGAAGCCCTGGATGAGCTGGCCGTCGGTCACCTGATCGCGCAGGGGTGGATCGCGTCGGCGAAAGATATCGCGTCCGTGCGCGCGGACGGCCTGTCCGTCGCCGTCAAAACGACACACGGTGTCACGGAGCCGCCCTTCGTGGACGCGCGCATCGCCGCCCTCAGACCCGTCCGCGCAGGCGAGGCGCTTTCTCGACCGCGGCACGGATTCGAAGAATCGGGCGCCATAAGCGGATTCCGCGAGGAATCCTTCCCTCTTGCCGAGGCCGTCGCCATGGTCCAGTCCCTCGTGCAGGTGAAGGGGCACTACGGCACCCATGGGTTGATGCTCCGCGCGCCTTCCGGCACGTGGATTCGCCAGGATATTGGCCGGCACAACGCGCTCGACAAGGTCATCGGCCGTGCCGCCATGGATGGCGCGGACTTCTCCCGCTCGGCCATCGCCGCCACAGGCCGCATCTCCCTGGAAATGCTGCTGAAGGCCGCCACCGTAGGCATCCCGTCCATCATCAGCAAGAAATACCCCAGCGACACCAGCCGGGATCTCGCGGAGAAACTGGGCATCGCCCTCATCGGCAACGCGCTGGCGGAGGTGCCGACGGTGTACGCTGACATTGACGGCGGCGCTGATTCGGAGAATCGGGCGCCATAAAGGGATTTCGCCAGAAATCCCTTCCACAATAGACAATAAATACATATTTAACCATTAAAACCGCAAATTTTTTCGGGGTATAATGCTTGCTTATACAGTATAGATATGTTAAAATCTTAACGCAGCAGAATAATGCTCCGAGTCCTCCTGACCCCAGCGGCCGGACGGACCGATTGGTGTGACGAGCAATTGTCATGCCAGCCATTGCGCAAAGGAGCCAGCAAAATGTAGCACGCATTGTCGTGGTGCTTTGTTTTGTGTGGCTTTTTGTATGCAAGCAAGGCGAAGGAGGAGAACGCATGTCTGAGGAGAAAAAGGGGTTCTTTAGCCGTGAGTACACCCGGCGCCAGTTCATGTCGCTATCGGCCAAGGGGTTGACCGGCGTCGCGCTGTCCAGCAGCCTGCTGGCGCTGTTCGGCGCTACACAGGCGCAGGTGGCGAGCGGCCAGGTAACCACACTGGCTACGCCCGACTACCTGTTGGTGGCAAACCGTGCCAAGTGCACGGGGTGTCAGCGCTGCGAAATGAACTGCACGCTTGCCAATGACGGCGACATTCACCCGTACATGGCCCGTATCCGCGTGCGCGACAACGAGAACTTCGGCAAGGACGGCCCCACGGACGATTTCAACACCGGCGACGGCATTTTTGGCGAATGGGCCATCGAGCCGGACACCTGCAAGCAGTGCGGCGACCCGGCGTGCCTGAACGCCTGCCCGATGGACGCCATCTCCGTGGCGGAAAACGGCGGCGCGCGCGTCATCGACGCGGACAAGTGCATCGGCTGTGGCGCTTGCGTCAAGGCGTGCCCGTGGCATATGCCTCGTGTGGACGCCGAGACGAAAAAGTCCACCAAGTGCATCAACTGCGGCGCGTGTGTCGCCGGCTGCCCCACCAGCGCGATCAAGATGGTCGACTGGGAAGACGTCGCGGCGGCGCTGTAAAGAGTAGATAGCAGAAGGAGGTTGAATCCATGTACGGATGGACAGGAAAAATGCTTCGCGTGAACCTGACCGACGGCGCGTGCACCGTCGAAAGCAGCGAGAAATATTTCGATTACATCGGCGGCAAGGGCATGGCCAACCGCATCATGTATGATGAGGTTCCCGCCGGCACCGAGCCGGCCTCCCCGGAGAACAAGATCGTTTTGTCCGTCGGCCCCAACACCGGCTCCAGCGCGCCGTGCAGCGGCCGTCTGACGATTTCCACGCTCTCCCCCTTCACCAAGTACAACGCCATCGTCGACGGCCATGTGGGCGGCGACTCGGCGGTGCAGATCAAGTACGCGGGCTACGACGCCATCATCCTGGAGGGTGCGTCCGATCACCCCGTGTATGTCAAGATCATGGACGGTGATGTGACGGTCGAGGACGCCGCGGATCTGTGGGGCAAGACCACCACGGAGACCACCAAGGCGCTGGCCGAAAAGCACGGCCAGGGCACCACGGTCATGTCCATCGGCAAGGCGGGCGAAAACCTGCTGAACCTGTCCTGCGTGATCACGGGCGTGGCGCACTGTGCGGGCGGCGGCCTGGGCAAGATCTTCGGCAGCAAGAAGCTGAAGGCGCTCGCCATCTACGGCACCGGCGCCGTGCAGATTGCCGACCCGGCGAAGGTCAAGGAACTGAACGATTACGTCATGAACGACCTGATCGGCTCCAACAACAACCACGTCGTGCCCTCCGTGGCGCAGTCCTGGGCCGAATACGACGCTCCCCGCTCCCGCTGGACCGACCATCCCGGCCTGACCTGGGGCGCGGCCGAGGGCGGCCCGGTCGATACCGGCGAGTCCCCTCCGGGCGAACCGACCCTGGTTGGCTACCGCTGCCAAAAGTCCGTCTTTGACCACGGCGCCATTGCCGAAGGATACACGGTGAAGATGGTCGGTTGCGCGTCCTGCCCCATCCGCTGCTACGGCGCGGTGAATCTACCCAAGCTCCACGAAAAGACCGGCGTCTACGGTACCCACGCCAACACGTGCCTGGGCAACAACCCGTACGGCGGCATCATGAAGGCGTACCAGGACTTTGAGCAGGAAGGCGACGGCGAGATCCACGCGCACGTCTACAGCGCCGTGCTCGCGGACGACCTGGGCCTGTGGGACAACTACGGCGAATTGCGCGCGACGCTGACCTACTTCATGGACAATGAAGAAGATTACGGCCTCATGCGCAAGATCATGTCCGAGGAGCAGTTTGGCGAGATCAATTGGGCGAAGCGCGAAGAGGGCGACATCACGTTCATCCAGGAAATCCTGGAGCGCGTGACCGATCCTACGCATCCGCTCTCCACGCTGGCGCAGGGCGCGTACTACGTGGACAAGCAGTACCACGACATGATCCCGAACTATCTGCACTCCTCCGCGCTGGGCATCTGGGGCCCGCTCGGCGGCAAGCGCCACCACGGCAACGAGTGCGCCGCGCAGGTCGGCCAGCTCACCAACGTCATCTACAACCGTGACGGCATGTGCCACACGATCGTCAACATCACCGGCTCCGGCCTGCCGTACGACGTGCAGAAGACGATCGTTGACGACATCTTTGGCGAGGGTTGCCTGGACAAGCCGCAGTTCTACACCCCGATGAACGAGAGCAAGGCGAAGTTCGCGAAGTTTGGCGTGATGCGCCAGGTGATGCACGACTCGTTCACGCTGTGCAACTGGGTGTGGCCGATGACGTTCTCCCCGCGCAAGGACCGCGATTACAAGGGCGACCTGAGCGTGGAATCCCAGTACATGGCGGCCATCACGGGCGGCGACTGGACCGAGGAGTCGTTTGACGAGGCGATCGAGCGTTGCATTCAGCTCCACCGGGCCATGACCGTCAAGCAGATCGGCGATACGGACATGCGCAACCTCCACGACGTGATCTCGGAGTTCATTTTCGAGCTGAACCCGGATCTCGCCCCCTTCAGCGAGGGAACCGTGAAGCTGGAGCGCGAGGACTGGCAGGTCGCGCTGACCGAGTTCTACAAGCAGTTCGGCTGGGACGAAAAGACCGGCGCACCGACCCGCGCGACGCTGGAAAAGTTCGGCCTGAAGGATGTCGCGGACGATTTGGACGCGCTGGGGCTGCTGCCGGCGTAAGGGTTTAAGCAATGGAGTAAGAGAGGCGAACGGCTTGTTCGCCTCTCTTTGATGGTGGCGCTAATTTGAAAAATTGGGCGCCATAAAGGGATTTCGCAAGAAATCCCTTCCCCTTCTCTTTTGTCCCCTTGATTCCCGGTCTGGCAAATGGTATGCTATCCTCATCCTATCGCCTTCGGAGGTGCGCCCATGAACGAACAGGAGCTCCTGCGGCAGATTGCGGGCCTTTTTCATGAGAACAATGAGGTCCTTGTGGAAATGATGGACGATAAGATCGCAAAAAACAACGAGGTCCTTCTACAGCGGGTCGGCGAAATGATCGACGAGCGGGTCGGCAGAATGATCGACGCGTCCGAATCCCGCATGGCCAGGATGATGGACACGAAAATCGACGCCGCGAAAACCGAAATCCTCGCCACCATCGAAAACACCGTCTCCCGCAAGATCGACGTTCTCTTCGACGGCTATGCGGACGTTCAGGCGCGGCAGGGCATCATGCAGCAGCAGATTGACGACCTCGCGGGCCGTATGGATTCGCTCGAGCTGCTGGTCAGGACGCCGGCGGTATAAACACGCTATCCTCCCCCCATCACCCCACAAGGAGACATCAGCATGGACGAAATGGACCAGAACATCCACGTGGACGAAACAGCCGAACTGCTCGCGGCGCACATTTACGACCGCACGGCCGCGTCACGCGTGACCGGCAAGAAGGAAATCCTGCTGCACCCGCCCGCAGGCCCGGAGAAGGAAATCCTCGCGCCGCTGCTGGCCACCATCAAAACGGAAGCGGCGCATCCCGCGCTGACGAACATCGACACCGCGGATGGTAAAAAGGACGTGTACTGCTACGATGGCCGCATCATGACCCCGCAGTACGCCAAGATTGACGCCCTGCTGGCGGATAAGGATATTCTCGCAACCATCGCGTCCGTCACGCGCACGGACAGCAAGACCTATCCACGCCCGACGCCGTTTGAAAAGCTGCTGCGCACGCCGTTTGGTTTTTCCAAGGATGAGCTCCTCGGCGCGATCGCGCGCATGAAGCAGGACGAGGCGTACCAGGACATCGGCGTGGTCACCGCGTCCAACGGCAAGTCCGCGCTCTTTTCCAGCCTGCACATTTCGGAACGGTACGCCCGCGCATTGTACGAGCAGGAGGAAGTGCTGGACCGGGAGAACCCATGATGGGTGCCGGTCCGGGTTGTGCCTTGAAGTAGCTATACAGCAAAACTCAAAAAAAAGCGCGGATCCCCTTTTGCAGGAACGCGTCCCGATATGCCGTCAAGTCCTTCTCATAGAGGGGCTTTTTTTCTTTGAACGCATATGACCTGCCCAGCAAATCATATTTCTTGTCGCCAAGCTGATGAAATGGTAGGAGCTGCACGGCCGTTTCCCCCATGTGCTGCAGCAGGTCCGCGAAGCCCTCGGCGTCCTGGATCGCGTCGTTATAGCCCGGTATCACGGGAATGCGGGGAAGCACATCCTTGCCAATCGCCATGCAGTGCGCCAGGTTGTGGAGGATCACGCCGTTCGCGATGCCCGTGCCTTCCCTATGCCGTTTTTCGTCATGGTGCTTGATGTCAAAAAGCAGCAGATCGGCGTCCGCGATCGCCGCGCAAAACAGATCGGGCGCGACATGGCCCGCTGTTTCCACCGCGGTATGAATCCCGTTTTGCCGCAGCTTTTCCAGCAAGGAAACCGTAAACCGCCACTGCACAAAGGGCTCCCCGCCCGAGATCGTCACACCGCCGCCGGACTCTTCATAGAATGCCCGATCCTGTAAGCAAACGGCGAGCACCTCGTCCACGCCATACAACCTGCTGTCCGGTGCCTCCCCCATCGTTTGCGGCCGTGGATTCTGCGATTCCGGGTTTGCGCACCACAGGCAGCGCAACGGGCAGCCCTTCAGAAAGACCGTCGTCCGTATCCCCGGCCCATCATGAATGGAAAACTTCTGTATGTTGAAAATACACCCTTGCGCTGGATGCGTCGCCACATCATCACTCCCCTATGAGGCAAGGAATCCCTGCCTCATACTGTACCATATGGCTTGCCAGGCGTAAACACGTAATTTCATATGAAATCAAATTTCCTTCGAATGCAGCAAAACAATTGACACAGGGCCAGAATATGGTATCCTACAGGGGATGGAAGTACACGGCAATCGCCCGGGGAGGAAGATACGATGAGCGCATTTGGCGAACTGACCCCGCGCATGCGGGCGTACCGCGAAGAAATACGAAACGCGAAGCCCTCGGTCTGTGTGGAGCGGGCAATCATCACAACGGAGACGTACCGGGCGAACGCGGACCAGCCCCTGCCGATACGGCGCGCCCTCATGCTCCGGAATGTGCTGGCGGGCATGAGCATCTACATCGAGCCGCAGACGCTGATCGCGGGTAACCAGGCGTCCGGCAACCGCTGCGCCCCCATCTTCCCCGAATACGCCATGGACTGGGTGATCGACGAGCTGGACCTGTTCGACCAGCGCGACGGCGACCGCTTTTTTATCTCGCAGGAGAGCAAAGAGTCGCTGCGCGGCATCGCGCCGTACTGGGCGCACAACACCACCAAGGAGCGCGGGCTCGCGGCAATGCCCAAGGCCAGCCGAGTGTTCTACGACCTTGGCATCATCAAGGCGGAGGGCAACATCACGTCCGGCGACGCGCATGTCGCGGTGAATTACGAGCGCGTGCTGCGCCATGGGCTGAAGGACCATCAGCGGCGCGCGCAAGAAAAGCTGGACACGCTCGACCTGACCGATTACAGGAACCTACAGAAAAGCTACTTCTATCAAGGCATTCTGATCGTCATTGACGCGGTTGCCGCCTTCGCGCGGCGCTACGCGGACTTGGCGTTCACCATGGCGCAAGCAGAACGCGACGCCGCGCGGCGCGGCGAACTGCTCGCGATCCATGGCGCGCTGTCCCGGGTGCCGTATGAGCGCGCGGAGACTTTTTATGAGGCCGTGCAGTCCCTCTGGTTGCTGCATCTGGTGTTGCAAATCGAGTCCAACGGCCATTCCCTGTCCTACGGCCGCATGGATCAATACCTGCACCCCTTCTACGCGGATGACCTAGCCAAAGGGCGCGTCACGGAGGATCAGGCGGTGGAACTGCTGACCAACCTCTGGCTGAAAACCTACACGATCAACAAAATCCGTTCGTGGTCGCACACGCGGTTCTCCGCCGGAAGTCCCTTGTACCAGAATGTCACCGTCGCCGGACAGACACCGGACGGGCGCGACGCGGTTAACGCCATGACGCGGTTGATCCTCCGAAGCGTGGCGCAGACGCGTCTACCGCAGCCGAACCTCACGGTCCGGTATCACAAGGGGCTGTCCGATGCCTTCATGGCGGAGTGCGTCGAGGTGGTGCGGCTCGGGTTCGGCATGCCGGCGTTCAACAACGACGAGATCATCATCCCGTCCTTCATCGCCAAGGGCGTATCCAGGGAGGATGCCTACAATTACAGCGCCATCGGCTGTGTGGAGGTGGCTGTGCCCGGCAAGTGGGGCTACCGCTGCACCGGCATGAGCTTCCTGAACTTCCCGAAATCGCTGATGATCGCGCTGAACGACGGCGTAGACCTGGAAAGCGGCGTGAAGGTGTGCGAGGGCGTGGGTCATTTCCGGGATATGACGGGCTTCGCCGATGTCCTGCGCGCCTGGGACAAAATCATCCGGGAATTCACGCGGCATTGCGTGATCATCGACGCGACCGTGGACAGCGTGCTGGAGCGCGACACCGCCGACGTGCTGTGCTCCGCCTTGTGCGACGATTGCATCGAGCGCGGTCTGAACCTGAAGGAGGGCGGCGCGGTCTACGATTTCATCAGCGACCTGCAGGTGGGCATCGCGAACCTCGCCGACAGCCTTGCCGCGATCAAGCGGTGCGTATTCGACGAAAAAGCCTTCACGCCCACGGAGCTGTGGGACGCGCTGCTCGCGAACTTCAGCGGCGAAAAGGCGGAGGCGATCCGGGAGCGGCTGCTTGCCGCGCCCAAGTACGGCAATGACGATGCGTATGTGGATCAGTTGCTTTGCGAAGCGTACGGCGTTTACCTGGATGAACTGTCGAAGTATCACAACACGCGCTACGGGCGCGGGCCCATCGGCGGCGTGTACTACGGCGGCACGTCCTCCATCAGCGCCAATGTGCCGCAGGGCGCGGGCACACCGGCGACCCCGGACGGCCGGAAGGCGGGCGAGCCGCTTGCGGAGGGCTGTTCACCTTCCCACGCGATGGACCGGAACGGCCCGACCGCCGTCTTTCAGTCCGTCGCGAAGCTGCCGACCGAACGCATCACCGGCGGCGTGCTGCTCAATCAGAAAGTAACGCCCCAAATGCTCGGCACGGCGGAAAACCGGGCGAAGCTCATTCTGCTGGTGCGCACTTTCTTTAACAGGCTCCACGGTTTTCATGTCCAGTACAATGTCGTCAGCCGCGATACGCTGCTGGACGCACAGAAGCACCCCGAAAAGCATCGCGACCTCATCGTCCGCGTCGCTGGGTACAGCGCCTTTTTCAGCGCGCTCAGCAAGCCGACGCAGGACGACATCATCGAGCGGACGGAGCATCATGTTTTGTAGACCGACACACCCTGCGCGGTCAGCTTCCCTTCCATCTCCGCAGGGATATTTGCATCCGTATATACCGCGTGTACGTCCCCGGCCGAAAGCACGGGTACGACGCCATGCTCCCGGAACTTGTGTGATTCCGTGAGGACCATCACCTTGCCAGCCTGCTTGCGCATGGCTTTCACGGCCTCAGCGCGCATCATGTCGCTGTTGGTGAAGAAAAGCCGTTCCGTGATGCCGTCCGTGCCGATGAACAGCTTATCCACGTAGAACTGTTCCACGCAAACGCGCACTAGGGGGCCCACCATGACCTGCGAATCGCGCTGGTATTCCCCACCGAGCAAAACAACCTTCGCGCCGGGGTCGGACCGCACATAGCCTGCGATAAACGCCGAGTTCGTGATGATCTTCACGTCGCGGACCGTCTTAACAAGCGTCTCCGCGAGCAGCGCGCAGGTCGAGCCCGATTCGATCATCACCGTTTCGCCCGGGGAGACGCTTCCGGCGGCCAGCTTCGCGATGCGCTGCTTCTCCTCGAAGTGAACCGCCAGCCGGTTCCCGAGGTCGTCGCTCGGCCCCAGGACCGCGTAGCCGTGCTCCCGCCGCAAAAGCCCGCGCTTCTCCAGCGCGTCCAAATCCTTCCGCATTGTGACGGGGGATACGCCAATCTTCGTGGCAAGCGCCGCGACCTCCTGTTTTTGCGCGTGTGTCAGCGCCTCCAGAATCCTTTTGTGCCGCTCCAACATGGCTTTGCCCCCTTTGCAGCATTCTATTGGCTCCACCGCAGCATAACAAAAACCCGCCGCAAAAGCAATTCCGCTTCCACGGCAGGTCTATTTCGATGGTTCGCCGTTCCAAACGCGCCAAAGCTACTCCTTCTTCGGCACCGGCTTCACAAACCGCGTCACCTGCACGCCGATTTCGTACAGCACGTACATGGGGACGCCTAGCATCACCTGCGACACCACGTCCGGCGGCGTCAGAATCGCCGCGACGACGGCGATCGCCAGAATCACGAACTTGCGGCTCTTTGCCAGCTTCGGATAGTCCACCCACCCGCGCCGCGCCATCATGTACACCACCACGGGCATTTCGAACATCAGCCCGAACGGTAGCACAAACGACAGCACAAAGCCAAAATACTGGTCGATGGACCACAGCGTCGTCGCCACGCCCTCCCCTGCCTCGAAAAACAGGTCGATGGCCAGCGGGAACACATAATAATAAGAAAAAGCCACCCCGCAGATAAATAACAACAACGCGATGAAAAAAAGGACAGCGAACAGACGCTTCTCGCGCGGATACAGCGCGGGCGCGACAAACGCCCAGACCTGCCACATGATAACCGGCATCGCCGCCACAACGCCCGCGACGAGGCATGCCTTGAACTGCATCACCAGCGCCTCGGACACGTGTGTGGCAACCACTTCGATCGCCCGTGTATGCAACGGCTTCAGGATAAACTGAATCAGCGGTTCGCGCACCCCGTAAAAAATGGCGACAAACGCAACCAACACGGCCGCCACGCTGACAATGATCGTCGTGCGAAGCGCGCGAAGGTGCTCGGCGAGCACCTGCTTCTTGCTTGGTACTTCCACCGGTTACACCTTGCCGTCGGTCTTTTCCACGTCTTCCTTGGTTTCAGCGGACCCGGCTTCCTTCTCGTCCGGTGTTACTTCCTTTTTGAACTCACGTATGCTCTGGCCGAGCGCCTTGCCAACACCGGACAGCTTGCTGCCGCCGAACAGCACCAGCGCCAGCACCAGAATCAGCAATATTTCCGTTATACCCAGTCTCATTTTGCGCGCCTCCTATATGGCTTGCTATTTCGTACCCGCGTTTGTGTCTGCCTTGACGGCCCGCTTCGCGTCCCGGACAGCCTTCTCCGTCTCGTTCTTTAGCTGCCGGACCTCCTTGGTCGGGTCCGCATCCCGAAGCGTCTTTTTCAGATCGTCTTCGGTCTGCTTCAACTCCTGCATCGTCTCGTCCAGGCCCGTTTCATCCTTGAACTCCTGGAAGAGCTGCTGCAGGTATTTCACCCAACGCCCAATCGCGCGCGCCACCTTCGGCAGATCCTTCGGACCGACGATGACAAACGCAACCAGCAGAATCAAAATCAACTCTGAAAAGCCGATGTTAAACATCCGGTACGTCCGTCACCTCCTCCAAAACGCATGTATAGTATACCTCATAACAGTCAGAAAAGCAAAGGATTTGTTAGCCATTTACGGCGTTTTCCCGCGTTTTTTCGCAAAAAAAGGCATGATTGACATTCACATATTCATACGCTACAATGCTTGACAAGATTGATGTGCGGATTCAAAGAAATCGTGCCAAAAGAGGTAGGGATTTCTGGTGAAATCCCTTTACGGCGCGCGTTTTTCAAATCAACGCCGCCACCGGGGCAAGGATTCCTTGCGGAATCCCTATTTTATTGATCCGACAGGCGCGTGCCCGGTCGGGACTGGGAGGGGTTTTCTTGTTTGATGCCGTAGGCTTTCTGGTGTACATTTTTATCACCGCCATCACGCCCGGACCCAACAACATCATGTCCATGACCAACGCGAGCCGCCAGGGCTTCCGGAGGAGCTTCCCGTTCAACCTGGGCATTTACGTGGGGTTTCTGATCGTCATGACCCTGTGCATGGTGTTCAGCAGCCTGCTCCAGTCGCTGATTCCGCAGATCGCCATCGGGATGAAGATCGTCGGCGCGGCTTACATGCTCTACCTTGCCTGGAAAACATTCCACAGCGCCATGAACCTTGACACGGAGGCAGCCCGCAGCGGCTTTGTCGCGGGTCTGCTGCTGCAGTTCGTCAACCCGAAAATCTACATTTATGCCATCACCGCCATGGGCTCCTACATCCTGCCCTACTTCAGCGGTTTCTGGGCGCTGGCGGGGTTTGTGGTCGCGCTGGCCACCATGGGCTTCGTCGGCACCATCGCGTGGGCGCTGTTCGGCTCCGCGTTCAAAAGGCTGTTTGCCACGCACGGCAAAATTATCAACATCGTGATGGCGCTACTGCTGGTGTATTGCGCGGTATCGCTTTTCCTATAATAACGATATGCTTGAAATCTGTCTGCTAGGTACCGGCGCGATGATGCCGATGCCGGAGCGGCGGCTGGCTTCGCTGCTTGTGCGGCGAAACGGCCGCCTGCTCCTGATCGACTGCGGGGAGGGTACGCAGGTGGCCGTACGGCTGTCCGGCTGGAGTCTTGCGCGCATCGACACCATCTGCCTGACACACTTCCACGCGGACCATGTCGCGGGCCTGCCGGGTCTGCTCCTGACGATGGGCACGTCCGGCCGCACGGAGCCTGTCACGCTGATCGGCCCGCCCGGCCTGGCGTTTGTGTTACAGCACCTGTGCGTCATCGCGCCGCGCCTCCCCTATCCCCTGTGGGTCACGGAGCTGGACGAACCGCTGCACGCGCTCACCTTCCACGACACACGCCTGACCTGCTTCGCGCTCGACCACATCATGCCTTGCTACGGCTATGCCATCGAGCTGGATCGGCCGGGCAAATTCCTCCCGGAGCGCGCGAAGGCGCTGGGCATCGGCGTCGCGCACTGGGGCGCGCTGCAGCGTGGCGAGCGTGTCGAGACGCCGGACGGCACCTTCACCCCGGACATGGTCATGGGCCCTCCGCGCAAGGGCATCAAACTCGCGTATTGCACGGACACGCGCCCGTGCGAATCCATCGTCCAGCACGCCCGCAGTGCGGATCTGCTCATCTGTGAGGGCACGTACGGCGAGGGCGCCAAGGCGGACAAGGCCGCCGGCTACGGCCACATGACGTTCACCCAGGCGGCCACGCTGGCGAAGCGCGCGGACGCCAGGGGACTGCTGCTGACACATTTCAGCCCGTCCATGCCCGCACCGGAAACGCAACTTGACGCCGCGCGGAGCGTGTTTGGAAACAGCGACATCGGCCAGGACGGCATGATGCGTGCGCTTCATTTCGAGGCATAACAAACACGTTCATCAATAGAGCAATTTCCGAAAACAAAGCGTATAGATTTGCGAGAGATTTTGTCGTCTCGTTAAGTCGATGGAACGAGGCGTAGCAGGCTACGCTGAGTGGACGAGACAACGCGAGGCGGCAAAAGATCCGCAAAGACATGCGCTATGGCCCGAGAAATGCTCTGACTGCATAAAAACACACCATCGCCCGCATAACCGCAAGCGTGGTGTGTTCGGATTTGTAATGAAATGGCAGGGGAGACGCGACTCGAACACGCAACCTGCGGTTTTGGAGACCGCTGCTCTACCATTGAGCCACTCCCCTACGCACGGGTGAGTATACCATCCCTCCGCCGGTTTGTCAAGGCGTCATCGCACGTTTTCGCGCCAAAACGCGCAGGTGCGCGGTTATTCATTGGATGCGCATACGCCCGTGTATTGGCGCGCCGGTGGGCGCGCGTATTGTCTCTGCTTGGATAGCTTCCCCGGTCCGGCTTTGCCCTGCCGCTCTCACTTCGCGGGAGACGCATCCGCCCACCTTCGCGCCTTGTGTTAGAGCGATTTTCGACAACATTGGGCATGGATTTGCGGCAGATTTTGCTGCCTCGCTAAGCCGAATCAGTGAGGCGTAGCAAGGCTACGCTGAACACGCGGAGGTGAGGCGCACCCTGTGGGCGCAATAGCCGAACCGCAAGCGCGCTGAGCAACAAAACCGGAGCCGAGCGCCCACTGCACCGAAAGGGAGCGCCCGCTGTGCGGGATAAAGCGACCTGGAGGTGCCCTGCGGCACAGAGCGATGGGCACGAATGCGGCCAGCACGACAATGCCGGGGTGCGCGATGGACGCAGCCGCGTTCAGCGCGACAATTGTGAAGTGCATGAGACAATGCCAGACAGTAAAAAGATCCGCTAAGACGTGTGTTATCTCGAGCGAAATGCGCTAGGGCGTCAGTCGCTCTTTCCCGGCCTGTCACGCCGCCTCTGACAACGCAGAGATGATCCTCCGCTCCGCCGTTCTTTGCCTGCCCGCACACCCACGCCGGTCAGCCCCCGTGCACATCCGTGTCCCCCTCAATCCGGTGCGCGTACGCTCGCCTTCCCTTACCCGCCAAGAACGGCGGCGCTCCCCCGCACGCAAAAGCACCCCGCGTATGCGGGGTGCTCCTTGTTGTGCGTCTTGTCTCCCTTTTGCGTCCTTACGGCGTAGCGGTCGGGATCGGCGACGGTGTCGGGTGGTACTTGCGCAGCCATTCGATAGCCGGCGACCAGACCTTGCCCTTCGTCTTGTTCGGGTTGCCCATCATGAACACGCCGTCCGGAGAGAGGTAGTAGTAGATGATCTTGCCATCCGGATCCGTCGTCTGGAACGGTGTCGGGGCCGGGTTATGGCGGTAGTAGCACTTCGTGTCGTCGTGGTTGCACAAGCCGTCCCCGCAGATCGGGCAGGGCGTATGATCGCCGGTGCTCAGGCACAGGAAGTCGTTGCAATACGGGCACACGCGGAAATGCTTCTCGCCGACCTTGCAAACATAGTGACCGCAGCGGAGCTTCGTGTGGTCGCCCGACGCGAGCGACTTGCCGCACGCGGGACACGTGCCCGTGGCGCCTGTGTTCCCGAGCTTGCTGCCAGTGGCGGATGATGACGAACCTTGCTGGATCGTCACATAGGGGTTCGCGCTCTTGGTCAATGCCACGCGGCCCTGGCCGAGGTTCACCCGCATGGTGTCCCCCTTGTCTGTCAGGACGGTCGCGATTACATTGCCGTCCTCCAGCCCGATGCTGATCGGCTTATCAGTGTTGGCCAGCTTGATGTTGTAGCTACCGGTCTTCATGTGGCCATCCTGCACATCAATTACGATGTCATCCGCCGCGTAGGCGAAGCAACAAAGGCTCATTACGATGGTGAGCAGCATCGCAATAAAACCGCGGGTCCGTCTCATAGCGCCACCTCCGAAAGTGTAGGTAACATGCGAAATCCTCTTAATACATTATATTGATAAATATAGGTTTGTCAAGCAATATATGGTGTTTTTACCATTTTTTTGTCAAAAAATATTAGGAATATGATTCAGCACTGTTTTTTTAGAGAACTATTTGTCGAATAATACATATGGATTGGAGTATATGTTATGAATACCGTCTATATCTGCCCGGAAACGATATGACTATTGCGTTCGGGACGTGCCGCTCCCAGCTCGTACGACGTGCAAATCGACCTTGATTTCGACAGATTCTGTGATTTTACGCGCTTGAAAGCATTACGTTTTCGTCACGTTTTCTTCATATTTCAACAGACAAGTATCTCGTTTTATGCAACCCCATTCTTTTTGTTCAATAACATTGCTTCTTTATAATTAAGTAGACTTTTGGAAGAACCTATGCTATAATTTTCCACAAAGAAACCCTATATGTTTCCGGGCATTTCCGGCCCGCAGGAGGTTTTTACGATGGATCATCCCGCAAAAAACATGTGCGCCAACTGCATGCGCGAAACCAAGGAGGGCGAGAAGTGCCCGCACTGCGGCTTTGATCCCACATCATACGCAGCGGCGCCGCATCATCTGCCCGTCGGCACGCTCCTCATCGAGCGATACCTGATCGGCCGCGCGCTGGGCGAAGGCGCTTTCGGCGTCACCTACGCCGGCAAGGACATGAAGCGCGGCATGGCTGTCGCCATCAAGGAGTACTACCCCGACGGCTTTGTCACCCGGGATACAGCGGGTGGCGGCGGGGTGCTCGCGCTGTCCGATACGGCGGCGGCGTGCTTCGCGCGCGGGCGCGGCCTGTTTCTGCGCCAGGCGGATATCCTGTCCCGCCTCCCCGGCCAGCCTGGCATCGGCAAGGTTCGCGCTTTTTTTGAGGCGAACGACACTGCCTACGCCGTGATGGACCGCATCGAGGGCATGGACATGGACGCCTTTGCCGATCGCATTGGCGGCAAAATTCGTCCAAACCAGATGTTCACGCTGATGCGCCCCGTTCTGGAAGCGTTGGCCGGGGCGCACGCCGCCGGGCTGAACCACCTGGATATCTGTCCCGAAAATATCATGGTCGACCCCAAGGGCGCGGCCGCGCTGGTGGACTTTGGCTCCGCGCGTGTCAGTCTCACCCCGGTGGACGAAAAAACCCTCGCCGCCATGCTCCGCACCGGGTATGCCGCGGAGGAGCAATACCGTCCGGACGCCGCGCCGGACGCGCGCACGGATGTGTACGCCGTATGCGCCACCATGTACAAGCTCATGACCGGCATCCGCCCGCCCGACGCGCGGGAACGCCGCCACCAGGACACACTCGTCCTGCCTTCCGCGCTTGGCCTGCGGATTGACAGCCGTGTGGAAGCGGCGCTGCTCCAGGGCATGGCCGTGCGCGCGGAGGACCGGCCCGACGGCGTCGCCGCACTGTGCGCCCTATTCTACGGGCAAACGCCCGCGCAGCCCGAGAATCTTCCAGCCGATCCGCCGCCCGCCCAACCTCCCCAACCGTCCGACGAGCGCCCGCGCCGCGCCGCGCCGCCTCCCCCGGCGCCCCAGCGCCCTCTGAGGAAGCGCAAACGGCGCGGGTGGGTCGCCGCGCTGCTTGCCCTGGCGCTGATCGCCGCCGCCGCGTTCGGCGTGTGGTTTTTTGTGCAGCGCCAAACCCTCGCGTTCGAGGACCCAGCCTTTGAGCGCATGGTGCGCGCCGCGTTCAGCGCGGAGGGCGGCGTCGTCACCGCCAGCTCGCTCCGCGACATCACGGGCATCACCATCGACGGCGACACGCTGTCGCTCACATACCGGACGCCCCGCGCGCCGGATACTGCCGCCGGGAACTACGGCACGGTCGCTTCCCTGGCGGACTTGCACCATTTTCCCTCGCTGACCAAGCTCTCCGTCAAGGACCAGCGCGTCACGGATCTGGCCCCCGTCGCCGCACTGTCCGGCCTGACCGATCTGTCGCTGATCAACTGTGGCCTGACGGATGTCTCCGCGCTGTCCGGCCTGACGAAAATTGCTTCTCTCTACCTATATAATAATACGATCGCGGACATCTCCGCCGCCGCGTCCATGCCGGGCCTTGTCCGGCTGTACCTGGACGGCAACGAGGTTCAGGACCTGACGCCGCTGGCGAAAACAACGAAACTCGCGGAGCTGAGCGCGCGGGATAACCGCGTTGCCGACCTTTCCCCGCTGCGGGGTCTGGATGCGCTGTCTCTCGTGTCGCTGGCGGGGAACCCGGTCGCCGACTGGTCACCCGTAGCCAGCGTCGCGGAGGTCGTCGGCAGGCCGGAGGGCAGCATGCCCATCGAGTTTGCGGACAAGGCGTTTGAAGAAATGCTCCGCGCCGCGCTGAACAAGCCGAACGGCCTGATCCTCGCGTCCGACCTGTCCTCCGTCGCCCGCATCGCGATTTCCGGTGGCACGCTCACGTTTGAGGTGCGCACAGCGGACAATTACACGCCCGGCGCGTCAGGTTCCGTCACCTCGCTAGAGGACCTACGCCACTTCCCGGCCCTGAAGGCGCTGTACGTGGCGGATAACGCGATCGTTGACCTGTCGCCCCTGGCGGACCTGCCCGGGCTTACCTCGCTGTCCGTCGCGGGCTGTGGCGTGCGCGACATCCTGCCGCTGGCGGGCCTGACCAAGCTGCACACGCTGGCGCTGCCGCAAAACCGCGTGCAGGATATCTCCGCGCTGGCCGGGCTGTCGCTCACGCGCCTGATTCTGGATCACAACGCCATATCCGATATTTCCGCGCTGGCCCGGATGAACACGCTGCAGGAGCTGTCCATCCAGCGGAACAACGTGCAGGACCTCTCGCCGCTCGACGGCCTTAAGGGCCTGACGGTATTCCGCGCGGCGGGCAACCCCGTGGCCGACTGGACGCCCGTGGCCGCCGTCGCCACCGTGGAGGGCCGGGAGCCGACCCCGCCCCCGTTCACCCCCGTCACCTTCGCCGACAAGAAGTTTGAGGAACTGCTCCGCGCCGCGCTGGGGAAGCCCACGGGCCAGATTGCCCCGGACGAGCTGGCGGGCATCGACGCGCTTACCATCATCGGGGACACGCTGACGCTCGGCATGCTGCCGGAACCGTACAAGGCCGGCAAGGCGGGCCATATCGCGTCGCTGCAGGATTTGCAGCACTTCCCCGGGCTGACCCAGCTTCACATCGCGGATCTCGCGCTGGCCGACGTTGGGCCCGTGGCGAATCTGACAAACCTCACGAACCTGCTGATCGCCAACTGCGGCGTCAAGGATGTTTCGCCGCTCGCGGCGCTGACCGGACTCGACACGCTGTACCTGTATGACAACCAGATTCGCGACCTCAGTCCCCTGGCGGGCCTGCGCCTGGAGACGCTCGGGCTGAGCCAGAACGCCGTGGAGGACGTAACGCCGCTCCAGGGCATGGGCTCGCTCCGGGAACTGTACCTCGCGGGCAACAAGGTGAGCGACATCCTCCCGCTCGCGGGCCTGCCCGCGCTGACGGCGCTACAGCTCACCGGCAACCCGGTCGCGGACTGGCTGCCGCTGGCGCATCTCCAGGCGGTGGCGGGCCGCCCGGACGCGTATAACGCGATCGTGTTCGCCGACGCCGCGTTTGAGCGCATGCTGCGCGAGGCGCTGGGCAGGCCGGATGGCTTCCTCTACCCCGCCGCGCTCACCGGCTATGACGCCATGACCCTCCGCGGGGATACGCTCGCGTTCTCCTTCACCGCCGGGGAGTCCTACGCGCCGGCCGCGTCCGGCGGCGTCGCGACGCTGGACGATCTGCGCCACTTCCCCGGTTTGACGGCTCTACGCGTCCAGGATAACCCCGTTTCAGACCTGTCGCCCGTTAGCAGGCGCACGGGGATTACGTCCCTGTACCTCGCGGGCACGGAGATTGACTCCCTCGCCCCGCTTTCCGGCCTTGTCGGCCTGACCTCCGTGGATCTGTACAACAACCCGCGCCTGACCAGCCTTTCCGGCCTCCCCGCGAAGAACCTCACCCACCTGACGGCAGTCGGCAACGCGCTGGCCGACATCACGGCGCTCGCGGACGCCAAGGGGCTGACCGCGCTGATGCTGGATCGCAACGCGATCGCGGACATCGTGCCCCTGGCCAAGCTGGACAAGCTGGCCGACCTGTCCATCGCCGGGAATAACGTCAGCGACCTGTCGCCGCTGGAAAAGCTTATGAGCCTGACCTCGCTGGACCTGACGGACAACCCCGTCACAGACTGGAATCCGGTCGCGCGCCTGCCGGTGGTCGGGGGCCGTCCGGCGTCTAAGGACCCGCTTGCGTTCGCGGACGCGGGCTTTGAGGGGCTGTTGCGCAAGACCCTGAACCGCGCGTCCGGCGCGATTATCGCCGCAGACCTCGCGGATATCGACGCGCTGACCGTCGCGGGCGACACGATGACGTTCACCGTGGATGGTCTGGCGCCGCATGCCGCCGTGAAACAGGGGCCCGTCGCCGTCTGGGACGACCTCGAGCATTTCCCGTCCCTCCGCGCGCTCGTGCTGCAGGATCAGCCCGCGCCGGACCTCTCCCCGCTGGCTTCACTCTCCGCGCTGACCGATCTCACCGTCGCCGGGTGCAACATCCAGGACGTGACACCGCTCGGCGCGCTGACGAACCTTACATCGCTCGCGCTGCCGCGCAACGCGATTGCCGCGCTGCCCGCGATGCCGGGGGCTTCCCCGCTGCCCGTGAGCCTTGCCGCGCTGGACCTGACGGACAACGCGCTGACCTACGTCACCGCGCTGGCCCCGCTGACAAACCTCAGGGCACTGGCGCTGGACCGCAACCGGATCGAGGATATCGCGCCGCTGGACACGCTGGTGAACCTTAAAAGCCTGACGCTATCCGGTAACAACGCCGCGAACATCGGCGCCGTGGCGTCCATGCCCGCCCTGACCACACTGGACCTGACGGGCAACCCGGTCGCGGATTGGACGCCCGCGGCGCACATTCAGACCGCCATCGGCCGCCCGGCGGAGTACAACCCCGCCGTGTTCCAGGACGCCACGTTCGAGCGGCTGCTGCGCGAGGCGCTCGGCAGGCCGGAAGGCTTCCTCTCCCCCGCCGACCTGTCCGGCATCCAGGCCATGACCATCGCCGGGGACACGCTCACGCTGACCCTCGCCACGCCGGATACATACGCGCCGGGCGAGATGGGGAGCATCACAACGCTCGCAGACCTCGCGCTCTTCCCCGCGCTCACGGACCTGTACATCCAGGATCAGCATGTGCCGGATCTAGCGCCGCTGGCGGCGCTGACGGAGCTGAACTACCTGTCGCTGAACCACTGCGGCGTGGCGGACCTCGCGCCGCTTGCGGAACTGATGAACCTGCGTTACCTGTACCTGTACGACAACGCGGTTTCGGACCTCGCCCCGCTGGTAAACCTGCCGCTGGCGTGGCTCGCGCTCAGCCGTAATGCCATCGCGGACATCCGCCCCCTGGGCGAGATCAAGGAGCTGCAACAGCTCTGGCTGACCGGCAACCGGATTGACAACCTGTCGCCGCTGGCGAACCTCACGAACCTTACGCACCTGTACATCACCAACAACGCCGTGCGCGACCTATCCCCGCTTTCCGGCCTAGCCAGCCTGACCACGCTGTACGCCACCGGCAACCCCATCGAGGATTGGGGCCCTGTCACGCACGTGGCCGAGGTGGCGGGCAGAACGCCGGAGAACAGCCCCGTGGTCTTTGAGGACGACGTGTTCGAGCGGCTGGTCCGCGCGGCGCTCGGCAAGCCGGAGGGCAGCGTCACGGCAGCCGAGCTTTCCGCCGTCACGGCGCTGACCATCCTGGGCGACACGATGTCCTTCGCGCTGGATATCCCGGCCGTGTACGAGGCGGGCGCGTTCGGCACCATGCGGTCGCTCGGCGATCTTAGGCATTTCACAAACCTGACGAGTCTGTACGTGCAGGACCAGCCCACCCAGGACATCGCCTCCGTCGCGCAGCTCACGAAGCTGACGTACCTGGGCGTGAACCACTGCGAGGTCGAAAGCATCGCTCCGCTGGAAAATCTGGCCGCGCTGGAATCGCTGTACCTGCACGACAACCGCGTTTCAGACCTCTCGCCCCTCTCCGGCCTCCCCCTGCTGCGCCTGGGCCTCAGCCGGAACGCCATCGAGGACGTTTCCCCGCTGGCCGGCATGGAAAACCTGTCCCGCCTGTGGCTGAACGGCAACCGCGTCCAGGATGTTTCCCCGCTGGCGAACTTATCGGCGCTGGAGGCCCTGTACCTGTCCGACAACGCCATCGGGGATGTCACCCCGCTCGTCGGGCTGAATCGCCTGACCGCGCTGGCGCTGGACGGCAACCCCGTTACGGACTGGTCGCCGGTCGTTAGCATCCCTGGCGTCACCGGCCTCTCGCCCGAGGATGTCCCCATCGCGTTCACGGACGCGGTGTTTGAAGCCCTGCTCCGCGCGGCGATGGAACGGCCCTCCGGCCCGGTCACCCCGCGCGACCTTGCGGCGGTGACGGAGCTTGAAATCGACGCGGACGGGATCTCGTTCACGCTGGGCGCGCAGGCGGCGTCCGAAGCGCGCGGCAAGGTGCAATCGCTCACGGATGTGGCGCGCTTCCCGAACCTGACGCGCCTGATCGTCCGTAACCAGCCCGTCGCGGACCTCACGCCGCTGCTGGGCCTTGACAACCTGACATACCTCGCCGTGACCGGCTGCGACGTGGCGGACCTGACGCCGCTCACCGGGCTGTCCGTGGAGCGCCTGGGGCTTTCCAGCAACCAGATCGACGACGTGACGCCGCTTGGCACCATGCCGCGCCTGACGCATCTGTACCTGGGCGGTAACCGGATTTCGAACATCGCGCCACTGGCGGGCTTGAAGGGCTTGATCGAGCTGAACCTGTCGGCCAACCAGATTTCCGATATCAAGCCGCTGGCGGAACTGCCGAAGCTGTCCCTGGTGTACCTGACGGACAACCCGGTGGCCGACTGGTCGCCGGTCGTCCATGTGCCCGCTGTGTACGGCCGCCCGGACGGGTATGTCCCCATCGCGTTTGCGGACCCGGTGTTTGAGTCCATGCTGCGCGCGGCGCTGAACAAGCCGTATGGGGACATCCTGCCGGCCGATCTCGCGCCCGTCACCGCGCTGACGCTGGCCGGGAACACGCTTTCCCTGGACCTCGCCCCGCCCCCGGCGGACGAGACGCTCGCCCTCGGCCCCTTGCAGTCGCTGGAGGACCTGAAGCACTTCACGAACCTTGCGCAGCTTTACGTCCGGGCCGAGCCGGTCGGCGACCTCACGCCGCTGGCTGGGCTGACCGGGCTGACGTACCTGACGGTGTCCGGCTGCGATGTTCAGGATATCACCCCGCTGGCGGGCCTCCCGCTGGAGCGGCTGGGGTTGCCCGGCAACCAGATCGCGGACCTGTCCCCGCTCGCGGGCATGGGGACGCTGGCGCAGCTCTACATCGGCGACAACGGGATACAGGATATCGCCCCGCTTGTGGGATTGACGAACCTTACCCACCTGAGCGTGGCGGGCAACGCCATTGAGGACCTCTCGCCGCTCGCGGGCCACACGAAGCTGGAGCACCTGTATCTGACCGGCAACCCCGTGCGGGACTACACACCGGTGAAGGATGTGCCGAATGTGTATGGACCGTAGCCGTAGCGACGCATGAACTGCGGTTCACGCGTTGAGGGGACGAGGAGGTAAGGATTCCTGGCGGAATCCTCTCATGGCGCCCGATTCTTCGAATCAGCGCCGCCGTCTAGGGCATGTTTCAAAAATGGAAATCGTGCAGGCCGGAGTGGATTTTTCGGCAGATCAAGGAGTGGGAGCGCGGCTTAGCAGCGCTACGCTGAGCGGAAATCGACGCAGAGATGCCGGAAAAGACGCCCGGTTTGCATGATTTAGCTTTTTGAAACAGCCCCTAGGAACGTTCTCCGCTGAAAATCTCACGATTTTCCGAGCGCGGATGACGCAAAGAAGAAAACCTGACGGTTTTTTCCATCCGTTCGTCGGCAAATCCGCCGATGCCGGAATAAAATCAAGGGGCAGCGGCCCCTTGATCATCCCAGAAGAGATGTAGTTGAAAGGACTGTGACCGAAATGCGGAAAACATGCCTGCTGCTCTGCCTCGCCGCCGTGCTGGCGCTGACCGCCATGCCCGCACAGGCCATGGAGGCAGAAACCCCTTTGCTGCCGGACGGCCTGAGCGCGTTCGCCGACGTCTGCATGGATATGGGGCTGATCCCCGCGGAAACCGTCAAGAGCGTGAAGGAAAACGCGGACGATTACCCGGGATTCTCCAACCACATGATCGATTTGACGTGCGAGCCCATGGAGGACGCGTCCATGACGCGCGTGGAACTGATGCTCCTGCTGGCGGATTTCCCAGACGATGTTTCCTGGGAGGATCTATACGCCCGCTTCATGGCCCTGGTGGGCGGCATGCCGCGGGACGAGGCGGACGCCGTGCTGCTCCTGCTGTCGCGCCGCCTTGACAGCGACGACGATTATTCGACCTCCGCGACACTCACGGTCGGACCCTGCACCTACACGCTTTCCTACGGGCTGACCGAGGCCGTCACGATGCTGACGATCATACGATAGTTTAAACGGCAAAGATTCCTTCCGGAATCCCTTATGGCACGCAATCTTCGGTTGCGTGCCGTCATTATCACCGATAGGAGAAATGCCCCCATGTTACGCAGGTTTGCCAAGTACTACCGACCCCACCGCGCGCTGTTTCTTCTGGACTTTATCGCCGCCGCGATCGTCGCGGGCCTCGATCTGGTGTTCCCGTCCGCCGTGCGCTCCATCACGAACGTCGTCGCCGGCGGAGCGGCGGGCCTGTCCACCGGCTTTCTGCTCCGCTGGGCCCTTGTGCTGATCGCGCTTTACGCGGTGCGGTACGGGCTGGATTTTTTCGTCACCTACTACGGCCACGTCGTCGGCGTGCGGATTGAGCACGACATGCGGCGCGACGTGTTCGCGCACGTGACTTCCCTGCCGTTCTCGTATTTTGATAGCACAAAAACCGGCCAGCTCATGTCCCGCATCGTGAACGACCTGAACGAAATATCCGAGCTTGCCCACCACGGCCCGGAGGATTGTTTCATCTCCGTCGTGATGCTGATCGGCACGTTCGCGATGATGGTATCCATGCACTGGCTGCTCGCGCTGATGATTTTTCTGCTCGTGATCCCGATGGTGTGGTTTTCGCTCGTTTGGAACAAGCGCATGCGCGCCGGATACCGCTCCATGCGCAAGGAACTGGGCGACATCAACGCGCAGGTGGAGGACTCGCTGTCCGGCGTGCGCGTGGTCAAATCGTTCACCGGCGAGGCGCACGAGCGTGGCCGCTTTGCCGAGGGCAACACGAGCTTCACCAAGGCCAAATCGCTGGCGTATTACGTCATGGCGCGCTTTGACAGCGGCGTCACGCTGTTTTCCAACCTGATGCTGCTGGTGACACTGATCGGCGGCGGGTTTTTCCTGCTGCGGGGCGAAATCGATACGGGCGAGATGGCGGCGTTCATCCTGTATGTGCAGCTATTCCTGCAGCCCATCAAACGGCTGACCACGCTGGTGGATACGTATCAGCGCGGCATGGCCAGCTTCGCCCGGTTTGACGAATTGATGCGCGTCACCCCGGCCATCCAGGACAGGCCAGACGCCGTCGCGGTCGGCCGCCTTTCCGGCAAGATCGAGTTCGACCGCGCAACCTTTGGCTACAACGAAAACGCGAACGTCCTGACGGACATCACCTTCACGATGAAGCCGGGCGAGATCGTCGCGCTGGTCGGCCCCTCCGGCGCGGGCAAATCCACGCTCGCGAACCTGATCCCGCGCTTTTACGAGCTGAGCGACGGCGCGGTGCGGATTGACGGCATCGACGTGCGCGACATGACGCAGGCGTCGCTCCGGCAGAATATCGGCATCGTGCAACAGGATGTGTTCCTGTTCGCGGGCACCGTGCGCGACAACATCGCCTACGCGCGGCCCGACGCCACGGAGGCGGAGATCATCGAGGCCGCCAAGCGCGCGAACGCGCACCAGTTCATCCTGGCCATGGAGGACGGGTACGACACGGCCGTGGGCCAGCGCGGCGTCCGGCTGTCCGGCGGGCAGAAGCAGCGTATCGCCATCGCGCGCATCTTCCTGAAAAACCCGCCGATTCTGCTGCTGGACGAGGCGACCAGCGCGCTGGACAATGAGACGGAGCGGATCATTCAGGAATCGCTGTTCTCCCTCAGCGAAAACCGCACCACGCTGATCATCGCCCATCGCCTGGCGACCATCAGGGGTGCGGATACGATTCTTGTATTGACGGACGAGGGCATCGTCGAGCGCGGCACACACGAGGCGCTGCTCGCGCGCGGCGAGCTGTACGCCCATTTGTATAATACACAGTTTGGGCTGGAGCACGGGATGGGGGCGAATTAGACGGGGCGATTTCATTCGAAATCGCCCCGGTGTATGGCCCGGCGCCGGGACTGCATGTATTGATCCCGCCACCAGTCCTGCGGGACTGGTTCTGGGATCACAGACCCACTGTACATGCCGCTGGGGCTGATTGTTGGTCGAAAGACTGCGGTTTCTCGAACTCTCTGGAGATAGCTCCCGAAACGAAATCGCCCCGGTGAATCAGCCGCCCAGCGAAACCTTTTTGAGCAAATCGCCCAGCGCCTGTATCTCCTCCTCCTGCGTGTCCCACGCGGTCACCATGCGCACCACGCCGCCCATGTCGGAGCCGAAGCCGGCCGCGCAGGCGGCCTCGGACCACGCGGGCGGCATCTTCATGAACAGCATGTTCGCGTCGACCGGGTGCAGCAGCTCGATGGCCGGATAGGCGCGCAGCACCTCGTGAAGCTTCACGGCCATGGCGTTGGCGTGGCGCGCGTTCTTCTCCCACAGGCCGTCCGTCAGCAGCGCCTCAAACTGCGCGCCGATGAAGCGCATCTTGGACTGAAGCTGCGTGACATTCTTGCGCATGAACGGCGCGGCCTCCGCGAGCGACCGGTCAAAGAACACCACGGCCTCGCCGAACAGCGTGCCGTTCTTCACCCCGCCGAAGGACAGTACGTCCAGCCCGGCCTTCCAGGTCATATCGGCCATGGTGCAACCGGCGGCGACCACCGCGTTCGCGATGCGCGCGCCGTCCATGTGCACGAGGAGGCCCCGGCTGTGCGCGAAGTCCGTGATCGCCTGGATCTCCCCCGGCGTGTACACGGCGCCCCACTCCGTCACGTTTGTCAGGGAGATGACGCGCGGCTGCGCATGGTGCGGGTTGCCCAGCGGCGCCAGCAGCGGTTCGATATCCGCCGGCGTGAGCTTGCCATTCGCGCTCCGGATGCCTTGCAGCTTCACGCTGAGCACCCGTTCGGGCGCGCCGGTCTCGTCCGCGTTGATGTGCGCGCAGTCGGCGCAGAGCACGGATTCGTAAGGCCGCAGCATGCACGCGAGCGACAGCACGTTCGCGCCCGTGCCGTTGAACACGAATGACACGTCCACCTCACGCCCGAACAGGCGGCACAGCGCGGCCTTCGCGCGCGCGCAGGACGCGTCGTCCCCGTAGGACGGGGCGTGCCCGTCGTTTGCGGCCGCGATGGCCCTTAAAACCTCCGGGTGCGCGCCCGCGCAGTTATCGCTGACAAATCCACGTTTCATGCTTGATTTTTCCTTTCGCGTTTGTTATACTGTTTTGCGTTGCCGGTGTGGTGGAATGGCAGACGCGCTGGACTCAAAATCCTGTGTCCGAGAGGACGTGTCGGTTCGAGTCCGACCACCGGCACCAATCCTCAGGGCCGCGATTCGTCGCGGTCCTTTTGTTTTCGCCGCGTCTGTCAAGGACCGGCGGCCTCGTGGCGCGGAAGCCGCGCATACAAGCAAAAAAACACGCCACCGTCCCCGAGCCTTCCGAAAAACAATAGCATCAAATCGCCGGGAACGCAAGCAAGAAAACACACGGCATCCCATACACGCGCTCCACCCCGTCCCTTTCCCTCCCCTACGCTCGCTCGGCAATCTCCCGGTTCACCCGCGCGCGGAGGCGCAGCACATACGCCGCGCTTTGGGGGTAGACGCTGAACGTCACCGGCGTTTCCAGCCCCTCGTCGATGAGCGCGAGCACATGTTCCCGGCTGGTCAGCGTTTCCAGCAAACGCAGCGCGCGCAGGTCATACATCGCCTGTGCCGTCACCATCATGCGGATGGACTCCTCTGGCAGGCCGTCCGGCCCCGGATACACCTGGAACCCGTCGCCCGCCGGAGAAAAGCCGTCGCCATCGGTGGTAAAGTAGGGATTGACCGGATAATCCGAATACTGCGCGTTGTAGAAATTGTATCCCCAATGCAGGAAGCCTTCCAGGTCATATTTATATAGCTGCACGCCGAGAATCCGGTTGCGCGCGGACGGCATGGCGATGAACATGTTGCTCACATCCACGTACTGGCTGACGCAGTAATACGTCCATAGACCCGTCACCTTGGCCGCGAGAAACGACTCGATGTGGTTGTTCGCGGGGATGGGCTTTGCGACCGCCCCGGACGTGTACAGGTCAAAATCGCTCAGCGCGTCGATGATCGGGAACCCGGACAGATGCGGCGTGACCTGCGCCTTGGCGGCGAGATACGCGTCCACGTGCTTCGCGCCCGGCTCGTCGGAAATGTGGAAGTAGCAGCGCCCGGCAATGCCGAGCCTGCCGAGCTCTTCCGCGAGTGCCGGCAGGTATGCGGCCAGAAATGCGCCGTACGCGCCGCCCACGGCGGGCGTATCCCAGCCGAAGATCCGCTTTTCCTCGCCATCCACCATGGCGACGATCTTCGGGGCCGCCGCCGCGCCCCACTGCGTGAACAGGTGCGCCATCTCATAGTACTCCACACCGCAGCGCTCACACATCGCCACCCAGCGCCTGAGCTTCTCAAACCCGAACCGATAGCCGCCGTCCTCCACGCGCACGTCCACGAGTTGCACGGTCGGGCGCTCCGTGTCCACGCGGGTGTCCAGCGGCGGGGTGTGGATGGGCGTCAGCACCATATTGATGCCCCGGGCGGTAGCAGCGCGGATGTAATTTTCCAGCAGGGTCCAGTGTTCCTCCGAAAAGACGGGAACGTGGTACGCCTGGGCCAGACAGTCCGCGTGCAGCCATTTTGTATGGATCAACCGTTGCGGCGGGAGCGCCACGGCGAGGATTTCGACAGTTTTTGTCCGGGTTGCCAGCAGGTTGCCCGCCGTGTCAAGCAGGCGCACTTCCACGGGATACACACTCGGCTCGGTTTCGGCGTCCGGCAGGATGTCAATCCATACGGCGTCCCACTGCTGATGGAAAAGGCGCAGTTTCGCGCGGTTCATTTCCCGGAGCAGATCGGGGTACATGCCGGGGTCCCTGCGCAGGTAGTTGGCATCCGCATCGGGAAAACACGCGAGCCGCACCGGGACCTGACACACGCGCCGGACATGGTGGCGCAGGGGTGTTACAACCTCCACGCAAACCTCGTCCCGCCTCGCGGGCGCATCCGGATACTCCGCGCTGAACGCGGCTTGAAAGGAGAGGACTTCGTTGCGCATGCCCGTCAAGGGCGCTTCCTCGGGCCGCTCTATCGGCGCTTCGTCCGCAAATACCTTTTCCAGGGCGCTGAGAAGGGAAAACCTTACCTTCATGTGAAATCCTCCTGTCTCCATTGGGAATCGCGTCACGGCACATAAACAGTAGCACCAAATCCGCGCGGGCGCAAGCAAAAACACCCTTCGCGCAGGGTGTTTTCATTGGGTGCAATTCATCTACAGCGCGTTCGATAGGCCGCAGGAGGCCCCGCATTGTCGCGCTCTCCCTTGGGTCGACGACTCCGGGCTTCAGGGCGCTTCCGGATCGCTTCATCGCCCACAGGGCACGCTTTCCTCCGGTGCTACGGTCGCTCTTTTCCGGCTCTGCGCGGAAATCGACCTCCACGCTGCCTGATGTCCCCACAGTGGCGCGGCGTTTCGGTTCATGTACGGTGGGCCGAAGGTCCCAAAATCCGTCGTCCCGGCAGATTTACAGCGCGGTCTTTGCGTGCCGTCACCCTTCCGCCGCAGCACCAGCGGGCGCGGCGCTTTTCGCGCGCAGGCGGGCGGAACCCATCACCAGCGCGAGCGCGGCGGCAAACAGCGCGAGGTTCAGCGCGAAGGGAAGATTGCGGCTGATTTCCGACAGCGCCCCGGCTAGATAGCCAAAGGGAATGGTGACGGAAAGCATGAACACGGTCATGATGCTCGTCATGCGCGCGCGTTCCTCCGGGTCCATGCACATGGCGACGAGCGCGTCCTTGCGCGGCATCACCAGGCCGTGCGCGCACGCCTGCAGCAGCGTGTACACCAGCGGGACAAGCACGCCGGAAAGCCCCAGCGCGGGCAGGCCGATCAGCGCCAGATGGCTGGCAATGTACAGCAGCACGCCCACCAGCATGGGCCCCCGAAACCCAAGATGCAGGATGCGCGGCTGCACCACGAACAGGAACACAAGCATCACGGCGGAGCGCACAATCGGGAAAACCGAAAGCGCCGCCTCCGGTACGGCCAGCGCCTGTGTCGTATACACGCCGAAGAAGCTGTCCATCACCGTGTTCGCGGCGATAAACAAAACCGACACCGCCGTGGCCAGCAGCATATCCCCCGAGCGCAGAAAGCGCGGGATCAAGTCCTTGTATTCTTTCAAAATGGAAAACAGCGAGCGGCCGCGCGTCTCCTGAAGCCGCACCCGGCCCATGGCCGTCTCCTCGCTGTACTTGTACAGCAGGTAAAACTTCGCCGTCATGCAGACGAACGCGAACCCGTACAGCAACCGGACGGCAGGCACCACGCCCATCCCGTCCACGAGCAGCCCCGCCAGCGGCGCGAAGAACACCGATAGCTGCGCCGCCACATAAATCCAGCTATAGACATGCATCAACCGGTCCTTGTCCGCGTCCTCCACCAACAGGCACGTCCACGCGTTGTCGGTGAGCTGCCAGATGCCGTTAAGCAGCGCGGCCGTATAAAACCAGCGGATGTCCTGCGCGAAGGCCCAGATCAGGCACGGCAGAGACCAGCAGATCAGATCGAACAGGAACAGCGTACGCCGGCGGCCCAGCTTGTCCGTGACCGCGCCGGAAAACACGGCCGCCAGCGCGCGCGCTAACAGCGTCAGCGACGCCACCAGCCCAATCTGCCGGTCGGTCGCGCCGAGCGCCAGCATGTATACCGACGCGAACGGCATGAAAAGGCTGTTCGGGATGCCCCATAACGGTTCTGTCAGCACGCACGCGCGCGTGTTGCCGCGCAGGGTGCGAAGGGAGTCCATCATGGGTCCGCCCCATCGGCGGCCTGCGGCACGCCGCTGGGCTTCGGGTGGCGAATTTGCAATTCGCTCTCCCTCGGCCTCCCGTTGGTCGGCGCTATTCCCGCCAAAGCGGCGACGACCCTTGGTCGGCTTCACAACACGATTCCGCGTGTGTTCATCTTTTGTAGTGCGCTTGGACAAAGAATGTCCCTCCGTTCGTTTCTGTTGGGCACGCGGATCCCCTGTGCGCATGCATTATACGGGATAAATAGAAAAGATACAAGAAAAGAATGATCCTTGGCCCGTTTTTCCATCTTTGTCAAACCCTGCACGAATCATACCCGTCGGATCGTTTCCTTTTCAGACGGGTTCTATCGGATTATCCGCGAAACCACCCAACCCGACGCAAAAAGGAGATGCCGATGAAAACAACGCAAACCTGGCTGTTCCTGACCATCCTTTTTTTATTATTGACCACACCTCTGGCCCTGGCTGAAGACGCGATAGAAATCACGCCGGACATAATCCACAGCTATGACCTGCCGGACAGCCTGTCGGCCGCTGAAATGCTCCCGCTCCCGGACGGCGGCCTGCTGCTTGCAGGAAGCGCGCGCCCGGAGGGCTCCAATGTATCGGCCGCCACGGCAGTGCGGCTAGACGCCGATGGCCGCGCGCTGTGGACGTACGCCCCGGCGCAAGCAAGTCGCGCGTATTTTATGAGCGCCGTGCCGTTGGCGGAGGACGCGTTCGTCCTGCTCTGCCAGATAGACAGCAAAGGCGGGGAAGTCTATGCCACATGGGAAATCACCCGCGTACAAGCCGGGGAAGCCGTGGCTTCGGAGGCTCTGGTCCCCGGCAACCCCGCCGTGCCCCCGCAGCTGTTCCCGGCCGAGGACGGGTTCTATGTGTTCTACGGCGAGCGCACGGAGAAGGACCGCCACGGCGGCACGTTCCATGTGCCCGTCCTGGAGAAGCGGGACGCTGCGGGAAGCATCCTCTGGCGCCATGTGTTCGATCAGCACGAGCTCTACTTCTCCGCATCCCTGCCCACGCGGGCCGGCACCGTCTTTTTCGGGCGCGTGGAGGAGCAGGAAACCGGCAAGCGCAACACATACGGCATTGCCGTAAAGGTGAGCGGCGACGGCGAGATGCTGTGGGCGACCGAAAGCCCGTCCACTTTCATGAAAAACTACGCGGTCGCCGCGGAGACGGAAAACGGCGACCTGCTCGCGGTGGGAAGCCACGCCTACCCGCTCCAAGCGAAGATCGGCGTGAACCCGCAGACGGGCGTCGTCGCGCGCTTCAGCCCGGAAGGCGCGCTGCTATGGGAAAAGGAGTATGACCTGGGCGTCGAGGCGGTCGGCTTTGGTACTGTGGAATCCACACCGTTTGGCTGCGTAATTCCCGCACAGATCATGGATTACCGCGCGCCGTTGCACCTGCTGTACCTGGACGAAGCGGGCGAAATCCAGACGCATTTCGTGCTCGCCTCGGATGATGAGGAATGGGACTGGGGCCGCATGGTTCTCGCGCCTTCCCCGGGTACCCTGGCGATCACCGCCGTCCAGTACGCCTGGGAGAAGCGGATCGCGGGGGATGCCCAAGACGGCGCGACGGCGCGCGTCAGGACGTTCGAAGTGGATATGTACGATGAGTAAATGCCCGTCATCATCACGATACACAGCGCCACGCATGCGCAGATCACGCCTCAGGGCCCTCTGCTCCCTCTTCCTGCTGCTCCTTGCGCCCGCCGCGCTGGGCGAAACGCCGGCCACAGAGATCGTTCCCACCCAAATCGGCTGCTATAGCGCGGGCGACATGGGCGTCTTCAGGATGCAAGCGCTCGCGGACGGCGGCCTTCTGCTGGCGGGGAGCGTGCTGCCGGACAAGATGAGCCAACTGGACGCAATCGCCATGCGGATGGATGCCGAAGGCAACACACTTTGGACGCTGACCGCGCATACGGACACGCGGGACAGCTACAGAGGCGCTGTGCCGTTGCCGAACGGCGATTTTGTCCTGTTGCTCAGAACCGCCGGGGACACGGAAGAAACGCACGAAATCATCCGCGCGCGCGGCGGGGAAATCATCGCCACGGAGCCGCCCGTCCCGGGCAACAGCGACCGATGGCCGGAGCTGTTCCCGGCGGAGGACGGATATTTTGTCCTCTATGAGGGAGACGATCGCATGGGTGTGACTGGTCCCGGCGGCCTGTTTTCCTCCCCCGTACTGGAAAAGCGGGACGGAACGGGCGGCACACTCTGGCGTCACACGTTTGACGAGGCCATGCTTTTCTACAGCGCGGTAGCCGTGCCGGACGGAACCGTTTTCCTCGGCGTGGTCGCGCAGCCGAGGGGAGATCAGGACGCGACGGCCGGCATCGCCGTCAAGATGAGCACGGGCGGAGAGATGCTCTGGCAAGTGAAATCTTCGCCCGCCGCCTACCGGAAGTCCTTCGTCGCGGGCGTGCCAATGCCTGACGGCGGTCTGCTGGCGGTGGGCAATCACTATCCTACAACACCATTTTACGAGGAATGCAAGGGGCTTGCCGCGCGCATCAGCCCGGATGGGGAAATCCTGTGGGAACAGGAATACCGCTTGGAATCCGCGACGAATTTCGCCTGCGCCATGGAAACCGGCACGGGCTACGCCGTGTTCACGCGCGGGCTCGACCGCGAATCGCCGGTTAACATTCTGCTGCTGAACGACGCCGGGGAAGTACGGGCGCGCGGCGTCATTCCCGCAGAAGAACCCTGGTATTTTGCCGGTTCGATTTCGCCGCTCGGCGGAGGCGGTTTGCGGATGGCAATCGAGGAGTCCTGCAACCTTGGCGGCGAAAGCGCGGCCACGGACGGAACGACTCGGGTGAGGATTTTCGACATTCAAATATAGAGGAACCCCGCGCGAAGCGGACGCCGCCGGAAAGGTCTCCTTCCGGCAGCGCCCGCTTTTGTATGTCAACACATTTCTTATCATTTTGCCTCAACTTTTTCCATCCCTCGCGCGTATATACGGTGAAGGCCTTCGCGGATACGCGTCACAGGAGGAACCCATGGTCGATGAAACGATGTTCACGGACGAAACGGCGGCAATGCTGACCCCGCTCTACCGCATCAGCCTGAGCATCCTGCGGGCGGACGCCGACGCGCAGGACGCCGTGCAGCAGGGTCTCCTGAAGGCCTGGGCGGCGCGCGGTCGCGCGAACCCGGCGACATTCCGCGCGTGGGTCACGCGCATCGTCGTCAACGAGTGCAGGAACATTCAGCGGCACCGAATGCGCGTCGCGCCCGTCGAAGATATCTCGCGCGCACAGCCGTTTGATCTGCCGGACCTGGACGTGCGGGACGCGATCACGGCGCTGCCGGAAAAGTGGCGCACGCCGTTTCTGCTGATGTACGCGGCCCGGTTTTCGGAAAAGGAAATCGCCGTGATCCTGAAAATACCCAAAACGATGGTGAAGAGCCGCATGCATAGCGCGCGGCGGGCGCTCCGGGAGCGGCTGTCGGACCGGGAGGTGGTGTTCGAATGAAAAAGACCGTCATCAGCGCGGATACCCTGGATAGGTTTCTGCCGCCCGCGCCGCCCGCGTTCGAGGAAAAAACCCTGCGCATGCTGCGCAACCTTCCCAAGGAGGAAAGAATTGTGAAAAGAAAACTTTCTGCCGGGCTGGTGCTCGCCCTCGCGCTGATACTGGCGCTCGCGGGGCTGGCGCTGGCGGCAATCAACTGGGGCAGCCGGGACTTTGTCACCCACACCATGCCGGACGGGACCGCCGAGTCCAGCGAAAGTGTCGTGTCCATCATCCAGCCGGTCGGCCAAACGTTTGAGAGCGACACGCTCAGGGTGGACGTGATCGATGCCGCGTACGACGGTCGGTATGTGGTGCTCGCGTGGACAATCCAGAACAAGACGGATATGCCGCTCTACCTGACCGGATACCCTTCCTTCAACGGCGAGGGCGATGGCGCGGGCGGCAGCAACAATGTATCCAATATGTTCATCCAGCCGGGCGAAACCCGAAACGCCGCGCTAAGCACGACGCTCGTGCAGAACCAGACCCTCGATGCGGACACGTGCGAGATCAAGCTGCGCTTCATCGCCATGAAGCCCACCGGCCCGATTGTGGAGCGGTATCCGATGGACGAAAGCGGCAACTACGCGCGGGAGGGCCTGACGGACGAAGAAGTAAACGCGCTGCTGGACGCTGGGAATGTCGTCGTGGAGTACGGCGACTGGCTTGTCCTCAGCAACCGCGCGCCGGAGGACTACGCAACCTACGAGGACCTGTACGCCCAGGCGGGCGTGATGGAGAAGGTGGACGCGCTCACCGTCGCCTTCACCCTGGAAAGAAACGCGGACGTGACCGTGGGCAAGCCCCTGGGCACGCAGGCACTCGACTTCGGTGAATTCACCCTGCGCCTCGGGAAGGCCGAAATGACGCCGGGCACCGTCTCCCTCGTGGTGGAGGCCGTGTTCCGGGATAAAGCGGCGGCGGATCGCCATGCAGCGCACCCGCTGACATTCCCCCGCTTCACCTTCCTGAACGAGGACGGCAAGCCTTTCCTCTCCGGCAACTGGGGCATATGGGAAACGACGGAGCGCCCGGTGGAGCAGTCGGACGGGACGTATGTATGGGGGCTGACGGTCGAGATGATGGAGTTCTACCGCGCGCCCAGGCAGTGCCGCATTCTGCCCGGCCCGGATTGCCCGTTGGAAGCCGTTGGGCCGCAGAAGGAATTTGTGATCTCGTTTGAGCCGTGAAAGGTAGGGATTTCTGGCGAAATCCCTTTATGGCGCCCGATTCTCCGGATCTGCGCCGCCGTCAAGGTAGGGATTTCTGGCGAAATCCCTTTATGGCGCCCGAACTTTCAAATCAGCGCCGCCATCATAGAAAACTGGGGCAGCATCGAGCCACCCCGGTTCCTTCGTTTTAGTTGCTACTTTCCCCGGTTTCTACCGCACCCGCACCGCCCGCGCCATATCCGCCGTACCCTCGCCCATCGGGGCGAGATACATCTCTTCCGGATATTCCGCGCTGTACGGGAACTGGAAGTACGCCTCCGTATCCCCCACGCCCTGGCAGCCGTTGGCAAACCCGTCCATGGTCTCAAACACGCGATTGCCGTCCTTGTCCACCAGCTCGGCCGTAATTGCCCACGCGCTGGTCAGCTCCACGCGGCCATACGGCATCACCACATTGCCCTGTTCATCCTTGATCCCTTCGCCCAGCGCGTCCACGACCTCCCGCGACACGTCAAACCCCACCGTGAGATACAGCTTGATGGCCGTAAAGGTCGCGCTCGTCACCCGCGCGCGCATGCCGTCGAAATCCGCCTCAATGTTCGGCGTCTCCACGGTCACGCCCTCCCGCACCGAGGCGTTCATCGTAAAGTACAGGATGTGCTCCTCGTCCTCCGGCAGGATGGAGCGCCCGTCCGCGTCGCGCGGGAGCGCCATCAGATCCACACGCGTGAGGATCGGCAGGCCGACGGTGACCTCGCCGTCCAGGAAGATCCGCTCCTGGTCCAGCCGGTAGAGCCTGTAGAACAGCATTTCGCCCGGGGTTTCGCTGCCGGTCGTCATGCCGCCGGACATGTTTGGCATGCTCACCCGCTGCCCGTCAATCCAGATGTTATCGCACCAGTTGCCCACATTCGCCGCCTCCATGGCGGGCATCGTCTCCTCGTAGACCATCCGCATGCCGGTCGCTTCGTCGTATTCGCCCACGGGCTCGGTTGCGTTCCGGTCGCGGACGCTGTAGAGCACGTAGAGCGCCATGCCGTCATACGCGGCCTCGCGTATCTCGATGTCCACATCCTGAACGCTTACCTTTTTCAGGTTGTGCTGGATGAGCGACGCGGCGTTCTCGGGCGTCGCGCCGAGCAGCACGTCAAACACATTCCACCGGAGCGCGACCGCCACAGCCACGGACGCCAGGAGCAGCACCGCCATGAGGGCGGCCACCACCGCTACGCCCCGGCGGCTGCGCTTCGCTTGACGCCGCGTTTCGGCCGGTAAGCTCACAACCCGCTCGCTTGTCCTCCCCGGCTCCGCCGTCCGCTTCCCCCCGCGCTTTCCCCGCACGCCCTTCGGCCACCCGCGCCGCTTGCCCGCGAGCGCCGAATCCCGCACAATGCCCGCAAGCGTCCCCTCCATCGCCAGCGCGAACACATCCGGTACATCCGGCACAGCAATCTCCAGCGCCTCGCCGAGCGTCAGTTCACGGTCCCGCCTCATGCCAGGCTCACCTCCTCCCCAAGCATCGTCTGCAGCCGCTGCCGCGCGTACATCAGCCGCGTCTTGACCGTGCCCTCCGGCACCCCAGCCATGTCCGACACCTCCCGCACCGAGAAGCCCTCCACATAGTGCAGCACGGTCACCAACCGCAGCGGCGGGGACAGCCTTTCCAGCGCGTCCCGCAGCGGCAGGTCGTCCCGCGCGCGCTCCGGCACCGTCTCGTCCAGCGGCACCAGGCGCAGCGAGGCGTGTTTTCGAACCATGCTGTTGCATGTGTTCACGAGAATGCGCGTCAGCCATGGGCGGAACCGCGATTCGTCCCGCAGCTCCTCCGCGTGCTGCCACGCTTTGAGCAACGCTTCCTGTATCGCGTCCGCGCAATCCTGGTCATTTCGCAGAATTGCGTAGGACACGTGGTAGAGAAGCCGCTGGTAGCGCATGGCCTCCTGCTGAAATGTCACCGCATCCACGGGATCCCTCCTTCTGTTGACTCTTCCTGCGTTTGTCTTTTTTCTCTCCGCCTATAAGACGCGGATTTGCGCGGAAAGGTTTGGCCCAAAAAGAATTTCAAACCACGAACATATTCTTGCCCTTTTCCCCAAAAAATGGTACGATATTACACAAAGGGTAACCATGTACCCGAATACAAAAGCCGACCGGAGGGCTCCTTTTTGAGCACCAAGCAGCATGTACTGCCCGCCACGCGGGCCACAGGGCGCAAGCGTTCCGTTGTCGCGAAGATTGTCGCCGCGGCGGTGTTGTGTTTCGTTGTGCTCGCGTGCGTGATCACGCTGATCAGCTACCGCCTGTATGGCAAGCTCTACTACAACTACAGCAACGATATCTGCATGGGCGGAAACGGCCAGGCCGCCGCGCTCGTGGACGGCGACGCGATTGAGCGGTACGCGCGGACGCTGATGGCCGACGACGCATACGAAAAGATGGTCGGTCTGCTGGAGGCCATCAACCGCCAGATTGGCGCGAAATACTTCTATATCATGGCGGACACCGGCGTGCCCGATATGTTCACCTACATCTATGACTCCGAGGCCGAGGCGGAAGGCAAGCACGGCCTGGGTATGACGGACGACAAGGAATACTTCAACGATGTCCCGGGCGACGGCGACAACGACGGCGAGCGCGTGCTCACGACCGGCGTCGGATTTGAGCATGCCGTGCACTACGAGGACGAGACATACGGCGAGCTGTACTACGCCTATGCCCCCATCTTCAACTCCGCGGGCGACACAGTCGCGTTTGTCGGCACCGATATCGACATCGCCCCGCTGCGCGCCCAGCTTCACGACTACCAGCGCACCATTGTGCTGACGCTGGCTGTGGCGGTGGCGCTGTTCCTGTTCATCCTCATTGCCAGCCTCCGGCGCATTCTGGTGCAGCCCCTGGATGTTATCACGCAGAGCGCGCACCAGCTTGCCGTCGGCGACCTGGCGCTTTCGCTGCCGGGACCCATCACGAAACGCCGGGATGAAATCGGCCAGCTCGGCGTGGCGTTCCATTCCGTGGCGGGCAGCATCACCGACGTGCTGCGCGACACGGACAGCATCCTCGCTTCCATCCGCGACGGCCGCATGGACGCCCGCGCGGGGCTATCTTACTACCAGGGGAATTACCGCGCCATCATCCAGAGCATCAACCAGGCCGCGGGCACCATGTGCGAGCACCTGGACGCCATCCCCGAGTGCATCGCCTTCTTCGACGGGGCGGGCCGCCCGGTGTACCATAACCGTTCCATGGACGAATGCCTCCGGCGGCACGGATTGACGGACGGCGGCGCGGACCTGCTTTGCCGCATCCTCGCCTTTGGCCACGAGGACGGGGCCGCGAACACGGCGGACGCCGGCGCGCTCGCCCGTTTCTTTGCGGATGAGCGCGCCCCCGCGCTGGAGCGCACGCTGTCCGTGCCCGTCGCGGACGGCAGCGAACCGCTCGTGTACGCGCTTTCGCTGCACCACTCGGCCGTGGAATCTCCGGACGCGCAGCCAGGCGAGGCCGCGCACGGCGGTCACTCGGCCATGCTGGTGATGACGGATATCACGGGCCTCGTCACCGCGCGCCTGGAGGCCGAGAAGGCCAGCCGCGCCAAGAGCGAGTTCCTCTCCCGCATGAGCCACGAGATCCGTACGCCGCTCAACGCGATCATCGGCATGACGCAGATCGCGCGCGGCTCCGCGAGCCCCGAAAAGATCAAGACGTGCCTGGACAAGGTCGAAAGCTCCTCCACCCACCTGCTGGGCATCGTCAACGACGTGCTGGACCTGTCCAAGATCGAGGCGGGCAAGCTGTCGCTCAGCGAGGAGAAGTTCTCCCTGCGGCAAAACATAGATTTTGTGGTGTCCATCATGTCCTCCCGCGCGCGCGAGCGGGACTTGGTGCTGGACGTTGATATTGGGCCGATCGCAAACGATCTTTTGCTGGCCGACTCGCTGCGTCTGAACCAGGCGCTGATGAACCTGCTCTCCAACGCCATCAAGTTTTCCGCCGAGGGCGGCACGGTCTATCTTCACGCGGACGAAATCGAGACGGGGGACGGCACGTCTGTCTACCGATTCTCCGTCCGCGACGAGGGCATCGGCATTTCGGAGGATAAGGTGCGTCTGCTGTTCAAGCCTTTTGAACAGGGCGACGGCGGCATCACGCGCCGCTACGGCGGCACCGGCCTGGGCCTAGCGATCTCCAAGAACATCGTGGAGATGATGGGCGGCGAAATCAGCGTCCAGAGCGCGGAGGGCAAGGGCAGCACGTTCACGTTCACCATCCGCGCCAAAACCCTGGGGCCGGACGAGACGATCGCCAGCATTATGCCGTCCAGCGCGGACGAGGGCGCCCACATCCCGTACATGGACCTTTCCCGGGTGCGCGCGCTGGTGGTGGACGATGTGGACATCAACCGTATGATTATCACCGAGCTGCTGTCCGGCACCGGCCTTCAAACGGACGAAGCGGACAACGGCGAGGCGGCGGTGGAGATGTTCCGCCATTCGGACGTGGGGCATTATGACCTGATCCTGATGGATATGCAGATGCCGGTGCTGGACGGATGCAGCGCCACCCGGCAGATACGCGCGCTGGACCGGCCGGACGCGCGCGCTGTCGCGATCATCGCAATGACGGCCAACGTATTCAAGGAAGACGTGGAGCTTGCGCTCTCCTCCGGCATGGACGGCCATATCGGCAAGCCGATCAATGTGGAGCACGCCATGCGCGTGATTCAGAACGTGCTGTCGGCGCGGAAATAGTGATTCATGAGGATGGTGCAGATGTTCCACAGCTTCAGGGCGCTTTGCCGCGCGGATAAGGGGCGCATTTTGCTCGCCGCGCTCATCATCCTGATCCCAATGGGCATTTACGCGGCGACGGGCGCGCTCCATCTACACGAAAACAAAGTATCCGCCACGGAAAAGTACGACGAGCGGATTGAGGTGAGCGAGGAAAGACTTGCCGAATTGACCGGTGCGGCGGACGCGAAAGAAGTGCTCGTCGGCGTGTACATCGAGTCGATCACCGATGTGTCCGTCCGGGATAGCTGCTGGAAGGTCAAGTTCTACGTGTGGTTCCGCTGGCAGGGCGACGAATGGACGCCACAGGAGTACCCGGGCAACACGTTTATCATCGGCAATGGCGTGCTGACCGGCAAGCAGCTCACAGAGGAATATCACCAGGACGGCGAGCACTACCAGCAGTATCGCGTCAGCGCGACCATCGAGAAGTATTTCGACACCACGCGCTACCCGCTGGACAGCCATCAGCTCAAATTGTTCATCGAGGACGACCGCGACATCAGCGAGGTGCGCTACGTTGCGGATGAGGACAACAGCACGCTCAGCCCGTACCTGATTGTCGCGGGCTTTGACGTGACGGGCTATGACTGCGGTCTGTACCTGAACGAGTATCCCAACGACATGGCGCACCCGGCGCTGGAATCCAAGGGGTTTGACGGGAAAAAGACGCTGGAATACTTGTTTCTCGTCCGTGTCAACCGGGGCGGGTACGCGCTGTTCCTCAAAGCGTTCCTGGGGCTGCTGGGCATCCTGCTGTGGGTGTGCATCGGCCTGTATAATTGCGCCTATAGCCAAACGGACCCGATGAACGCCATCAACACCGGCATCTTCGGCGTCGTGTCGTCCATGATCGTCGGTATGAACCTGCTGTCGGAGACGCGCGGGTCCGGTCTGATCGAGTACGTGAACTTTTTCTCCTTGGCGATGATTCTGCTCATCACGGTCTTTGTCATCCGGCTGAACCGCTACCGCGCCAAACAGCTTCCGGCCGGGTTCACCACCTGCTACGCCAAGATGCTTTTCTGGGTCTGCACCTCGCTGTCGGTCGCCACCATCGTGGCGTTCATCGCTAGCGCGATGATATAGATAAGGAGTA
>JAVBOM010000087.1:0-6978 GCA_031550535.1 Eubacteriales bacterium
GGAACTCCAGCGACGCGCCGCCGCCCGTCGAGATGTGGGTCATCTTGGCGGCGAGGCCGGACTTGTTGACGGCCGACACCGAGTCGCCGCCGCCGATGATGGACACGGCGTCGGGGTTGTCGGCGATGGCGCGGCAGACGGCGAAGGTGCCCTTGGCGAAGGCGGGTTTTTCGAACACGCCCATCGGGCCGTTCCAGACGATGGTGCGCGCGGCGGCGATTTCGGCCGCGAAGAGGGCGACCGTCTTCGGGCCGATGTCCAGGCCCATCTGGTCGGCGGGGATGGCGTCAAAGGTGCCGTCGGCGGCCTCGACGTCGAATTTTTTGGCCGTCACGTGGTCGACCGGCAGCAGCAGCTTGACGTTCTTGGCCTTCGCCTTTTCCAGCAGCTCGCGCGCCAAGTCGACCTTATCGTTCTCGCACAGCGAGTTGCCGATCTTGCCGCCCTGCGCCTTGCTGAACGTGTACGCCATACCGCCGCCAATCAAGAGCGTGTCCACCTTTTCCAGCAGGTTATTGATGACGCCGATCTTGTCCGAAACCTTCGCGCCGCCCAGGATCGCCACGAACGGCCGGTCCGGGTTTTCCAGCGCCTTGCCCATGATGGCCAGCTCCTTGCCGATCAGGAAGCCGGCAATGGCGGGCAGATACTTCGCCACGCCCTCGGTGGAGCAGTGCGCGCGGTGCGCGGAGCCGAACGCGTCGTTGACGTAGATGTCGGCCAGCGCGGCCATCTTCTTCGCCAACTCCGGGTCGTTCTTCGTTTCCAGTTTTTCAAAGCGGACGTTCTCCAGCAGCATCACGTCGCCATCCTTGAGGCCGGCGGCCAATGTCTGCGCGGACTCGCCCACCACATCCTCCGCCAGCGGCACATCGATGCCCAGAATCTCTTCCAGCCTTTTCGCGACCGGGTTCAGGGAGAACTTCGGATCCGGCTCACCCTTGGGGCGGCCCAGATGCGAACAAAGGATGACGCGCGCGCCGTGGCTCCTGAGATACTCGATGGTCGGCAGCGCGGCGCGGATGCGGTTGTCGTTGGTGATGTTCAGGTTTTCATCCAGCGGCACGTTAAAGTCACAGCGGACGAGCACTTTCTTGCCTTTTACCTGGATATCCTCGATGGTTTTCTTGTTCATAACGGCACGCTCCTCATATTCTGATATTCTTTTCGCAAACGGTGGTAGTATACCACAATTGGCAAGGTTTAACAAGAATTTGGCGGGGGTTCGCGGCCGGCTCGCGGGTTATCATTTGACGAATTCGGCGAGCGTTTGCGCGGATCGATTCCGCATGGTATACTCTGGCAAATAAGCATGTGCACACAGTGGAGGCGTCTATGTTTTGGCGGAAAGCGCACGATGAAATGAAAGAATGCGTCCTGCCGCAGGGCTGGCGCATTTCCTTTCCGGTGCCGTGGGAAATTGAGCATTCGCCCGAGGGCGATCAAGTCATCGCGTACCCAAAGGATAACGACCTCACCGTCCGGATCAGCGCCATGAACGCCGCGAAAGCGGGGCAACCCGCGCCCATGTCGCTGATGCGGGATGGGTTTCTGTCCTCCGTCCCGCGGGCTTTTCAGCGCGTCCCCATGAAACTCGTCCGCCTGCCCGGATGCGCGGTTGACTGCGTGCGGGGCCAATATGCCGAAAACGGCGAAATGGCCCACCGGATGTGCGTGGGTGTCGCGACGGAGGGAAAGCTGTTGTCCATCGGCATTTTCGCGAAGGACCCGGCGGACATTGACCGCGCGCTGCCGCTGCTGAAAACGGTGCGGAGGGTGTAGGCGGTGTTCGTCCGATAGCGATCAGTAAGTATTCCAAATCGATAATGCTTCCAGTTGCCCTTCTTCATTGCGGTAAGTATAGGCAATCATTACGGTTGGCGACAAAAGTTCATTGAAGATTTGGGTGTTATCATCGTACAACGCTTCTATCGCCTCATTGCCGCTCGTCAAAATAGTTATCATACCGTCGCCCGCATGGATCAGTTTACCCTCGACCGTCTCAAGAATCATCGCATCATGAACAACAAGCCTTTGCCTAAGCCCAAGCCCGCCATAGCATGACACCCGAAACCGGCAGGTCCTCCCAACGAAATCAGCTCCGTTCATGTTGTTGGGAATATCCAGTGTCGTTTGTCCGATCGCAAAGGAACCAACTTCGAGGCTGTTATCTGACTCATTGTAGTTAAGCACATCCGCGTCAAGCAATAGCGGCCTTATCCTCAAGGTGGTCTTTTTCCCCGCCGCGTCTTGCGCATACGTGATAATCGCAGCCTCGTCTGGCTGTAGGGTTACGCCATCTTCAATGACGGTCGCGCTGCTGAGTGGAAAAAAAACGACCTGATCCTCTCTGTCGAAGCATTTGACGTTCTCAACTTCTACATTCGGCAGAACTTTTACTGCGAGGTGCATTTCTCCGGCACTCTCCGCGAACGACGTGCGGCCCATGCAAGCGGCAAGCAGCAGTGGCATTGCCATAGCGCACCAAATTCTGCGCACTGTTTTCATTTGTGTTTTCACCCCTCCGTAACCACTCCAGTCAGCGTCTCCCCAGCGGCGCAATCCACCCGCACCGCCCGTATCATCCCCGGCACGCCGCCAGCCGCCGCCACGCGCGCGTACTCAGGCGTATACCCCTCCGCGCCGCCCGGGATAGCCTCCTCAAACAGCACCTCGCATGTCCGACCCACCCAGCCCATAAGGTACGCCCCCGCCAGCCGGTCGCCCAGCGCGATCAACGCCGCCGCGCGCGCCTCGCGGACGCCTTTTTGCACCTGTCCGGGCATCGCGGCCGCGTGCGTGCCCTCGCGGCTGGAATACGGAAACACATGAATTCGCGCGTACCGCATCGCTTCCACAAACGCCATCGTCTCCCGGAACTCCGCGTCCGTCTCCCCCGGGAAGCCGGTCATCACGTCCGTCGTCAGCGCCATGTCCGGGAACACCCGGCGCAGGGCCTCCGCCGCCTCGCGGTAGCGCGCGGTCGTGTACCGGCGGCCCATCCGCGCCAGCACGGTATCGCTGCCGCTCTGCAGCGCCAGCATGAACTGCGGGCAGATCTTCGTTAATGAGACGAGTGACTCCGCAAACTCATCCGTCACAATGCCCGGTTCCAGCGATCCTAGCCGCACGCGCCGCACGCCCGGCACGCCGTCGATCGCGCGCAGCGCGTCCAGCAGCGCCGTCCCGTCCGCGAAATCCCGCCCATACGACGACAGGTGAATCCCCGTGACGACGATCTCCTGAAATCCCGCTTCCGCCAGCCGTTCCGCCTCGGCCCGCACCTCAAAAAGCGGCCGCGAGCGGATCGGCCCGCGCACGCTCGGGATGATGCAGTACGCGCAGCGGTTCTCGCACCCCTCCTGTATTTTCAGCGTCGCGCGCGTTCTGCCCTCGCTGCCCCGGACGGTCAGCGCCTCAAACGGCGCGTTCCCGAGCGCCTCCACGGCGATCAGCGGTTCCGTCCGCGCCATCGCCTTTTCCAGCAGCGGCACGATCTCCGCGCGCCGCTGCGTGCCCAGCACCAGCTTCACGCCCGGCAGCAGCAGCCCTTCCGCCGCGCGCTGCGCCATGCACCCCGCGACCACGATCGCGGCCCTGGGGTTCTTTGCCGCCGCGCGCCGGATCATCTGGCGCGATTTCTTGTCCCCCGTGCCCGTCACGGTGCAGGTGTTCACCACGTATACGTCCGCCACAGCGGAAAAAGGCGCGGACACATAGCCCGCGCGCTCAAATTGCTCCAGCATCGCCTGGGAATCGTATTGGTTTACCTTGCACCCGAGCGTACAAAACGCAACGGTCCTTGGCATCACATATCCCCCGTCAGCGTCAATATCGAAGCCAGCGCCGCCATGCCGGCCGTCTCCGTGCGCAGGATGCGCGGGCCGAGCGTCACGGTTTTCGCGCCCAGCGCGGTCAGCCGGTGAATCTCCTCCGGCGCGATGCCGCCCTCCGGGCCGATCACCAGCGCCACATCGTGCGGCCGCGCGCCGCCGAGCGCGTCCTGGATGCGCGTCCCTTGCGCTTCCTCCCACGGCACCAGCGCGATGTCATGCCGCCGGATGCGGTCGGCCAGCTCGGCGAAGGGCTTGGGCTGCCCGACCATCGGCACCTGCCCGCGCCCGCACTGCTTGGCCGCCTCGCGCGCGATGCGCCGCAGCCGCTGCAGCTCCTTGTCCGCATTCTTGCCCACATCGCGCACACACCGCTCAAACAGCACCGGCTGCAGCGCGTGCACGCCGAGCTCGGTGCACTTCTGCAGGATAAGCTCCAGCTTGTCCGCCTTGGGCAGGCCCTGGTACAGCGTCACGCGCGTCTTTGCCTCGTTGTCCGGCAACCGCCCCGTGACGCGCGCCACGACCCGCTGCTTGCCGTCGTCCTCAATCTCCGCCTCAAAGACGCCGCCCAGCCCGTCCAGCAGCACGATTTGCGAACCCTTTTTCAGCCGCAGCACCGTCAGCGCATGCTTGGACTCCGCCTCGTCCAGCAGGACGCGGTCGTTATCCCGGTGAATTTCCTCAAAAAAGAACCTGTGCATGCTATGCCCTCGCCACAATGGCGATCCACTCGCCCTTGCGCTCGATGTGTTCGATGGTGAACCCGGCCTCTGTAATAGCCGCCGTCACGTCCTCCTCGCGGTCCCTGATGATGCCGGAGGAGATGAACGCGCCGCCGGGCTTCACATGCCCCATGACCGCGCCGGACAGCAGGATGATCACGTCCGCGATGATGTTCGCGACGACGACCTCGGCCCGGATGTCCACACCCTCGACCAGATCGCCTACCCGCGCGGTCACGGTCTCCATAAGCCCGTTGCGCAGGATATTCTCACCCGCCACGCGCACCGCCACCGGGTCCAGGTCCACGGCCAGCACGTTTTTCGCGCCCAGCCGCGCCGCCGCCAGCGACAGAATGCCCGACCCCGTGCCCACGTCCAGCACCGTATCGCCAGGGCGGACGACGCGCTCCACGAGCGCCAGGCACATGGCCGTCGTCTCGTGCGTGCCGTTTCCGAACGCCATGCCCGGATCGATCTCCAGCACAAGATCGTCCGGCTCGGCGTCAAACGCTTCCCACACGGGCTTCACGACCAGATGCTCCCCCGCGCGGAAAGGCTTGTAGTACTTTTTCCAGTTTTCGGCCCAGTCCTCCTCGTGGACGTTCACGACGGTCAGCGTCATTTCGCCCGGGTCGAACCCGATCGCGTCCTCGGTCAGCGCGGCCAGCGTTTGCCGGAGCGCCGCCACGCGCTCCACGGACGAGGCGTCGTCCGGCAGATACCCGCGCACGGTCGCCCAGTCCCCCATCGCGCGCAGCAGCTCCGGGTCGATCAGGTCCCAGGCCAGCGGATCGCTCTGGCCGGCTATCATGTCGTTCGGGTCCTCGATGAACGTGCCCTTCGCGCCCGCGCGCATGAGCTGCTCGCTCACCATGTCCGCGCCAAATGTGTTCGTCCTGACGGCGATCTCTATCCAGTCCATGCAGGTCCTCCCGTTCGTGAGTGGTGAAAACGATGGAGGTACACCAAGGGGCTCTGCTCCTTGGAACCCCTCTTAAGGGATATATCCCTTAAGAATCCCATCATCTGGGGTATCTATTCCATCAATAAAACCGCCTGCCGTGAGGCGAAATGATAGGAGTCCAGAGGGATGAAATTCCTTTGGCAGGGTCTGGGACAGCGTCCCAGCGTCCCCTCACGTCTCCCCTCTACGGCCCCATGCTATCAAGAAGTAAAATACTCCTTCATCCGGTCAAAAAAGCCCTTGCGCGTCTCGTATTCCTTGCCGGTCAGTGAGTCCTCAAACGCGCGCAGAAGCTCCTTTTGCTTGTCGGTCAGCTTGCGCGGCACATCCACGTGCACCTTCACGAACAGGTCGCCCTTGCCGCCGCCGCGCAGCATCTGCACGCCCTTGCCGCGGAAGCGGAACTCCGTGTCGTTTTGCGTGCCCTCGGGCACATTGTGCTGCATCGGCCCTTCCAGCGTCGGAATCTCGATCTCCCCGCCCAGCGCCGCCTGCGTGATGGACAGCGGAATCTCGCAGAAGAGGTTATACCCCTCGCGCTTGAACAGCTTGTGCGGCTTCACCGTGATATACACGTACAGATCGCCCGAAGGGCCGCCGCGAACGCCCGGCTCACCCTGGCCGGACATCGTAATCATCTGGCTGTTGTCAATGCCCGCCGGGATGTTCACCGTGGCCGTGCGCGTCGCGCGCATCCGACCCCCGCCGTTGCACTTGGGGCAGCGTTCCTGGATGATCTGGCCCGTGCCGTTGCAGGCGGAGCACGGCCGCTGCGTGACCACCTGGCCGAACAGCGAGTTGGTCGTCATGCGGACCTGGCCGGTGCCGTTGCACGTCGTACACTTTTGAGGGGACGTGCCGGGCTTGGCGCCCGTGCCGCCGCACGTATCGCAGTTCTCGCTGCGCTGGAAGCGGAACTCCTTCTTGACGCCGAACGCCGCTTCCTCAAACGTGATCGTCATGTCATAGCGCAGGTCCGCGCCGCGCTCGGGGCCGTTGCGCTGGCGCTGTCCCCCACCGCCGCCGAAAAACGTATCAAAAATGCTGTCGAACCCGCCAAAACCGCCAAATCCGCCGCCAAAGTCAAAGCCGCCCGGACCGCCCATGTTCGGGGCCTCATGCCCAAACTGGTCGTATCGCGCGCGCTTGTTTGCGTCGGACAGTACCTCGTATGCCTCGTTGACTTCCTTAAACCGTTCCTCGGCGGCCTTATCGTCCTGGTGCAGGTCCGGATGGCTCTCTTTCGCCTTGCGCCGGTAGGCGGACTTGATTTCCTCCTCCGACGCGTTCTTTTGGACACCCAGCACCTCGTAATAATCCCGCTTGGCCAAAGTCACACCGCCTTTTAGGGGGAGACGTCAGGGGCGCTGCCCCTGAAACCCCGCCAAAGGGACATATCCCTGTGGAATCCCGACACCGGCCGCATAGCGGCCGAAGGTAGGGTGTCCAGAGGGAC
>JAVBOM010000051.1:0-48771 GCA_031550535.1 Eubacteriales bacterium
CAACCTGAGCCGGGTTGAGTGTACGAAAAACAACTACCTGCGGTATCGCTCCTGGGATGTTGTGCGCGATTACATCCGCTCCGGTGACTGCGGAATCCCGGGACACCTGTGCAAAATGCTCATCGACGTGGACGATAATGAGGGCGAGATATGGCGCCGCATCGAACGTCTGCCCATCGTGCTGTGCCATCGCGATTTCTGGGTCGCGAACATATTCTGCCCGGGCGACCGCATTGTGCTGATCGACTGGGACACCGCCGGATGGGGCTATTTGGGCGAGGACATCGCGAGCCTGATCGCGGACGAGGCCGATGTGGAGCATATGGCCGAATACTACCGCAAGTGCGTCCCGGCGTACTACAGGGGCTTCTCCGAGCATGCGGACGTTTCGCGCATCACGGATCACTGCGTCCGCGAGCTGATCCTTGTCATGTTCGGCTACAGGCTGGTGGAGTGGTATATCGATGCCGAATCGCCCGACGAAAAGGCGCTGCAGGTCAATACGCTGCAAAAGATTTATGAGATGGGGATGGGCTAAGGGGGCGGAAAGGAGGTGCAACGGTAGGGGTTTCTTACGAAATCCCCTTATGGCGCCCGAGTTTTCGGTCGTGTATAATATTCATGCCTTGCTTAAGCGGCTTTGAACACAGGTTCTCTAATTTGCCCGCATTATCGCGGCGTCAGCCGCACGGCATCCACGTGCATGCGCGCCAGCGCGGCGATGCCTTCGTAGTCCCGTGCGGCCACAAGGTCCGGCCGCAGCACGGTGACGCCCGTGGCGACGCAGGCAACGCCCATGCCGAGCAACTGCGGAATCGTGGCCGGACTCACGCCCCCGGTGGCCATCAGCGGGATGTGCGGCAGCGGCCCTTTGAGGTTCTGGATGTAGTGCATGCCCACGTCGTCGGCGGGAAACAGCTTCACAATGTCCGCGCCGAGATCCCACGCGCGGCAAATTTCCGTGGGCGTCATCGCTCCGGGGATGGAGAGCACGCCAAGGCGCTTGGTTTCGGCAATGACCTCCTCGTTCGTGTTGGGCGCGATGATATAGCGGCAGCCCGCGTCATGCGCGGCGCGCACCTCGGCGGCGCACAGCACCGTGCCCGCGCCGATGTGCATACGGCCGCGCGTTGCGCTGTCCAGCGCGCGGATTTTCGCGGCGGTATCCGCGATGGGATCCTGCAGCCGGTGATCGAACGTGACTTCCAGAAAACGGACGCCCACGGCACACAGCGCCTCCGCCGAGGCGAGCAAGGCGTCCGTGTCAATGCCACGCGCGATGATGACCAGCTTTTCCCTTTGCAGGGCTTCAAATAATTGCTTCATTTTTGTACCAGTCCTTATCATAGCGTAACAGGCAGGCGCGAAAACCCGAGTCGATGGTCAGTTCTGTCCCAGTGATGGTGGCGGATTGATCGGAACAAAGGAAAAACGCGCCGTTCGCGATGTCAGGCGGACAGGACTCCCGGCCCAGCGGGCAGCGGTCGCGCCGCTCGGCGAGCTCCTGCTCCGATAGCTCCTCCCACCGGTCGGTCCAAATGGCCCCGGCGACAATCGTGTTGACCCGAATGCCGCGATGCGCCAGTTCAATGGCCATGCCGCGCATCATGGCGTTGATGGCCCCCTTGGACGCTGAATACACGATGCGGTTTGGGTTGCACGCGAGCGCGTGCACGGAGCTGATGGCGCAGATCGCGCCGCCGCGCGCCATCAGCTTCGCCGCCTCCTGACAGCCGAAGAATGTGCCGCGCGCGTTCGCGTTCATCACATCGTCCCATTCCGTGGGCTGTGTGTTAAAGGTGTTCAGCCCCATGGCCAGGTTCGCGGCGTTGGACACATAGGCATCCAGACGGCCCGTCAGCGCGCCCACCTCCGCGAAGGCGGCGCGCAGGCTTACCATGTCGCCCGGGTTCATCGCGATCCCATGCGTCCGAACAGACGGATACGCCTGCCGCACCTTTTCCGCCGCCTGGCGCGCGGAATCCGCGCTTCGGCTGGTGAGGATGACATCGTATCCCTCCAGGGCGAACCGTTCCGCGATGGCATAGCCAATGTTGCGCGTCGCGCCCGTAACCATGGCTGTTTTTTGCATGTGCGTCACCTCCGTCAGTCCATAGGGAACCAGGCTGTCAGCAGCCGGGCGACGAGTTCGTGGCCCGCGCGGCTGGGATGATTTGGCCAGGATAACAGCGTCTCAATCGCATGACCCGCGCGCACGTGCGCGTCGAACGCCGCGAACGCGTCCACGAGCCCGACGGCATACTCGTCCGCCAGGGCGCCAATTTGCGCGGCGTGCGCGGCCCGTTCCGTGTAGCATGCCTCGTCGTAGGCCGACGGCGCGTCCATGGTGGGCGTGAGCAGCAGCACGGGGATATCCCGCGCGGCACAGGCATCCAGCATGCGCCGCCACGCTTCCCCGGCGCGGGCCAGGCCATCCGCGCGGTCGTTCAGCGCGTAATCGATCGTGATCAGATCCGGCTTGTGGCACAGCACGTCCTCCGTGAAGCGCGCCGCGCCGGAGACGGCGTGTTCGCCGCCGAGCGCCGTGACGATCACGTTGATCAGCGCGGTGGGAAAGCGTTCGTTCAGCGCGCGGTGCAGCAGGTGGGGATAGCTGTCAAAGGGGCGCACCTCGGACTTGGCGAATGCCCCGGTGACGACGCTGTGCCCGTGGCAGGCAATGCTATGCGGGCGGTAATCGGGCCACTGCGCGCGCAGGGAATCCCGAAGCCCCCGCAGGTACGTCCGGCGATCCGCGATCATCTGGATGCCTCGATGACGACGAGACATCCGCCGGCGTTCAGCGCGGGCAGGGCGATTTCGCCGGGAGAGAGAGCGCAACCGTCGCTGCCGTCCCGGGTGTGACAGGTGGCGCGCGTCACGCGGCCCAGGACTTTCTCGTCAAAGAGGATTTTCCCGCCGGTTACCGGCGCGTTCCAGCTATCAATGTTCGTCAGACAGGCGATGTAATAGCCCGCTTCGGGATTGGCGAGGAAGCCATAGCCGAGCGCGTCATGATCCGCCTGGACGCGAATGGGCGTCTGGATGTCCGCGATCCGGAGCACCTCTGAAAGGCGAAAGCTCCACGGCTGAACGGGGCGGGGCGGGCGGTAGCACCAGTCTTGCAGCAGCGGAAACCCGCGCCACGCCTCCCCGCAGCCGGGATGGAAGCGGTAGCCCATCTCCTGCGCGCCGGTGTGCAGCGTGACGGCGGCGTGCTCCTTGGCGAACGCCGCGATGTGCGCACGCTCCGCCTCGCTGAGGCCGTCCAGCGTGGGGATCATGAGCAGCCGCGTGTCCAGCGGGTTTCGGGCAAGGTCCTCCGCGCGGACAAAGTCCGCCGTGACGCCCAGCTTTTTCAGGGCCGCGTACAGCATGCGCGTGCGCGCATACCAGCGGGAAAACCCGTTGCCCTCGCTGATGCCGTCAAAGTAGCAGCCCGCGTGCATGGAGTAGAGGATGGCCACGCCGCTGCGGAGCTTTTCGGCGGAGGCAAGCGTTTCGGACAGCCGGTTCACCAGGGCGTTGACCTTGACCGCCTCATCGAATTTCCCGGTTTTTGTGCGGTCGTTCCAGACCATGCCGCCGAGCTGCTCTTCCGGCCCGGCCATGTCGGCGCGCCACAGGTAGTAGTTGATGCCCTTTAGGCCCGCGCCCAGCGCGGAGATCATCTGCCGCTCATAGTCGTCCGCGGTCATGTGCGTGCGGCAGCAGAATTCGATGATCCACGCGCGCTTTCCGAACACGGCGGCCGCGCTTTCCACGCCATCCAGCGTCTGCGCGGAGAGATAGTACGCCTCGCCCCGGAAGGGCATGTACTGCGTCAGACCGAGGATATCCATCCCCTCGGCGGTGGTGAACCAATCCTCGCCGAGCGTGGGGGCGGATTCCATCATGGGCGGCGGCATGTGGCAGGTGTAGCTCTCCGTACCGGGCGCGCCGTCCTTGGCGCGGTCGTTCAGGCGGCAGAGCATGGCGCTCAGGTTCTCCGCGCTGAACAGCCGCCACAGCGCCCAGGGCATGGGGTCCTCGCCACGGTTTGGCCGCCTTGCCGGCGGCTCCGCGCGCGCGGCGTCCTCGGGCGGCAAGTAGCCCTTGTCGGCGAGCCACCGGCGATACGCCCGGATGGCATGGGGATTGTAGTCGTAGGTGTCGCCGCCGTACGGATAGGCAGGCTCGTTCCAGATCTGAAAGCCGAGCATTTCCGGCAGGCCGGCAAAATGCGCCGCCTGTTGGACGGTGGCGGCGTCCATGTCGGCGTTCAACTCGGGGTGATTCAGCGTATCGTGCAGAAAGCCGCTGAGCGGTTCCGGCGTCACGCCGTCCTGGTTGAGGGGCTTCGCGTCCGGGTACCCCCGGTGGTTCATGGAATAGCCGTGCAGGCGCACGAAGGAGCACATGCCGTCCGCCGCCGTCTCGCGCACAAGCGCGTCGATGAACGCCGAGTCCAGCGCGAACCGGTCCCCGTCCCAGCGGACGTCGCCGATGGCGGCCGTGCGGATGTGGTTGAACCCCGCGGCCGCGATATCCGCGACGTCCCTGCGCATGTCCCCGTATCGGTCGCCGTCCGGCGGCACGGGGTACTTGTCCGGATGATAGGAAGCGTAGTACGAGGTGCCCAGCGCGATCTGCTTTTTGCCATGCTTGTGGAGGATGCCATTTTGGATGGTATACATCGTCTCTACCTCCTCACCTTTCGATGCAGACGCACACAACGCCGTGGAGGGGCAGCGTGTCCAGGGGAACGATGCCGTCCGGCCGCAGGCCCGCCAGCGTGAGCGCGCCGTCCTGATGGCCGATCAGGAGCGTGGTGTCGTCGATGAAATCAAAATCCCGTGGGAGCGCGTCCCCTGTCGGGAGAATGCGCTCCAGCGTGAGGCGGCTATCCGCGCCGATCGCGTACACGGCAAGGCTGTCATGCCCCCGGTTGGAGACGGCGATCCTTTGCCCATCCGGCGTACGGCGGATGGCGGAGGCCGTGTTGACACCCGCATACACCTCGGGCAGGGTGGACAGCGTCTGCTCAACGCGCCAGCCGCCCGGCATGCGCCGCAAGAGCGACACGGCGCTGCCGATCTCGTGCGCGAGCCACGCGGCCCCGCTCTCGCCATGCACCAGGTGGCGCGGCCCAAGCCCCGGCGGCACATCCAGCCGGTCATGCGGGGTGAGCAGGCCGGCCTTTGGGTCCTGCGCGTACGTCAGCAGGGCGTCCAGCCCAAGATCCACGGCGCACAGCAGGTTCGTGTCCGGCAGGAACGTCACCTGATGCGCGTGCGGGCCGGTCTGCCGGGTAGGGTGTGCGCTGTGCCCCTCGTGCTGGACGAGCTGGCGTATCGGGCCGATCACACCCTCGCCGTCAACGGGCAGGACGCTCACGCTGCCGCTGAAGTAGTTGGTGGTGTAGAGAAACCGCTCATCCGGGCTGAGGCATAGGTGGCACGGGCCGCTGCCCGTAACGTCCTGCCGCGAAAGAAGGCGCAGCGCGCCGTCCTCTACGGCGTAGGAGGCAGCGGACCCGCCCCCGGACGCCTCAACCGGGTCGGAGCTGATGGCGAAAAGCCTGTCCCGCGCGCGGTTCAGGATGACATAGGTCGCGTTGGGCAGGGGATCGCTGGCAAGCAGGGAGAGTGCTCCGTTTTCCAGCGCGCATAGACCGACACCCGGCCCGTGTAGGCGCGTATAAGATCCGATAAAAAAGCGCATCCGGGGATTCCTCCTGTCCTTCGGGTCAGTATACCTTGGGCTCCAGCGCGCCGCGCGTTTCGGTGGGCGGCGTCCGGCCGTCGGCAATGGGGTACATGCGCCCCGCAAAGGCGCGCAGGGCCGCGTCGCACTCGGGATAGGGCATGTTGCAGATGTCCACCAGCCCGCTTTGACCGGTCGCGCCGTCAAAGCGCCCCAGCGGAGGCTGGTCAAAGAGTTCGAAATAGTGCAGACCCACGACGGACGGGTCGGCGAACCCCTGCTCCAGATAGTACTGCATGGCTTTCGCCCGGTCCGTCTGGCCCACGGCCTGCAGCAGACCGCTGCCGAGCAGCCCGCGGTCCATGGCCGCCACATGCCATTCGCCAACCATGAGGGGCAGGCCGCTGAGGTCCCTGGCCATCTCTGCCCACTCCGCGCAAGTCTCCTGGTAGCAGTTGAAGGAAAACACGTCATAATGCCGGAAACCCGATACCGCCTTTGGCCGGAAGGACGCGTAGCGCATGCCCAGGTTCAGGTGATGGGGCGCTACGGCGCGCAGGGCGTCCGACGGCACCCGCGCGTAGGCGGCGATCAGCTCGGCGTCAAAGGCCTCAAGGTCCGTCATCGCTTGCTCGCTGAGCAGGTCCGCGCGGAGGATGGGTTTCAGCAGGTCGTCAAACGACGAAAGCGACGTGCGCCAGCCGGCGTTCAGCGCATCGATATCGCCGTACTGGCCGCGCAGGCGGCCGATCAGCACCCGCTTGCTCGTGAAAGGTATTTCGCTGGCGAGCAGGCGCTCGCTCAGGCAGACATCCGCCTGGAATAGCCATTCCGGCTCGTTCGTGAGGAAATAGCCGATCAGCAGCGGGTCATCCCGCATGGGGGCAAGCTGGCGGGCATACGCCTCGCTGAGCACGCGGTATTCCTCGGAAAACACGTCCGGGAAATCCCGGTAAACGCACGCCGCGGGCTTTGGAAAGTCTGTCAGCGACCATACGTAGGGGATGCGCACCCGCTGGACAAAGTCCATGGTGCGTTCGTCCGGGTAGTTGCCCACGCCGATGCCCAGCGTGTTCACGCCCCAGGATTTCAGCCGCGCGCTGTAGAGGTCGGCCCAGGCGTCCCACCAGTCCGCGCCAAACGCGCGCATCATGTTGGCGCGGGCGAAGTTGAACATCCAGCGATCCGCCCCCGCCGCCTCACCGTTGCGCTTTTTGAACTCCGGATCCCGGCTCGCGGCCATGTACGCCTGACCGTAGAGTGGATCCTCCCGCTCCGGCAGCCACGCGCACAGGCTTTCATTGCCGCTGGTCATGGTGTAGATGCCCATTCGGTTGCCGTAGCACATGCCGTGGGACAGGAACGCGTAGCCGTCCGGGTCCACGAGCCACCAGCGCCTGCCATCGTGGTGCGTGTGGAACCATCCGGTCGCGTCAAACCGCTTGGCGAGCCAGCCGCCCCATGGAGAGAAACCGTCCGGATAGGCCGCGTGCGCCCGCTCGCGCTCGCGCCGCAGGGCTAAGGACAGCGCCTCCGGGTCACGCTGCTTGCCGGGCCAGCCTTTGCCCGCGATTTGCCCCATCTCGTCCACCATGATGTCGCCCGCCACGGGGAAGGCGGGGGTGTCCGTGACCCACGCGCCGAACAGCTCGATGGTTTCCGTCGCGTCATCGGGGCTGAACGTCAGCGTCACCCGCTCCATGGATGAGAGCCCAGACGGCCTGCCGTGCACGCCGGATTTGTACTGGCCCGGCTGGGGCGGCAAAAAGGTGGACGCGCCCGACAGCACCGACAGGGGAAACCCCGCGCGGATGCGGACACCCGGGAACAGCCGCTGGTATACGGTGCAGGCGGGCTCCCCCGCCCCCCGGGCATGGAAGGCGAACGTGGCGCGCACCAGCGTGGCCTGCCGGACGCGCATCTCCACCAGCAGCCAGGCGTCCTCCGGCCAGCCCGCGCAGGGCGCCTCGAAGGCGCGTTCCCCGGTCTGGGTAAAGTGTATGTCGATGCAGCTCATGCTTCCGGCTCCTTCAGCCCTTTGAAGTAATACACCGTGTCATCCTTCGCGCGGATGTCTGTGAGCGCGCCGGTGTAGTGCCGCAGGTTGCGCGGGACATACGGGCGCTTTTCCACCTCGTCCACGCGCACGTCAATGCCCAGGCCGGGCTTTTGCGGAATCACGATGCACCCGTCCTCAAAGACGACTTCTTCGTCCGTGACGGACAGGCGGAAACTGCCGTCTGTGAGCATGATCTCGTGGATCAGGAAGTTCGGCGTGCAGGCCGCGAGCTGCAGGATGGCCGCGTTGGAGATGGGGCCGGACGGATTGTGGAAGCTGACAGGAATGTGGTCGGCCTCGCACATGGCCGCAATTTTCTTGCTCTCCAGAATGCCGCCGGTGTGGAAGATATCCGGCTGGGCGATGTCGATCGCGCCCTTTTGCAGCACATCGCGGAAGTGGTATTTCCCATAAAATCGCTCCCCGGCGGCAATGGGGACAAGGGAATGCTCGCGAACGCGCGCCAGCGAGTCGATGTTGTCGGGCACGGTCGGCTCTTCCAACAGCATGGGGCGCATGGGAGCAAGCTGGCGGCTGACCTCGATGGCTGTATACGGGTTGAAACGGCCGTGGCATTCGATCAGGAGATCCACCGCGGGCCCGACCGCGTCCCGCACCGCGCCCACAATGGCCACGGCGCGATCCATCTCGGCCAGGGACAGGGTCATGTGGGCTTTGCCGAAGGGGTCCCACTTGAGCGCGCGCACGCCCATGGCGACCGTCTTGCGCGCGGCCCGCGCGAAGTCCTCCGGCAGCCTCGCGCCGGTAAACCAGGCGTTGGCGTACATGGGCACGCTTTCCCGCATGCGCCCGCCGAGCAGGTTGCACACAGGAACGCCGTAGAACTTGCCCAAGATGTCCCACAGGGCGATCTCAATGCCCGACAGCGCGGACATCATCACCGGCCCGCCCTTCCAGTAGGAATCCCGGTAGACCTCAAACCACATTTTCTCGATATCCATGGGGTTTCGGCCCAGGACAAGGCGCTTCATGTCCTCCACGCAGCCCTCCAGGGCCTTTTCCCGCGTGCCGAGCGACGCCTCGCCCCAGCCGTAAAGCCCCTCGTCCGTCTCCACCCGGATGAACGTCCAGTTCGTGCGGAAGGCATCCATGGTGTAGGTTTTGATATCGGTTATTTTCATCAAAATTCTCCTCGTGCGTGATGTGGGCGGGCGCTATGGTCATTCCTCCAGGATAAGCATTCCGCCCTCCGCGACCGTGGGCAGGGTGACGGCACCGTGCACGATGTCCAGCGGCGTCTCGCCGTCCGGCGTGACGAACACGGCCCCGCCGGCCGGGAAGGACAGCGTTACCCGCGCGCCTGTCACGTCCCGGCGCACCGGGTCCGTGTTGACGAGTATCGCGAGGCGATAGCCGTCACCCGCCAGCATCTGCACCTTCAGGTGACGGCTGCTGACGCGCACCGGCGGCGCGATGCCCACCGCTTCCAGCGCGTCCGCCGCCTCGATGGCGCTGCGAAATTCGGACGTGAGATCTGGCAGCCGTTCGCTCGTCCAGTCCCACCAGCCGCCGGGGCAGGTGGCGCCAAACGTGCTCTGGCTGAGCAGATAGTACGCGCTGCCGCCGCCCTGACAGAAGGCGTCAACCTGCGCGCGCTCCGTTTCGCTCAGCATGTGCGGTTGGCAGGGGATAAACAGCGCGCGCACGCCGAGGCGGTTTTCCGCGAGGTGCCTTGCCTCGACAATATCCACGGAGACGCCTTCCGATCTCAGTTCCCGATAGGCGCGCAAAGCGTCCGCAACCACGGCGTTCCGGTCCTCGGCGCGATAGGCGTCCGCGTAGGCCTCGGCGTGGTCGGAATGCAGCACGGCAACCCCACAGCGCGCCTTTTCCGCCGAGGCCAGCCGGGCGGAGTGCTTGCCGACGAACCGCAGCATGTCCAGCGAGCGGTCGTAGTGCCCGGCCTTGCGGCCGTCGGAGTAAATGAACCCGCAGTTGTCCGGCAGGGGCGTGTTGTGGTACGGGTAATCCCCGCGCCATTCGTAGTAGAGGATGCCCTTGTGCCCCGCCCCGAGCAGCGCGTACGTCTGCTCGTGCAGCTTGCGGGCAGGCATCTGCGTGCGCGCGTCGCTCTCGATAATCCACGCGTGTTTGCCGCACAGCGCGGCCGCGCTTTCGGCCATGTCGTAGGTATAGCAGGCGGTGTAGTACTCCACGCCCTCCAGGTGTGTGTACGACGTGATGCCGACGACTTCCATGCCCTCCGCGTTGTCAAAGTAGTTGATGCCCGCGCCCATGACGTTCGGACAGGCGGGTGCGGTGGTCATGCAGGTCATCGTCTCCTGCGGGGCGGCCTTGCGGGAAGCGCGGGCCGTGTCGTTCAGGAAGCGGCTCATGGCCCGCATGTTGAACAGCCGCCACTCCGCCCACGGCTCCGCCGGCTCGTCCGGAAGCGGACGGTTCCGGGGCGGTTCGGCCGGCGGCAATCCCTCGCAGGCGCGCCAGGCGCGGTACGCGGCCAGCGTGGCCGGGTGATAGTCGAATGTTTCCTGGCGGCGCTGATTCGGAGAATCGGGCGCCATAGGGGGATTCCGCAAGGAATCCCCACTTCTGTATGGATAGTGCGGCTCGTTGTACATCTGGTACGCCACCACATCCGGCATGCGCGCGTAATGCTCCGCCAGCGCGGCGGTGGCCTCCAGGTTATCCCGCAGGATGCCTTGGTGAAAGAGCGAGCTCTGCATGAATGCGGACCAGTCCAGCGCCATCTCCTCGTCCCGCTCGTTCCGCATCAGGTAGTCCGTGTTGCCGCGAAAGTTCATGACATACCCCTGCAGCCGCACAAAGCCAGCCAACCCGTTCCGGGCGGCCTCGGCGAGCGTGTCGTCGATGAACGGCGTATCCACGCGCACCTCGCCGGTTTGCGCGTCCAGCGATACGTCGCCCAGCGCGGCGACGCGCACGATGTTCATGCCTGCGTCCCGCATGGCGCGCAGGTCCTTGCGCATTTCGCCGGCGCGGTCGCCTTCAGGCGGCACGGGGAACTTCCCTTCGTGAAACGAGGGATAGTACGACGTGCCCAGCGCGATCTGCGGAACGCCCGCCCGGAACAGGATGCCGTTTTGTAGGGTGTACATCGGCGTGCCTCCCCAAATATCGGATGAGTTCAACGCGACCCATGCGGTGTTCGGGGCCAGGGAGATCCCTGGCCCCTGACCGGTCACTTCATGATGGTGTCATACGCGGCCTGCGCCTCGTCGAGGATCTCCTGCAAGCCGTAGGGCTTCAAGGCTTCGTAGCCCTTGAAGAAATCCTCCACGCTGATGCCGCCGGTAATGCAGCTGGCGCGGAGCTCCTCTATTTTCGCGATGATGTCCGCGTTGTAGGTGGCCCACGCCTCCGTGGAGAGCGTCGGCGGCATGGTGAAGTAGTAATCCCAGTACATCTCCGTGCCCTTGATCATCTGCTGATCCCAGATCGGCAGCTCTTCCGCGGGCAGGTTCTTGGTGAGAATCTGGTTGTAGTTCTCCTGGGTCCACACGCCAGGGAACTGCTGGTGTATCAGGCCGGCATGGCGGGCCGCGGTGAACGTGGAGTCGTTCAGGATCTCATCGATGAGCACCGGCTCGCCATCCACGAGATTGTGGTGCACGCCCTCGATGCCCCAGTTCATCAGGAAGATGCCCTCGTCGGAATACATATAGTCGATCAGGCGCAGCAGGGCGTCCAGCTTCTTCTGGTCGTTTTCCACCTGATAGCCGATGACAAACAAGCCGCTGGAGCCTACCGGGTTGCGGTGCGGGATAAGCTGGTCGCCATCCGGTCCCTTGATGGGCGGCACCGGCGAGAGCAGGGTCTTGGGGTTCGTTTCGCCGAGGGTTTTTGTGGTGTTCTGCGGGCGGGAGATCCACTGGTAGCCGCTGGCGGCGATGTCGGAGTTGAACAGCGTGGCCACGTCGGTGGCGGTGTGCGTGAACAGCTCCATGTCCAGCAGCTTCTCGCGATAGAGCATGCGGGACAGCTCCAGGTACTCGCCGTAGCGGGGGTGCGAGTAGACCAGGGAATACGTGCCCTCGTCGTCATAGTAGAAAACGCCGTTGGACTTGATGCCGTAGAGCAGCAGCAGGGAGTGCCCGTTTTTGAGGTTGGTGAACGTGGGCGGATCGATCAAGGGAATTTCGTCGTTCGTATCGCCGTCCTGGTTGGGGTCGCCGTCGCGGATGGCTTTCCAGACCTCAATCCACTCATCGATCGTTTCCGGCACTTTCTCAATGCCCAGGTTGTCCATCCAGTCCATGCGCAGAACCATGGCGTAGGCGGGCTTATAGTCCGTGTAGTGGAAGATTTGATACATGTTGCCGTCCATGGCGCTGCGGGCGTAGGGGGCGAGTTCGTCCGTGATGAAGCGCGCGTAGTTGGGGATCTTGTCCAGGTAACCGTCCAGCGCGATGATAGCGCCCTCGTTAACCAAGGCTTCCACATCCATTGCGGGCGAGAACAGGTCCGGCAGGTTGTTGGAGGCGAGCAGCGTGGAAATCTTCTCCTTCTGCCCCTCGGACGCAATCCACTCGATTTGCAAGTCGATGTTCAGCCGGTTGCCGATTTCATTGAAGATGTCCCAGGAGTCGGTGTTGTAGTTGGAGTTGGTCACCAACACCATGCGCAGGGAGGTCTTTTCCTCCGCCGTGGCCATGGTAGCGCAGGAAAGCGCGAGCAGCAGGCACAGGATGAGGGCGAGCAGCCTTTTCATGGTTATACCTCCTTTTATCAGCAGACGGGCGTGCCGTCGTGCAATCGTCAGCCCTTGACCGAGCCGATCATGACGCCTTTGACAAAGTAGCGCTGCAGGAACGGATAGATGACGAGCATGGGCAGCATGGCAAAGACGATGGTCGCGTTGCGGATTTGCTCCGGCACAAGGTTCGCGGTGTCGCCGTCCACCTGCATGCCATACTGCTCCGCGGCGGAGGACAGCACAATATCGCGCAGCACCACCTGCAGCGTATAGCTGTTATAGTCCTTCAGGTAGATCAGCGGGTTCATAAAGTCGTTCCAGTGGCCCACGATGATCCATAGCCCGATCGTCGCTAGGGCCGCCTTGGAGAGTGGCGTGACGATGCGCAGGAGAATGGTGAACTCGTTCGCGCCGTCCAACTGGGCGGACTCGATCAACGAATGCGGGATGGAGGCATAGAAGCTGCGAAGCACCACCGTGTTATACGCCGTGACCAGGTTCACCACAATGAGGGCCCAGAGCGAATTGACCAGCCCGAGCCGGTTAATCACGATAAACGTGGGGATGAGTCCGCCGGAAAACCACATGGTCAGCATGATCATGAACGTGTACAGCTTTTTGCCGTAAAACTTCGCAAAGGCCAGCGGGTAGGCGGCCAGGCTGGTCATCACCAGACTGCACACGCATCCGGCGCCGGCCACGAACACGGAATTGCCGAACGCGCGCCACAGATGGATGTTGCCCAGCACCTTCCGGTAGGCGACGCCGGTCAACCCCTTGGGGTAAAACGAAACCGCGCCCCGGTACACATAGCCGTCGCCGCTGAGGGAAATGGAGACCACATTGAGGAGCGGGAACAGGATGAGCAGGCAGAAAATCAGCATGACGAGCCCGTTGATCAGGTCGAAGGCGCGCGAACCGAAGCCCTCGCGGATGTGACGGGAACGCTTGTCTTGCGCGGCTTGTGTCATGGGCGCACCTCCTAAAACAGACTGGTGTCCGTCAGCTTGCGGGTAAAGGTGTTGGCCGTGACGACCAGAAGCAAGCTGATGAACGAGTTGAACAGGCCGATGGCGGTGGAGAGCGAGTAGTTGTTGCGCTGCAGGCCGATCTTGTACGTGTATGTGGACAGCACTTCCGATACGGAGATGTTCAGCGGGTTTTGCAGCAGGAACGGCTTTTCAAAGCCGATGGTCAGCATGTTGCCGATGCGCAGGATCAGCATGATCACGATGGTCTCGCGGATGCCGGGGAGGGACACATGCCACATCTGGCGGAAGCGGCCCGCACCGTCCACCCGCGCGGCCTCGTATAGCTCCTGGCTGATGCCGGTCAGCGCGGAAATGTAGATGATGGCGCCCCAGCCCGTTTCCTGCCAGATGCCGGAGAGAATGTATATCGGGCGGAACCAGGCGGGCTCGCCCAGAAAGTAAATGGGAGAAGCGGTGAGCGATTTGAGAACGTTGTTCACCACGCCGGTCTGCACGGAGAGCATGGTGTTCATCATGGAAACAATGACGACGGTGGACAGAAAATGCGGCAGGTAGCTGATGGTCTGCACGGCCTTTTTCTGTAACGGGGCACGGATCTCGTTCAGAAACAGGGCAAAGATGATCGGAATGGGAAAGGAGAACAGCAGCGATAGCAGGTTGAGCAGCAGGGTGTTGCGCATCAGGCCGGTGAAGTTCATGCCGCCGATGAACGACGCGAAGTGCTTCAGCCCGACAAAGTTGCTCCCCGCAAACCCGCGCAGCAGCTTATAGTCATAGAAGGCGATCGAAATCCACCCCATGGCCCAGTAGCGCACGATCAGAAAATAGAGCACGACGGGCAGGATCATGAGATAGATGAAACGCATTCGCCACAGGTTTCGCCTTATATACCGCCTACCCTCCGGCGTTGCCAAGGATCGCTGCCTTCGGTACCGGTGATGGAGTTCATTCAAGTGCGGTGCGCTCCTTTCCGTATGCAGATCGATAAGGACTTTTCTCCCAATTCTCGCATGTGTAAATTATAAAGAAGAACCCAAACGACTGGCAAGGCTAATTTTCCGGGCATTTGTTTTGAGAAGTGACCAGCGGGAGGGGCGCGTTGCGAAAACAGGGCCGGCATGGTATGATTCAACCGGAAAGCACAGGTAAAAGGGGGCTTTGCGATGGAAGGGATATTCGCGGTCAGCGAGCCGGCGCATGAGTCCACCTATTGGTATAACCTGATGCGTGACGCCATCAACGCGCGTGCGGCCTACCGCAGGCGGCAGGTCATCTTCCTGGGCGCGAATCAGATCGACCGCATCCCTGCCGGGGCAAGCCCTGTGATCGTCATCGGCGCGACCGGCTCCTGGATGGAAGCCCAGCTTGGGCGGATTGAGGCCCGCGGCCTGCGCGGCCTCCTGCTATCCACCGGCAGCCGCAACATACAGATCGATACCAACATGATCACCCTCAGCTCATACTACGCGGCGTCATATGCCGTCCGGTATCTGTACGAGGCGGGCAGGCGGCGCGTCGCGATGATCGGCTGCAACGTGCGGTCGCTCAACGACGGCCAGAAGCTGCTGGGCATGCATGCCGCGTGCAACGCCCTGGGACTGCCCTTTGACAAGACGGCGGACGTGTTCCGGATAGGCGAGGGCATTTGCGCCTGCCTGGACGCGTTTGCGGCGCGCTGCGAGACATACGACGCGGTGGTATGCGCGAACGACGTGTCCGGTGTGGCGCTCTTGCGGCACGAGCAGCTTGCGCGGCGCAGGCGGGTGCCCGAGGATCTGCATATCGTCAGCTTCGGAAACACGCGCCTGGCGCAGCTCGTGCAGCCGTCGCTCACATCCATTACGCTGGATTTTCGCGGGTGCGGTACGATCGCGGTGGATACGGTGCTCTACCTGCGCAAGCATCCAAACATCCGGTCCCAGTGCACGGAGGTGATGACACAGATCATCGTGGGCGGGTCCACCGCCTTTTTCCCGGCACGGGACCGGTATGATGACACGAACGATCGCTTTGCGCCCGCCCCCGGCGCGTACACCAGCTTTTACAAGGATCCGACAACCCGGAACATCCTCCACGCGGAGCAGTTCCTGGGCGCGCTGGACGAGACGGATCTGCGCATTCTGTTGCTGCTCCTGCGTGGCGAAAAAACGCGCGCCATTCCAGAGGCGCTGTACATTTCCGAAAGCGCGGTCAAATACCGTCTGCGCAAAATGCTTAAATTGTCCGGCCACGCCCAACGGGAGCCGCTGCTCGCCTGGATTGGCGCGCTCGTGGACGCGGATTCGCTGGATACGTACATTTTGAAAATGGAAGAGCCGTAAAGGAATATACAAAGCGGCGCTTTTGCTGCTATCGGTTGCTACAAGACAATCGATATCAGCACACCTATTTACTTATAGAGCCCCAACAGCCCTGGCGATCTCCAGATTTACCTTCAGCACGTTCACCGTCACCTCGCCATAGATACCCAGCAGCTTCCCCTCTGTGCAGTCCGCGACGATCTCCTCTAGCCGCGCCATGGTCAGCCCCGTCGCCCCGGCTATCGCCGGTAGCTGCACGGCGGCGGCGGCGGGGCTGATGTGCGGGTCGAGGCCGGAGCCGGACGCGGTCAGCAGGTCGGTAGGAATTTCCTCGCGCCGAATGGCGGGGTTCGCGGCCAGAAACGCCGCAAGGTCCGCCTCCACGCGCGCCACCAGGTCCGGGTTCGTCGCCGCGTAGTTTTTCGAGCCGGAGCTCACGCCAGTGTACGTGCCGCTTTCCTTTTCAGCCTGGGTATACGTATTGTAGTTTACCGCCGAAGGGCGTCCTTTCATGAAGCGGGGATCGGCAAACGCCTGCCCGACAATTTCGGAGCCGACCGCCTTGCCGTCCACCACAATGAAGCTACCGTTCGCCCGCGACGGGAAAAGTAGCTGGCTGATACCCGTTAAGAGAAGCGGGTACAGGAGGCCGCAGATCACCAGCAGCACCAGCGTCACCAAAACGGGCCTTTGCACGCCCTTGATCACAGAACGCATCGCGAATCCTCCTTCTACATACCCAACGCCCGCAGCAGCGGGGCGATGGCCAAATCGATCAGCTTGATGCCCAGGAACGGCGCCACGACGCCCCCCAGGCCGTAGATCAGCATGTTCCGCGCCAGCATCTGTTCCGACCGGCGGGGCTTGTACTTCACGCCCTTCATCGCGATGGGGATCAATAGCGGGATGATGACCGCGTTGAAGATGAGCGCGGAGAGGATGGCGCTGTACGTGGTCGAAAGCCCCATGATGTTCAGCAGCCGCATCCCGGGAATCACGCCCATGAACATCGCGGGGATGATCGCGAAGTACTTCGCCACATCGTTGGCGATGCTGAACGTGGTCAGGGAGCCACGCGTGATGAGGAGCTGCTTGCCGATCTCCACCACGTCCAGAATCTTAGTCGGGTCGGAATCCAGGTCTACCATGTTCGCGGCTTCCTTGGCCGCCGTCGTGCCGCTGTTCATCGCGATGCCCACATCCGCCTGGGCCAGCGCGGGCGCGTCGTTCGTGCCGTCGCCCGTCATGGCCACCAGCTTGCCCCCCGCCTGTTCCTTCTGGATCATCGCGATCTTGTCCTCGGGCTTGCACTCGGCGATGAAGCTGTCCACGCCCGCCTCCTGCGCGATGGTCGCGGCGGTCAGCGGGTTGTCGCCGGTGCACATGACCGTCTTGATGCCGATGGCGCGCAGCCGCGCGAACCGCTCCACCAGCCCTTCCTTGATGGTGTCCTTCAGGTAGATGACGCCCAGGATCCGGTTCCCTTCGCATACGGTCAGGGGCGTTCCGCCCAGGCCCGCGATCTCGTCCACACGCGCTTTCAGGTCGTCCGGCACCGTGCCCCCGCGCTCCCGCGCAAAGGCGACAATGGCGTCGTTCGCGCCCTTGCGGATGCTGTCGCCGCCCGGAACATCCACGCCGCTCATGCGCGTCTGCGCGGTGAAGGCGGTGAAAGTCATGTCCCCCGGCGCGTCCGGCAGGGTGCCCGTCAACCGCTTGGCCAGATTCACGACGGACCGTCCCTCCGGCGTGTCGTCCGCGAAGGAACAGAGCGCGCAGGCGCGGATCAGCGCCTGTTCATCCGTCCCCTCCACCGGCACAAAGCTGGACGCCATGCGGTTGCCGTAGGTGATGGTGCCCGTCTTGTCCAGGATCATTGTATCCACGTCGCCGCATGCCTCCACCGCCTTGCCGGACATCGCGATCACATTAAAGCGGGTGACGCGGTCCATGCCCGCGATGCCGATCGCGGAAAGCAGGCCGCCGATTGTCGTTGGGATCAGGCAGACCGTCAGCGCGACCAGCGTGGAAATGGGAAGCCGGATGCCGCTGTAGAGCGCCAGGGGGTACAGCGTCACGATCACGATCAGGAAGATGATCGTAAGGCTGACCAGGAGCGTGTTGAGCGCGATTTCATTGGGCGTCTTTTTGCGGGTCGCGCCCTCCACAAGGGCGATCATCTTGTCGATGAAGGATTCGCCGGGGCCCGACATGATCTCGATCTTCAGCCAGTCGCTGGCCACGGTCGTCCCGCCGGTCACGGAGGCGAAGTCGCCGCCGCTTTCCTTCATCACGGGCGCGGATTCGCCGGTGATCGCGGACTCGTCCACGGACGCGATGCCGTCAATCACCTCGCCGTCGGCGGGGATCAGTTCCCCCGCCTTCACCAGCACAATGTCGCCCTTTTTCAGCGTGTCGGCGCTGACGACGGTTTCGCCGCCGCCTGTCACCAGGCGCGCCGTCATGTCCTTCTGCGTCTTTTTCAGGCTCTGCGCCTGCGCCTTGCCGCGCCCCTCCGCCACCGCCTCCGCGAAGTTGGCGAAGAGCACGGTGATCAGCAAAATGGCCGCGACGATCGCGTTGTAGAGCCGAAGGTTGCCGCCCTCATCCCCAAAGACGCCCGGCGCAAAGCACAGCAGCAGCGTGACGAAAAAACCGATCTCCACCACAAACATCACGGGGTTGCGCATCATATACCGGGGGTTCAGCTTCACGAACGCCCCGAGCACGGAGGATTTCAGAATATCCTTCGAAATGAACCTTGATTTGCCTTCCTTTTTCATGTTGCTATTCACCTCATTGCCACAGGATCAGGTGCTCCGCGATGGGGCCGAGCGCCATGGCCGGGAAGAACGTCAGCGCGGCAAACACCAGCACCACCATGAACAGGGCGATGCCAAAGGCGCGCGTGTCTGTCCGCAGCGTGCCGATGGACTCGCTGACCGGCCTTTTGCGCAGCAGGGACCCGGCGATGGCCAGTTGAAGCACAATCGGCGCGTAGCGGGCGAAGAACATGACCGCGCCCGTCGTCAGGTTCCAAAAGGCCGTGTTGTCCGCGAGCCCCTCAAACCCGGAGCCGTTGTTCGCCGCGGAGGACGCGTATTCGTACAGCGCCTGCGAAAGCCCGTGCGGCCCCGGGTTCGTGAGCGCCATAAGCCCCGCCGGAACCGCCACAGCCAGCGCCGTAAACGCGAGGATCAGCAGCGGATGGATGATGATGGCCAGCGCCGTCAGCTTCATTTCGTAGCCCTCGATCTTTTTGCCCAGGTACTCCGGCGTGCGGCCGATCATCAGCCCGCACAGGAATACGGCGAGGATCGCGTACAGCAGCATGTTCATCAGACCCACGCCCTTGCCGCCGAACACGACGTTCAGCATCATGTTCATCAGCGGTACGGCCCCGCCCAGCGGCGTCAGCGTGTCGTGCATGTTATTGACCGTACCGGTGGTGAAGGCGGTGGTCACGGTGGTGAACAGCGCGGACTGCGCGATGCCGAAGCGCACCTCCTTCCCCTCCATGCTGCCCATGCCCTGGTTCAGCCCGATGGCCGCGAGCAGGGGGTTACCCGCGCGCTCCGCATAGTAGCACAGGACGACACCTGCCAGGAGGAGAGCGCTCATCACAAAGAAAATGGGCGCGCCTTCCCGGCCCAGCAGCAGGCGGCTTGCCTTCCCCTTGCTCCGCCGGTGTTCGCACGCCATGTGGCCGAATGCCACTACGCACGCGCCGGGCAAGAGCATCATGGAGAGCAGCTCCACGATATTGGAGAGAACCGTCGGGTTTTCCAGCGGCGTCGCGGAGTTACCGCCCAGGAAGCCGCCGCCGTTTGTGCCCAGGTGCTTGATGGACTCCAGCGCCGCGATGGGTCCCATCGCGATGTCCTGGTACGCGCCCTCGATTGTCTCGACCGTTACATTGGCCGAGAGGTTCTGCGGCACGCCCTGCGAAACGAGCACCAAGCCGATCAGCAGCGAGCCCGGCAGCAGCACGCGGGTGATGATGCGGATCAAATCCCGGTAGAAGTTGCCCATGGCCGATGCCGCGCCCGTGAGGCCGCGGATGAACGCCATGCACGCCGCGAACCCGCTGGCCGCGGACGTGAACATCAGGAAGATAATCACCAGCATCTGGCTCAGGTACGACAGGCCGGATTCGCCGGAGTAATGCTGTAGATTCGTGTTCGTCATGAAGCTGATGATGGTGTTGAACGAAAGCGTCGGCTCCATGGCGCTGATGCCGTTCGGATTAAAGACCGGCAGCGCCTGGATGCGGAGGATTGTGTAGCCGACGAGCACCATGGCCGCGTTGGTGCCGAGCAGCGCCAGCGCGTATTGCTTCCAGTTCATTTCCTCGCCGCCAATGCCGCAGGCGCGGTAGATCGCCCCGTCCACGCGGTCTAGCGCCGAGTCAGCGAACGTGCGCTTTCCGGCGGCGACATGGTACAGATATTTCCCCACGGGAATGACCAGCGCGATGAAAATCGTGAGGGTCAGCAGAATTTGCGGCATGCGCGGTACCTCCTGGCCAATCTAAAACTTTTCGGGGTGGACCAGGGCGTACAACAGATAACCCCCCAGTCCCAGAATGAGTACGCCGAGCAACAACATGCGTTTTCCCTCCCTATGCGACCACGCTATTTCTTCTGGACCTCGCGTCCACACCAATCGGCCAGCAGCTTTACAAGGAAGAAACCCGCCGCCAGAACGAGAATCATCAACAAATCCATGGGGGACCTCCACATTCTTGATTGATCGTGGTTCAGTCTAGCACGCGCGCCGTTAGGGTGGGGTTCAGGTGTGCGCGTCCGTGTTAACGCCGCGTTAAGATTCTCTAGAAAACCTCTTGATACCAGAAAACCGGCTCACGCTATCCATAACAGGTAGCATGAACCGGTTTTGCAAAACGGATGCGCCCGGACTAGATGTTTTTGCCCTCCTCGCCCGCGCGCAACATGCGGTATCCAATGCCGATATGGGTCTGGATGTAGCGGGGGCACTTGGTGTCCGTTTCAATCTTCTTGCGAAGCGTGGCCATGAACACGCGCAGCGCGGGCAGTTCCCCGGTATAGCTCGGCCAGACTGTTTTGAGGATATAGTTGTGCGTCAGCACCCTGCCCACGTTTTTCGCCAGCAGGCACAGCAGCTTGTATTCAATCGGGGTCAGGTGAATTTCCTCCTGCCCGAGCCACGCGCACCCGGCCGCGAAATCGATCTTCAGGTCGCCGTTGACGAACACGGCGGCGTCCCGCATCGCCTTCTCCCGGTCATACCGGACGCGGCGAAGGCTGACCCGCAGGCGCGCCAGCAGCTCTTCCGTGCTGAACGGCTTGGTCAGGTAGTCGTCCGCGCCGGCGTCCAGCGCGTCGATTTTATCCCTGTCCTCGCCGCGCGCGCTCACCACGATGATGGGCAGGTTCGACCACTCCCGGACGTTCCGGATGATCTCCACGCCATCCATGTCCGGCAGCCCCAGGTCCAGCAGCATGACATCCGGGGGCCTTGACACGGCCGAAAGCAGCGCGGCCGCGCCGTTTTCGGCTGTCTGGTGCGCGTAACCCCGCATTTCCAGCGTTGTGGCGATCAGTTTGCGAATCGCCCTGTCGTCCTCCACCACGAGGATGTACGGCTTATTCACCCGTGCTCACCTCCGTTCCCGGCAGCGTGAAGCCGAAGACCGTGCCATGCGGCGCGTTGTCCCGCACGTAGATCTCCCCGCCGTGCGCGCCGACGATGCACTTGCACAGGAACAGCCCCAGCCCCAGCCCGCGCCGCCCGTCCGCCCGCGCGTTGTCCACGGTGTAAAACATATCGAACAGCCGGGGCTTCGCCGCCTCGGGAATGCCCGGTCCGTCGTCGGCGATCTCGATCAGCACGCGCGTTTCCGCCTTCCGCGCGGAAATGATGATGCCGGACCCGGGCGGGGTGTACTTGATCGCGTTGTCGATGATGTTGATGAGCACCTGCACGATCAAGCGGGCGTCCATTTTCGCCAGCAACATGTCGTCCTCCAGCGACGACTCGATGTGATACGCCGCGCCGCCCCGGTTGATGTGCCGCAGCGCCTCCTGGATGACATCCTCCATCAGCTCCGGCCGCTGGTCGATTGCCAGCGTGCCATTGTCGATGCGGCTGATGGACAGCAGGTTTTCGACCAAGTTGATCAGCCACTCGGCGTCGTCGTAAATGCCGGCATACAACTCCTGCTTGTCCGGCTCGGCCAGCGAGGCGGCGCTCGTCATCAGGATGCCGGCGTTGCCGGATATGCTGGTCAGCGGCGTGCGCAGGTCATGCGAAATGGCGCGAAGCAGGTTGGCGCGCAAATGCTCGTTGCGTATCTGCAGGGACACCTCCCGCTCACTCTCGGCGCTCCGCTCCTTTTCAAGCGCCAGCGCGCAATCCCCGAGGATCGCGACCGTCAGGTTCTTCTCGAACGCCTCCAGCGGCGCGTCCTTCCGCAGCGCGAAGCCCGCTACGGCGAGCACCCCCTCGCTCCCGCGCACGGCAAGGTACAGGCACTTCGCGGCGGAAAGCGTGTTGGTCGTCGCGCCGGCGTGCTTGTTGTTTTTATACACCCATTCCGCGACGGCCCGCTCCTCGCCGGAAAGATAGTCCGTCTCCCCGGCGGGCGCAGGCTCCGCGTCCCGGGGAAAGATCATCGGGCCGGAAAGCGCGTCCTCCGTAGCCGTGTAGAAGATGACGGTCCGGTCCAGTAGCCGGATGAGTTGCCGCGCGGTCGCCGACAGGATCTCCGTCTGGCCCTTGGCAAGCTGCAGCTTCCGGTTCGTTTCCAGCAGCACCTCCGTGCGCATCGCTTTCCGCGCGGCATCCCCGGCCTGCTGCTTGACCCGCGTCGTCAGCGAGCTGGTCACGATCGCGGCCAGCAGCATGATGGCGAAAACGGCCGGGTATCCCGCGCCATACGCCTGCAGGGTCAGCCTCGGCTCCGTAAAGAAGTAATTGAACAGCAGCACGCTGCCAATGGAGGACACCACGCTGCAGAAGCGTCCCCGGGTCAGCGTCGCGGTGAGCAGCACGCCCAGGATGTACACGGTGACCATGTTGGCTTCCCCAAAGCCCAGCGATTCAAACCAAAGGCCGACGAGGGTCGAAAGCAGGAGAACAGCGGCCGTTTTGGCGATGTCCGCGAGCGAGATGGCCGGCGCGTGCAAATACTCCGTCCATTTTTTCGCGAGATTCGGCGCGGCGTCCGGGATGATATACACATCCATGTTCGGCGAAAGCGCCGTCAGCCGGTCCACGTAGCTGACCTTTGCGAGCAACCCCTTTTTCGCGCCGGATCGGCCCATGACGATTTTGGACACCCGGCTGGCCTTGGCGTACTCGGCAATTTGCTCGGACACATCATCGCCAAAGACGGTGGCGACCTGCGCCCCAAGCTGCTCGGCCAGCCGCATGTTATCCCGCAGCAGCGCCTGGCCCTTCTCCGGCAGCGCCCGGTTCGCGCTCGTCTCCACATACAGCGCGGTAAACGCGCCGTGGAACGCGCTGGTCATCCGGGCCGCCGTGCGGATCACTTTCGCGTTGGTGGGCGACGGCGACACGCAGACCAGGATGTGCTCCCGGGTATAGTAGTCCTTTTCACGGATCTGCGGCTCTGCCTGCGCCGCCGCCTGGTTCACGCGGTCGGCGGTCTTTCGCAGCGCGATTTCGCGGAGCGCGACGAGTTTTTCTTTGGTGAAAAAGTTGTTCAGCGCGCGTTCCGCCTGCTCCGCCCGGTAGATTTTACCTTTCTCGAGCCGCCAGATCAGCTCCGCCGGGTCGATATCCACGAGCTCGACCTGATCGGCGCTGTCAAACACGCTGTCCGGGATGCGCTCGCGCACGGAGACGCCGGTGATCGCCGCCACCATGTCATGGAGGCTTTCGATGTGCTGGACGTTGACGGTGGTGTACACGTCGATGCCCGCACGGAGTAGTTCCTCCACGTCCTGGTACCGCTTTTTGTGGCGGCACGTTTGCGCGTTGGTGTGGGCTAGCTCATCGATCAGGATAATCCGCGGCTTTCGGGCCAGCGCCGTGTCCAGGTCAAACTCCTTGAGGCGCACGCCCTTATGCGCAGCTTCCAGCGGCGGAATTGCCTCCAGCCCCGCGAGCAACGCGGTGGTTTCGGGCCGCGCGTGCGCCTCGATATACCCCGCCACGACATCGACGCCCTCGCCCCGCATCGCGTGCGCTTCGCTCAGCATGGCGTACGTTTTGCCAACGCCCGCCGCGTAACCGAGGAATATTTTCAACTTACCGTATTGGCTGTTCCGCCGTTCCGTGGTGCCGAAATCTGGCGGAGCGTCCGTTCGCTTTTTTGTCATGATGCGTTCCTCTTTGCCCATGAGCCTAGTATAGCACGGATGCGCAAGATCATGATGATCACTCGATATTCTTGCTTATTGATCGGCATACGTCTACGGGCGCATGTCCCGGCACTATGCAGCCTATCCCCCCGACTTTTATTCTGCCTCTGCCGGTACTGGCTCCTTGACACAATAAAGACAGCCGCCCTCGCGTATATGGTCAATATGGGTGGCGGCGGGAACGAGAGTGTGTACAGCGAACGGGGGCTTCTTATCCTGTGACGGTGGCGAACTTTGTGGTGTAATTTCGATATACACCAATCGCAAGGAGATAATGATGCTCGAAATCATCTGGGATATACTGGAAGCGGCTCATTTCGCCCATCATTCGCAATATCCTCGGCAATCATCGCATTCTCGACACTCATCGCAAGCTTCCGCGAACCCTGGCCCTGGCCATCGAATATGCTGGGACTGATTAACTGTGGCCGGCTGCTTTGCCATGCCCAGCACAGAGAGGGTTTTTCATTATGCCTGCGATCATCAGTGGAATTGTCTTTAACGATCTGAATCATAACGGCATATACGATGCGGGAGAGCCGGGCATATCGGGTGTGTACGTCGTTTTGTATAGCACCGCCGGCGGCTGTGTTTCCGCGCAGACCGACGCAGGCGGAAACTACAGCTTTTCCATAGCGACGGCCGGCGCGTATCAAGTATTCGAGACGGTCGCGAATCCTGGCGCAACCTGCCCGCCGGCCGTCTTTACACAGCCCACGGGGTTTATTTCGTCAAACGGGCCGAGGCGGTTGGATATCACCGTCACGGCGGCGCAAATCACGAGCGGCGCGGCCATTGCCGACCAGAACTTTGGGCACGACACGGATAGCAAAACGATCCCCTGCAGCATCACCATGGTTGTATTCGCCGGAAACCCTAGCGTGTGGTATAACGTCAATATGATTACGGGTGCCACCACCACCCAGGGGCCGCTTACGCCCTCGGATTATGTTGACGCAATCGGCTACAATACGGAAGACAATTTTCTTTATGGGTACGACCGGACGACCAATTGCATGGTGAGAATCGATCAAGGCGGCGTCATCACCACGCTGCTGCCGACCCCTCCGGGACTGCCAACCGATACATATACCTGCGGGTGCTTTGACGCAAGCGGGTTTTTCTATCTTTTCAGGGCCAGCGTGTCCAGGTATTATGTCGTTGACCTGCGGCCCAATTCGCCGACGTACATGAAGCTCGTGAACCCTACGGCAGGGTATGTGGAGCAGACATCGAACTACGGCACGGCGTTTTCCAGTTCTCCCGCCGTGAGTGACTGGGCGTACAGCCCGGTTACAGGATACCTCTACGGCCTTGACCGCATCAAAAAGGTCAACCGGATCATCCCGACCACAGGTAACACAACGACCTTGTCAACAAGAAGCCCAACCGAAAGCTCCACCTATGAATATGGTGCTGTCGGCATAGACTTTGGCGGGCGGCTGTACGTCATCAATAACGGCACCGGAAATATAACCCGATATACCATCAACGGTGATACCGACGCCGTCGGTGTGATGTTTGCGCAAACAATCGCCAGCAGCAACTTTAGTGACGGCGCGCTGTGTACGTTCGCCACCGCTGATTTGGATTTTGGCGACGCGCCGGATGCGGGCGACGGGAACGGCCCCGACAATTACAGCACCCTCTTTGAAAATGACGGTCCGCGCCATGGCGTCATCAGCGGGCTGACACTGGGACGGCAGATCACCGCGGAGGACGACGCGTACCAAAACGCCGACGCGACGGGCGACGATATCAGCAAAGGCATACAGGACGACGGGCTGACCGTTCCCCTCACGGCGCTTCCGACAAACGCCACGTCCTATACACTCAGCGTGCGGGTCAACAATACGACCGGCCGAACGGCAAACCTGTATGGCTGGGTAGATTTCAATGAGAATGGATTGTTTGAGCTAAACGAGGCGGCGACCACAACGGTTGCTTCCCAGGCCGCGATACAGACCGTGCTGCTCACTTTCACCGTGCCAACGGGCACCGTGCTGGCCGCCGGGCACACTTTTGTGCGGCTGCGGCTCACAACACAAAACCTTATCAATGTCAACGCACTTCCCACGGACGAGGATACCCGCAGCCTTGGCGCCGCGTATGACGGTGAGGTCGAGGACTATATCCTCACCGTGGAAGACGTGAACGCGGACATTTCCGTGGTGAAAACATCAGGAGGCGCCGTCGCGGGCGAAACGATTAAGTATACACTGGTGGTGGCAAACGCGGGACCTGCCGTCGCGAACGACGTCACCCTGACGGACGATGTTCCGGCATCCGTTTCAGACGCTGTGTTTTCTACGGATAACGGGGCGACCTGGAATCTTTGGTCAAGCCCGTACAGCATCGGCGCGATGGCGGTGGGAAGTTCACGGACCATTCTGATCCGCGGGGACATCAGCGCGGATTTTCAGGGCACCATCACCAATACCGCCACCGTCGAAACCACAAGCCCCGATCCGAATCCAGACAACAACACCTCCACCGATATCACGACCGTTACCGCCTCGGCGGATTTGGCCGTTCAGAAGCACGGAAGCGCTTTGGGCGTAAGGCCGGGCGAGGTGCTGGCGTATTCGATCGTCGCAACCAATTTGGGGCCGTCGCTTTCGAGAAACGTCGTCATCACCGACGCGGTTTCCAGCCTGCTTTCAAACGTTCAATACTCCGCCGACGGCGGGGCGACATGGCAAAGCTGGTCAGCCAGCTACTCCACCCCGGTGCTGGCCGTTGGCGCGGTCATTACGCTTCTGATACGCGGCACAGTGATCAACACCGCGACGGGGAACATCACGAACACGGCGGACATCACAAGCGCCACGCCGGATCCCGACCCGTCCAATAACTCGTCCAGCATAAGCACGCCTGTCACGCCGGTGGCCGACCTTTCCATTGCGAAAAGCGGGGTGCCAAATCCCGTCAATGTGGGGCAATCGCTAGCCTACACGCTTACGGCGAGCAATGCCGGGCCTTCCACGGCGGCGAATGTCATCATCAGCGACATCCCACCGGCGGGGCTGAATAACCCGCAATACTCCACCGACGGCGGCGTCACCTGGCTTGCGTGGCCCGGCAACTATTCCGTGCCTTCACTCACCGCCGGCAGCAGCGTCAGCATCCGGCTCCGCGCGACCGTGGACTTGTCGGTGACGGGAAGCCTCGTCAACACCGCGATGGTGAGCAGCGACACGCTCGACCCGAATCCTGATGACAATTCCATCACCATCACGACCGGTGTGGAGCGCCCGGCGGACGTGTACATTGCCAAGACGGCGGGGGCATCCGTGTCCGGCGGCACACTGATCTATACGCTGACCGTGGGGAACAACGGCCCCGTGGCCGCCGAGAACACCGTGGTGACGGACGCGATCCCGGCCTCATTGTCCAGCCCGCAGTACTCATTGGACGGCGGCGGGACGTGGAGCGCCTGGACCGGAAGCTATGCGGCCGGTACGCTGCCGGTGAGCAGCCCCGTCACCCTCCTGATCCGCGGCAGTATCAGCCCGTCCTTTCAGGGGACGATCACGAACACGGCGCGGGTCGCTGCAGAGAATCCGGACCCCGACCCTTCCAACAACACGGACACCAACGCCACCACGCCCGCGCAATCCGCGGACGTGTCGATGGTGAAAACCGTGAACAACACCGGCGTCATCAACCCGGGCGACACGCTGGTCTATACGCTGACCGCCGCCAACGCCGGGCCTTCGGACGCGCAAGGCGTCGTCATCAGCGATCCGCTGCCGTCCTCGCTGCAAAGCCCGCAGTATTCGTCTAACGGCGGCGGTACATGGCTCACATGGAGTGGGCGCTATACAGCCGGCACGATAGTGCCCGGAGACGGGGTATCCATCCTGCTGCGCGGCACGGTGGCGGCCTCCGCATCGGGCAGCATTGCCAATACGGCCACGGCCAACGGCACCACCCCTGACCCCGATCCGTCCAACAACATGTCAACGACCGACACGCCGCTTGGGCAACTCGCTGACCTATCCATCGTGAAAACCGCGTCGCCAAGCCCTGCCGTCGTCGGTCAATCGCTGACCTACACAGTAACGGCGCACAACGCTGGGCCGTCGACAGCGGTCAACATCGTGATCGCCGACGCGCTCGCGGGCACGCTGAACAGCCCGCAGTACTCAACTGACAATGGCGCGACGTGGCTGGCGTGGGGTGGCAGCTACCGTGTCGCGTCGCTGGCGTCGGGGAGCAGCACTGGCATCCTGATACGCGCGACGGCCGACCTGTCGGCAATCGGCAGCATCTCCAATACCGCGACGGTGAACAGTGATACGCCGGATCCTGATCCGACGAACAACACGGTAACCATCACCACCCCGGTCGAGCGCCCCGCTGACGTGTATATCATCAAGACCGCCAGCGCGGCAGTGTCGGGTAATCTGCTGATGTATACACTTACGGTTGGCAACAACGGGCCTGTACCCGCCGAAAACACGGTGGTCACGGATGCGATCCCCGCGATGCTGTCCAATCCGCAGTACTCATTGGACGGCGGCGGAACGTGGAGCGCGTGGCCCGGCAGCTACGCCGTCGGCACGTTGGCGGTAAACAGTCCCGCCACGATCCTGATTCGCGGCACCATTCCCGCGTCGTTCCAGGGCACGATCACCAATACCGCGCGGGTCGCGTCGGATAACCCTGACCCTGACCCTTCCAACAACACATCCACGAACACGGCCACGCCGGACCAATCCGCGGACGTATCCATGGTGAAAACCGTGAACAACACGGGCGTCATCAACCCGGGCGACACCCTGGTTTATACGCTGACCGCCGCCAACGCGGGGCCTTCGGACGCGCAAGCCGTGGTCATCAGCGATCCGCTGCCGTCCTCGCTGCAGAATCCGCAATACTCGCTCAATGGCGGTGGAACGTGGCTGACGTGGAGCGGGAGCTACACCGCCGGCACGATGGTGCCAAACGCTGTGTTTGCGCTGCTGGTACGCGGTGTCGTGGCGGCCTCGGCGTCCGGCAGCGTCACCAACACCGCCACGGCGAACGGCAGCACCGAAGACCCCGACCCGGCGAACAACACGTCGACCACCGACACGCCGCTCGGCCAGCTCGCGGACCTGTCCATCACGAAAACCGCGACGCCCAGCCCTGCCACGGTCGGGCAGCTGCTGACCTTCACCGTGACCGCCCACAACGCAGGACCGTCAACAGCGGTAAATGTGGTCGTTAGCGACATTCCGCCGACCGGTCTGACGGGCACGCAGTACTCCGCGGACGGCGGCGCAACCTGGACCGCTTGGCCCGGCAGCTACGCCGTGGCGTCGCTTGCCTCGGGCAGCAACGTCGCGATCCTGATCCGCGCGACGGTGGATTTGACCGTCACGGGGAGTCTGTCCAACACCGCGACAGTGGCAAGCGACACCCCGGACCCCGACCCGACGAACAACACCATCACCATCGCCATCCCGGTGGAACGCCCGGCAGACGTGTATATCACGAAAACAGCCGGCGCGTCGGTTGCCGGTGGTACGCTGATGTATACCCTAACCGTGGGCAACAACGGTCCCGTAGCCGCCGAGAATACCGTCGTCACCGACGCCATCCCGGCGACGCTCACCAACCCGCAGTACTCGCTGGATGGCGGTGGGACGTGGAACACCTGGGTCGGTAGCTACACTGTCGGCACGCTTGCGGTGGACAGCCCGATCACCGTTCTGATTCGCGGGGGGATCCCCGCGTCGTTCCAGGGCACGATCGCGAACACCGCACGCGTCGCGTCCGACAACCCGGACCCCGACCCGACCAACAACACCGCCACGAACACCACCACGCCGGACCAGTCGGCGGACGTGTCCATGGTCAAGACAGTCAACAACACCGGCATCATCAACCCGGGCGATACGCTCGTGTACACGCTGACTGCCGCCAACGCCGGACCGTCGGATTCCCGCAACGTGGCGGTGAATGACCCGTTGCCCGCCGCGCTGCAGAACCCGCAGTACTCGCTCAATGGCGGCGGAACGTGGCTGACCTGGGGTGGCAGCTACACCGTCGGCACGATGGCGCCGAGCGCGGTTTTCTCCTTGCTCGTGCGCGGCACGGTAGCGGCTTCCGCCTCAGGAACCGTTACCAACACCGCGAAGGTGACCAGCGACACCCCGGACCCCGATCCAGGCAGCAACACCTCAACGACCGATACACCGCTGGGCCAGCTCGCGGACCTGTCCATCACCAAGACCGCCTCGCCTAGCCCCGCAACGGTGGGGCAGCCATTGACCTACACGGTGACGGCGAAAAACGCGGGGCCTTCGACAGCGGTGAACGCGGTGATTACCGATATTCTGGCGGCAGGTTTGAACAACCCGCAGTACTCCACGGATGGCGGCGCGACCTGGCTCGCGTGGGGAGGCAGCTACGCCGTGGCATCGCTGGCCTCGGGCGGCAGCGTCCGCATCTTGGTTCGGGCGACGGTGGACCTGGCGGTCGTCGGAAGCCTGTCGAACACAGCGACCGTGGCGAGCGACACCCCGGACCCCGACCCGACGAACAACACCGTCTCCATCACCACCGGCGTGGAACGCCCCGCGGACGTGCGTATCACCAAGACGGCCGGCGCGTCCGTGTCCGGCAACACGCTGACGTATACCTTAACCGTGGGCAACAACGGCCCGGTCGCGGCCGAGAACACCGTTGTCACCGACAACATGCCCGCACCGTTGCTCAACCCGCAGTATTCGCTGGATGGCGGCGGGACATGGAACGCGTGGACCGGCAGCCATACCATCGGCATGCTCGCGGTGAACAGCCCGCTGACGATCCTGATCCGGGCCACCATCCCTGCGTCGTTCCAGGGCACGATTACGAACACCGCGAAGGTAACATCGGATAATCCCGACCCCGATCCCGACAGCAGCACAGATACGGACACGACCACGCCCGACCAGTCGGCGGATATGGCGATCGTCAAGACCGTGAACAATACCGGCACGGTGAACCCGAACGACACGCTGGCGTACACGCTGACCGTGTCCAATGCCGGGCCTTCGGATGCGCAAAACGTGTTGGTGGCGGACGCGCTGCCCGCGATGCTGCAAAACGCCCAATACTCGCTCAACGGCGGTTCAACGTGGCTGACCTGGAGCGGAAGCCATACGCTCGGCACGGTGGCGGCAAACGCGGTGATAACCCTTCTGGTGCGCGGCGCGGTGATTGCCTCTGCCTCCGGCGACGTGGTCAACACGGCGACGGTTCGGAGCCGCACGCCCGATCCCGACCCGGACAATAATGCCTCCACGACTACGACACCGCTCGGCCAGCTTGCCGACGTGTCCATCGTGAAGACCGCCTCCGCGAACCCGGTCACGGTTGGCCAGGTGCTGACGTACACCCTCGCGGCGGCCAACGCGGGGCCGTCCGTTGCGCAGAACGTGGTGATCACGGACGCCGTACCTGCCGGTTTGACCAATCCGGAATACTCTACCGATAACGGTGCGAACTGGATCGCCTGGTCGGGAAGCTATGCCGTGCCAAGCCTCGCGTCCGGCGCGCGTCTTGCTGTGCTCATCCGGGCGGCGGTGGCGCTGCCGGCAGTGGGCAATCTCCCCAACACCGCGCTCATTGCCAGCGACACCCCGGATCCCGATCCAACAAACAACACCTCCACCGTGGTAATTCGGGCGGAGAATTTCGTTGAGCTGGCCGCCACAAAGATCGTTGACAAGTCGTACGCGGATGTTGGCGATACGCTGATCTACACGTTCACCATCGCAAATACCGGGTCGACGGCTGTTGAACACGTTACCTTCGCGGATGTTCTTCCGGTCGAAGTTCAGTATGTGCCGAACTCGCTGCAGCTCGATAACGCCTTGATCGGGGGAACCCCCGCCAACGCTTCGCTTGGACTGCTTTCCGTCGGCAATCATAGTCTAACGTTCCGTGTGACGGTTCTCTCCTTGCCCGCCGCAAACCCCATTGTGAACCGAGGTTCTTTCGCGTACGACTATCTGCCCGCGCCCGGTGACAGCCCTGTCTCCGGGACGGTTACGTCCAATTCCGTGACGACCCGCGTGAACACCGCGTTGCTTACGGCGCAAAAGGCTGTCGACAAGGCATACGCAAAGTTGGCGGACGGCATCGTCTACTCCGTCCTGATCCGAAACACAGGCAACGTGGCGGCGCAGGACATTGTGCTGACCGACCTTGTCCCGGATGGCGGGGTCTTTGTCCCCGGCAGCCTGACAGTGGACGGCGTGGCACAGCCCTCCGCCGACCCAAACGTGGGTGCGCCGCTTAGCGACATCGCCCCAGGGAGCGTGACCGTTGTCGCTTTCCGAGCGCTGATAGACCATGTGCCCGCGCAGAATCCTATGGTCAACACCGCGGAAGTCCGATACGATTATCGGGTGGACCCCAACGGCGTGCCGGTTCCGGCAAAGACCCTCCAGACCAACGAGGTGACCACGCAGGTCAACAGCGCGACGGTTACCATCGCAAAAGCGGCCGACCGGCAGTACGCCGACATCGGCGACGTGGTCACCTACACAGTGAGTTTGGTCAATGTGGGTTCTGTCTCCGCCGACGAGGTTGTGTTCAAAGACATTCTCGCGAGCGGACTCAGCTTTGTGGCGGGAACCCTACGTGTGAACGGCATGGGCGTTGACGGCGACATTGCTGCCGGGGTGCCGCTAGGGAGCGTCCAAACCAACGCCGAGGTGCAGTTTCAGGCAGTGATAGGCGCCGTGCCGCCCGTCAACCCAATCCCGAATGTCGCAAGCGTGAGCTATACCTATGTGGTTGATCCCACGCGGCCGCCCGCCGCAGTGACGATCCTCTCAAACAAAGTGGATGTCCAGGTCAACACCGCGACCGGCACCATGGTCAAAACCGTGAGCAAGGCGTACAGCACGTGCGGTGATACACTGGTGTACACCAGCCGGATCACCAACACGGGAACCACGGCGGCGGAGAATGTGATGTTCTCGGACTTGGTGCCAGTGGGGTCAGCGTTTGTGCCGGGGTCGTTCACCGTGAATGGGGTGCGTGTGCCCGTGGCAGATCCGGGCGTGCCGGTTACTCTTGGGCGTATTTTGCCAGGAAGTACGGCGGTTGTTGTGTTTGATGTGACCGTCGTGTGCGGGTGAGCTATTATGATCAGCGATCTCGTCCCTGTAGGAAGCTTTCCCCGCACACAGAGCCCGCATGCTCGCAAAGCGGCTTGAAATTCACTACACACCCAAGCATGATAGTTGGCTGAACATCGCCGAGATCGAACGAAGCGCCCTGACCTCCCAGTTTTTGGGACGACGCATTCCCAGCACGGATCGCCTCGCTGGCGAGCTTGATGCTTGGAACACCGCGCGTAACGATAGCGCCCTGTCTGTAAACTGGCAATTCTCTACTGACGATGCGCGCATCAAGCTTCGTAGATTATATCCATGTGTTTAGGTGACGCATGGTACTAGTTCATACGCATTTGCAGTGCTGCAAGCCGATAAACTGCCACTTCATCTTCTTTCCGCAGCCAATGCAGACCTTGTTGTTCAAATCCATCAGCAGCACCTTTCTGCTTCAGTGTTTTCACTTTATTATGCCCCAACGCGGAAGCCTATATTATAATGTAGTGTCCGCCATCCGGCGCAACATGGGAACGAGCAGTTTTCCGCGCGGCAACAAAGCAAGCATGGCAACAATACTTGCCCGTCATGGGCTGCACATGCAGCGCCTTGAAGATCTCGTCCATAGCAAACCGCTTCGCGCTATCGCAGCAATCCTCGCCTGAACCTTCGCAAGCCGCACTTCGTTCTGTTCATACCGTTCCACAAAGAAAGGCGAGCGTCCGGGTTATCCGGTCTATTCCGGATTATTACGCAGCGTAAGCCGCCCCAAGGTCGGGATAGTAGAAACATCCCAGATTGTCGTCGTGTTCCATCCAATAGATACAATCAATGCTGACAGGCCGGCAAGTGTAACCGTGCCTCCATCCAGCCCCGCGGGATTCACTACAGGGGTGGCCGGGCTTCCATTTTTAATGAGCACAAGCGTGTTGATTGCATAGTTATTCTGTAATGGGGCGGAAACGGTATTGGCGGCGACGATTCGTCCAGCCTGTGCAGCTTGTGCAGTGACCGTGCCGCCCAGGGCAAGGCAGGCTCTGACGGAGGCGGCGGTTGCAAGACAGGCGCCCACGATACCGCCAACCTGGTTGTTTCCCGAGACGGCAGGAGATGCGGAATAACTGCTTTCGATAGGAAAGTGGCTGCTGCCGATCATGCCGCCATATTGTTGGCCGGTTCCAGCAACGTTCCCAACCGCATAGCAGTTTTGAACCAATCCGCTGTTGCCCGTGCTGAGCGGCGTCAACAAGCCGATAAAGCCGCCCACGCTGTTGCCCACCTGAGCAGAAACGGATGCAAGGGTAAAGCACTGGTCATAGTTCATGCCAAGCGAGCGTCCGCTGAAGCCTCCGGCATTACTCCCCGTGGCGGTGACGGATGTGGACCGCACGGAGCACAGCTCGATCCTGTTTACCGCCGCCGCAAACGGAGGGCTAACCGAGGGCAATACATCACCCGTGGAAACGCTCCCGATAAAGCCGCCGATGAAACTCGCGCCCGATGTATCGGCCGTTGTCGTGCAGCCGGTGATAAAAACCGGGCCGCCGCTACCGATGAAGCCGCCCGTCAGACTTGTGCCACCGAAAACGCGGCCGGTGACGGCGCAGCCGGACAAGGCTGTCATGTTGCAGAAGCCGATGAGTCCGCCAATGTTGGTGGTGGTACCGGAAACGCTTGCCGCGCTGCGGCAGTTCTGGATGTACACGAAGGAATTTGCCCCGGTGTGGAACAGGTCGCCGATGAGTCCGCCCGTGTTGCTGGCGCCCGTTATGCTGCTGCCGGAGAGTACCTCACCGCCATGAATGTAGAGGCTGGAGGTGCGTGACCGGGCGATTTCCCCGAAAGCCCCGCCGCCATAAGAGGTGTTTACCTGAACGGCGCCATCCACGGTGAAGTCGCTGGCTTCCACATCCGCTCCGTTCAGCACGTCCATCCAGCCGATCATGCCGGCCGCGGCGTAGGCAGCGCGTATCTCCGCCCCGGTGACGGTTATGTCAGTCAGCGCAAAGCGTTGCAAAGCCTGCGCGTACCCGACGACACCGCCGGTGTAGTAGCCACCAACTTGAGATTCTACGACAGGCGCTGTAATCGACAGCGCCCTTAGCACAGTTGCGGTGGTGGCACGCAGATAACCGATCACCCCACCTGAAAAAGCCCTTGGGACCTGTAGTCGGACATTTGTCGCGGTTACGCTCTCCACCGCCAGACTGTTGACAGCGTTGCAATACCCAAGCATTCCGCCGCCGTACAGGGAGGTGCCGCTAAACTGTGTGCAGGTGATGTCCGTAAGCGTAATGCTTTGCACTGTTTGAGGGGCGGCATCGTTGTGCGCGTACCCGGCAAGCCCACCGAAATAGGTGATCACGCCCGAGCGGTCTGAAAGCGAAAGGTCCTGAACCCGGATGCTCCGCAGCGTCCCGCCGATCAGTTCGCCCGCCACCCCACCGGCTTCTATGAAAGGTGCGGCGTTTGCCCCAAAGTCCATGGTCAAGGTTGCGGAAAGGACGGACAACTCTTCGAGCGTGCAGTTGTTCGCGTACGCGCACATCGCGGCGGCGCGCATCGCGAACCCTGCCGCCGCAGGCAAAACGGGGATGGGGGCGATGTTCGCTTGTGAGATTGTCAGGTCGAGAACCGTCGCGCCGACCGCGTAGCCTATGAATCCGGTAAACTGCACCCACCTTGCATCCGCTTGGCCCACGGGCGTCATGGAGAGGTTTGCGACGGTATGGGAAGTGCCCGAAAGCGTGCCGGTGAAACGGTGCGCCATGAGTTCCTGCGCGTAGTGCGTCGCGTCATTGTCTCCAATGGGCCTCCAACCGTTGCCTCCGTAAGCCGCCGCGTAGCCAGCCAGGTCAAAATCAGTCTCCAGCGTATAGACGAGGGCCAGAGAATCAGCGATGCCGTTTTGCGGGTTCTGGTCATACAGCACCTGCATTCCTTCAATATTATCTAGCTGCCGCGCGGTCTCATTCACTCCTGCCCGGTTCGCGGGATGTCCGGCAACTAGGTCCGGATAGTCCACGAAATCGGCGGTTGTCAGCTCGCGTATCATAAACGGCTGCGCGGCCGTGCCATTGCCACTGTCAAAGGGCATGCCGATTGCCGTCTCCGGCGAATAAGCCAAACCAGTGGTTCTTCCCGGCACCACAACGCCAACCATGTACAGGATATACCGCTGACCATCCATCACCCCGGTTTCTCCGGGCAGGATGGACTGTGCCTCCCGCCCCGGCAAAACCCGCTCGACTGTGACGCCGCTCTGCTGTGGCTGGGAGAACACGCCCCGCGCGGCGCGGCCGTCGGTCAGTGTGATGGGATCGTCATATCCGATCACCTCATCTTCCGTGGGGGCGGGCAAGGAAGGGTCAAGCAATAGGTAATATATAGTCCACGGCCCGGACATCTGCCCGATCACGAATGTGGCGTCCACGGTTCGAAACGTCTGGCCGCGCACAAGGGCGGTAATTTCCAACTCATCAATGGGAATGGCAATGCTGAAGGTGACGGTTGCGCCCGTGCCGGTTTTTCCACAGTCGTTCTGTTGCACCACGCTCGCCGTATGCGCCCCAACGTTCAGTTCTTGCGGGGCCTGGACGCTCCATTCGCCGTTCGCGTCGGCGGTAGTGATGCGGCAGACGCCGTCCACGCATACCGTAATCGCGTTGCCCGGTTCCGCTGAGCCCACAAAGAAAGGTCGGGGGTCATAGACGGTTTCACCGGGGACCGGAGCGATGATAACGGGGGGCGGTGGCGCGGGACATACGGCGAACTTAACCATCGTTGCGCTGCTTGTCTTTCCGCAGTGGTTTGTTTGAGTGGCCGTTACCACATGCGCGCCCTTGTCCAGCGGCTGAGATAGTTGCACCCGCCATTGCCCATTTGCGCCTGCTCTTACTGTTTGGCAGATGTGGTCAATGCACACCCGCACCAACTGGTTAGGCTGTGCCGTGCCGGATACGATAGGGCGAATGTCAGTTATGCTGCCAGATGTGGGTGAAAGAATGGCGGGCGGCGGTGGAACTGGGCAACTGAAATTGAAAGACCGCTGAGGTTGGCACCAACAGGTCGGTGCGCATCGGTGTATGGGATGGTACTGATGTATGTCAAAATTCGGATATAGGAGGCGCAGACAGGGTGTCGCCCGTTTTGTCTGATTCGGCTGGCACCTATTGCCACAGCGCATCCGCCCGAAATTCGAGCAAGGACGTGTTTTCATGTTCCTTCCACCCCATAACCAAATCCTGAAAAAATACCGCAATTTGCGCGAAGGGGATTCCACAGGGAATCCCCTTGATGGCACTAATCCGCGGCGTCCGCGACGCGCTGCTTTTTCAAATCCGCCGCCTTCGACGATGTGCTCACTGGCAAACCACGAGCACGCGAAACACCACAATCGCGGTGCTGCCGGGCTGAATCGTCCCGATGTTTACCGGCAGCGACGGATCCGTCACGGGCACGGCCACCCCGTTTACCGTAAAGGAACCGGGGATATACTGCGCGCCGAGCGGGACCAGGTCATGGAACAGAACGTTATGCGCCGCCGTGCTGCCCGTGATGGTGATCCGGCTGGTGTACGTCAGGGTATCGCCGCACGTGCCGTTTGTCCTGTCGACGGACTTGACGACGGTACCGGTGGCGCTGTTGACCTGCACATCCACCCTGTTCGTGACCACCGTGGCCGCGGTTGGCGGCTCCGCGGGGTTCACGACAAAGGTGTAGCTGACGCTGGCCGTGTTGGGGATCGGGTTGACGGAAGGGACAGACGTTACCTCAGCCTGGAACTGCACCACGGCGCCTGACGAGATGCTCCCCAGCGGCACCCCGGCGGCGATATCGCCGGAAACAGGCGCGCCGTTGACCCGCAAGCTCCCCGCCACATAGCTGAGCCCACTCGCCAGAACATCGGTGAACACGACGGAATCCGCCGTGACGGAGCCCGCGTTGACCAGCGTCACGGTGTAGGTGACGATGCCGCCGACGTCGGCGTACTGCTTGTCGGCGGCCTTCACCGCGCTGAGCGTGGCGCTGTTGACCTGGGTGGTGACCTCGTTGGTCTGGATGATTTTCGCCGGAACGGGCGCGGCGTTCGGATCCACCTTGTAATCGTACTGGATCTCCGCGCTGTTGACCATGGGGTTATGCGTGGGCACATGGTCGATCAGCACCCGGAATGTGACGACGGCGGTGCCTCCCCCGGCAATGTCGCTGATCCGCGCGCCGGCAATCGGATCGGCGGAGGGCTGTGCCACGCCGTCCACCGCCAGGCTACCGGCGACAAAGGTTCCTCCCTCCGGCACAAGGTCGGTCAGCACGATGTTCTGCGCCGCCACGTTGCCGCTGTTGTGGATCGTCACGGTATAGACGATCGTGTCCCCTTGCTTCGCGAACGCCTTGTCAACGGTCTTCTGCGCCACCGGCGCTGCGGTGTTCACCTGCGTCGTCACGGTGTTGGAATGGGCCGTGACGGGAACCAGCGCGCCGCCGGGGGTGAGCGGGAAGTCGAAGGCGAAGGAGCCGCTGTTGGGGATGGGATTGACGGCGGGCAACGAAAGGATCGTCGCCTGGAACGTCAGGGTATGGCTGCCGACAGCGAGCGTGCCGAGCGAGGCGTTCGCGGGCGTACCCGTGACCGCGTTCCCGTCCAGCCGCAGCGTGCCCGGCACGTACTGCAACTCCGCCGGGAGCAAATCGGTGAGAACCGTGTGATCCGCGCTCGCGGACCCGGCGACCGTGAGGGTGAACGTGTACGTCAGCGTATCCCCAACGTCGGCGAACGCCTTATCCACGGCCTTCACGGGGGTGAGCGTCACGGCATTGTTCACACCGGACGTTTCGGTGGACGTGTTGTTCGTGGGATCGGGGTCCGGGGTGTCGCTCGCGATGACGGCGGTGTTGGTGAGGGTCCCGGCCGCCGAGAGCGCCACCGTGCCCCGGATGAGCGCCGTCAGCGTCGCGCCTGCGGCGAGGGTGGGCGCGGAATAACTCCCCGGCCAGGCAATCCAGATGGCGCCGCCGTCCGTGGAGTACTGAGGGTTCGTGAGCGAGGCCGGTACGGTGTCGGTGATGATCACGTTGTGCGCCACCGACGGGCCCGCGTTCGCCGCGGCAAGGGTGTACGTCAGCGTTTGACCCGCGATGACCGGGTTCGGCGAAGCCGTCTTGACGATGGACACATCGGCCAACTGCCCCAGCGGCGCATCGGTGGTGTCGGTGTTGTTGTCCGGGTCGGGATCCGGCGTGGAACCCCGCGCCATGGCGGTGTTGATGACATTGCCAACAGCCGAAGCCGCCACCACGCCCCGCACCAGCAGGGATGTCGTGGCGCCCGCCGCGATCGTGCCCACGGCATAGCTGCCTGGCCACGTAAGCCACGTGGTCCCGCTGTTGAGCGAGTACTGCGGGCTTTGCAGCGAGGACGGGAACGTGTCGGTCACCGATACGTTCTGCGCGTCCGACGGGCCGGCGTTGGATACGGTCAGCGTGTAAACCAGCGTATCGCCGGGGTTGATGATCCCCGTGTTGTTCACGGTTTTCACCATGGACACGTCCGCCGACTGCTCCGGCGTGGTGGTGTCGGTATCCGTGTTATTGGACGGGTCGGGATCGGGGTTATCCGACGCGACGACGGCGGTATTCTCGATCGTACCCTGGAACGACGGGCTGATGCTGCCACGGATCAGGATTGTCACCGGGCTGTTCGCCGGCAGCGTGCCGATCGTGAGACTCCCGGTCCAGTCGGCCCACGTCGCGCCGCCGTCCAGCGAGTACTGCGGGTTCGTGAGCGCCGCCGGTACGGTGTCGGTCACAACGGTGTTTACGGCCGCCACTGGGCCGTTGTTGCCCACGGTCAGCGTGTAAGTCAGCGTTTGGCCGGACACCGCCGCACCAGCCGTCTTGACGATATACACGTCGGCCGGACGGGTGACGAGGGTCGTGTTGGTCGAGGTGTTGTTGGTGGGATCGGGATCCGGGGTGTCGCTGCCCACAGTGGCGGTGTTGGCGAGACTGCCTGTCGCCGCCAGGTCCACCGTAGCGCGGATCAGCAGGCTGATGCTGCCGCCGGATGCCAGTGACGGCACGGTGTAGCTGCTAGGCCACGTGTTCCACGTCGCACCGCCGTCGGTGGAATACTGCGGGTTGTTCATGCCAGCGGGCAGCGCGTCGGCCACAACCACGCTCTGCGCCGTGGAGGGGCCGGCGTTGTGGATCGCCAGGGTATAAGTCAGCAGTTGGCCCACGACGGCCGGGTTTGGCGACGCGGTTTTGATGATGGACAGGTCGGCCAGCTGCCCAAGCGGTGTATCGGTGGTGTCGGTGTTGTTGTCCGGGTTGGGATCCGGGGTATCGCTCTTCCCCGTCGCGGTGTTGATGACATTGCCAACGGCCGAGGCCACCACCACACCCCGCACCAGGAGCGTCAGCGAAGCGTTCGGGGCCATCGTGCCCACGGCATAGCTTCCGCCCCAGATCAGCCACGTAGTCCCATTGTTCAGCGAGTACTGCGGGCTTTGCAGCGAGGACGGCAGCGGGTCGGATATAACCGCGCCCAGCGCGTCCGAAGGGCCGGCGTTCGCGACGGTCAGCGTGTAGACCAGCGTATCGCCGGGGTTGATGGTGCCCGTGTTGTTGACGGTTTTCACCATGGAGACATCCGCCGACTGGGTGGGTGTCGTGGTGTTGGTGTCCGTGTTGTTGGATGGGTCGGGATCGGGGTTATCCGACGCAACCGTGGCCGTGTTGGTGATGCTCCCTTGGAACGACGGGCTGATGCTTCCGCGGATCAGGATTGTCACCGGGCTGTTTACCGGTAACGTGTCCAGGTTCAGACTGCCCGGCCAGGGCAGGAAGGTGACGCCGTTATTGAGCGAATACTCGGGGTTCGTGAGGCTGGATGGGACGATATCCGTCACGGTGGTGTTTGCGGCAGAGGCGGGGCCGCTGTTGCCCACAGTCAGCGTATAGGTCAGCGTTTGACCCGCCACGGACGCACCCGACGTTTTTGTGATATACACGTCCGCCGGGCGGGACACGTCGGTGGTGTTGGTGAACGTGTTGTTTGTCGGGTCGGGGTCGGGCGTGCCAGACGATACCACCGCCGTGTTCGACAGCATGCCCACCGTAGCCAGGTCGACCGTGGCGCGAATCAGCAGCGTGAAGTTCGCACCCGCGTTCAGGTTGCCTACGACCAGGATGTCATTCCAGGCGTTCCAGGTCAGACCGCCGTCGGTGGAATACTGCGGGTTATTCAGCCCGACGGGCAGGATGTCTTCGAACTCCACGCCCACCGCCTGAGACGGCCCCGCATTGTGCGCAACCAGGGTATAGGTCAGCACCTGGCCCACGATCACGGGGCTCGGCGAGGCGGTCTTGACGATCGACAGATCGGCCAACTGCCCCAACGGCGTGGCGGTTGTGTCGGTGTTATTGGACATGTCGGGATCGAATGTGGTGCCGTTGGCGGTGGCAGTGTTTACGATGTTGCCGCTGGCCGAGGCCGCCACAACGCCGCGCACCCGGATGTTCATGCTCGCGCCCGGAATCATGGTGCCGACGGTGTGGCTGCCGCTCCAGGCCAGCCAGGTTGTGCCGCCATCCAGCGAATACTGCGGATTGGTCAGCGAGGCGGGCAGCGTGTCCTGCGCCACCACATTCGCCGCGTTCGACGGCCCCGCGTTGGCAACGTGCAGCGCGTAGACTAGCGTGTCGCCAGGGTTGATGGTGCCGGTGTTCACGACCGTCTTGATGACCGACACATCCGCCGCCTGGGTGGGCGTGGTGGTATTCGTGGACGTGTTATTCGACGGGTCGGGATCGGGGTTATCGGACGCCACGGTGGCGGTGTTGGTGATCGCGCCCGTTTGCGATGCGGGCACGCCGCCGCGGATCAGAACGGTCACGGTGCTCCCAGCCTGCAGCGTATCCAGGTTCAGGCTGCCTGGCCAGGTGAGCCAGGTGACGCCGTTGTTCAGCGAATACTCGGGATTCGTGAGCACCGCCGGGACGATGTCGGTCACGGTGGTGTTCTCGGAGGGCACGGGCCCGTTGTTGCCCACGGTCAGCATGTAGGTGAGCGTGTTGCCCGAGATCACCGGCGCCGCCGTCTTCGTGATATACACGTCCGCCGGGCGCGACACGTTGGTGGTGATCGTGGACGTGTTGTTCGTCGGGTCCGGGTCGGCTGTGTCTGAGCCCACGGTGGCGGTGTTTGAAATGGGTGCCGTGGTGGTCAGCGACACCGTGCCGCGCACCAGGATCGACACGTTCGCGCCGCTCGCGAGCGTGGCCACGCTGTAGCTGCCCGGCCAGGTTAGCCAGGTCGTTCCGCCGTTGGTGGAATACTGCGGGCTGGATAGTGACGCCGCCAGCGCGTCGGTGATGACCACGTTCACAGCCGCCGACGGCCCCAGGTTGCTCGCGGTCAACGTGTAGGTCAGCGGCTGCCCCACGACCACGGGATTGGGTGAGGCGGTCTTTGTCATCGACAGGTCGGCCAGCGCGACCCCCTGCGCCGTGGCGGTGGACGTGTTGTTCGACCGGTCAGGGTCGAACGTGGTGCTGTCGATGGTGGCGGTGTTGGTGATCGTGCCCGTGGCCGAGTTCACCACCGTGCCCCGCACGAGGATTGTGTTCGTCTGCCCCACCGTCATGGTGCCGATGGCGTGGCTGCCGCTCCAACTGAGCCAGGTGACGCCGTTGTCCAGCGAATACTGCCCGCTGGTCAAGCTGCCCGGCAGCGGGTCGGTGACGACCACATTCAGCGCCACGGACGGCCCCGCGTTGGCGGCGGCCAACGTGTAGGTCAAGATTTGGCCGGGGTTCAGGCTTGCGGGGCTTGCGGTCTTGACGATGCTCACATCCGCCGAAGCGTCGACGGCGACGGTGGCGGTGGAGGTGTTGTTGCTGGGGTCAGGATCGGGTGTATTGCTCGAAACATTTGCGGTGTTCGACAGGTTTCCTGTGGCGGCCGGGTTGACGGTGCCACGAATCAGAATGGTTTGGCTTGCGCCCATCGCCATTGTGCCCAGGCTTAGGGAATTTGTCCATGCGCTCCAGGTCGCGCCGCCGTCCGCGGAGAACTGCGGATTGAGAAGATTTGCGGGCGGCGTATCGGTGAGCGTCGCGTTGACCGCGGGGGACGGCCCAAAATTCTGGATGGCGATGGTGTAGGTCAGCAGCTCCCCCGCCGTTATCGTGGCGGGACCGGTCTTTATAACCGCCATATCAGCGGATTCGGCAATGTACAGGGAAACTTCGTTTGATACCACCGCATAGGAGGTGGAGACGCCGCCTACGACAATGGTATAGTCATAGCTGATGGTCGCGGTGTTGATCGTTGGATTCACCTGGGGGATCGCGACAACCTGGGCGTCGAATGTGACGGTAATGGTCGCTCCCCCGGCAACATTTGGCAAAGCGAACCCGGTATTTGGATTGGCTGCGGGCTGCGAAACCCCATTGACCGTGACCGATCCGGGAACAAACGTCAGCCCGGGCGGCACGGTGTCCTGAAATGTGACGTTGTTGATTGCCCTGTCGTAGATATTGGTCAGTTCGACCGTGTATGTGACGACCTCATCAATATCCGCAACGGAGGCGCTGCACGTTTTCACCGGCACAAGCTCAGGGAACTCGACTTCATAAAGCCCAATATCGTCCATCACGTAATCGTTTCCGGCCGCCGCGGGGCCTTGGCTGATAAACTGGACGGTAATCGTAGCGTTAGCCCCGGAGGCAAGCGTGGTGCCGCTCTCAACCCACTCCGGGGTGTTCGGGTTCACGGGCAAAAGCTGCCCTAGCGATTGCGCAACCAACACCTGCCCGTTTTGACCGAGCAGTTGCACGCCGAGCGCGGGATTTACATACCCGCTGGTGACCTTGATCAGGTTCAACACCCAGGATTTGAACAGGTAGAAGGTGTTGGGCTGTACGGCCACGGTCTGCCTGAAAAGCACCGCGCCGGGCGAATACCCGTTGATGTACATCATTCTGCCGGTTTCGTTGCCTGTGGTATGGTCGGCAAGGTTCCACCATACCGTGGCTCCGCCGATTGCGATATTCGTGATGGTAAAAAACCCGTCAGCGGGAAAATCCGCCACATAGGTGAAGCCAGTGCCAACTTCGGCGGGATACGGATTGGTGGGCGCCATCGTGTTGTACGGTGTGCCGACCGGCCATTCCCCGAATGTGCCGTTGTCCGCGGCGGTAATCAGGTTGCTGGAAGAAACAACTGCATGGCTGTCGATGCTGCTTGAGAATGGCGTATACTTGACCGGCCCGTTAAATATAAGCTCGTCGGTCAAATCTGAATCGGATACGGTGATAAAGAGGGTATTCGGCGTGACACAGTCGAGATTGGTGGTGCCTGTGGGCACGTAAGCGCTGGGCGCATAGCTGAGGGGCGGGGTAACACCGCCAGACAGAATGCTTCCGATAGTGGCTGTGGTAAAATCTCCCGGCGTCGGAGTGGCGGGAGTGAATCCATAGTACTCTACAATCTGGTAATTGCCGTTCGGTACATTGACAAAGGAAAAATTGCCGTTTGTATCCGTTAGTACGGCAAGCATAGCCCCCGAAGCTACATCCTGTAAAACAATGGGGACGTTGGCGATGCCGGGAAGCGTGGGAACGCTGCCCGTCGCCCTCGTGTAGTCAAAAAACAATCTGCCGGTTACTGTAGGCATATATCGCACACCTCTACTGCTTCTTTATTTCAGCCATGAACAAAACTCCACAAAGGCGAAGATAAAACCAATAACGGACCATAGCAAACCCGTTTATTGTTCCACTGTATAGAAAACAGCCATCCATCGACAAGAAATTATACAGGATACCCACTTGCTCACCTCTCAGCCGAAAGCCCGGTTTTACAACGAACGGTTCTGGTAATTAGTATACTCTTCGACAGACGGGCAGGTGCCGCCCAGGTCCGCGACCGGCTCGTATACTGTGTATGCGCTTGCGGAGGTGATGGAAAATGGCAGTTTTCGCCGGAGTCGGTCGTGGGTGTCACTGCCAGCCAACGGGCGTGCGGATATGGCGGTTCTCTAGCCGACGATCGAACTTGGGCTGCTGGAGGAGGTGTTTTCCACCGGCGTTCCGCCGAATCTTATCGCGAGCGCAAACACGAATGAATCTCCGGTATCCGTTCGGTTAGAGCGTGTCGAACACGTCCCGGATGACCTTCTCCTGCCAGTCGATCAGGTCAAAAGGTGCGCCATACCACTCACCCTTGGTATGGCGCAGACAGTTGATGAAGGCGGCAGCGGCGCTCGCTGGGCTTTTGTTGTATACGGAGCCTTGGGCTGCGTACGCGGTACGCTGATAGCCCGTTAACTTTCGCAGGGCTGGCTGACCCCTCTCGTCCTTTAACTTACGTGTAAAAAGCCCCTTGCGGGGCTGGGCGGGCGGTATATGGAAAAGAAGCCCATGTGGAGCCTCTGGGTGGGCGACGTTATTTCTGGCCCTTCGTCGGCAGAACACACGACAGCATTGTCGCGGCAACGGAGAAATCGAGGGCATTATGGCTTTTCGGGTGTATGTATGCGCCAATTACTTTGACGCAGATCGTTCTTTACGTTTGCACATGGTCTGTCTGATCATGGCATCCAAATCTTCGAAAACAAAAGGCTTGCGTATAGAACTGTCAAACAAGGGTATATGTAGCTCATATGGAAATGCGCTACCCGTTACCGCGATGAGTGGTGTTGTTTTTGCGGTGGGAGAACCGCTCTCCCTGATGCGGGTTGCGGCTTCTATTCCCCCCATAACCGGCATCTCGATATCGAGAAAGATCAAATCGTACTTATTGGGGGCTTCCTGATAAAGATTCAAACCTTCCAAACCATTTTCAGCTGTGTCCACAGTAATTTTTAGGCTTTCAAGATACTTTTTCATGGAATCCATGAGGAAAAAATTATCATCGACAAGTAAAAACGTGAGTTTACTAAAATCTACTTGACAATCTTCTGTTTTATCTTCAGAGTGCATCATCACTTGCTGGTCGGCATTAGACACAATGCTGCTGTCTGCATTCTTTTGCTTGCTTAAATCTTGGAAAGATACCGCGAGCACTTCGACGTAAACACTCACTTCGTTTTGATAGCTGGTCACATTCAGCGAGCAATTCGGATGCTTACCAACAATATCCATCATTACGGAAAGGCCAAGGCCTGTATGATTTTCTTTGGTTGTAAAGCCACTTTCATACCACCGCGCCGGGTCAACAGTCTTCTTTGTACTGTTGGTCAGTACCAGAAGACGATTGCCATTCGGCTTCTGATCCCAAGTAAGAACCACCATTTTTCTCTCAGAATCAGCTGCCGCCTCTATGGCGTTATCAACCAAACACCCGAAAAAGCGGCAGCAGTCAAGAACGTATTCTTCTGTTATGTAAAGAGAACAACCAAATTGCATTTGAAAATCAACGCCACATTTCTCAGCGTAGTTTAGTTTTTCGATCAGCAATGACGCCGTCGCCGGACATTCTGTCATTCTTTTCGTTAACTCCATATGAGTTTCAGTTTTTTTCGATAATCCAACAACTGTTTCATGGTATTGCTTGAGCTTAGGCATATCATCTAAAGCGATATATCCTCCGTAAGTTTGCAGAATATTCTTGAAATCATGACGAAATGCTCTGAAATCATCCATAGATTTTACCAGTGCGCTTATATACGCAGCTTTATTCTGTAGCTTGGCTCTTGCCACCCGGTTTGTGTCCCACATAAGGTTTATGGCAAAAAGGGAGAAAACTGTTGTCAAGTAGAAGATGATGAACGCATACGATTCTTGCATCCTCATTTGCATGTAATAAAACGATATGCCCCAGCCAATAGAAAGCCAGATAAGGCTTCGCGCCGCCTCTGCCGGCACACTCTTCACGGGCATGGCTTCAACTAGGTCAATGTTGCATTCCGCTTTATGGACAAAATAGAGAATGGCCCTTGACATTAGCAGATAGGCAACAATAATGACGACAAACTGAGCAGTAGTATGCATGCCCTGAGGCGGCGCGATTCCGCCAAACATGAGTAACATCATGTCTTTAGCGACATATCTTATCGCCTGGCAGCAAAAAACATACATATAGGCGTGATTCATCAAACGGATCGCGCGAGCATACGGCAACCGAAATATCTTGCATCCGATAAAATAATACAGCATGGCAAATACCGGATTTGGCATTGCAAACAACGTGTAAAACCATTGGAGACGTAAACTGTTATTAACTAGTTCTGCTGCATAATACAAACCGTTGTGCATGAGTACTCCGCCTAGTAGTGCAAAAAACACTTTCTGCCAGAGGGTTACTTTCTCCCTGTAAATTTCCAAGATGATACCAGCCGCCAAATAATGCGCGATAAAATTGGCAATAAAGGTGTATATGTATAACATTTTATCCCAAGACAAAAACTGATAAACAGACGCTACAAAATCCATAAAGCACCTCTGGTATTCATAATAGAAGTTGCGGGATTGCCGCTACGTTTACTGCCAAATGAGCGCATCAATCTATAAGGAATATTATACCAAGTCAGCCCACCTAAAACAACGGCAAAATTATAACGGCAGCATCTCATACCATTCTCAATCTAAAACACAATCAACGATCCATTGCCTAGCCGTAATACTTTTAACGATATCATTTGTGAAAAGGCAGATCGTGTCACAAAGTCTGTCAATGACATGAGTTAAATTTTTGAAGATTTCGTTTCTGAATCCCATAGAGCGAAGCTGTTTTCAAATTTGCTCTATGGGGTTCATTTCTGGCGTATAGGGAGGAACCCCAAGCAAAGTAATATTGTCAGGCACCTTCAGCCCCGAGCCTGTTGAAAAATTTCTGTAACAGGGAAATCTTAGAATCCGTATTCACAAGCGTTTAAGCAAAGAGTGGAAGTGAGAAATGTTGACGATAGGCTGCTGGCGGTTTGCACTGGCACTCAATCGCCATTCCTTGAAATATACAAACGCGAGGGGGACGTGTTCTCGTCATGGGTCACGCCATCCGGCTTGCCCACATATTGCGTGTTTAGGTGCGACTACTCGCGGGACGGCAAATTGTTCGTGGCAGCGGGTGACGATGATCCCATATCGTTGTACAGGAGGGACGGCGATAGCTGATTGATACGGAGTTGAGCGGGACGGTTGACATGATCCTTGCGGGGGTTTTGCAGCTTTTGACGATCTTCGGGGTGCTCAATAATCCGACTGCGAAAACACATTTCTAGGGCTGGAAAACGCAGGTAAATCAAGGGGTAGGGGGCGGCGGCTCTACCGACATTTTTACCGACATATGCAGCGGAAAAGAGTTTCAAAAGGGTTCTTTTTCGGTTAATTGCTTCTTTTTCGATAAGGGTTTGAAAACGCATGAAAAGTCAAAACCACCAGCTAAGCTGGTGGCTTGAATAGGCCCTATAAGGGCCTGATATCGGCGAGCGCTCCTCGCGCTCTGAAAGACCTGGCAGTCGCACCCTTGTTACAGGCAGGCCGCCCTCACCGGGCGGCCATTTTTTCTTGCCCCCTTCTGTCGGCTCACCCGTAAACGGGTCTATGTACTCCTTCATGCTGAT
>JAVBOM010000104.1:0-25788 GCA_031550535.1 Eubacteriales bacterium
AAAACCGTCCGCTGCGAGATGCCGCTCATCAGCCAACCCTGCACGAACGCGCAAACGGCGCTGATGCCGTACAGCCCGAGCAGCGTGAGCAAAATCCCCGCGATCTTTTCAAAATCGATGCCGCCCGCGCCCGTCATCTTCAGCGTGAAGCCCTCGAACAGCGCCGTGGTCGCGCGGCCCATGATTTTCGGCCCCACGATGGAGAACACCGTGCTCGCCAGCGCGAATACGACGACGAGGCCTATCTGAATCTTGTACTGGCTCATCGCGGCCAGCAGCTTTTTGATCGTCCCCTTGAAATCCTTCGGCTTTTCACCCGGGCGCATGCCCGGCGGGCCTCCGCCCATGGGGCCGCGCATTGGCCGCTGGTTCCGTCTCTCCTGACTCATAGGCGTTACGCCTCCTTCCTTCCGGATAGCTCGGCCTCGGACAACTGCGACCGCGCGATCTCCTGGTATGCCTGGCTGGTTGCCATCAGCTCCTCGTGCGTGCCCAGGCCGACCATCCGGCCTTCCTCCAGCACGATGATCTGGTCCGCGTGCAGCACGGTGCTGATGCGCTGCGCCACGACGATCACCGTGGCGTCACTCGCGCGCTCCTTCAGCGCCCGGCGGAGGGACGCGTCCGTCCGGTAGTCCAGGGCGGAGAAGCTGTCGTCAAAGAGCAGCACCTTCGGCTTTCTGGCCAGCGCGCGCGCGATGGACAGGCGTTGCCGCTGCCCGCCGGATACGTTTGTGCCGCCCTGGGCGATGGCGCTCCCGAACCCCTCGTCCTTCTCCTCGATGAAGGTCTTGGCCTGCGCGATCTCGGCCGCCTCGATCATCGCCTCGTCCGTAATGTCGTCGCCGCCAAACTTCAGGTTGGATTCAATATTGCCGGAGAACAGAACGCCCTTCTGCGGCACATAGCCGAGCAGTGACCGTAATTTCTTCTGCGTGAGGTCGCGGATGTCCACGCCGTCCAGCGTCACGCGGCCCTCGGTCACGTCGTAAAAGCGGGGGATGAGGTTCAGCAGCGTGGATTTGCCGCTGCCCGTGCCGCCGAGGATTGCGGTCGTCTGCCCTGGTTTCGCGGTGAAGGTGATGTGTTCCAGCACCTCCTTTTCCGCGTCCGGGTAGCGGAAGGAAACGTCCTCAAACGCCACCACGCCGTCCCAGTGGGTTTTCTGGTCGTCCCGCGCGTCCTCGCGGTCGCTGACGCTGACGGGGGTATTCAGCACCTCGTCGATGCGCCCCGCGGATACAATCGCGTTGGGCAGCATGATGGAGACCATGGCCAGCATCAGGAAGGACATGACGATCTGCATTGTGTAAGTGATGAACGCCATCATGTCGCCCACCTGCAGGTTCCCCAGGTCCACGCCCTTGGCGCCGAACCAGATGATCATCACCGTGATGCCATTCATGATCAGCATCATGATGGGCATCATCAGGGACATCGTGCGGTTGACGAAGAGCTGGTTCCTCATCAGATTCGTGTTTGCCACGGCAAACCGCTCGTTCTCGTGCTGTTCGCGGCTGAACGCACGGATCGGCATGATGCCGGTCAGGATCTCGCGCGCGACGAGGTTGACGTGGTCGATCAGCACAGGCATCTTGCGGAAGCGCGGCATGGCGACGATCATCAGGAAACCGACCAGCACGAGCAGCGCGCCGACGGCCACGAAGATGATCCAGCCCATGCCGGTTTTCGTGGCGATGACCTTCAGCACGCCGCCGATGCCAAGGATGGGGGAGTAGGCCACCATGCGCAGCAGCATGACCATGCTCATCGCCACGCGCTGGATGTCCGTGGTGCTGCGCGTGATCAGCGACGCGGTGGAGAACTTCTCAATGTCTCCGCTGGAGAACGACAGCACCTTCTTGAACACCTTGCCGCGCAGGTCCATGCCGACCTTAGCCGCCGTGCGTGCCGCCAGCAGCCCCGCCAGGATCGCGGCCACGACCATCGCGAGCGTCACGCCCAGCATTTTCGCGCCGATGAGCAGCATGTAGTTCGTCTGAATGCTCTCCATGTTCCGGCCCAGGGCCGTATACTCGGCCTTGGTGAAGGCGATGGCCGTTTGCTCAATCAGCATGCGCCGGTCGGCGGTCAGTTCCGTGGTGTCATCAGACACCGCCGCAGCGCCGGCGGCCTGCGCCCGGAGCGCGGCAATTCTCTCGCGCATCATCTCACCGGTCATCATGCCGCTCCGGACGGGGGCCATCAGCTTGGCGGGCACGTCCGCGACGTCTCCGGCCAGACTCTGCTTGAACTGGGCCATCATCGCCGCCTGCGGGTCAGCCTCCGCGCCGGTGTTCTCCGCGCCCTGCGCCGCGCCCATGCCCCCGGTGGCGATTCCGTACAGGCTTGCCATCGGAATTGCGAACGCTTCGCCCAGCGCGTCGATCGTTTCCCGATCCTTCGTCTGCCGCGCCATGTTGCCGTCGGCGTCCGGCGCGTAGCTCGCGCGGACCATGGCCTCGTCCCCGTCCGTCATGAACAGGCACAGTGCGTCCAGCGTGTCGGGCCGCATCACCGTCGGCGCGATGTCCTCAATGCCGCCCCGGGTGATGCCCACGTCTACAATATCCGCTGTGTACGACGGCAGCGCCAGCTCGCACACCGCCTGCACCACCAGCAGCGCGATGATGAGCAGCACCGTCCACTTGGCGTCCTTCAGGTATTTGAGAATTTTGAGCATTCCGCTCCTCCTTCGTTTTGGCTCATCGCCTGGTTGTTTTCGGCAGCAATCTCTTGTTCCAGTGTGTCCAGCACGCGTGTGAACAACACCAGGAGCGTCCGCATATCTTCCGTGCCGACCGCCGTGAACACGCGGTCCATCAGCCGCTGTATGCGCTCCTTCTCCGTGGCGAGGGCGCGTGCGCCCGCGTCCGTCAGGCGGATGCGCGTGTTGCGGCGATCCACCGGGTCCACGCTGCGCTCGATGAAGTCTTTGCCCTCCATCGCGCGCAAAAAGCGCGATACGGCGGGCGCGGACATGCGCGCCGCGCCCGCGAGCATCCCGGCGTACATGCCCTCCGTATCCGGATGCCGCCGCCGGTCCTCGCCCAGCATTTCCAGCAAAAAGAACTCGCCACGGGTCAGCCCGTCCGTGGCGGCGGCCAGGTTGACGCGTTTGAACCGGTGCATCGTCCGCATCAACTGCGCCTGCAGGGACTGTTCTTCCATAATACCTCCCCTCTCTACGATGGCGGCGCCGATTTGAAAAATCGGGCGCCATAAGGGGATTTCGCAAGAAATCCCTGCCTTAGGGACAACCGCATTGTGACCCCGAAAGATTCCGTCCCTAAATGTTTCAACCACGAAATATTCCAATGGTTAAAAGTTGATGGCGTTAAATATTAACGGCCGGATGGATTATAGCGCCATACGGCGGGAATGTCAAGGGGGAAATAAGAAAACGCGCAAAAGCCCCGCGCCACCTTGACGCCCCGCGCGGTTTACCGTAGAATCTACTATAAATAACACCGTACATCAACAATATACATGAGGTGATCTACATGCCAACCCTGCTCGGCATAGACCTGGGCACTTCCGGCACCAAGACCGTCCTTTTCGCGGAGGACGGCACGATTCTTGCCTCCGCGTCGGCGGAGTATCCGCTCTACCAGCCGCAAAACGGCTGGGCGGAGCAGGATGCGGACGACTGGATCGACGCCGCGTTTACGACCATCCGCGCCGTGCTCGACAAGAGCGGCACCCCGCCCGAGGACATCGCGGCGCTGGGCATTTCCGGCCAGATGCACGGCCTGGTGATGCTGGGCGCGGACGGCAGGCCGCTCCGCCGCTCCATCATCTGGGCGGACCAGCGCACGGGCGCGGAGTGCGAGGAGATGACCAGGCGCGTCGGCGCGAAGCGGATGATTGACATCACCGCCAACCCCGCGCTGACCGGCTTCACCGCGTCCAAAATACTGTGGGTGCGGAACCACGAGCCGGACACCTACGCCGCGTGCCGCCACATCCTGCTGCCCAAGGACTACCTGCGCTATCGCCTGACCGGCGAGCTGGCGACCGAGGTATCCGACGCGTCCGGCATGCAGCTTCTGGACGTGCCGAAGCGCCGCTGGTCGGACGAGGTGCTGGGGGCGCTGGACATCGCGCCGTCGCTGCTCGCCCGCGTGTACGAATCGCCCGAGGTCACGGGCAACATTTCGCCGGAAGCGGCAAAGCTGACCGGCCTTTCCACGCGCACGGCCGTCGTGGGCGGCGCGGGGGATAACGCCGCTGCCGCCGTGGGCATGGGCGTGGTGGAGGAAGGCCGTGCGTTCACGACCATCGGCACGTCCGGCGTCGTGTTCGCGCACACGGACGGCCCGCGCATCGACCCGCTGGGCCGCGTGCACACGTTCTGCTGCGCCGTGCCGGGCGCGTGGCACGTGATGGGCGTCGTCCAGGCCGCCGGGCTGTCGCTTAGGTGGTTCCGCGACACGTTCTGCCAGGCGGAAAAGGACGTTGCCGCCGCGATGGACACCGACCCGTATGAGCTGATGAACGCGGCGATCGAACAATCGCCGATCGGCGCGAACCGGCTGCTGTTCCTGCCGTATCTGATGGGAGAGCGCACGCCGCACCTGGACCCGGACTGCCGGGGCGCGTTTGTGGGCCTTTCGGCCATGCACACCCGGCGCGACATGATGCGCGCCGTCATGGAAGGCGCGACGTACGCGCTGAAGGACAGCCTGACCGTCCTCTCCGGCATGGAGGTCACCCCGCGCGAGATGCTGGTCTGCGGCGGCGGCGCGAAAAGCCCGCTGTGGCGGCAGATGATCGCGGACATGTTCGGCCTGCCGGTGCGCATGGCGGCGTCCAGCGAGGGCGCGGCGCTCGGCGTGGCGATCCTGGCGGGCGTCGGCGCGGGGCTGTACCCGGATGTGAAGACCGCGTGCCAGAACATGATCCGCTACGGTGGCGCGCAGACGCCGGACGCCGGTGCCAACGCGTATTACGCCAGGGGATACGAGACGTACCGCGCGCTGTACCCGGCGCTGAAAGGCGCGTACTCGCAGATAAAGGAACTGTAAGCGGACGGATACCGCACCCGAACTAAAGGAGAGATGCGCCATGGATCGGCAGGAAGCCAGGCGGCGGGCGGAAGCGCTCGTCGCGAAGATGACCCTGGAGGAAAAGGCGTCCCAGCTCCGGTATGACGCCCCGGCGATCGACCGGCTGGGCGTGCCCGCGTACAACTGGTGGAACGAGGCGCTGCACGGCGTGGCCCGCGCGGGCACGGCCACAGTGTTCCCGCAGGCCATCGGCCTGGCCGCGATGTTCGACCAGGATCTGATGGAAGAAATCGCGGGCGTGATCGCCACGGAAGGCCGGGCGAAGTTCAACGCGCAGGCGGGCCACGGCGACCGCGATATTTACAAGGGCCTGACATTTTGGTCGCCCAATGTCAACATCTTCCGCGACCCGCGCTGGGGCCGTGGGCAAGAGACGTACGGCGAGGACCCGTACCTGACCGCGCGGCTGGGCGTGCGCTTCGTGCGCGGTTTGCAGGGCACGGGGAAATACCTGAAGGGCGCGGCGTGCGCCAAGCACTTCGCCGTGCACTCCGGCCCCGAGGCCATCCGGCACGAGTTTGACGCCAAGGCCAGCAAGAAGGACATGGCCGAAACGTATCTGCCCGCGTTCAAGGCGCTGGTGCGGGAGGCGGATGTCGAGGCCGTGATGGGCGCGTACAACCGCGTCAACGGCGAGCCCGCGTGCGGCAGCAAGACGCTGCTTCAGGACATCCTGCGCGGCGCGTGGGGATTTGAGGGGCATGTCGTCAGCGATTGCTGGGCCATCCGTGACTTCCACACCAAGCACATGGTCACGGCCACCGCGCCCGAGAGCGCCGCGCTCGCGCTGAAGAACGGCTGCGATGTCAACTGCGGCATCACATACCTGCACCTGATGGAGGCGCACCAGGAGGGCCTCGTTACCGAGGAGGAGATCACGCTGGCGGCCGTGCGCCTGTTCACCACGCGCGTGCTGCTCGGGCTGTTTGACGCGGACTGCGAGTACGACCACATCGATCCCCTGGTAAACGATTGTGACGCGCACGCGGCCCTGGCGCTGAAGGCGGCGCAAAAGAGCATCGTGCTGCTGAAGAACGACGGTATTTTACCGCTGCAATTGGATAGTTTCCGCGACGACGGCACGCAACCGAAGATTGCGGGCCATGAAAGGGATTCCGCAAGGAACCCCTGCCACACGATCGCCGTCATCGGCCCGAACGCGGACAGCCAGGCGTGCCTGGAGGGCAACTACTTCGGCGTATCGTCGCGGTACGTCACGTTCCTGGAGGGCATCCGCGCGGCGTGCGCGGGCAAGGCGCGCGTGCTGTACGGCCAGGGCTGCCACCTGCACAAGGACCGCCTGCAGGGCCTTGGCCAGCCGGGCGACCGCATCGCCGAAGCCGTATCCCTGGCGGAGATGGCGGACGTGACCATCCTGTGCCTGGGCCTGGACGCCACGCTGGAGGGCGAGGAGGGCGATGTCGGCAACCAGTACTTCTCCGGCGACAAGGCGGACCTGGAGCTCCCCGCGCCGCAGCGGGCGCTGCTGGCCGCCGTGATGAAAACCGGGAGACCCGTCGTCGTCGTCGCGGCCACGGGCAGCGCGCTCGCGGTGACGGAGGGGAACGCCATCGTCTGCCCGTGGTATCCGGGGCAGGCCGGCGGCTTGGCGCTGGCGGAGGTGCTGTTCGGCCGGGTGTCGCCGTCGGGCAGGCTGCCGGTGACGTTCTATCACGACACCACGGAGCTGCCGGATTTTGAGGATTACGCCATGGCGAACCGCACGTACCGCTACTTTGGCGGCCAGCCGCTGTACCCGTTCGGCTTCGGCCTGAGCTACACGCGTTTCGAGTACGCGGACGCGAAGTACCGGGACGGCGTGCTGTCGGTCACCGTGACGAACGTCGGCGGCCGGGACAGCGACGAGGTCGTCCAGGCGTACATACAGCCCTCGGGATCGCGCCTCGCGCCGCCAAACCCTTGTCTGTGCGGCTTTGCCCGCGTGCACATCGCGGCGGGGGCGACAGCGCACGTGAGAATCCCCATCGCGCCGGAGGCGTTTCTGTCCGTGGACGAGGACGGAAACTTCGTCCGCGACGCGGAGCGGTTCACGCTGCACATCGGCGGCAGCCAGCCGGACGCGCGCAGCGCGGCGCTGCTGGGCACGCGGCCGCTGCAGGTTGAGGTGAGGGCATAAACCCTATGCAGGATATCGTCGATTGTCTAACCCGCGTCGCGGAGGCGCTGAACGCCCGGCATGTCCGTTGGGCGCTCGGCGCCTCCATGCTGTTGTACTGCCATGGCATCGTTCCCCGCGCGAATGATCTGGACATCGTTGCCCTGCCGGAGGACATGCCGCTGCTGGACGCGGCGCTGTCCGGCCTTTCGGCGCGGGGAGGCCGCCTGCCGCCCAGCCCGAGCCCCGGCTTTGCCACGCGTTTCTTTTATGAATACGAGATCGGCGGCGTCTTCGTGGATGCGATGGCGGGGCTCGTCGTGCGCCACACGGCGGGGGAGACAGCGTATACGCTGCGGCCGGAGACGGTCACGGAATATCCGCTGAACGGCGTCGTCGTTCCGCTTTCGCCGCTGGAGGATTGGTATGCGCTGTACCTCTTGATGGGCCGGGAGGAAAAGGCGCGCCTGCTGGAGGCGTATTTCCGCGCGCACGGCGCGGACCGCGCGCTGTTGGCCGCGTGGCTGGACAATTCCACGCCGCTGCCGGAAGCCGTGCGGGAGAGGATTAAAACAGCGATCAGCGCGGCGGGGGAGGGGTGACACGCGCGTCCCCCGGTCACTCGTTTTCGCGGTCCCATTCGCAGGTGAGAACCGCGCCGTCCGCCGCGGACAGCGTCACCTGCGCGACATTCGGATAGCCCTTCTCCGTCTCCCGGGCGGGCCGGAAAGCGATGATCCATGCGCTCGTCCCGCTTGCTTCCGTCCACAGATACCACCCGGGCACATAGTTGAGATCCGCGCGGAAGGACGCCATCGCCTCGTCCGAGACGCCGTATTTTTGTTGCACCGCGTCCGTGGCGAGCCGAAGCGCCTCGTCCTGCGCCACAGCGCCTTCCTCAGGCACAATCCGGGTCGGCTGAAGCTGGTGCAGGGAATGATACAGGGCCTTGGCCTCGGGGGTCCAGAACCAGTAAGGCTCATAGCCCCACGCCTCCCATATCTTTTCAAAACCCCACCAAAAATCAAGGGACGCGTGCAGGATTTCCCCGGACGGAGACTGGACTATCACCGCGATCACGATGTTGGCATTGTCATCAAGCGGAAAGAACGAGACAAACCATGCCTTCTCCTCCACGTCGCCGCGGCGGAAGGACACCAGATGTGCCTTATAACGCACGCTCCGCAAAGCGTACTCCGGATCGCTCGGGAGGTTCGCGGCACGCGACCGCGATGGCGGCGCAGATTTGGAAAATCGGTCGCCATAAGGGGATTCCGCAAGGAATCCCTGCATTACTTGGAACCTAGCGCCTTCCGCGTCCGGAACGAGGTTCTCCGGCGGCACATAATTCGCAGCGCCACGCAGCAGGACGGCGGCCTCCCGCCGCGCGATGGCGAGCGCCTCGTCCAGGGTCATGTCGCCGTCCGACGGTTCCACGATCCGATCCAGAGATTGTGCGGGCTGGCGCGCGGTTTCCGCGACGGCGGCGCTGATTTGAAAAATCGGGCGCCATAAGGGGCACCGCAGGGAAGCGCCGCCAGCGGCGGATACAGCGACCCGGAGGTGCGCCGAGGTACAGAGCGATGGCCCTTCGGGCACCAGAGGGGAGTGCCCGAAGCACCGAAGGGAAGCGCGCCCAGTGGGCGATGAAGCGACCCGAAGGTGCCCTGAAGCACAGAGTGATCGACCGAAGGGCGAGCACGACAATGCTGAAGGGCGCGGGATACAGCGACCCGGAGGTGCCGACTGGCACAAAACCGGAACCGAGCGCCCGCTGTGCGGGATGAAGCGAGGTGAAGGTTCGCCTCGGCACAGAGCGATGGGCGCGAATGCGCATAGCGCGACAATGCCGGGGTGCGCGATCAACCGAAGGGCGAGCGCGACAATGCCAGACAGCCAGCGCGACAATACCGAGGGGCTTTCGCCAGAAATCCCCACCGCATCGCCCCATTTGCAAATCCGCGCCAGAATGGTATAATGTCCGCAGAAATCCACGTGAAAGGATACGGTAATCGCTAGTGAAGCCGTTTTTTATGTCGCGCGCGCGGGTGCGCCGGGTTCTGTTTCTGGCCGCTCTGTGCTGCCTTTGCCTCGCCCTGAATCTGCCCGCGGGGGCAGCCTCGCGCGAGCGCAGCTACGTGAAGCCCCTGCCCAGCGCAGCACCCATGGAACAGGCAGCGCCGGACGAGACAGCCCAGCCCGATACGCAGGATGAGGATGAGGATGAAGGAGAAATCACCTTTACCGATATAACCCCGGAGGATGCGGAAAGCGGCGACGCTGCGGAAGAACCCGCGCCGGTGGCAGAGACCACCGACCCCCCCGCGTATCAGCATATCTCAAACGACTCGCGCGTGGAAATATGGGAGAAGAGCGAGAATGGCAGCGTCTACTTCGCCGCCGAGATCTGGCTGACCGACCCGTCGCAGATCCGCTCCGCGTTCTCCAGCGAGCAGTTTGACGGCCCGACCGAGACGGTCGAGGACATCGCCGACAGGAATGGCGCGGTGCTCGCCATCAACGGGGACTTTGCCGTGTTCAACAATGGAGGCATCATCATCCGAAACGGCGAAGTGTATCGCCAGCACAACAGCACGCGCCAACTCCTGGTGATTGACGCGAACGGCGATTTTGTCCCCTACACCGTCCCGCCCGAGGACCCTGATGAGGCAGTCGCCGCGTTTCTCGCGGAAGGCGTCCTCCAGACATTCGTGTTCGGCCCCGTGCTGGTGGAAAACGGCGAAGCCGTGCCACTGCCGCACGACTTTTTCATCAACACCAAGGGTGCGCGGGAGCCCCGCACCGTCATCGCGCAGCTCGGCCCGCTGCACTATCTGTTCGTGGTGGTGGACGGCCGGCAGGACCAGTACTCGCGCGGCATGACGCTGCTGGAGGTGCAGGAGATGATGGTATCTTGCGGCGCGCAGACCGCGTTCAACCTGGACGGCGGCGGTTCCTCGACGCTCTACTTTAACGGCAATGTGCTCAACCGCCCCGCGAACGGCTCGCAGCGCCGCGTGCCGGACATCGTGTTCATCGGGGAGTAGGCGGTAAGGATTTCTGTAACGGCGGCGCTGATGTGAAAAATCGGGCGCCATAGGAGGGTTCCGAAAAGAATCCTTACCTCCGGGAACGCAAGCGGCCCTTTCCGACGTGCGGGAGGGGCCGCTTTTGCCAGGACGGCGGCGCGGATTCGATGAATCGGGCGCCATAAAGGGATTTCGCCAGAAATCCCTACTTCATTGTGATATTCATGTGCCCCCAATGTGACTTTTTTCGTAACGCGCATGCCAGATATTTCCATCTGCGTTATATGGATAGGCGCGATACGTTGAAAGGGGGCATGGCCCATGACGAACCTACGGCAAGGTAAAAGAAACGGCAGGACTCGCCTGATTCTTTGGTGCGGGGTGCTGTTGGGATGTTTGCTGCTTACAGCCGCCGCGATGGCGGAGGACCCGCTGCAATTCACAATGACCATGACGCCGGATGCGCTATACAGCCCTGCCACGGTGCGCGTCGCCATTGAAGTGACGAACACGGCGAGCGGCGGCGCCCCTGTCTTGGTGACGCTCTGCGATCCCGACGGCATGATTTGCACGGGATTCGGTGCGGGCGGCACCGCAAATCTCGCGGCTGGAGCGACCGTGACTTATACGGGCATCTGGACGGTCAACGAGGCGCAGCTTAACGCCGGCAAGGTGATCTACAGCGCGCGGTACACCATGACGCTGGACGGCCAGCCCATGTCGGCCAACCACCCCATCACCAAGAGCGTGAGCCGGATTTTAGGCGGCGCGGATGTGGGTCTGGTCGCGAAGCTGGATGTCGCGCGCAGCATCTCGCCGGGCACGGAGGTGGCGGAGGGAGAGCAGGTCGATATCGCATACCGGTTTCACAACGTGGGCACGGCGGACATTATGGATATCCGCATTGACGATTCCTGCATCCCTGGTGGCGAGACGGTGAAGTACCCCCTGCTGAGGCCGGGCGAAATGACCGACTTGATGTACAGCATTGTGGCCGGGACGGAGGATATACAAACGGCCGCTGAAATCTCGTACACCTACGCGGACCCAAAGGGCGGCAAGGTGACAAAAACGGGCAGCACCAACCCCATGGTGATCACCGTGACGCCGCTGAAAGCGGTCGAAATATCGCCCCTGCGCGTGGAGAGCACCGCTGTGGCGGAGGCCGCGCTCACGGAAAAGTCGGCGATGATACTGCCCATACAGGACAATCGGGTGCCCGCTGGGGCGGAGGTCACCATTGCCCATACGCTGACCAATACGGGCGCGTTTGACCTGAAAAATATCACCATAACGGACCCGGACGTCCTGGATGGGCAGATCCTCATCCCGCTGCTGAAGGCGGGCGCGTCCACCGGGACGCTCTACCGCTTCACCATGGCGGGCGGCATGCCACAATCCTCTCCGGCGTTCAACTACACGGTGGACGACGGCGCGAGCAATCCGCAGACGAGGTCGGAGTACGGGATCCCGGTCGCGTTCCAGTCCGGCGGTATCCAAGGCGCGGCAGTGCTCTGCGCGTCGAAGAGGAGCGTAGCGCCGGGCGAGGAAATCGTGCTGACGCTCACGTTCGTCAACGATGGGGCGACTGTATGGGAACAGGTTCGCATTACGGATGACGCACTTGGCGACATCGACAGCGGCTTCGACGCGAAACCGGGCGAAACGATTACAATCAGTAATCTCGTTGTGATGATCAAAAGCGAGACGTTCCAGTGGACAATTGAGGGCGTGGACTCCGCGGGCAACCCGATCATGCTCGTCACGAACCCTGTCATCGTGACGGTGGAAGGGGCGGCGGGCGGAAACTGATACCGAATCAGCAAGGGGCTTTGCCCCATTCTTTATCAGGCGTACAAAGGAGGAACGGTCCATGGGAAGGACAGGGCGTGGCAGCGCGCGGCGGACGAAATGGTTCGCCGCTTGTCTCGGGGCGCTGCTGGGGTGCGTGTGGCTCGGTTCCGCCGCGCTGGCGGACGGCCTGCGGTTTATCACGGCGCTGGAGCCGCGCGCGATGGAGGACCCGGAGGAAGCAAGTGTCAGGATTGTGGTGGGTAACGCGGGGGATTGCCCGGTCGCGGTGATGCTGTACGACCCGTTCGGCGAGATATGCGCCTCCTTTGGCTCCGGAGGCACGGCAAACATCGCGCCGGGTGCGTTCGCGGACTATGAAGGGGTCCTGGAGGTCACGGAATCGCAGCTTGACTCCGGCGAGGCGCTCTACAGCGTGCGGTATGTTTCAATGGACGAGGGCGGCCCGCTCACGCCGGTTACCCAGGGCATTCCCCTGAAGGTACGGCGGAAGGAAACGCCTCATCTGAGGGTCAGCCGCACTTTCACGCCAAGCGGCGGGGGAGAGGCGGGAGACGCGGACGCCTCCACGCCCCCAAGCATGCATGAGGGCGAGCGGGTCACGATCGCCTACACGCTCACCAATACGGGCGCGGTGGACATCAGCGGCATTACGCTGGCGGATCCGGGGGTTCTCGCCTACCGGCTTGTCTATCCGCTGCTGCGCCCCGGCGAGTCCGTCAGGCTATCGTACGCCCTTGTAGCGGGGAAAGCCAGCGTGGTGACAGATCCGGTGTTCACGTTTGAGGATGTGGATACCGACGGCACCGCGCACACGCGGCGGGGTGCTGTCGGGTCGGCTCTCATTGCCGTGCGCGACGCGGAGACCGGGCTTTCCTTCCCGGTTCCGGAACCCACGGCGCCTTCAGGAACGCAATCCGAGCGGGCGGATGCCGCGCCGGTGGCCCCGGCGGCGTGCGGCGTTACGCTCACCGCGTCTTCGGCCCGGGCGGGCAAAGGGGATGTGATCGGCTTGATCTGCGATGTCGTCAACCAGGGCGAGGTCGCGCTGGAACAGCTTCGGTTCACGGACATCAGCACGGGCGATTTGGCGGATAACATCACGCTGGAGCCCGGGGCGGCCGTCCGGGTTCACTGGCAGGTACAAGCGGAGGAATGGATGCCCAGCCATCTGCTCGTGCTGCACGGCTTTGACGCCGCGGGCAGGCCGGTCGCCTTCGCGTCAAACGCGGTCGGCATCGTGGTGGGCGACGCGGCGGAGCACGCCTCGGCCAGCCCTGTGGTAGAGGCCGGAAAATAGAGCAATTTCAGAAAAGATAGCGCATGGATTTGCGAGAGATTTTGCCGCTTCGCTACGCCCAGGGAACGAAGCGTAGCAGAGCCAGAGTGGACGAGACAACGCGAGGCGGCAAAAGATCCGCAACGACATGTGCTGCGTTTGAGAGAAATGCTCAAGACATCCCCAAACACAGCGGGCTGCCCGGCCATTCCGGCCCGGCAGCCCGCTGCGTATACTCGTTTTGCGTGCGAAGCCCCTACATCTGCCCGCCCGCCGCGCTCTGCACCGCCGCCTGCGCCTGCTGCGCCGCGGCCGGCCGCTTGGTCCCGCGCCCGCGCCCGCCGCGCCGGTGCTGCGCGGACTGGGCTTTTTCGCGGTAGTACTGCTCCAACTCGTCGTCCGGCGCGTACACCGTGCGCGTCCAGGCGAACTCACCGTCCGTCTTGTGCCGGATGCGGTAGCGCACCAGATGGTTGCCGTGCGCCTTGCAGGAAGCCATGCGCATCCATCGGTCGCCGCTGGACACGCGGGAAGATTCCAGCTTCATGGCAGCGCCGCAGTTCGGGCAGCAGACCGGCAGGGCGGCGCAGTGCTGCTTGGCCATAGTCCGCGTCTCAAAGCCGCCCTCGCTGCCCGCGGAGACAAACTTTTTCTGCATGAACAGTACGTTCTCGTTCCGCTTGGGCCGGGGTTTGGGCGCGGGCGCCTGGTCGCGCTCGGCCATGCCGGTGTCCATGTCGAGCCGCTGGCACACGGAGGCCGTGATGTACGAGTCGTTCAGCGCGTCGTGGTGGGCGAGATCGTCCTCCACGCCCAGAACCTCGGCCGCCTTTGCCAGCGCGGTCTGCACGCGGTCCCCGCGAACCTGCCGCGCGTAGATGAGCTGCGCGTCGTACCAGCAATCGTTCTCCAGCCCGCTCATTTTGTAGTAGGCCAGGTTGTTCTCGAACACGCGGAAGTCGTCCGTGCCCCAGGTGATGAACCGCTCGGCGTCCGCGCTCCAGTTGGAGAAGCGCGCGTAGGCCACCGGAAAGTCTACGCCCTGGTCGATGTCCTCCTGTGTCTTGCAGATGACGCGCGCCACATGCTTGGACAGCTTCCTGCGGCCCTGCAGCCGCACGCCCGCCGTGAACGCGTCGATAGCGCGGAAGTGCCCGTCCACCTTGACCGCGCCGATCTGGATGATCTCGTGCGGCATCACCACGCCGTCCTTGGAGACGGGCGTGCGCGCCCACTTGGGGTATTGGTTCCATTCCAGATCCACCACCACATAGCGCACGTGGTCGAGCGGATCGTCCGGTGCGGCGGCGGGCGGGCGCATGACGCCCAACTTTGTCAGGAAACCCTTGACGGCGCCGCGCAGGCGGGAGGTCCAGCTTGAAAGCATTATCATAAGAATTGATCAGCCTCTGATTCAATATATCCGCCGGGACGGCCGTGCCGAACCCATGCGGGAGATAGCATACCATATTTGCAGTATAGATGAAAGCATATCACAAAAAAAAGGAACATGCAAATCATAGGTGGCCAGCCTTGTTTTTCCGTGCGCGTTTTGCTATGATCGCATGCAGAAATGAGAAATATGCGAAGTGCGGAGGAGGATGTTTGCCATGAGAAACCGCGGCCGTATTGCCGCGCGGCAGGCACTCGCGCTCGCGGCGCTGCTCGGCGTATCCGGTCTGCCGGGCGCGGGATCCGCCGGGGAACAGATCGCGCAAAGCGCGCCGGCTGCGTCCGCGGTGTTCTCGCGGACGACCGTCAGACAGTTTGATAGCGCCCAGCTTACAGCCGAGGAGACGGACTGGCTTGTCCGCGCCGCGTTTGCCGCGCCGACTGGAGGCAACCAGCGCGCGCTGGAGGTGATTGTCGTCACGGACCGGGACATGCTTGTTGCCATGCAGGCGGGCAATCCCTACGCCGGGGCGCTGGATACCGCGCCGCTTGCCCTTGTCATCGCCGCAAACGAGCAGACCGCCTTCTATCCGGAGCTGTTGACGCTGGACGCGGGCATGGCGGCAGAAAACGTGCTCATCCAGGCCGCTGCGATGGGGTTATCCTCGGTGCCGATGAGCATCGCACCGCAGGAAGCGAGGGTCCGCGGCGTGTCCGAGGCGCTGCGGCTCCCAGCGCACGTGCTCCCTGTGATCATGGTGGCGGTCGGCCATCCGGCGATAGACGCGGTGACATCCGCCAGCGTGGACGCATACGGCGAGGGACACGCGCACTACGGCGCGTATGGCGTGGAAGCGCCGATGCCGGACCTCAATCAAAAGACGGCGGCGCCTTGATAATCCTCGGAATGGTTTGTGCGTTGGCCCTGAGTGCCGCAGCGAAGGGGCTTACCAACCCGTGCGCGTTTGCGCACACTGTGTCAACAAAACCCATGAACGGAGCGTGTTACAATGGAAAAGCAGAGGATCGTCCCATTTCTGACCTTTACGGGCAGGGCGGAAGAAGCCATGGTGTTCTACGCTGCGAACCTGCCGGGCGCGGCCATCACCAAGCTGGTGCGGTACGGCAAGGACCACCCCTTCGCCGGGGAGGGCGAGGAAAATCTGGTGCTGCACGGGGCGGTGTCATTCCTGGGGCAGGAAATCATGTTCCTGGACATGAACGCGGCGAACCCCGCACCGGACTGTAGCTGGGCCATGTCCCTGTATATCGATTGCCGGGATGAGGCGGAGTTTGACGCCGTTTTTGCCGCGCTGGCGCGGGACGGCGAGGTGATGATGGGGCCGGAGGCCGTCGGGGACATCCGCAAGTGCGCCTGGGTGACGGACCGGTTTGGCGTGACGTGGCAGCCGGTCTGGGCGTGACGGCCGCCATGGCTACACGTACCGGTCCGACAGCACCGTGAACGCCGGGTGGGTCACGTACGCGCTATAGCTGGCGCGCCCATCGAACGAAAGCGCCTTTTCAAACCGGAACCGCTGCGCGGGTGAGGTGATATAGCCGAGCGCGCTGTGCCTGGGCACCCAGAGTACCTCGCTCGTCTCGTTCGAGGGGGTAGGCTCCCCGTCCACGTAATCGCAGAGGAAATCCAGCATGACCTTGGTGGGGACATGCGTCACGCCGTCGTAATGCACATGCTGCCCGACGTTGGAGTACACGCCCACCAGGCAGCGCACGGAGGCCGTGATGCCGCTCTCCTCCAGAATCTCGCGCAGGACGCCCTCCTCGATGCTTTCGCCGATTTCAATCTGCCCGCCGGGCGCGTCCCAGCCCCGGTGGTGGAGCCTAACCAGCAGAAGGTTTCCGTTTCGGTCCTCCACATACCCTGCCGCGGCGACAATGTGTGTCGGCCATGCCATCGGATTCACCCCTTTCGCGCAAAATGAGGGGCTACCGCGCTGCGGTAGCCCCTCTTCTCATGTGTTAGTTTTAGTTCGCGGGCGCACTGCCGCTCTGCACGAGGGTAGAAAACACCTCGGGCGGGAGCAGGCTGAGGATGCGCATCGCCGTCTGCATGGAGCTGATGCCCACGGTCTCCACCCACGTGTAGAACTCGGCCTCGTCCATCAGCCCGGGATGGACAAACTCCATCGTCTCCGGGTCAAACGGCTCGCCGGTGGGCTCGCCAGACTTCAGCGACAGGGTCGCGGTCAGGACCTTCACAGGCGCGCCGCCCATCACGTAGGAGATGTCCACCGTGTTCTCCTGGGCCACGTCCACGCCGTCCTGCACATTGGTCTGGTGCGTGTCGAATACGACGCCCATATCGCCGCTGTACGCGTCATGGATGGTGATGGCGAGCGTGGAAGCCTTCGCGAGATCGGCCTCCAGGGTGGTCGTGTTCACGCTGAACACCGGGGTCGACGTATCGCCGGACACGATGGCGAGCGTCGCGTTAAAGCCGGTCTGCGCGGCGGCAGCGCCGTCCAGTTCGGCGGCCGTTTCCGGAATACTCTGCGCGAGGATCTGGAAGCCGTCGCTCTCATAGCCCAGGTAGCCCGCGAAGGAGCACGTCCCGGGAATCCACTCGGCGTAGACCTGGAAGGGTTCCGCGCCCTCTTCCATCGCGGGCACCAGGACCTGAATCTGGCCCAGCGCGAGGTTGCCCTCGGCGTCCACGCCCTCAATGTACTGGGCGATTGTGTCGTCCGGGATGCCCACATCCGCCATGGCGAGCATTTCGTCCATCATCGCCCTGATTTCCTCCATCATCGCCTCAAACTCTTCGGGATCCAGTTCTTCCGCGATATCGTCCATGTCCGCGACATTCGCGTTGACGAGGTCAATGATGAACTGCCAGTACGCATCGTTGTCGCGCAGCAGCGGAATGGCCTCGTCCAGCAGCGCCATCAGGTCAGCCTTCGTGCATGCGTAGACGGTCGCGCTGGCCGGCTTGACGCCGAACGCGGAATCGATCTCCCCTTCATACGGAGCGCCGGCGAACGTCTCCTCGGCCCACGCCGTGCACGCGTCCGCGAAGTCCGTGAGGCCCAGTTCGTCCATCATGGCATCGTAATCCGCCGTCTCTCCCACGGGGCCGGACAGCGTTTCACCGCTCGCCGCGCCATCCACCATGGTCTGCAGCGTTTTGCCGTAGTTGGCAAACATGGTCCCATACATGCCGCCCATGTCCGTGCCGGTTTCAGACAGGATGGAATCGAGCACGTTGCCGTAGTTGGTCAAAACGCCTTCGAGCTCATCCATCATGATGGCAAAGGGCTCTCCATACGCCGGGGAGGACATGTACACGCCGTCCGGGCGCGCGACCGTGTCCATGGTCATGGCGGACTCGCCGCTGACCTGGAGGTCCATGTGCTGATAGCCGCTGTCCCCGGTCTGGCAGGAATTGCCGGTGAGGACGATGGACTCAAGCGCCTGCGCGATCAGGCTGTTGGTTTCCTCGTCCAGCTCCGGGATGCCGTGCCATTTGAGGCTTGCGGTGTAGTTGATTTCGCGCCCCTCCATGACCGCGACGGTCAGAAGCGGGGCCTTCGCGTTCGCCAGCGCGGCCGGCGCCTGCAGCGCCATCAGCAGCACCAGCGCCCATGCGAACCATTTTTTAGCACTATGCATGTTTTGTTTGTCCCCCTTATCCTTAATGCGGTCACTATACCACATTTCGGAAGCCTATGTAAACTGCCTTTGGTTCATTCCCTCCAAGGCACGGCTCAACTGTCCGGTTCGCCGCTTCGCAGGCCATGCTTCTCCATGCGGCGCAGCGCCAAAAACAGCGCCAGGGAGAGCGCGGCGCTCAGGCCGAACGGCACCAGGAACGCGGCGGACAGCGGGCTGGCGACCGCCCGACCGGCAATGACATACGGAAGCATATTGGGCGTGACCCCGAGCAGGGAAAAGAGCGCGTGGCGCGGGTAGGAAAGGCCCGACGCGCCGAAAAAGAGGCTGACCAGGTCGAATGGAACGGGCAGGATGCGCGCGAGGAAACACGCGGACGACCCGCCCCGGCGCAGCCACGACAGCAAGCGGCGGCCCGCCCTGCGCCGCGCGAGCTTGTCCATCACGGCTTCGCCGCCGAGCCGCCGGCCGAGCCAGTGCCCAACCGACAGGTCCAGGAGGATGCCGGCGTACGTCAGCGCGATGGCCCAGCCCGTGGGGAACAGTGCGCCCGCGGCGATGAAGAGCGGCAGGAACGGAATGACCATCACCACGGCCTTCAGGCAGTAAAGCCCTAAGAGAACCAGCGCGGCGAGCGGCAGCGCGTCCGGCAGCCACGCATAGAGTCCCTGGGCGGAAAAAAGCGCGTTCATGCGGGTAGCATGGCCGGGGGCGCGCTGCGTCATGCCGGGGAGAGGTAGGGATTCCTTGCGGAATCCCCTTATGGCGCCCGATTTTTCAAATCAGCGCCGTCGTCTTGGGCGGGATGAGGACATGGGAAGTTTTTCCGGCGAAAGGCCGTCTGATGGGCAACGGGAAAGGCGTGGATTTCTAGCGCAAGCACCGGTTCCACGCCGCCGCAGAGGAGGAACGCGTTATGCGAAAAGCCGGGTTCTGGATGCTCGCCATGGCGGTGTGCCTATGCGCCTTTGCCGCGCGGGCGGACTGGGATACGCCGATCTCGCTGGGCGCGGAACTGGACGCGGAGTATATCATCGGGGCCATTCGCTCGGTTGTGTCGGACTACTGTGACGCAAGGTATCAGTGGGGCGGTCTGTTCTTCCAGTGGCCGCACAAGACGCGCGCGACGCTGACGCGAAGGCTGCTGGACGCCGTGCCGCCCGTGGCGTGCTTCATCAGCGGTGTGCCGGGCAAGAACGACATTGCGGATGCGGAGGCCGAACGGCTGGCGCGGTCCGCCGTGGCCAAGAAATACGGGCTTGGAAAGAAGGATGTGGCGGAAGACGCCTACGGCGCGTATGCTGGGTTTGACGCGGCAGATCCGAAGAACCCTGCCTGGGTGGTGGACTTGCTGCCCTTGGGCACAGTTTGGCCGAACGTGCCTGTCTGCTACACCGTGCGGCTTTCCGGCAAGGGGAAAACGCTCTCGGTGCGGCAGTATGCTGACGATAACGAGCGGGGCACGCAGGACCCGTTTGTGGCTGTGGTGCTTGTGCTGCAGGACGAGGTGTACGGCAACGGAATACCTGACGGCTCATGGACGCTGGAAGAGCAACTCAAATTGAACTTCATCCCGCTGTTCCGAATGTTTGGAGGCGGCGAAATCCACGGCCTGCCGGACGAAAACGCGATGCCCCGGGACGCGGCCCTGGACAGGGCGCTCGCGTGCGCGGGGGGATTGGGCGAGTACACGCCGGAGACCCTCAAGGCCATGCGAGTGGATACGGCGTACTATATCGGGGATAGCGAATACGCGGGCAAAATGCGCGCCGCCGCGTCGTATCCCTGCTGGCGGTTTGATTTTGTGGACGCGGCGACGGGCGATGTGCTGTTTGTGATGCTGATCGGCGCGGAGAACGGGGCGCTGGTGGAATATCGGCGCGCGCCATACGGTGTGTCGCCGCCAAGTGACGCCTTTTCCTTCTGATCGGTTTCACCGCGCGGCACTGTGGGTATACAATGAATAGAAACGATGGGTTGTTCACATAAATCGACGGAAACGCGAAAGGAGCGCATGCACGATGAAGCGCGCAATGTTTTTTCAAAAGGAAGAGAAGGGGGCCGTGCTGTTGCCGCTTGGCCCGACGGGCGAGGGTGTGTCCGGCCTTGCGGAAGTGAATGCCAATACGAAGGAAGCAGCCGTGGAGAAGCACATTCCGGCGGTGAGCGCGGAAGGGAAGCGCCTGACGGTCCGCGTGGGCAGCGTGGCGCATCCGATGACGCCGGAGCACTACATTGAATGGGTGCTGGTGGAGACGAAAACGGGCGGCCTGTACAGGAACCTGACCCCGCAGGACGCGCCGGAAGCCGTGTTCGAGGTGGACCCGGACAGCGTGCTGGCCGTGTACGCCTACTGCAACCTGCACGGGCTATGGAAGGCAGAAGGGGACAACTAAAGAAGCAGAGCAAGGGGGGCTGCCGGGAACACGGCGGCCCCTTTGCCGTCTATCCCTTTGTGCCCACGGCGCAAAACAGCGAGTACGGAACCGCCGTGCCGTTCACGGCCCGCTCCGCGCGGTAAAAGGTTTCCACCCGCACGCCGCCGAAACCCGCGTCCCGCAGCCACGCCGCAAGCGTTCCGTGGTCAAAGCCGTGGTGGCCGTCAAAGTCCGGCTCATCCGCGTGGAACATGGGACTGACCGGGTCCAGGTCCACGGCGCAGAGCACACCGTCGTCCGCGAGCGCGGCGTGCAGCCGCCGGAACACCAGCGCGACGTCCCGCACGTGGTGCAGCGCCATGGAGGTGTAGGCCGCGTCAAATGTCCCCGGGGAAGGCCATTCCGCGCGTGTCAGGTCGAACAGGACAGGCCGCATGTGCGGCGTGCCCGCCGCGGTGATCTTGTCCTCCAGCGCGCGCAGCATTTCGGGCGCGATATCCATCAGTGTGATCTGGGAAAAGGGCGTGGACAGGCTGAACGAGATCAGCCCGGTGCCGCACCCAAAATCCAGCGCGCGGCCGCCCGCCTTGCGCCAGACCGCCTCGTCAACCCGCGCGGCGATGCTCTGCGCGCGCGCCATGCGCCGGGGCGTGTCCCAGAAAAGGGCGCGCTCCGAATCCCCGGTGGGCAAATCGCTCATATAACATACCTCCATGCGCGAACGCGCGGGGCAAGCATCGCCTGCCCCGCGCGTCCACTGATTCCCTGTATTACAGCAGCGTATCCTTGAAGAAGTTGACGATCGAATCGATCACCTGCTTGCGCAGCGCGTCGTCGTCGCTGTAGAAGCCGTAGCCGTGGTCCGCGCCGTCGATGGTGGTTTTGACAAGGGAGTTTACCTTGCCGTCAAACGCGGCGACGGCCGCGTCAAATACGGCTGCGGGCACGACGGTGTCCTCGGTGCCGCCAATGACCAGCAGGTCGCCCACAAAGGAGTTATTCAGCATCGGGTCGCTCGCGAGCAGATCCTCAAACCATTCCTTGCTGAGCTGCTGCTGCTGGCCGTATACGGTGGTGAAATCGACATAGCCGTCCGCTTTCGCCGTCTCGTACAGGTCCTGCCAGTTTTCAAACATGCCGCCGGTCAGCAGGTTCTCGCCCTTGTCCACGGAGCCGGCCAGCAGCGCCATCGCGCCGAAGGGGTTGTCCGCGTTTCCGGCGATGGTCATCGCGATGCGGCCACCCATGCTGTAGCCCAGCACGCCCACCTGGTAGTCGCCGGCGCCGTGCAGTTCCCGCGCCTCCTCAAGGCCCGCCAGCGTGTCCGCGATCATGTTGCCCAGCGTGTTCGCGGTGAAGGGCTCCGGGCTGTCGCCGCAGCCGGGGTAGTCCATGCGGATGGAGGCGATGCCGGCGGCCGCTAGCGCGTCGGCGATCTCGATGAAGCCGACATTCTCGTCCTTGGAACCGCCGTGGCCGTGGCACAGCACGACGATGGGCGTATCGGCCGACATAGCGTCCGGGGCGGTGTACACCGCAGGCACCATCCGGTCCTCGCTTTCATACAGGAACGTCTTTGCCTCCGCCAGCGCCAGGGGAGCGGCGCACAGCAGGCATATGGCCAGGGACAGGCATATCCAACGCTTTTTCATACAATCCTCCTTTTTCGTGTGTGGATTTGCTATAGTATACCAGAAAGCAAGGAGAGCGTCCAGCGGTGCCAATTTTTGTCATCTTGTGTCAAAAGTGTGAACTTTCAGCATCGGGCGAACCTTTTCGTCCTTCGCGACAAGTACTAGGCGAAGAACGCGTTGGAAGGAGGATGGTTGTGGAGATTGCAGAGCTGGCGGGCCTCGCGCGTGAGTATGAGAAGCCGCTGTACGCGTTTTGCCGGCGGCTGGCGGGCAACGCGCCCGATGCGGAGGACCTGTTCCAGGAAACATTTCTGACGGCCGCCGAGCGGTGTGGGCGTCTGAACGCGGACCGGAACGTCAAAAGCTATCTGTTTGGCGTGGCCGCGCGGCTGTGGAAGAACAAGCGAGCCAAGGACGCGCGCAGGGCGCGCCTCGCGCCGTGGGCCGCATTGACCGACCAGGACGCGGACAAGGGGGAGGCCCCGGACGCGCTGCTGATCCGCGGCGAGGAGGAAGGGCTGATCCGCGCGGCGGCCGCGGAGCTGCCGGACAAGCTGCGCGTCGCGCTGTACATGCGCTACGCGTCCGATCTGTCCGTGGAGGAGATCGCGCGCGCCCTGGGCGTCCCGCAGGGGACCGTCAAGAGCCGCCTGCACAAAGCCCGCGCGGAGATCAAAAGGCAGATGGAAGGGGAGATGGCCTGTGAAGTCCGAACCGTTTGACAAAAAGCTGACTGACGCGCTCGCCCGCACGGAGGAACCGGACGCGGGGCTCGTCCCCGGGGTACAGCGCGCGCTGATGCAAAAGGAGAGGGAGGGGCAAGCGATGCATAGAGGATGGACGAGGCGCTCCATGGCGGCGGTGATCGCGGCGCTGGTGGTGCTGCTCTCCGTGGGCGCGGTGGCCGCGTATACGCTGCTGACACCGCAGGAGTACGCGAAGCGGGCGGGGTATCCGCTGCTGGCGGAAGCCTTCGCGGGGGAGGACGCGATCAAGATTGATGAAACGCGGACATCCTCTGGGCACACCGTCACACTGCACGGCATTGTGTCCGGCAAGGGGCTGGACGCCCTGGACGCCGACGTGGACAAGACCTACGCCGCTGTGACCATCGCCCGGGAGGACGGTAGGCCCATGCCCGACACGGAGGACGCGGGTTATGGCGACTTCTTCGTCTCGCCCCTGATCCGCGGGGAAAAGCCGTGGCAGGTGAACATCGCGTCCATGGGCGGCGGGTATGCGCTGTCGGTCATCGACGGTGTGCAGTACCGGCTGATCGAGTGCGACGGCGTGGAGATGTTCGCGGACCGGGGCGTGTCGCTGTGTGTCATTTCCGGCACGTTTTACGATATTCATGCGTTTGACTACGACGAGGCGGCGGGAACCATGACCCCAAATCCCGAGTACCAGGGCGTGAACGCGCTGTTTGACCTGCCGCTGGACGCGAAGAAGGCCGACCCGGAGCGGGCGCGCGCCTACCTGGACGCGCTGCTCGCGGGCAGCGCGGAAGGCGCGGGCGACGGCGCGGAAGCGGAGGCTATCCCGCCGATTGTGGACGGCGTGATTGACGAGGCGACGCGCAAGGCGCTCATCCTGGACGCGGACGGGTATGTGGTGTTTGAGTACGGCGACGGCGGGCGGTTGACGGTGCTGCTGGACAGCGTGCTCCCCGGCGACGGCCCGGAAAAGGTATGCGTCAGCGCGTCGTCGGACGGCACGAATGTGACCGAGGTGTGGCTGGAGCGCGACGCGGCGGGCGTGGTTACGGGGTATGTGGTGCGGGAGCGGTAACGGAATGTTGACATACCTTCTCTCGCTGCCTATAATCGGGCTGTGGCATGCGCGCCGCATAACACGCGCAAAGAGGTGATTAAAGCCGCCGATGCCCTGACGCCCTGAACGGTGCGGGCAGAAGCGGACCGACGGGAGCAACGGAGGACGCAACCGAACGCAAGACAGCCCTGCCAAGTGGGGGGGCTGTTCGCGTGCCGGTTGCGCCGCCGGGGGTTCCCGTTTTTTGTTTGGTTTCCCTGCGAACGAAGAAGTGGCCGGACGGCATGGCGCGCATGGCCGGAAAACAAGAAAGGATGATTGCGATGATGGATATAATGGAGATCGCGACGACTGACGAGAAGGCGCGCATTTGTGAGGTGATCCTGCGGGCGCTGCCCGGCTGGTTTGGGATTGAGGAATCCCTTGTGAACTATATTGCCGAGGTGCGGAATCTGCCGTTCTACGCGGCGTTGGGACTGGACAGCGCGATCGGGTTCGCCGCGCTGAAGCTCCACAACGCGCACACGGCGGAAATCTGTGTGATGGGCGTGCTGCCCGCGTGGCACCGCATGGGCATGGGCAGGCTGCTGGTAGAGCGGTGCGTGCGGCACTGCGTTGACAGCGGCATGGAATTCCTCACGGTGAAAACGCTGGACGCGTCGCGCGAAGATGAGGGGTACGAAAGGACGCGTCGCTTCTATTACAGCATGGGGTTCCGGCCGCTGGAGGTGTTCCCGCTGCTGTGGGATGAGGCCAACCCGTGTTTGTTTATGGCGCGGTATGTCGCGGAGCGATGCTTGCGCGGATAAAAAAGGGCTCGCGCGGTGGCGGGGAACTTCGATTTTCCGCCTCTTCAGAACAGTTCATCCGCCGGCGCGTCGGAACGCATGTACATAACAATGGGCAAAAAAGGATAGATGATTGTTGCGGAGAAAAGCCAGGCATTGCCGAGGTCTATACTCCTTTTTCGCAACTCTTTGAGAGGAATCAACACCACCGCCGCACCCTACTTCCCTTTATGCTCCTCTTTCCACCGCTCAATCTGCGCCATGCGCTCCCGCACCTTCGCTTCGCTGCCCTGGGCCGTCGGCTCGTAATACCGGCGGTCCAGCAGCGCGTCGGGCAGGCACTGCATGTTCGTCAATTTGTCCTCGGTATCGTGCGCGTACTGATAACCCTTGCCGTAGCCGAGATCGCCCATCAGCCGGGTGGGCGCGTTCCGTATCACCAGCGGCACCGGCTCGGCGAGGGTGTGCTGCGCGTCCTCGCGCGCGCGCATGTAGGCCACGTCCAGCGCGTTGGACTTGGGCGCGAGCGCCATGTACGTCACCGCGTGCGTCAGGTGCACCGCGCATTCCGGCATGCCGATGAAGTGGCACGCCTGGTACGCCGCGACCGCGACCTCCAGCGCGCGGCTGTCCGCCATGCCCACGTCCTCGCTGGCGAAGCGCGTTACCCGGCGCGCCACGTACAGTGGATCCTCGCCCGCTTCCAGCATGCGCGCCAGCCAGTAGACGGCCGCCTGCACGTCGCTGTTGCGCATGGACTTGTGCAGCGCGGAGATGATGTTGTAGTGCTCCTCACCGCCCTTGTCGTAGAGCAGCGATTTTTTGCTGGTGCACTGCTCAAGAGACTCGGCGGCGACGGTGGTGACGCCGGAGGCGTCGATGTCG
>JAVBOM010000011.1:0-73984 GCA_031550535.1 Eubacteriales bacterium
ACCTTCATAATTGCATACTATTTCCGGTGACTATGGCAAGAGGGTCCCACCTGTTCCCATTCCGAACACAGCAGTTAAGCCTCTTCGCGCCGAACGTACTTGGCTGGAAACGGCCCGGAAGAATAGGTCGTCGCCGGATTCCATCCCTACCCGCGCTTTCTTTGATTGCGCGGGTATTTTTTTGTTTATTGGCACGTCGAACGCTCTTTTCCACGCATTGATCAAATTGAACTCTTTTCCAGAATCTGGTATACTGTATCAAACCATATCAGACTAGTAAAGCGAAGCCGATGACGGGAATGAAACGGGAAGGAGCGTTTGGCTTTGAAGAAAATGAGGGTAAGATGCGCCTGGCTATGCGTGGTGTGCCTGTTGATGGGCTTGCCCGGCCTGACGTATGCCAATGAAGAGGAACAACCGAAGCTGCGCGCGATTTTTCAAGTAACTGATGGCGACGAGCGGACCGCTGAATTGCTTCTTGCCGAGGAAGCGCAAGGACGTTGGCTCTGGATGCAGATACCGGAAGAATACCGCGATGCAGCGAAGCTGGACGCGGTAAAACTCGTATTCGAACCCACTTCCACAGGCATCTTACGACTCATGAACACGGCGGATGAAACTCCGTTGCCGGGTGGCGTGCCGGTTGATTTCACGGGCACGGAATCAACGCCGTATGCGTTTGTTGTGACGAGCGAAACGGATGTGTCCGTGCTTTGGGCCGGGTGGATAACGATTAGCGGTTCGCCACGTCCGTTGGATTTACCCGCTCTGTATGAGCCGGAACCTGATCAAACGCCAACGCCAATACCGACGGAAGAGCCAACATCAACTTCTGAAATAGCGCCATCTGAAGAACCGACGGCAACGCCAACCCCGACGCAAACACCAACGGAAGCGCCGACACCAACGCCAACCCCGACGTTAACGCCAACGGAAGCGCCGATACCAACCCTAACCCCAACGCAAGCGCCAACGGAAGCACCGACACCAACCCTAACCCCAACGCAAGCGCCAACGGAAGCACCGACACCAACCCTAACCCCAACGCAAGCGCCAACCGAGGCTCCGACGCCCACGCTAACCCCAACGCAAGCGCCAACCCCAACACCCACCCCCACCCTCGCGCCCACCCGCATCCCGCCACCGCCACCCACGGCGTCCCCTGTTCCGCCCCCGACGTTTACGCCCCCCACGCCGACGCGCGCGCCGCAGCAGGCGGGCTATGCCATCACCCTGATGAACAACGTAAACCTGCGCAGAACCCCAAACGGCTCTGTGGAGAGGCGTTTGCCGCTTGATGAGGTCATCTATATTTCCGGGCAACAATACGACCTGAGCGGGATTGTCTGGCACTATGTTACCGTGATGGCTACCGGCGAAAACGGATACCTGCGCGAAGACGTGGCACGCTTCATGACGCAGCGGGAGATCCAGGCGTATCTGAACCGGCCCACGGCAAGACCGACCGTCGTTCCGACGCAGCAGCCGACGCAGCGGCCAACCATGGCGCCCGATCCGATGAAGGGGTACGCGCGCGTGGTCTGGCAGAGCACGTATCTGCGCAGCGCACCGGCGTCGGGCACAGTGGGGATCAAGGTGCTGTCCGCCGGAAACGTGGTATACGCCATGTCCTCGTTCTGGGATAGCACCAATACACGCTGGCTGTACGTCAGCTCGGACGGGGTCAGCGGCTATGTACTCGCCGGCGCGGTCGTGATGATGACGCAGCCGGAGATTGACGCTTACCTGGAATCGATATCGCGTCCGGTCACGCCAAGACCCACAATCCCGCCAACGCCCGTGCCAACAATCGCGCCCACGCTGAACCCCATGATGAGCTACGCGGTTGTCAAGAAGGACAATGTGAACGTCCGTAGGGAACCAAACGGCGCCCTGATCATGCGGGTAAACAAAGGAACGCTGGCGACGCTGCTGTCAGGCGCGATCCCGAAGGACGGCTATAACTGGTACAGCGTGCAGATCGGCGATGAAATCGGATACCTGCGCGAGGATGTGATCGATTTCGTCCAAATCAAGCCGACCGCGCCGCCCACCCCCGTGCCAACGCCGGTTCCGACACCGACGCCTACGCCGACGCCAAGCCCCACGCCCACGCCGACTCCGCTGCCAACGGCCGGACCGCTCTCGCTTCTGGACAGGGTCCGGGCCACAATGGATGGCGTTCGGTATGAAGCTTTCGCGCGTGCTCTGCCCGATGCGGCGGCATACGCGGCGAGGGATTTTGACTGCGACAAGGCGGTGGAACTGCTGACAATCAGCGTGGCTGTTGCCGCGGACGGTACGCGCTCGCTGACGCTGGATGTCTACAAGTTCACCGATGGCGTGATCCGGCGGGTTGACAGCCGCACGTTTGCGCCCGTGCTCACGCCCGGAACAGAAATGCAGGTTGTGCTGGTCATGCAGGATGGCAGGGAGATCGTCTATACCGCGCGGCGGAACACCGTCACGATGGCGACGATCATGGGCCAGGGCATGACGCTGACCGCATCCGGCTGGCTGGATGCGCCGCTCAGCGGCAATGTGCAGAACCTGACGCCGTTGCTGCTCGCGGCGGCGGATGCGAACGGGGTGCTCTCGCTGGACGACAGGACCGGACTTGGTGAACCCAGAGGTGAGGAAACAGCGGTCGACCGCGAAGCCACTTCCGTCGTGCTGCGGCTGCTGATGAAGCTGATGGAGACAGCCACGCAGGGGAACGGATAAAGGGTTACAGATCAAATTGAGGCTTCCTAAACCAGGAAGCCTCTGTTATACTATCATAGAGCTGTATCAGAACACCGGGAACAAATGAGAGAAGCAAATGGAGGTCACGATTCATGATGAAATTCCGTGAGGACGCCAAGTGGGCGCTCGTGGTTCCCACCAGCATGGGGGTGCGCATTACGCCCGCCAACCGCCAGCCCGTCAACACCGCGCATTCCTATGAAATGCAGGCCACAAGCGCCGAGTCCAACGTGCTGGCCGTGTCGGCCGGCCTTGGGCTGCCCACGAAGGTGCTGACGACCTTTGTAAAGGATAGCCCGATCGCCTCGTTCATCAAGGACGAGCTGTCCCGCCGGCACATTGCCTATGAAGGCGCGGAAGTGCCGCAGGGCGGGCCGTGGGGATACCGGCATCAGTTCAACATCGCGGACAGCGGGTTTGGCATGCGCGGACCGCGGGTTTGGAACGACCGCGCCGGAGAGGTCGGCCGGACGCTGAACGTGAAGGATTTTGACCTGGAGCGGCTGTTCGTGCGGGAAGGCGTGAAGGACCTTCATTTATCCGGACTCATTGCCGCGCTGTCGCCGGAGACGGGCGAGTTCTGCCTGGCGCTCGCGGAAGCGGCGAAAGCGGCGGGCACGCGCATCAGCTTTGACCTCAACTTCCGCGATTCCTTCTGGAAGGGGCGCGAGGACGCACTCCGCGCGATGTTTACCCGCATCGCGGGCATTTCCGATATTCTGATCGGGAACGAGGAGGATTTCCAGCTCGCGCTCGGCCTCACCGGGCCGGAGGCGGGCGGAAAGGGCATCGAGGCGAAGATCGAAGGGTTCAAGGGGATGATCTCCGCCGCACGGCAGGCGTTTCCGGGCGTGACGGTGTTCGCCAACACGCTTCGCCAAGTGGTGAACGCGAACGAGCACCAGTGGGGCGCAATCCTCTGGGACGGCGGCGCGTGGCACGTGATCGAGCCAAGGCCCATCCCGGTCTATGACCGCATCGGCGGCGGCGACGGGTTTGTCAGCGGCATGCTGTACGCGATGCTCAGGGGCTGGGAAAGCGGCACGTGGGCGCAGTTTGGCTGGGCGAGCGGCGCGCTTGTCGCCACGATGGAGACGGACTACGCGGTGCCTGCGGACGAAGAGCAGATTTGGAGCATCTGGGAAGGTAACGCGCGCGTCAAGCGGTAGGGATTCCTGATGGAAGCCCTTATGGCGCCGATTCTTCGAATCCGCGCCGCCGTCGCGGTAAAAGGGTGCGTTTGAAAAGCGGGCGCGCACGGGATATAATACCCCCTATAGCAAGCGAAAAGAGGACATGACGGGATGCGCGAAACGATCGGCCTTTTGGGCGGCAGCTTTAACCCCATTCACGATGGTCATCTGGCAATGGCGGAAGCGGCGCAAAAGGAGCTCGGCCTGGATCGCATCCTGATCGTCCCGTGCGGCGATCCGCCGCATAAATCCGCGGAGCTTGCGGGCAAGCTCGACCGCCTGCGCATGGCGGAACTGGGTGCGGAAGGCCGGTACGAGGTTTCGCGTATCGAAATCGACCGCCCGGGCAAGACCTACACGGTGGATACCCTGGAGGCGCTTCGGGCGCGCCATCCGGACAGCGAGTTGGTGATGATCATCGGCGGCGATACGCTCCGGGAGGTCGGCACGTGGCGCGACGCGAAGCGCGTTTTCGCGCTGTGCCGCTTCGCGGTGTTCGCGCGCGGGGGAGAGGCCCTTGCGGAAGCGCCGGGCGCGCGGGTAATCCGCATGCGGGCGGTCATCCCGGATATTTCCGCCACCGCGATACGGGACCGCGTGCATCGCGGCATGTCGCTGGAAGGGCTGACGCCCCGGACGGTGGAAAACTACATCGGCCAGCACAGGCTGTACGATCCGCCCAAGCGGATGCCGCGCGCCGCCATCATCAAGCGCCTGCAGCACGACCTTCCGCCGGAGCGGTTCCGGCACGTGCTGGGCGTGGAGGCCACCATCGCGCGCCTGGCCGGGCGATGGGGATATGATGAGGAGCGCGCGGCGCTGGCCGGGCTGCTGCACGACTGCGCCAAGGGCATGAAGCTGGACGAAATGGCCGCGTATCTGGCGCGGCAGGGCATGCGGGTGGATGACATGCGAAAAACATCCAGGGCGCTCCTGCACGCGCCGGCCAGCGCGGCAATGGCGCGCGCCGTATACGGCGTGACGGACCCGGAGATTCTGCGCGCGATCTGGTATCACAACACGGGCAACGGCAGCATGGGCAAGCTGGAGAAGCTGCTGTACCTTGCGGACCTGACGGAGCCGGCGCGGAAGTGCCTGCCCTGGCTGGAGCCGCTCCGGGCGCTCGCGGTGAGCGACCTGGACGGAGCGGTCCGCGAAGGGGCGCGCGTGAAGCTGCGGCATATCCAGGCGTGCGGCAGGCAGGCGCATCCCGACACGGCGTCGGTGTGCGCGGGAAATCAGGGGGAGAACGAAGGGGAGGGGAAGCAATGAGCAAAAAACCAAGAGAAATTGCGCTCCGCGTGGCGGAGATCATGCGCGACAAGCGCGCGGAATCGCTGCTGGTGCTGGAGATCGGCCACCTGACGGTGATCGCGGACTGCATGGTGATCGGCAACGGCCGGTCCATGGTGCAGGTCAAGGCGCTCGCGGATGAGATCGAGGAGAAGCTCGCCGAGGAGGGCATCCTGCCCGCCCGCCGGGAGGGCTACGCGGAAGGCCGCTGGATTGTCATGGACTACAGCTCGGTGATCGTGCACATCTTCCACGAGCAGGAGCGGGAGTACTATCACCTGGAGCGCCTGTGGATGGACGGATCAAACAGCGTGCCGCTGCCGGAAGAATAAAAGTAAAGGGACCACACAGGTGGTCCCTTCGTTGATGGCGGCGCGGATTCGGAGAATCGGGCGCCATAAGGGGCACCGGAGGGAAGCGCGCCCAGTGGGCGATGAAGCGACCCGAAGGTGCGCCGAGGTACAGAGCGATGGCCTACCGGGCATCGGAGGGAAGCGCCCGCAGTGCGGGATACAGCGACCCGGAGATGCCGACTGGCACAAAACCGGAACCGAGCGCCCGCTGTGCGGGATGAAGCGAGGTGAAGGTTCGCCTCGGCACAGAGCGATGGGCGCGAATGCGCACAGCGCGACAATGCCAGGCAGCCAGCGCGACAATACCGAGGGGCTTCCGTGAGGAATCCCTACCGCTCTCACATCAGCTATAATACCGCCTTTTCGGCTTGGGTATCTGCTTTTTGTTCCTGCGCCTGCGCAGGGTGCTTTTGAGCAGCGAACGCAGAATCAAAAGAAAGGCGATCACCGCGAAAATCGGGGGCAATACCCAGTCCCAGCCGAAAGGCGGCAGGGGCGAGGGGTCAGCCAGCACGCGCTGCTCGATTTCTTCCAGCGTGAGCGGGGCGTCGGCCCGCGCGGCAATGCTGCGCGTGGCGATCAGCTCGTATTCGGCCGGCTCCTGGCCATCTGGATAGAACGTCAGGATGCCGACCACCTGGCCCTGGGTGATGGGTGCCCGCAGTTCGGTCGTGTAGTTCACAATGGCGTACGTGTTCATAAAGCTCGCCGAAATGGCGTCGATATCGGCCGCCTCGCCGGTGATGCGGACATCCCGGGTCGGATCGACGGCGCGGATGTCAAGGTCCAGCCGGCCGAGCCCCAGCTTCGTCTGGCCGGGGTTTTCTTCGTCAGGCACCCTGTCGTCCAGCGCGAAGCCGTTGATCTGTATGTCCTCCAGGGGGTTCTCGGCGTACATGTCCTCGGGCGTGACGGACTTGTACTGCGAAAAGCCGTACCGGAACAGCCAGCTCGTGTCCGGCCAGTGCGTGTATTTGCCCGAATACAGCACGACGGCGATCAGTTCCACGCCGTCCTGCTCAGCTGCTTCCACCAGGCAGTATCCGGCCTGGTTCGTGAAGCCCGTTTTGCCGCCGATCGAAGGCGGGTAGTAGCGGTCGTTATTCTCGCCGCCGCCGACTGTCTCCAGAATATGCAGGTTTGAGTTGGTGATGGAGCGGGCAGCGTTCACCGGTTTCCCGTTGATGTCCGTCGTCGCGCTCAGGCTATACGTCTGGCTTGCGATGATCTTGCGGAATTCCGGGTGATCCAGCGCCGCGTTCATCATGAGGGCGAGGTCGTGCGCGGTGGTATAGTGCGCGTCATTGTGCAGGCCGTTTGCGTTGGTGAAGTTTGTGCTCGTGCAGCCCAGGGCACGGGCTTCCTCGTTCATCAGGCCGGCAAACGCGTTCTGATCGCCGGAGACGTATTCGGCGATGGCGTTGGCCGCCTCGTTGCCGCTCTTCAGCATCATGCCGTACAGCGCGTCCCGCAGCGTGACCACTTCGCCCAGCTTGAACGGTACGCGCGACGCGTCCTCCGGCAGGTCCAGCGTGGACTGCTTGATTTCGATGGTATCGTTCAGGTCCCCGTACTTCAGCCCGATAAGCGCCGTGAGTATCTTCGTGGTTGACGCGGGATATATGGCGTCGTCCATGTTGCGCCACCTCAGCACCTTGCCTGTGCTGCGCTCCATCAGGATAAAGCTGCGCGCCACAATCTGATCGTCCTGAAGCTCTTCGGGTTTCTTTTCGTTATATTCCGCAGCGGTCGGGGGGCGGGTGGGCGAGACAAAGCCTTCCTCAGTGCCTTCCGTTGCGAGCGCGCCTGCCGGGAGCCAGGAAAAAAGGCAGAAAACCGCAAGCAGCGCCGCAAAGCGTCGTATCAAGCCCCGTCCCTCCTCTCCACCGCGCCGCCCGGCCGGCGTATTTCACTATTCTACCATAAGCCCGGTTTTTTGTATATCGCGCCAAGAAAAATCGACAGGATATTCTTGGAATATTGTTAGCCTTTCGAAACAAGTCGCACCATATTCAAATTAACGAAACAGAGCGCCGGAATCTTGTTACGGAAGAAAGAAAAATCAGCTTGCTTTTTACCCTCGAAACAGCCTATAATAGAATGAGTATTGATGTCTGACGGCGAAAGGGTGTTAAGCGTGGCGAAAAGGTTACTGCTTGTGGACGACGAACCGCTAATTATCAAGGGACTCCGGTTTAGCTTGGAACAGGATGGATACGAGGTGGAGTCGGCGGCAGACGGAGAAGAGGCGCTTGCCAAATTTACCGCCGGCGCGTTCGATTTGATCCTGCTGGATGTCATGCTGCCCAAAATTAGCGGGACGGAAGTTTGCCAGCGCATCCGCGAGCGATCGAATGTGCCCATCATTATGCTCACCGCCAAGGGCGAGGATATGGACAAAATACTCGGCCTGGAATACGGCGCGGACGATTACATGACCAAACCGTTCAATATCCTTGAGGTCAAGGCGCGCATCAAGACCATTCTCCGCCGCGCGCAGACGCCGCCCTCCGCCGAGGAAAACAAGATTATCCGTGTTCGCGATATGGAGGTAAACCTGGTCAACCGCTCCGTGAAGCTCGCGGGCAAGGATGTGAAGCTGACCGTCAAAGAATTCGACCTACTGCAACTGTTCATTACGAACAGAGGCCGCGTGTTCAGCCGCGAAAACATGCTGGAAACCGTCTGGAAGTACGATTATCTTGGTGATATGCGGACTGTAGACGTGCACATCCGCCGTCTGAGGGAGAAGATCGAACGCAATACCGCGCAGCCTGAATTCATCTTCACCAAATGGGGAGTGGGCTACTATTTCACAGACAAAGACTAGAAAGATCTTCTTCAGCATCCGTTGGAAAATATTAATCGCCTTCCTGCTGATCCTCGGGGTGTCGTTTTATGGCATCGCCACATCGCTGATCACCTTGGTCGGCAACTCTCTGTTTGACACAAAAATTAGCCAGGAGACCGCGACCGTGCAGTCGCTCGCGGTCGATTTTGCACCCCTTTTCGCGCGCGGGGATACGGAGGCGCTCCACGCGCTGGCGCGCAAGGCCGGCGGTGAGCTGCACGGCCGCCTGCTTGTGCTGGACATGGACGGTAAGGTGCAGATCGATACGTTTTCGGAGTTCAACGGCAAGCGTTTCGGGCATCCGGAGGTTGTCAGCGTCCTGAACGGGCAGTCCCTGGACCACGGATTCCACCAGGTGGACAACACGACGAGGATGGAGCCGCGCGCGCTGTTTGACTTTCTGCGCGACATGCAGCCGGAAAAAGCCTGGGTGGGCTACTTTTCGGCGGCGCTCGCCTCGGGGACGGAACAGCTCGGCGTGGTGCTCTATTCCGTGAGCGTGCAGGATATGATCTCCCAACTGCGCGAGATGCAGGATCAGATGCTCGTGTACTTTTTCGTTGCCGCCGCGGCTGTCCTGGTGGCCAGCTTCATCTTTACCCGCGTCATCACCAAACCCATCGCCACGCTGACGGAGGGCATCAAGCGCATGGCGCGCGGCGACCTGTCCGGCCGTGTCAAGGTGAAGGGCATTGACGAGATGGCCCGGCTCGGCGAGACATTCAACCAAATGAGCGAGAAGCTGGAGAACCTGGACTCGTCCAGAAACGAGTTTGTGTCCAACGCGTCGCACGAACTAAAGACGCCGCTGGCCACCATGAAAATCATGCTGGAATCCATGCTCTACCAGGAGGACATGGACCCGGCGCTGCGCACGGAATTCATGTCGGACATCAACAAGGAACTGGACCGGCTCAGCCTGATCGTATCCGACCTGCTGACGCTGGTGCAGACCGACGCGCACGATTACCGCCTGACGCGCAAGAATATCCTCCTGCGCGAGGTGGTCGAGGAAACGCTGCACCGCCTGGAACCCCTGGCGCGCGAGCACGAGCAGGAGATCACGTTCAAGGCGCAGTACGACTGCCCGATGTTTGCCGATCCGATCAAGCTGCAGCAGGTCGTCTACAACCTTGTGGACAACGCGGTCAAATACTCGCCCAAGGGCGGCAAGGTACGCGTGACCATCCGGCAGGAGGGCAGAAACGCGGTGCTGGAGGTTTCCGATACAGGCCCCGGCATCCCCAAAAAGGATCAAGCGCACATCTTCGATCGTTTCTATCGTGTGGACAAGGCGCGCGCGCGCGCGACCGGCGGAAACGGCCTGGGTCTTTCCATCGTCTCCCAGGGCGTGATGCTCCATGATGGGTCGGTCTCCGTCCACAGCGAGGAGGGGAAGGGCTCGACATTCCGTGTGGAGCTGCCGCTATGAGAAAAAAAGAAGCAGGGATTGCCCTGATCATCGCGATGGCGCTGTTTTTGCTGGCCGGGTGCGCGCCCATCACGCCGCCCTCACCGACGGCTTCGCCGCAGGCGCCCATAGCGGACGCGCCGGAGCTCTCCCCGCAGGCGGGCGAGGGGGAAACCGAGCGGCGCGAGGTGGCGCTGTACTTCCAGATGCGCGGGGAAAACATGCTGGTCCGGGAAACGCGCACCGTCCGGGTGCCGATGGATACACAGCTGGAAGAAGTGCTCATAGGGGCGCTCATCGAAGGACCAAGCCCGCAACTGCTCGGCCTGACGGGGCTGTTCAACGCCGGCACCAAGGTGGTCTCAGTATCCAAGAGCGGAACGCTGCTGACCGTGACGCTGAGCCGGGAGTTCCTGGCCACGCCCGCTGACGCGCCCGCCACCTGGAACAACGACCCGGCGTGGCGCAGCGAGGTATTGCTGCGCAGGCGATTGGCGCTTTCATCGATCGTCAATACGATCACCGAGGCGACGGACTACACCGCCGTGCAGCTTCTGGTGCAGCAGGGCAAGGACGATGCCGCGGGGCAGCGCATTTCGCGCAGCGAAATTTACGAAAGCGCGGCCGCGGGCAGCATCCTGACGCCCGTTTCCCGCGAGGAGTACACGATATTGACGCACTACAACACGGCGTATGCCATTCTCAATAGCTGGCGGAGCAAGGATTTCATCCGGCTGTACCGCTTCATCACCGCCGGCCCGACCGAGGCGGCGTTCCAGCAGGAGATTGTGGCGTACGACCGTTCGCTGACCAGCTTCTCGCTGACGCCGGGCATCGTGTCCAGCGACGGCAAGACAGCGGTGATCTCCGCGCTGCTTGAATACACGGATGTGAACGGCGTCATGCTGATAGAGAATTACCCCGTTCATCTCGTTTGTGTGGACGGCCTATGGAAAATGCGCTATGAAACGCTGATCAGGCTGATGGAGGCGACGGAATCATGAGGCGCAAACAAATCCTTTTGGCGCTGCTTTGTGCCCTCCTGCTCCTGACGGGATGCGCCGGCAATCTGCCCACGGAAAGGCAAAGCACCGGCGAGGCGCTACCGGACGTGCGGCCGGGTCCCGTGGCCCCAATTGGCGACAGCCAATCCCCCCGGGTGGCCGATGTGGTGCTCTACCTGCCGGACGCGGACGCGTCAAGGCTGGTCGCGACGGTGCGGGAAGTGACGATCGAATCGGGCCAAACCAAGCAGGAAGCGTGCCTGCAGGCCCTGCTGGACGCGATCAACGCCAGCGAGTTCTTCACCAACTTCAGCACCCAGCAGCTTCGGCTCGCGCCTGTGTCCAACCCCGTTGAATCGACAGGCGAACTGGTGACGGTGAACCTGCACACGACGGCCCGCATGCTGGAGGACGAGGCGCTATTCGCGCTACGCGTCGCGATTACGAACACGCTGACGGAGCTTCCCGGGACGAACTATGTCAACGTGCTGATCAATGGCCGGGACATTGGGCTCGACTTTGAAGGGACGCTGCCAACCGGCGTGCTGGCGCGCTACCCAAGCGGCGACGTCTCGACGTACTGGGGGCAGATGGACGCGCAGGTCAAGGCGGCCGGCGCGGAAATGCAGAAGGTGGCGGCCCTGTACTTCCCGTCGGAGGACGGGAGCGCGCTGCTGGGCGAGCTGCGGAACATTTCCCTCCCGCTGCGCGATACGGCGGATTACGCGATGCGCCTTCTGGAGGAGTTAACGTTCACAGCACAGCAGCAGGGCGTGCGCACCGTGGTGCCGACCTCCGAGTGGTTCGAGCGCGACCCCGTGTTTGTCCAGCCGGACGGCGCGTCGATGGGGCATATCGAGCTGTATTTCACCCGTTATGTGGATGATTATCTCATGCTCTACGGCACAACGCGCGGCATGCTGATGTCCTCTATCTGCTATACGCTGACCAGCTTTATCCCGCAGATTGAAGGCGTTGTGGCCTATGTGGACGGGGTATTGGTCAACGAGATGGATCTGATGGACGGGAGCAAGTGGAGTGCGCAGAACGGGATGATGCGCCGGACAGATTTCGCCGCGCTCGCGTCCGACACGTGCACTGTCTACTTCCCGCTCGCGGACGGGATGGGCCTTCGCGCCGTGACGCGACCCATCGCGCAGCGGCTGCGGACACAGCCCCGGGCGCTGATCCGCGAACTGATGAAGTCACCGTCCAGCGCCATGCTGGGGCCCGCGCTGCCGGCCGGGATTACGGACGCGGATGTGCTTGGCCTGCAGATTGAGGGGGATACCGCGCTGCTCAACCTTTCGCAGGGGTTCGCCAGTACCTGCCGCGACATGACCGAGACGGAAGAGCGGAACATGATCTACGCGATTGTCAACACGCTGACGGAAATCGACGGCGTTACGCGCGTCCGGTTTTACATTGACGGGCAGGAGGGATCGCTGGCGGGCCATCTGTTCCTGCAAGGGGAATTCATGCGTCATACGGGGATCATTCGATGAAAGAAAAACGTACGTCGGCGGCGGCGCAGATTCGGAGAATCGGCCGCCATAAGGGGATTCTGCCAGGAATCCCTACATCGACGGAGGCGCAGATTCGGAGAATCGGCCGCCATAAGGGGATTCTGTCAGGAATCCCTACCTCTCTTGGCGATGTTGTTCTGACCATCAAACCCATCCGCGCGGTGCGCTGGTCCCGCGCGGTCAAGCGGTTCATCCGCGAGCAGGCGGCCCAGGGCAACGCGCTCAGCGAGCAAACCGCGCCGGAAATGCTTGTCGGCGTGGAAACCCTGGTCATCGACGCGCCGCTCATCATGGAGGGGTGGAACGCCGTGCGCATGGCGGCGGCGCCGCTTGCGCTCCGCTCCATCGATCAGTTCAAGCGGCAAGGCTCCTGGATGATGCTAACGGCCGGCGTCGCGCTGGGGTGCGACGGATACAAGCCGCTGGAGGATTTCGCGCGGGAGATGAACTTCGAGCACGCCCGCCTGTCCAAGCAATACTCCAAGGTGGACGAAATCCCGTACGACGGCGACCGGAAGATCGAGAGCACGATTCACCGCGACGCGAACGGGTTGCGCGCCTTCGCGAAGGGGGACCCCGCATCGATCCTGGCGCGCTGCGAGCAGGTGCTGGACGGCCGGGAGAGGCCCATGCTCTATGAGGACAAGGAAAGGGCGCTGGAATCGGCGCTCAAGATGGAAGGCTACGGGCTGGAAACGCTCGCCTTCGCGACAAAGCGATTGGAGGGGCCGGGGGATTTTGAGCGGGAGATGGTTTTCCTTGGCGTTGTCGGAATGGGGGACATCGCGCGCGAGGAGATCCCCGGCGTGATGGACGCGTTTCGCGGGATGGGCATGCGCCCGGTGCTCGTGTCCGATGCCACGATGGTGGAAGGCGCGGCGCGGGCGAGCGGCGCGATGCGGTATGAGGCCGGCATTCTGGGCGGCGCGGAGATGGACGAGATGGACGACAGGGCCCTGGTCGCCGCGGTGAAGCGCACGGACGCCTTTGTGGAGCTCAATCCCATGCAGCGCGGCCGTGTCATCCGCGCCCTGCGCGCCATCGGCCCGGTGGCGATCCTGTCAGAAGCGCCGGATGGGGGAATCGGCCTTTCCTTGCGCCGTAACGGCGGCGAAGCGCCGGACACCGCGCTGGTGCACGGCGGGCTGGACGAGGTGGTGCGCCTCTTTGCGGATTGCCACGCGCTCTATGAGGAACATAACCCTGAGGAAACGGAGTAGCCGGAGTCGAGGTAGGGATTTCTGGTGAAATCGCCTTCTAGCGCCCGATTTTCCAAATCGCGCCCCTTCGCTGAAAAAAACGCTGGGATTCCGTCCCAGACCCTGCCCAAGAAACCGAAGCGCCGTCACCCCAGTGGGACGATAGACGGCGCACAGGTTCGCCGAGGCACAGCGTACCGCGTAGCGGTGCGACAATGCCGAGGTGCCTGCGCCTTTTGGCATCCCGTCATTTCGCCCTACGGCGGGTTTCATTCGTATATTGGAAAAACTTTCCTTCAAATTTAGTAGTAGTCTGATTCTCCACGAGAGGCACCGACCCTTCCCCTTCCTGACGGTGCCGCCCAAATAAAAGCGCCCTAGAAGTCAAGCGGATCTTGGCGAAGGAGGTTCCGTCATGCACCAGAAGGCGCGCGCTTGGAATCCGTCCTGGCCCGCGCCCTCTTTTTTCCGCAGCCGGGTGTTGATGTGCTGCGCGATTTGCTTTGCGGGTGGCGTGGCGCTGTCGATGGCCCTGCCGTTCGGCCTGTGGATGCCCGCCGCGCTGGTTGCCGCGCTCGTGCTGGGCGTGTGCATGCGCCGCGTGCGGCAGGCGGCCCTGGCGCTCGCCATGATCGCGATGCTGCTGATGGGCCTCACACGCGCCGCGATGGAATGGGCTGTTCCCGCGCTGCCGGAGGAATCCCGCTGGACTGTGACCGGCACCGTGAGCGGTTCCGCGGTGCAGGGCGCAAACGGGGCGTCGTTTCTGCTCAGCGGCGTACAGGTGCGGGATGAGACAGGCAAATCGGCCGCCATCGACTCCAATGTCTATTGCTACGCTACGGCGGCGCCCGGGGTGCCTTTTCGCCACGGGCAGCGCGTGCAAGTGCAGGGCGTGCACTATCTGACGGACGGGGCGCGGAACCCGGGCGGCTTTGACCAGCGGATGTGGCTGGCGCAAAAGGGCGCGCACGTCCGCATGTACCTGACTGCCGCGCCGAAGGTCATCGGGGCGGCGGGGTTCAGCGTGCTCGGCCTGGCGATTGATATCCGGGAAACGATCGGCGCGCGGTTGGACGCCCTCTTTGGCGAGGTATCGCCGGTGGTGCGGGCCATGCTGCTGGGGGACCGGACGGAGGTGCCGGGCGAGTGGTCGCGCTGGATGAGCGACAGCGGCATCATCCACCTGCTGGCGGTATCCGGCCTGCATGTGGGGCTGTGGTATGTGCTGTTGGACCGCATGCTAAGACCCCTTCCGATCTCGCCGGGCGCGCGCTGGTGGCTGCTGACTGCTCTGCTGAGCGCGTACGCGCTCGTGACCGGGCTGTCCGCGTCCGTGCTGCGCGCGGCGCTGATGCTGCTGGCGGTGCAGGGCGCGTATGTGGCCAAGCGCAAGATTGATCCGCTGACCTCGCTGTCCATCGCCGCGCTGGGCATCCTGCTGTTTCGCCCGCTCGACCTTTTCGCGGCCAGCTTCCAGCTCTCCTTTTGCGCGGTCTTTGGGCTCGTGCTGCTCCGCCCGACACTGCGAAGGGTGTTGCCCGAAAGGCCGGACTGGCTGTGGGGCGGCTTTTCCACAACCGCGTCGGCGCAGGTCGGCATTTTGCCCGCGTCCGCCTTCTGGTTTGGCAGGGTCTCGGTCGCCGGGCTGGCGGTGAACCTTGTCGCCGTGCCGCTGGCCGGGTTGCTGATCCCGGTGGCCGCCGCCGCCACGGCGCTGGACGCCGTCTGGACGCCCCTGGGGTGGCTTCCGGCGTTGGCGGGGAAGGGGATGGCCACGGTGCTGCTCCTTTGCGCCAGGGTGGGTGCGGCCATGCCGTACGGGGTGCTCCGCGTGCCCGCGTTCGCCTGGTGGGCGACGGCGGCGTTCTTTTTCGGCCTTTTCCTTTGCTCCACGGCGGTGGTGTGGCGCTGGCGCTATCGGGTGCTGTGCATGGCGATCTGCGCGTGCATGGCGGCCGGGGCGGGGGTCTGGCACGGGGATTTCGGGGTGCGCTATGTGCAGCTTGACGTGGGGCAGGCGCTGTCCGGTGTGCTGCATGCCGGCGGGAAAACCTATGTGTACGATTGCGGCAACGCGAACAGCGACCTGACGGAGTACCTGATCTACTGCGGCGCGGACGTGGAAGGGCTGTTCCTGAGCCACCCGCACGCGGACCACATCGGCGGCCTCGCGGAGCTGCTGGACGCGGAAATCCCGGTGCGGACCGTGTATGTGCCCGCGAACGCGGAGGCTTTCGGCGCGGAGGCCGCATACCGGACGCTGCTGACGCGCGCGTGGGAAGCGGGCGCGGAAGTGGTGGAGGTCGCGGCGGGAGATACGCTATCGCTGGGTGGTCTGATGGTGGAGGTGATCGCGCCGGAGCGCGAGGTCACGCGCGGCAGCGACCCGAACGACCGGTCGGTTGTGCTGCGGGTAAATATCGGCACGCGCGCGCTGCTCCTGTGCGGGGACGCGGATGGCACGGCGGAACCGCTCGGCGTGGACTGCGACGTGCTGCAGGTGGCGCACCATGGCAGCAAGAACGCGGCGCGCGCGGCGTTTCTCGCGGACGCGACGCCGGACGTGGCGCTGATCTCGGTTGGGCGAAACAGCTACGGCCACCCGGACGGGAACACGCTGGAGAGGCTGTCGGACGTGGGCGCGGCGGTGTATCAGACACAGGAGAGCGGCGCGCTGACCGTGTACTTTTCCGGGGACCGAATCAAGGTGGAGGCATACTGTCCATGACACATGATGGCTTTTTCGCGGCGCTGAAGCGTGGGGAAATCGCGCCGGTATACCTGTTTTCCGGGGAGGAGACGCTCATCCAGGACCGCGCGCTTGCCGCGCTGCGAAAGCTCCTGCTGCCTGACGGGCTGGAGGCGATGAACGAGGCGGTGCTGACAAACCCGCGCGCGGACGAGATCATCGAGGCGGCGGAGACGCTGCCCATGCTGGCCGACCGCCGGTTGGTCGTCGTCCGGGACAGCCTGCTGCTGCTCCCCGGGAAGGCGGCGGGCGAGGCCGAGGACGCGCAGAAGCTCGCCGACTACCTGGACAGGGCTCCCGACAGCGCGTGCGTGGTGTTCTTCTGCCGCGTGCAGCCCGATGGCCGCAAAAAGCTGACACTGGCGCTGAATAAAAAAGCGGCGGCCGTCAAATTCGACCGCCTGAACGACGCGCAGCTCACCCAGTGGATCGGGCAGCAAATGCGCACGCACGGAAAGACAATCAGCCCAGGGGCCGCGCAGGTGCTCGCCTTTACCGCCGGGCGTGAGCTGCAGACGCTTGCGCAAGAAATCGCCAAGACCGCCGCATACCTAGGCGACCGGACGGAGGTGGCGCAGGAGGATATCGAGCGGGTTGCCACGCCGTCGCTGGAGTGCACGATTTTTCAGCTCGTGGACGCGCTGGTGGAGGGGAAGGAGGCGGAATCGTTCCGGCTGCTGCGCGTGATGCTGGAGAACGGAGAATCCCGCATCGGCATCCTGGCGATGATGGCGCGGCAGTACCGGAACCTTTTTCACCTGAAGCGCATGCAGGAGGAGCGCGTGCCGGACGCGGAAATCGCGCGGCGGATTGGTGTGCCGCCGTTCGCGCTGCGCAGGCTGTACGCGCAGGCAAAGGGCGCGGACAAACAAACGCTCCGCGCGCGGCTGGACCTGTGCGTGGATACGGATTACGCGATCAAGAGCGGCAAAATGCACGAGGACGCCGCGCTGGATCGGGCTATTTTCATGCTCTGCACGCGGTAAACGAGTATTATTTCAGCGCCTTTCGCACAACAACCCTGCCGTCGCGCTCCTCGGATTTGCAAAACCCACATTTTTCATACATTTCCAAAGGCCCCCGAAAATCATGAGGTACGGCATCGAAATCCTTGTTTGCGTATGCCTCGACAAAGTCGAAGCCGTCGGCCGCCGCGTCCTTGCAAACACGCTCCAGCAGCTTCGTCGCCACGCCCATCCGTTGCGCCTCCGGCGCGATCGCAAAGCAGAATACGGATTTAACCCTGATATCCGCACGGTATTCTTCGATCGGCCAATAGGCACGCAAGTAGTTGACGCCGCCCTGGCAATCCGCGTTGGCGTTGCACCATCCGACGATTTCATCGCCGCGGTAGGCAAGATACCCTTGCAGGTGGCCGTCCCTGACAAATTGAATGGCGCGGGCCCGCCGCTCTTCCCGCGTGGGAAACCAGTGACGGTCATCGCTGGCATACGAAGCGTCGCTGCGCCAGGTGACGCAATAGCACGGCAGCTCGTCCTTGATTGTTCCGTCGTCGTGGGGTGTTACGTCAAAGAAGCGCGCATACGCCTCCGCGAGGGCGGGCGTTAATTTTTTGATCTCGATGTTCATGGTATCCTCCCTCCGTCATTGCCCAGCGGTAAGGATTCCTACGGAATCCTCGTATGGTGCCCGATTCTTCGAATCGCGCCGCAGTCTCAGAATAACAAAAAAAGACGTTGAACAACTCAACGCCTTCAAAACCCGCGTTTTAGTTCGCGGCGGCTTTGGCGAGCCGTCTGGCGAGGCGCGCCTTTTTGCGGTTGGCCGCGTTCTTGTGGATGACGCCCTTTGAGGCAGCCTTATCCAGAGCGCTGAAGGAAGCTGTAAGCAGCGCGGGCGCCTGCTGAAGATCGCTCGCGACAGCGGCATCAAACTTCTTCACCGTGGTTTTCATGGAAGACTTTACCATGCGATTACGCAGGTTCTTTTTGGCGTTGACCTTGACGCGCTTCATGGCGGATTTGATATTCGGCAATTCTTTTTTCACCTCCTTGGCAAAGGTTCGCAACGGCTATATTACCATGAAAAACGGATGTTTGCAAGCGTTTTTTTGCCGGCATGGGATAACATCGCTTCCGATCAGCCATAGTAACGGAAAAGTATGTTTGGAGGCGGGCCAATGCGCAATTTCCGTTCTGATTTGGCGCTCGAGTCCTCCGCGCTGGCGGGCGGCGCGGATGTTTCCGGTGTCAGGATGGAGCAGCTTCGTCTGGGGGATTTGACGGAAACGGTCGTGGAAATTGTGGACGAGCGGGGCGTCGCGGCGCTTGATAAACCGCGCGGCCGGTATGTGACGCTGGAATCGAGCCAACTGCACATGCCGGAACCCGCGCTGAAGGATATCACCATCGACCGCCTGGCGCAGACGTTGCAGGGCATGCTGCCGGAGCTCGGTTCCGTACTCGTCATCGGCCTTGGCAACCGCCACATCACCGCCGACTCGCTCGGCCCGCGCGTGGTGGACGACGTGCTGGTGACGCGCCATATGCGGGAGAACGCGCCGAGCAACGTCAAGGGCCGCCTGCGCTGCGTCAGCGCCCTCGCGCCCGGCGTGCTGGGGCTGACCGGCATTGAGACGGCCGAGGTGGTGCAGGGCATCGTCGAGCACACGAAGCCCGACGCGGTGATCGCGGTGGACGCGCTGGCGGCGAAGGAAACGAACCGCATCTGCACGACGATGCAGATCGCGGACACGGGCATCCAGCCCGGCTCCGGCGTGGGCAACCACCGGCTGGGGCTGAACCAGGAGACGCTCGGTGTGCCGGTCATTGCGGTCGGTGTGCCGATGGTGGTGTACGCGGCGACCATCGCGCGCGACGCGCTGGAGTTGCTGATGGAGGACATGGACATGAGCGGGGACGAGCACGCAGAGGCGCTGGATTCGATGGTCGACCGCGTGGTGGCCAGAAGGCTGGGCGACCTGGTCGTCACCCCGCGCGAGGTGGACGAGCGCGTCGCGCAGATGGCGGAATTGCTGTCCATCGGCATTAACCGGGCGCTGCAGCCGCGCCTGAACAAGGACGAGCTGCCGGCCCTGATGCATTAACACGGGTGGGAAGGCATATAGAGTAGGACCCTCATTGACGGTGGCGCTGATTCGGAGAATCGGCCGCCATAAGGGGATACCGCAAGGAATCGCTACCTCAGGAACCCTCGGAAGGGCTTAGGTAATGTCGAATGAAAAAATACCTTTATGTGCTTGGCTTACTCGCCGCCTTCCTGCTCGCGGGCTTTTTTGGGTTTGCGGCCGCTTCGGAGTGGCTGCCGCCTGCGGCGTCCACGGCGCTACAGGTCGATGTCAACCTGACGGCGGGGACGACCACGGCGGAAACGTCCGCCCCGCTCGCGACGGAAAAGATCCAGGAAACCGAACCGGAAGAAGTGCCCGCGCCCGGCGATATTGAGGTGGAAATCGTCACCCGCGAGCGCGAGCACGGCACGCCGCTCCGGGTGCTGATCTACCACACGCACACCTACGAGGCGTACGAGCCGGATTTCAAGGGGCAGTATAAAGCGACCGAGCGGTGGCGCACCGCCAACCCAGCGTACAATGTCGTGCGCGTGGGGGCGGAGCTGGCGAGGATTCTGCGCGAGGAATACGGCATGATCGTGGTGCACGACGACACGGCGTTTGAGCCACCCAAAATGGACAGCGCGTACCAGCGGTCGCTGGAAGCCATTGAGAACTACACGGCCCGGGGCGAGACGTTCGACCTGTACCTGGACCTGCACCGGGACGCGTATGTGGACGGCGTGTTCAGCAAGAACACGGTCAATGTGAACGGGACCGCGACCGCGCGGGTCATGTTCCTGATCGGCAAGGGTACAGGCACGCTCGGCGGGCAGGCGTTCGCGCAGCTTCCGGACTGGGAGGAGAACTTCGCGCGCGCCGAAATGGTCACCGGCGCGATCAACGCGCTGGCGGAGAAGGTCTGCCGCCCTGTTTCATCCAAAGCGAGCCGGTACAACCAGCATGTCTCCACCGGGGCGCTGCTGGTGGAGGTGGGCAACAACAAAAACACGCTGGGAGAAGCCCTCGCGGCCGTGCCTTATCTGGCGCGGGCCATCGCGGAGACTTCCGGCGGAACACATCAGAACGGCGGCGCTGATTTGCAAAATCGGGCGCCATAAAGGAAAGGGATTCCGCCAGGAGTCCTTTCCGCGAGGCACAATATCCTGTGGAAACTCCATAAACCTACTACAACCCCTTGCGCTCAGCACCACCTTGCGGTATACTGTTTGAACCGACAAGGGGGTGCTTACATATGCTAAGCGAAAACGCGCTCAAAGTCCTGGAAAAGCGCTATTTGGCGCGTGACGCCGAGGGAAACCTTCTGGAGGACGCGGAGGGTCTGTTCCGCCGGGTCGCGGAAGCCATCGCCGGAGCCGACCGGGAGTTTGACGCGGCCGGGGACATTTCGGAAACCGCGCAGCGGTTTATGGATAGAATGACGTCGCTGCAGTTCCTGCCGAACTCACCGACGCTGATGAACGCGGGCAGGCCGCTCGGCCAGCTTTCCGCGTGCTTTGTGCTGCCCGTGCCGGACAGCCTGGAGGGCATTTTTGAGACGATCAAGAACGCGGCTCTGATCCACCAGAGCGGCGGCGGCACCGGGTTCTCCTTCTCCCGCCTGCGCCCGGAGGGTTCCGCCGTGCGTTCCAGCGGCGGCGTGGCCAGCGGGCCGGTCAGCTTCATCAAGGTATACAACGCCGCGACCGAGGCCATCAAGCAGGGCGGCACCCGGCGCGGCGCGAACATGGGGATTCTGCGCGTGGATCACCCGGACATCCGCCAGTTTATCACCAGCAAATCGGACCTTACGCAGATCACCAACTTCAACATCTCCGTGGGGCTGACCGAAGCGTTCATGGAGGCCGTCGAGAACGATGACGAATACATGCTGACGGATCCGCACACGCAGGACCCCGTGCGCATTGAGCGCGCGCGGGATATTTTTGACCTGATCGTCGATATGGCGTGGCGCAGCGGCGAGCCGGGCATCGTGTTCCTGGACCGGCTGAACCGGGACAATATTGCCCCGGAAATAGGGGAGATCGAGGCGACAAACCCCTGCGGCGAGCAGCCGCTGCTGCCGTATGAGAGCTGCAACCTGGGATCGATCAACCTGGGCCGGATGATGAAGGAAACGGACGGCGGCTACGAGATCGATTACGACCTTCTGGGCGAAGTGGTGGACGACGCGGTGCATTTCCTGGACAATGTCATCACGGTCAACCGCTACCCGCTGAAGGAAATCGAGGAAATGTCGCTCGGCACGCGCAAAATCGGCCTGGGCGTGATGGGCTGGGCGGACATGCTCTTCAAGCTCGGCATCCCCTACAACAGCGACGAGGGCATTTCGCTCGCCGAGGACGTGATGGGCTACATCAACATGCGGGCCAAGGAAGCGTCCCGGATGCTGGCGGAGCAGCGCGGGCCCTTCCCGTACATCGGCCGCAGCGTGTTTAAAAACGACCCGTACCCGCCGCGTAACGGCACCGTGACGACCATCGCGCCGACCGGCACGATCTCCATCATGGCGTCCTGCTCCAGCGGCGTCGAACCGCTGTTCGCACTGGCGTTTGTGCGCAATGTCATGGATCACGACGCGCTGGCCGAGGTGCATCCGTACTTTGAGGAAGTGGCGAAAAAGCGCGGCTTCTATACCCCGGAACTGATGCGCGCCGTGGCCGAGCGGGGCACGTTGGACGGTATCGAGGTCATCCCGGACGACGTGCGGCGCGTGTTCGTCACCGCGCATGACGTAGCGCCCGAGTTCCACATCCGCATGCAGGCCGCGTTCCAGCAGTCCACGGACAACGCCGTGTCCAAGACCGTCAACTTCCGGCACGACGCTACGCGCGAAGAGGTGCATGAGGTGTACGAGCTGGCGTGGCGGTTGGGCTGCAAGGGCGTGACCATCTACCGCGACGGCAGCCGGGCCGAGCAGGTGCTGAACATCGGCGCAAAGGCGGAACCGGCCAAGGCGGAGGAGCAGGCCGCGAAAAAAGAAGAACAAACCGCGCCGATCCAGCCGCGCCCGCGCCCGAATGTCACGATGGGCATCACGGAGAAGGTGCGCATCGGCTGTGGAAACCTGTATATCACCGTGAACTATGACGAACAGGGCATCTGCGAGGTGTTCACGAACCTGGGCCGCGCGGGGGGCTGTCCGTCCCAGAGCGAGGCGACGAGCCGCGTGGTGTCCATGGCGCTGCGCGCCGGCGTGGACGTGAACACGATCATCGACCAGCTTCGCGGCATCCGCTGCCATTCCACGCTGCGGCAGCCGGGGCTTACGGTGCTGTCCTGCCCGGACGCGATCGGCCGCGTGCTGGAGAAGGTCGTCAAGGCGCGCAACGGCCAGACCGCGCTGCCGCTGAACCTGGACAAGCTGCGGGACGAAGAGCCGAAGCCCAAGAACGCTGAGAAGAAAAGCGCGTGCATCGGCAACTGCTCGCTGTGCGGGGAAAGCGCCTCCTGCGCGCGGAGCCGGTCGGGCGCGTGCCCCGAGTGCGGCGAGGCGGTCGAGTATGAGGGCGGTTGCGTGGTCTGCCGGTCGTGCGGGTATTCCAAATGCGGCTGAGCGGCGTGGATTTCGACGCGCTGGACGCGCTCGCGGCGTCGCTGATGGAGGGGCGCAAGGCGCACCCGCTGCGCGAGGCGGGGTTTATCTACTGGCACGGCAAGCGGACGGCGGTCAGCGTTCTCGCGCTGCGGAAAAAGGTCACGGACGATAGCACGCACGATGACGCGCTCCGTATGGCAGCGATGTTCCACGACGTGGGCAAGGGGATCGAGCCGCACGCTGCGAGCGGCGCGGCGCTGGCGGCGGAGTTCCTGAAGCCGCACCTGACGCCGGAGATGCTAACGGAGGTCGCGATGCTGATCCGCGAACACACGAACCATCAGTCGCGGGACCTGTTCGCGCAGATCTTGCAGGACGCGGACGCGCTGGATCACTTTGGCGCGATTGAGATCGGGCTGTCGTTCCAGTACGGAGCGTACAGCGAAGAAGGAATGCGCGCGACGCTCGCGTGGTATCGGGATGAATACGATCCGTATATTGAGCGGACGCACAAACGGCTGAATTTGGATATATCGCATAAAATACTGGACGAGAAGGCCGCCTTCACGCGCGCGTTTGTGAAGCGCCTGGAGGCGGAATGGGCGGGGGAATACCATGTGTGAACAGGGCGATTTGACATTTGCGGCCATGCAGGAGATGGGGCGCGCGCTGCAGGCGAAGCACACGCACGACTGGACGCCGCTTTCCCCGAAAACCGGGCGCGATTCCCTGCTCTGGATGGTGGAGGAGCTTGGCGAGGTCGCCGCTGTCATCAAGAAGCGGGGCGACACGGCCATCATGGAGCAGATGGGCATTCGCGCGGCCTTTGTGGAGGAACTGTGCGACGTGTTGATGTACTACGGCGACGTGCTGCTCTGCTACGGCATCACGCCCGGGGAAATCGCGGCGGCGTATCGCGCGAAGCACGCGCGCAACATGGCACGGGATTATCACTACACCGACATGCCGCTAAAAACGCCCCAATAGCGGGAAATGTCATAAACCGGAAAACGTGTAAATCCTTATGCCTTCTGCAAAAAAATTCTTTACATGTTTTCTTTCCTATGCTACTATGTATCCTAGATTTTCATGCGCTGACCCCGCCCGCTTCGCGTGCGGCGGGGCATGCCCGCGCAAAACGGGAGGATATGGGGAATGAAGGATTACCAGGCCGAAAACATTCGCAACATCGCCGTGGTGGGCCATGGTAGCGAGGGCAAGACCACGCTTGTGGAAGCGATGCTCTTCGCATCCGGCGCTATTGACCGGCAGGGCCGGGTTGAGGACGGCTCCACCGTCACCGACTTTGACGCCGAGGAAACCCGCCGGGGCATTTCGATCTCTGCCGCCGTCGCGCCTGTCGAATGGAAGGGCGTAAAGCTCAACCTCGTCGACGTGCCTGGCTACTTCGATTTCATCGGCGAAATGATGGGCCCGATGCGCGTCTGTGAGGGCGCGATGATCGTCGTCAATTCCGTGTCGGGGCTCACCGTCGGCGCGGAAAAGGCCTGGGACCTGAGCGCGAAGCATGGGGTCTCCAAGTGCTTCGTCATCAACCAGATGGACCGCGAGCACGCCGATTTCAAAAAGTCGCTCGGCCAGCTTCGGGATAAGTTCGGCGCGGAGGTCGTGCCGATTCTGCTGCCCATCGGCGACGGGTTGAACTTCAAGGGCGTCGTGAACGTTCTTGAGAACAAGGCGTACGAGGCCGTCGGCAAGACCTGCAAAGAAATTCCGGTGCCTGCGAATATGGCCGGGGAGATTCAGACCGCCAACGAGGAAATCATGGAAGCGGTCGCCGGCACGGACGAGGCGCTGATGGAAAAATACTTCGAAGAAGGCGAGCTGACCCCGGAAGAGGTGCTGCGCGGCCTGCGTATCGGCGTGGTCGAGGGTTCCGTTGTGCCGGTCGGCTGCTGCGCCGGCGTGAACGGCGCGGGCGTCATCCCGCTGCTGGACATCCTCGCCGCCTACATGCCGTCCCCGGCGGGGCGCGAGCAGGAGGGCGTGAACCCCAAGAACGAGCAGCCCGAAAAGCGCGTCTGTGCCGAGAACCAGCCGTTCTCCGCGCTGGTGTTCAAGACCGTCGTGGACAAGTTTGTCGGCAAAATGAGCCTGTTCAAGGTCGTTTCCGGCGTGCTGAGCGCGTCCACGGCGCTGTACAACGCCAACCAGGATCGGCCGGAAAAGGCGGGCAACATCTTCGTGCTGCGCGGCAAGGACCAGATCAACTGCGACAAGCTCGTCGCGGGCGACATTGGCGCGCTGGCCAAGCTACAGTTCACGGGCAGCGGCAACACGCTCTGCGACGCGGGCAAGCCCGTCCGCTTTGACGAGATTTCCTTCCCCGAGCCGTCCATCTCCATGGCCGTATACGCCAAGAAGACGGGTGAGGAGGACAAGATCTTCTCCGGCCTCGCGCGCCTGCAGGAGGAGGACCCGACCATCCGCGTGGGCAAGGACCCCGACACGACCGAGACGCTGCTGTCCGGCCAGGGCGAAATGCACATTGAGGTCATCAGCAAGAAGCTGTCCGGCAAATTCGGCGTGGACGCGCAGCTTCTGGATCCGCGCATCGCGTATAAAGAGACGATCCGCAAGACCGTCAAGGCCCAGGGACGCCACAAGAAGCAGTCCGGCGGCCACGGCCAGTTCGGCGATGTATGGATCGAGTTTTCGCCCATCGGGGATACTGATATTGACTTTGAGTTCGTGGACAAGGTAGTCGGCGGCGTGGTGCCGCGCAACTTCATCCCGTCCGTGGAAAAGGGCCTGCGCGAGAATCTCTCCCGCGGCGTTTTGGCCGGGTATCCGATAACCGGTCTGCGCGCGACGCTGTATGACGGTTCCTACCACGCGGTCGACTCCTCCGAAATGGCGTTCAAAACCGCCGCCCGCATCGCGTACAAGAAGGGCTGCGGCGATGCCGGCCCGGTGCTGCTGGAGCCGATCTACCACGTGGAAGTGCTGGTGCCGGACGAGTACATGGGCGACATCATCGGCGACATGAACCGCCGCCGCGGCCGCATCATGGGCATGAACCAGGTGAGCGGCATGCAGCAGGTGGTGGCCGAGGTGCCGCAGGCGGAAATGTTCAAGTACGCCACAGACCTGCGCTCCATGACACAGGCGCGCGGATCGTTCACGATGAAGTTTGAACGCTACGAGGAAGTGCCCGCGAACATCGCGCAGAAGATTGTCGAAAGCGCGAAAAAGGAAGAGGAAGAGGACGAGTAAGCCTCTCGCCCTTGGGCAGAATGATAGTGGCAGAACAACAGCACCCAAAGGGAATGGTTTGCGCCGTTCCCTTTTTCTATGGATGTGGAGGAAGACGGATGATCACAATCCTATCTTTATCCCCGGCAATCGACAAGCGCCTCGAATTCGACGGGTTTCGCCTCGGCGGGACGAACCGCATCCAGAGCGCGCACACCGAAGGCGCGGGCAAGGGCATCGACGTGGCGCTGGCTGCGCGGGCGCTGGGCATTCCGGCGCGGTGCATCGGCATTCTGGCGGGCGGGGGAGCCCCTGTGACGGAACGGCTGGATCGCAACGGGGCCGCGCACGACTTCCTGCCCACGCCCGGGACGGTGCGCGTCAACCAGAAGCTGTACGACCGGACAAACGGCGTCATCACCGAGGTCAGCGAGCCCAGCCCCGAAGCGCCGCGCGACGTATTGCAGCGGGCGTTCAAGGCGGCGCTCGCGGCGGCAGGGGAAAGCCGCTTCCTGGTGCTGACTGGCAGCCTGCCGCAGGGCTGTCCGCCCGGCTGGTACGCGGACCTGATCCGGAGCGTCCGCGGAGGCGCGCCGAGCTGCCGGGTGGTGCTGGACGCGGACGGCGAACGCCTCTCGCTCGGCATGCGCGCGCGGCCGTGGCTGGTCAAGCCGAACCGGGCCGAGCTGGAACAGGCGCATGGCAAACCGCTCCGTGCGAAGGAGGACATCCTGGCCGCCGCGCGGGCGCTGTGTGAGGGTGGGCCGGACGTGGTCGTCGTGTCCATGGGCGGCGAGGGGGCCATGGCCGTCTCCCGGACGGAGGCGGTGTTCGCGCCCGCGCTGAAGGAGCCGATCCGGACCACCACCGGCGCGGGGGACGCAATGGTCGGCGGGCTGCTCAAAGGGTTCGTGGAGAGCGACTCCCTGGAAAACGCGCTGCGCCACGGCGTCGCGTCCGCGACCGCGCGCTGTGTGTACGGGGGCGACGCGTTTATCGACGCGGCGCTGTACGCGGAGTACGCGCCAAAGGTGAATGTGTTGACCATCGGGTAATTCTTTGTCGAATGGACGCCAAAATTCGCGGCGCGATTCAACAGCGGTCATCCTTGTAAACGCTATACTGTATTCATCATATGAACTGGTGGTGGAGCGGATGGCGCAACATTATAAGGATGTTTGGTCAGGCATCGGGTACGTAAACAGCCGCCCCGAGGAACCCGCGGGGATTGTCCAGCAGATCGCCGCGCAAATTAACGCGCATAATGCGCTGGCTATCATGGCATCACTCCTCCTGTCCCAGGCGGCGCTGCCGGGCGGCGCCATGCCGTTCTGCGTTCCGCTGGTGGCGGCGCTGCTGCTGCTGCAAAAGCCCGCGTGGCCCGCGATGGTCGGCTGCGCGTTGGGCCTTCTGGTGCGTTGGGCGCCGATTGACTGGGTGAACGGTTGGCAGCTCATCTCGTGCCTGCTGCTGGCGCTTGTCGTGCGCAGGGGTTGGGACTGGAAGCCGTGGAAGGTCTCGCTCGCCGCCGGCGCCGTGATGGTTTTCCCGCTGCCCTTCGTGACCCGGCGGGTGGATTTGATTATCGTCTGCGTTACCGGCGCGGTGGCGGCGGGCCTGCTCACGCCCGTGTACCTGCGCTCCCTGCTCGCGATTTTTGCCCCGAAAAAGACGCTCACGAACGACGACAAGCTCTGCTGTCTGCTGGTGGCGACCGCGCTGGCGCTGGGCGGCATGTGGCTCCGCATTGACATGGTCTCGCTTGGGGACGCGATGATCGGTCTGATTGTGTTCCTCGTGGCCTGGGGGGCGGGACCGGGGTTGGCGCTCCCGGCGGGCGCGATGGTCGGCCTGGTGCTGATGACGACCGGAAAATCGTTCGACATGGTGGTCATGCTGGCCGTGCTCGGCGGGCTGGCGGGCATGTTGCGCGGAAGCAGGCGGTTTATGCCGTTCCTTGGCGGTCTTTTGGGCTGCGGGCTGATCGCCTTCGCGCAGGGCGGCGTTACGCGCATCATCGACACGGTTCCCTCGCTCGCGCTGGGTGGGCTGCTGTTCCTTTTGATGCCCATACGGTGGCTGGACACGATGCGCGGCGTGCTGGAGCCGGAGGCGTATTTGGCGCATGAGCCGGACACGGTGGTTTCCTCGTTCGTGCTGTCCAGCTACGCGGAGGCCATGGCGGGCATGGCGACGGCGCTGCCCTCCCCGGATCAGGCGTCGGACACGCAGCCGGTGGAGCTGCTCGCCTGCCGCCTGTGCACCGGCTGCGAGCAGCAGCAATCGTGCTGGGATGAAAAGCGCGGGGAAACGATGGCGCTGATGGACGGCGTGCTGCTCGCGTGCTCGGGCAACGCCAACGCGGTGGAGATCGAGCAGGCGGCGCGCATGATCGGCTGTTCCCGCGCCACCGAGGTGTTCGGCCTGGCGTCGGGGTTGATCTCATCGCGGCTGCGCAAGGAAAAGGACGACGCGCGGCGCATGGAGGCGCGCGCGTGGGCGCTGGAGCAACTTCGCGGGCAGGCGCGGGCGCTGCAGGGGCTTTCGGAGCGCCTCGGGGAAGGATCGGCCGAGTCCGTGCGTGCGCGGGCGATGATCTGCGCGGCCATGCCGGCGCTGCGCGGGCGATCCGACGCGCTGACCGTCTGCGTGATGGAAGGCAGGCTGCACGTGTGGCTGGATGTCCGCTGCACGGAAGGACAGGCCGACCGGTTGGCGGTGGCGCTGAGCGCGGCGCTTGGCCGGAAAATGGAACTGATGGAGACGCAGACGAAGCACGAACTGCTGCTGTTTGTGGAGCGGCCCAAGCTGCGCCTTGCGGTGGGGCGCGCCACCACGCCGATTGCGGGGGAGGAGATTTCCGGGGACAGCACGCTGTCGGAGCGGTTGGACGCCGGACGGCATGTCCTGGCGATCAGCGATGGCATGGGCAGCGGGCGCGAGGCGCGCAGCGAGAGCCGCGCGGCGCTGGATCTGCTGCTGCAGGCGCTCCGCGCGGGCTACAGCCGAAGCGACGCGCTGCGCACTGTCAACGGGCTGCTCGTCGCCTGTCGGGGGGATGAAATGTTCGCGACGCTCGACCTGTGCATCATGGACCTGAACAGCGGGGAGGCCACGCTGGACAAGCTGGGCGCGTGCCCGTCGTTCCTGCTCCGCGCGGGGAAGTGCAAGCGGATTGGCGGCGATGCGCTACCGATGGGCATTCTGGACGCGGTAAAGCCGCGCGCGCTGTCCACGCGCATGCTGCCGGACGACCTGCTGCTGATGGTCTCCGACGGCGTGATCGATGCGTTTGGCAGCGACGAGGCCGCGTTTGTCCGTGCGCTGGGCGGCCTTACGACGGGCGACCGGATGCCGACGCCGCAGCGGTTTGCGGATACGCTGCTTCGTCGCGCGTACGAGCGCAGCGGTGGCACCGCGCTGGACGACATGACCGTCGTCGTGGCGAAGGTGGAAGAGGCGTGACTGTGAGCGATTCGGAATTTGTAATTTCCGAATCGAATGAAGCCAGGGACTTGAAATCCTGCGGGATTTTCGGAGCGGTGGCGCTGATTTGAAAAATTGGCCGCTATAAGAGGATTCCGCCAGGAATTCTTTCCGCGCATACCCGAAGGGAAAACCCCGTAGCATCGGAAGGAAGCGCCCGCAGTGCGGGAAAAAGCGCCCTGGAGGTGCCTTGCGGCACAGAGCAATAGCCCAAAAGGGCAGCGCGACAATGCCAAACGGCGCGGCATGACATAACAGGCAAGAGAGCACGGTTTTTCGCCGCGCTCTTTTTCATTCCCCTGCGCACAAAGTATTTTTTCACAAACATTTCTTTTCTGTTGCAGCAAGGCAGAAATCCGGTTACAATATAAGCCATGATCGGCGTAAAAGCGGAGATTTTGTCGCGCGTCGCGCGGGTGTGCCGCGAAAAGGCGTTATTTCCTGTTGGCAGCACCGTGCTGGCGGCCGTTTCCGGCGGCGCGGACTCCGTGTCGCTGCTGCTGATCCTGCTTGCGTTGCAGGATACGCTGGACATTCGTGTCGAGGCCGCGCACTACGAGCACGGCATTCGTGGGGAGGCGTCACGCGAGGACGCGCGGTTCGTCCAGGCGATGTGCGCGGAGCGCGGCGTACGCTGCCATGTCGGGCATGGCGACGTGCCGGCGTTGGCGCGCGGATGGAAGTGCAGCCTGGAGGATGCCGCGCGCCGCGCGCGCTATGCTTTTTTGGAGCAAGCAGCACGGGAGGTGGGCGCGGCGCGGATCGTGCTGGCGCATCAGTTGGAGGATCAGGCGGAAACGCTGCTGCTGCATCTGGTGCACGGCTGCGGGCTGGACGGCCTGGCTGCCATGCGGCCGCTCTCGGGCAACAGGGCGCGGCCCCTGCTGGACATTCCGCGCGAAATGCTGATTGCGTACCTAAACGAGATCGGCGTACCCTGGCGGGAGGACGCGACCAACCTGGATACCGCGCACGCGCGAAACCTGTTGCGCCATGAGGTGTTTCCGGTTTTGTGCCGCATCAACCCGCGCGCGGCGGAAGCGATAGGCCGCACGGCCGCGCAGGCCGCGCTCGCGGCGGATACCCTGCGCGGGGTGGACACGGGCGCGCTGTCGGGCCGTGTGAAGCGCATGCCGTATGGCGCATACTGGTTGCTGCCGGATCAATACCCCGCCGCGAGCGCCTGCCGGCTGTTCGCGCGGATGGCAGGGATCCCCGCGCTGGAAGCGCGTCACGCCGAGGCGATGGCAACGCTTTCCGTGAACGAAACCGCGAACCTGCCGGGCGGCTGGCGCGCGCTGCGGACCGGGACAAGGCTGCACCTGCTCGCCGGGGATCAAACGGCGACGGAGCCGGCGGACGCGCATCCGCCCTGGACGGAGATGGACTTCGCCTGGACGGAAGGCGGCGCGGCGGGTTATGGCGACGGCATCCGGGAGCAAACGTTTGACGCGGAGGCGCTGCAAGGCGCGCACTTTCGCGCGAGGCGGGATGGGGACGTTTTCGCGCCGCTGGGCGGTACGGGCACGCAGAAGCTCAAACAGACGCTCCGGGACGCGGGCATTGACCAGCCGTTTCGTGATTTGCTGCCCGTGCTGGCCAGAGGAAACCGCGTGCTCTGGATCGTGGGGCTGAAGCCGTCCCGGGACGCCGCCGTTAGGGAAAATACCTGCCGGACGGTCACGATAGCGTATACGGGCGATCTGCCGTGGGAAATAGAGAGGTAAGGATTTCTGGTGAAATCCTCTTCAGGCGCCCGATTCTTCGAATCAGCGCCGCCGTTATGGAAATACAAGGAGGAAAAACACCATGCTGAACCGGGATGCTTCGCCGCTCTACAAGGACTTGGACCGCTTGCTGTTGACGAAAGAGCAGATCATGGCGAGGGTGGCGGAGCTTGGGAGGCAGCTCACGGCGGAATACGCGGGCAGCGACCTGGTGTGCATCTGCATTCTGAAGGGCGCGACGACGTTTTTCTCGGACTTGATCCGCTGCATCGACCTGCCGCTCCACCTGGATTTCATGTCTATTTCCAGCTATGGCAGCGCGACGAAATCGTCCGGCGTGGTCCGGATTCTAAAGGATTTGGACAAGGACATCGTCGGCCGGGACGCGCTGATCGTGGAGGATATCATCGACACGGGGCTGACGCTCTCTTTCCTCGCGGAGAACCTGAAAGCGCGCGGGGCGCGGTCGCTGAAGGTGTGCACGCTGCTGGACAAGCCGTACCGCAGAAAAACGGCGCTCGTGCCGGATTATTGCGGTTTTGTGATTGAGGATCACTTTGTGGTCGGTTACGGGCTGGACTATGCCGAGGCGTACAGGAACCTTCCTGATATTGGTGTTCTTCGGCCAGAGGTTTACAGCCAATGAAAGAAGTGGTATACTAAAAGATGATTTTGCGTAATCAGGAGGTAGCATTTTGAAGCGCCCTTTTCGCGGATTTACGGTGTATGCCGTAATTCTGATTGCAGTGTTGATATTCTCACAGGTATTCTCGCTGCTGTCATCCCCGCCGGATACGACGATATCGTATAACGAGCTGATGGGCTTGGTCGAGAACGACTCCATCCAGTCGATCGCGATCATGAACAACCAGCTTGTTGGCCTACTCAAGAACTCGAAAATCTCGCAGGAGGACTTTCCCTCCAAGCGGTACGATTTTGACTGTAATGTGGACAGGACGAATTTCTTTAACTCCGTCCGCATCATTCGCGCGGGCATCTTAAACAAGCCCGTTGACGAGGTTAGCGATAGCGATTTCGGTTTTTCCATCGAATACCTGCCGCCCGTCGTCACGCCGTGGTATCTGGAGTTCCTGCCGTATCTGGTCGTGATGGTGCTGGTGTGCCTGTTCCTGCTGTTCGTCATGCGCCAGCAGACCGGCGGCAACAGCAAGGTGATGTCCTTTGGCAAAAGCCGCGCCCGGCTGTACGATGTCACGAAGAACAAGATCACCTTTGAGGATGTCGCGGGCGCGGACGAGGAAAAAGAGGAGCTCGCGGAAATCGTGGAGTTCCTGAAGAACCCCAAGCGGTTCACGGACATCGGCGCGCGCATCCCCAAGGGCGTACTGCTTGTCGGCCCTCCGGGCACCGGCAAGACGCTGCTGGCGAAGGCCGTGGCGGGGGAGGCGGGCGCGCCGTTCCTGTCGATTTCCGGTTCGGATTTCGTGGAGATGTTCGTCGGCGTCGGCGCGAGCCGCGTGCGTGACCTGTTTGACCAGGCGAAAAAGCACACGCCGTCCATCGTGTTCATCGACGAGATCGACGCCGTGGGCCGCCACCGTGGCGCGGGCCTGGGCGGCGGGCATGACGAGCGCGAGCAGACACTGAACCAACTGCTCGTGGAGATGGACGGGTTTTCCAACAACGAGGGCGTGATCGTGCTCGCGGCGACAAACCGGCGCGATATCCTGGACCCCGCGCTGCTCCGTCCCGGGCGGTTTGACCGGCAGATCACCGTCAACTACCCGGACGTGGCCGGCCGCGAGGCGATTCTGAAGGTGCACAGCCGTGGCAAGCCGCTCGCGGAAGATGTGAACCTGAACACCATCGCACGGCGTACGCCGTTCTTCACCGGCGCGGATCTGGAGAACGTGATGAACGAGGCGGCGATCCTCGCGGCGCGGAACAAGCAGCGCGAGATCACCGAGCATAACATTGAGGAAGCGATTACCCGCGTGCAGATGGGCCCGGAAAAGAAGAGCCGCAAGGTGACCGAGAAGGACCGCCGCATTGTGGCGTTCCACGAGGCGGGCCACGCGATCGTCGGGCTGGTGGTGCCCAGGGGGCCGGATGTTCACATGGTCACCATTGTCCCGCGCGGGCAGAGCGGCGGCCATACGCAGTTCCTGCCGTCGGAGGAGAGCCAGTTCAGTTCCCGCGAGGAGATCCTGGACGAGGTGACGATGGCGCTGGGCGGCCGCGCGGCGGAAATGCTCGTGTTCAAGGATGTGACGGGCGGCGCGATTGGCGATTTGCAGAGCGCGACGTCGCAGGTGCGCAACATGATTACCAAGCTCGGCATGAACGACGTGCTCGGGCCCGTGTTCTACGGCGGCGGGCAGGAAATTTTCCTCGGCAAGGATTTTGCCCAGTCGCGCGATTATTCAGAGAAGATCGCCGCGCTGGTGGATGAGGAAATCCGCATCACCATGGAAAAATCCCTCGTCCGCGCGGAAAAGATCATCCAGGAGAACCTCGACAAGCTGAACAGGCTTGCCGAACTCCTGCTGGAGAAGGAAACCGTCACGCGCGACGAACTTGAGGCGATCATGAAGGAAAAGCCGTTGCCGGACACAAGCTCCGATAACACCGATAACGACGGGCCGGACAGGCGGACATCTTCGGTCGTCTACACGCCCGTGCCGACCCCGCCCCGCGCGATCATCATGGCGCCGAAGCGGCCCGATGGCTGCGGCTGAGCCTTTCCGCGCGGACCTGCACTTGCACACGAACGCTTCCGACGGGGCGCTGTCCCCGGAGGAAGTGATGCGCGAAGCGGCTGTGGCCGGCATGGATGTCGTGGCCGTCACGGACCATGACACGGTGGCGGGGACCGCGCGGGCCGTCGCCACCGGGACCGCGCTTGGAATGTGCGTGCTCACCGGCATAGAGCTGAGTGTCGGCGGGGATGAGGAAATCCACCTAATCGGCTACGGCGTTTCACCGGATGACGGGGCGCTTCGCGCGTTCCTGGATGAGCTGATGGAAGCGCGACGGGAGCGCATGCGGACGATGCTGGAGCGTTTGGACGAGATGGGCATGCCCGTGTTGCCGGAGGAGATCCAGGCAAAGGGCGGAGACGCCCGCTTCATGGGCCGGATGAACCTCGCGCGCGCGATGGTGTCGCGCGGATACGTGGAGACGCCAAGCGAAGCCTTTGCCCGCTACCTGGAGCCCGGGAAGCCCGCGTATGTGCCCAGAAAGCGCCTGTCGGTTCCGGAAGGAATTAGCCGGCTCCGCGCGTTTTGCGCGGTGGTGGCTCTGGCGCACCCGGGCAGGCTCCGGATGGACAGGCTGATGTTCCTGCACCGCCTGCCGGGCTGGATGGAGGCGGGGCTCTCCGGGATCGAAGCCTACCACCCGAGCCACAGCGCCGCGGACAAGCTGTATTATGACCGGCTCGCGCGCGAAAAAGGGCTGCTCGTGACCGGCGGCAGCGATTTTCACGGAAGAGGTAGGGATTCTTTGCGGCATCCCCTTATGGCGCCCGATTCTCCGAATCAGCGCCGCCTTCGAGAAAGCGATGGAGTGGCAATCGGCGCGCACATTGGCGGGTGGAGAACACTCCGGGATGATATACAAGCGTTGCAATGGCGCTTACAGTTTGCAGACCATAATCTGTAGGAGAGCATAACGTATGTCTTATCGCCAGCAAGGATACCGCCCCCAGGCCACGACGCGGCAGCAACAGGGCGGAAACCGCGCCCGCACGACAACATATGCTGCATCAAGCGGCCGCCAGACGCCGCCCCGCAGCACAAAGACCAACGCGGGGCCTCAAAACACCCGGCCCAAAAACATAAGATCACCGCAAAAAAAGAGAAAGCGCGGGCATCCATTCCGCAACTTTCTCCTGCTCGTGATGTTCGCGCTTGTGGCGACCGCCGGTGTGATGGGCTATATGGTGTATGAGGAAATCGGCAATGTCGAGCGCAACAATACGTTCTATCCCGGCGTGTACATCAATGATGTGCCGCTGAACGGCGCGACCTCTCAGGAAGCGTATGATTACCTGATGAGCACCGCGCGCACGGAGATGAGCACGTGGTCCATCGTTCTCCGCTACGGAAGCGAGAAGCAGTGGACCATCACGACGGATACGCTCGGCATGTCCGGCGCGCTGGATACCGCCGTGCAGCAAGCGGTGACGGAGGCATACTATCTCGGCCGGACAGGGTCAATCATCGACAGATACAAGACCATCATCGGGCTGAAAACCGAACCGTACAAGATTTACACAGCCGACCTGGAGAAGAACACGTCCAAGATCGACGGCATCCTCTCGGAGATCCAGGACACCGTGTACAAGCCCGCGAAGGACGCGTTTCAACAGTTCAATTTTAACCTCAACGATCCCGTCGTTATCACGGCGGAGGAAATTGGGCAGGAGCTGGACGTAACCGCACTCAAGACGCAGCTTACCCAGATGGTCAGCCGCATGGAAGCGGGCACGCTGGACGTGCCGACGAAGCAAATCCTCCCCGCAAAGACCGCTGCGTCGCTGCAGGGAAAAGTCGTCCGGATCGCGAATGTCTACACACAGATCGCCAGCTACAGCACGGATGATCGCAACAAGAACGTCGTGCGCGGCGTGGACGCGTTCCACGGCATGATCGTAAAACCCGGTGAAACGGTCAGCTTCAACGGGCGGACGGGCTTGCGCTCGCTCAAAAACGGGTTTTATGAGGCGCTGGAGGTTGCCGGCGGAAAGTATGACTGGGGCGTCGGCGGGGGTATCTGCCAAGTATCCTCAACGCTTTACAACGCGGTCATTCAGGCCGGGCTTGAGGTGGTCCACCGCGAGAACCATGCCATCCCCGTGTCCTACCTCCCCATGGGCGCGGACGCCACCGTGGCGGACAACAGGATTGATTTTAAGTTCAGGAACAACACGGAGAAGGAAATCTACATCATCGCCCGGTACATTGACGAGGGGAAGAAAAACCGGCGCTGCATGTTCCAGATCTACGGCAGGCCGGACCCGAACGGGTACTCCTACGCGCTGCGGCACGAGACGATCGAAGAGCTTCCGATCCCCAGCCCCACGAAAACGCCTGATTACAAGCAGGAGCACGTAAAGTATACGGACGAAACATATGAGGCGTCCAAGGGCGCGGTCGGTTACAAGGTGAAAACATATCTGGTGGTGAAGGATTCGCACGGGGTCACGATAGAGGATAAGTATCTCTACACGGATGTCTATAAGCCGCAGGCGCCGGTGGTGCTCGTCGGGGTGGAGAGGCGGAACTAACGCATAGAAAAAGGCCCCGGAAAAGGGGCCTTTTTTCCGCGTACGCCTGCGTTACATCTTTGCCAGACGCCGCGCCATGCTCTGCACCGGGGGAAGCGACGCGACGAGCGCGCTGATACCCGCTTCCACGCCCATGTAGCCGCCGTTGTAGATCGCGGAGCCGGTGAACAGGGTCCAGAACCCGCCGGCATCAATGGAGACGGAGCCAAAGAAGACCATGCCGCTGATCAGGTGGCACAGGAACCGCCCGAAACAGGCGACCAGGATGCCCGCGGGCAGCGCCCAGGCCCGCTCGTACCGCCGAAAGATGCCCGCAAGCCCCAACATCGCGAACGCGAGCGGGTCGTCGAGGATGAGCTGCAGCCAGTGGACGATGTACGCGTTCTGCAGGAGTTGCAGGAAGCCATACGCCGTTCCGACCACAAGGCCGGGCCCTACGCCGTACAGCCAGCTAAACAGCATCAGCGGCAGCATGGAGACAAGCGTGACGCTGCCGCCAAACGGTAGTTCGAAGAGCTTGATGTAGGACAGAAGAAAGGACATGGCGATACAGATGGCGCCGGTTGCGAGCGTTTTTGCGTTCCACTTGGTTTGCATGGGGATCCCTCCAAAAAGATAATTCCCGCTCGCCGGACGGCGCGCGGGAAACGCAGGAACATGCCTTACGCTTCCCTACGGTAGGATTACCTACTCAGGTTCAAGGGGTCGGGCGATGCCCTCTCAGCCTGCGGCGCTAGCCGCGAGCCCCCCCAGCGACGGGTTCCCCATAAGTATACCACAACACGCGCCGCATGGCAAGGCGCGCAACAGGGAGTAGCAATGCACCATTTTTTTGCGTACATGGCGCGCATGCGTAACATTGCCCGGTGGGGGCTGATGCGCAACACCTTTCCGGAAAACGACCAGGAGCACGCGCTGCAGGCGGCGATGATCGCGCACGCGCTGGCCACCATCCAGAACGTGCGCTACGGCGGCGGGTTGGACGCGGACAGGATTGCCGCGCTGGCGATGTACCACGACGCGGGCGAGGTCATCACTGGCGACATCGCGACGCCAATCAAGCACTTCAACCCCGAAATAAAGGAAGTGTTTGGTCAGGTGGAGCATATGGCGCGCCGAAAGCTCCTGAGCATGCTGCCGGTGGACCTGCGGGACGCGTACAATCCCTTCCTGCAGCCGGACGAGACGGACGCCGCGTGGCGAATGGTGAAGGCCGCCGACCGGATTTGCGCCTACGTGAAATGCGTGGAGGAGATCAAGGCCGGCAACGCGGAATTTGTCAAGGCGCGCGACTCGATCGCGGCGGATATACGCGGGCTGGACATTCCGGCCGTTCGGGATTTCATGCGGGATTTCGCGCCCAGCTTCGAGCTGTCGCTGGACGAGCTGAATTGACACATTGGAGGTAACACCATGAAGGAACTGATGGAGCGGACGTTTGAGGCGAACATAGAGCTTTGGAAGCGGGGACTGATTATCTACACCTGGGGGAATGTCAGCGAGATCGACCGGGAGCGGGGGCTTGTGGCGATCAAGCCGAGCGGCGTGCCGTATGAATCCATGAAGGCGGAGGACATGGTCGTCCTGGCGCTGGAAACCGGGCGGCAGGTGGCCGGCGCGCTCCGCCCCTCGTCCGACGCCCCGACGCACCTGGCGCTGTACCGCGCGTTCCCCGCGATCGGCGGCGTCACGCACACGCACAGCCGCCACGCCACCGCGTGGGCGCAAGCCGGCCTGCCCATCCCGTGCTACGGCACGACGCACGCCGATTACTTCTATCAGGAGGTCCCCTGCACGCGCGGCCTGACCGCCGAGGAGGTGGAACGGGCGTATGAGGAGGAGACGGGCACGGTCATCATCGAGGCTTTCGCGGCGCGCGATCCGATGGCGACGCCGGCGGCGCTGGCGCGGCATCACGGGCCGTTCACATGGGGGAAGAACGGCATGAAATCCGTTGAAAACGCTGTGGTGCTGGAGGAAGTCGCGGCCATTGCCGCGCAGATGATCGGCATCCGTGCCACAGCAGAACAGGCGCCCAAACATATTATGGATAAGCATTATTTTCGCAAGCATGGCGAAAACGCGTACTACGGCCAGCGGAATTAGTGCATACCGACAGAGACCACAAACGGGTTCTGCAATCTTTGTGAAACTGAGCAATTTACATTTTCGTATTTGACATTTATAATGAAATCAATCGCGGGGTATACAGTCTGGCTTATACCCTTTCTACTTTTCTTTCCCCCCAAATCTCATAAGGAGTGTGCTCAGTATGGCAAGCGTAACCCTGAAAAACATTTACAAGGTGTATCCTGGAAATGTCACAGCGGTCAGTGATTTCACACTCGACATTCAGGACAAGGAATTCATCGTGCTGGTTGGCCCCTCCGGCTGCGGCAAGTCCACTACGCTGCGCATGGTCGCCGGTCTGGAAGAGATTTCCGACGGTGAGCTGTACATCGCGGACAAGCTGGTCAACGACGTCGCCCCCAAGGATCGCGACATCGCGATGGTGTTCCAGAACTACGCGCTTTACCCGCACATGACCGTGTACGACAACATGGCGTTCGGCCTGAAGCTGCGCAAGACCCCCAAGGCCGAGATTGACAAGCGCGTGCATGAAGCCGCCAAGATCCTGGACATTGAACACCTCTTGAACCGCAAGCCCAAGGCGTTGTCCGGCGGTCAGCGCCAGCGCGTCGCCCTTGGCCGCGCGATCGTCCGTGAGCCGAAGGTCTTCCTGATGGACGAACCGCTCTCCAACCTGGACGCGAAGCTGCGCGTCGCCATGCGTACCGAGATCACGAAGCTCCACCAGCGCCTGCAGACCACGTTCATCTATGTTACGCATGACCAGACCGAGGCCCTGACGATGGGCACGCGCATCGTCGTCATGAAGGACGGCTTCATCCAGCAGGTGGACACGCCGCAGAACCTGTACGACTATCCGACGAACCTGTTCGTCGCCGGCTTCATCGGCAGCCCGCAGATGAACTTCTTCAACGTGCAGCTTGCGCGCGAGGCGGACGGTGTGTACGCGGTCTTTGGCAAGAACAAGATTCTGATCCCCAACAGCAAGGTTTCCAAGTTCCTGGACGAAGGCGCCATCGGCAAGGAAGTCATCATGGGCATCCGCCCGGAGAACCTCAGCGACAGCAAGGAGTTTGTGGACGCGAACCCGAAGGCCACCGTCGACGTGGACGTGGAAGTCGTTGAAATGCTGGGTTCCGAGACGTATCTGTACGTCAAGACATCCGGATCCGACAACAACGTCATCGCCAGAGTTGACCCGCGCACGACGTCCCGCTCCGGCGACAAGATCAAGCTGTGCCTGGATGTGGACCATCTCCACTTCTTCGACAAGGAGACGGAAGTTACGCTGCTGAGCCGGTAATACCGCGAATCATAGCAAGGGAGAGGCAAAACCTCTCCCTTTTTTTGTTCGGGCGTATATTTCGTTTGACAAAAATGCCAAAATACATCATAATAGACCAGATGTAGTAGGGACTTCTTGCGCGGTCCCCCTATGGCGCCCGATTCTTCGAATCAGCGCCGCCGTCAAAGTAACTACAAAATAACCCATTCCCGCGTCTCCGCTTGGATATGCGCGGGGACGTTTGAATGAAGGAGAGTCAGTATGCCGGACAAGCACGCTTTGGATCAAGCGATCAAAACCCTTTCCGCACTGCACAACGATGTCGTTCTTTTTGACGAGAGCGGAAAGTCCGTCCCGACCGGCAGCCGGGAGGCGCTTCCCCAGTTTGAGGAGCACGCGGAGATTGTGGCGCGCGAAGGCTATACCTGGGTGCGCGTTCACGCGCCGACCATCGCGTTCGCGCGGGCTGTGGGCGAGGATTCCGCCGCGGCCGACTGTGCGCGCCTCGCCGCCGCGCTGGTGGAGTCGCTGCTGGCGGAGCCGCCGGCGAACGACCGGGCGGATGTGGTCCGCGCCGCGCTGCGCGAGGAGCTTTCCGGCCCCGAGCTGGAGGCCCTGACGCTGGAATACGAAATCCCCATGGTGATGGATCGCTGCGTGATGCTGTTCCACGGCACGACCGCAACGATGCGGGACATCATTCCTGTCGCCGACGAGGACATCCTCGTGGAGATGGACCGGCACGCGCTGGTGGTCGTCAAGTCGATGGATAATATCGAGGGCTATGACGAGCTGCGCCAGCTCGCGGAGGCGATGGAGCAGAGCATCATGTCGGAAACGGGTGAGCAGCCCATCATCAGCATCGGCGAAATGAAGCCGACGATGCTGGAGATCGGCGCTTCATACCGCGCCGCATGGCGCGCGCTGGAAATAGGCCGCATGTTCCACGCGGAAAAGAGCATTTACGCGTTTAACCGTCTGGTGCTGGAGCGGTTCCTATCGGAGATCAACCGGGAGCTGGGCCTGCGCTACTACCATATGCTGTTCAACCGTAAGACACAGCGCCTGTTCAACGATGAAATGCTGCACACCATCGAAATGTTCTTCGAAAAGGACCTGAACCTTTCCGATACGGCGCGGCAGCTCTACATACACCGCAACACGCTCGTGTACCGCCTGGACAAGATTCAGCGGCAGACCGGGCTGGACCTGCGGAAGTTTGAGGACGCCATCACGTTCCGCATGCTGCTGCTGCTGGGAAAGTGCGGCGGGGATAAGCCGGCTGTCGTCCGATAACTTCAGTAGTTTTCCATATGTTCATGGTTTTCCCGTTGCTTTTTATCCGCGAATCCTTTATGATAAGCGAGGATTTGCGGGTATTTGCATTCGTACGAGGAGAGGATACAATAAATGAGAAAGACAAAGCGATGGACCGCGCTCGCGGTGGCGCTGATGCTGCTTCTGCCCGGCATTTTTGCGATTGCTGAGGGCGGCACGGTGACCGTCACCGCCGAGGAGTACGCGCTGCTGGAAAAGTACAAGCGCCTGGAAGAAATCATGCACGTCATAGACGCCAATTACCTTTGGGAGCATGACGCGGATAAGATGCTGGAGGGCGCGGCGCAGGGAATGCTTGGCGCACTCAGCGACGATTACACCTATTACTACACGCCGGACAAGATGGACCAGGAGACCGAGGCGATTACCGGCGAATACGGCGGGCTGGGCATTGAGGTATTCGCCAACATGAAGGATCAGCTCATCACGATCCGCCGTGTTTTCTACAACAGCCCCGCGCAGCACGCCGGCTTGCGCATGAACGATAAAATCATCCAGGTGAACGGCGAGGATATGACCGCCTTTGACCTGAACCAGGCGGTTTCCATTATGCGCGGCGAGGTCGGCGGGGAAGTGGAGCTGACCATCCTGCGCGATACGGAGGCCATCACGGTTACGTGCAAGCGCGCGATCATCCAGACCGAGATTCTGTCCTACGAAATCCACGACGATAACATCGGCTACATCCGTGTGTATTACTTTGAGGGCAAGCTGACGGATCAGTTCAAGAGCGTGATGGAAATGTTTGGGCAGCAGGGCGTCAAGGGCCTTGTGCTGGACATGCGCGACAACCCGGGCGGGTTCGTCAACCTGGCGGTGGATCTGGCGGACATTTTCCTCGGCGAGGTGCCGATCATGGGCACGGAGGACAAGTACGGCCGCAAGCTGACCACCTACGGCAAGGCGGGCGCGTGGGACATTCCCACCGCCATCCTGATCAACGGATACACGGCCAGCGCGGCGGAAATCGTGTCCGCGGCCCTGCAGGAGAACGGCGTCGCGAAGTTGGTGGGAACCACGTCCTTTGGCAAGGGCATCATGCAGCTTGTGTATCCGTTCAGCGACGGCGACGGCGCGGGCATGCAGCTCACCAGCGATTACTGGCTGACCCCCAAAGGCAACAAGATCCACGAAAAGGGCTTGGAGCCGGATGTGACGGTGGAGATGCCAGAAGACGCGCTGGACAACAACTTCAACATCATTCGCGAGAAGGATGCGCAGCTTCAGGCGGCGATTGAGCTACTGAAGGAGACTGCCGCTCAGTAAAGTGAGATCAAAGGAACAGGGACACATGGCAATCATTGCCGCGTGTCCCTGTTCCTTTCTGCGCGTTTATATCCTGGAAATGACGTACAGCAGCCGGTCCACGTCGCTCTCCGTGTTGAAAAACCCGGGGCTTACCCGAACGGCGCCCGTGTCCAGCGTGCCGAGGTACCGGTGCGCCAGCGGCGCGCAGTGCAGCCCGGCGCGGATGCCGATGTTATAGCGGTTCAGCGCGTCGGCCACCTCGCCGGAACGCTTGCCCTCCAGGTTGAACGGCACGACGCCGACGCCCGGCGGCCCGCTCGTGTAGAGGATGGCGTTCGGCATATTCGCGAGGCCGTTATACAGATAGCGCGTCATCGCCGCCTCGTGCGCCGCGATTTCCGCCCGGTGCGCCATCACAAAGCGCACGCCCTGCATTAGCCCCGCAATGCCGACGAGGTTCAGCGTGCCGCTCTCATACCGGTCCGGCAGGTCGTCTGGCTGGTCCACGCTCTCCGACTGCGAGCCGGTGCCGCCTTCCCGGTACGGCACCAGGTCGATCCCCTCGCGAATCCAGAGCACGCCGGTGCCCATGGGGCCAAAGAGCGCCTTGTGGCCGGGAAAGGCCAGCAGGTCCGCGCCGAGCTCATCCGGCTGCACGGACAGAACGCCGACCGTCTGCGCCGCGTCGACCAAGAGCCTCACGCCGTGCTGGCGGCATACCTGGCCGATTTCCGCCACAGGCTGAACCATGCCGGTCACGTTGGAAGCATGCGTCAGGACCATCAGGCGCGTGTTTTTTTGTATGGCGCTCCGGACCTGCGCCGCGGTGACGGTTCCACACGCGTCAGGTTCCAGCACGTTCAGCGTGATCAGCCCGCGCCGCGCCATCCCGTGCAGCGGGCGGAGCGACGCGTTGTGGTCCAGCGCGGTCGCCAGCACATGATCGCCGGACCGCAGCAGGCCGTGCAGCGCGAGGTTCAGCGCGTCCGTACAATTAAAGCAAAAAATCACGCGTTCCGGCTCGGATACCCCGAGCAGCCCCGCCAGCGTGTCGCGGCAGTTCATCACGATCCGCCCAGCGGCGAGCGACATACGATGCCCGCTGCGGCCGGGATTCGCGCAGAGCCGTGCCATGGTTCCGTTTACCGCGCGCAGGACACTCGGCGGTTTCGGAAAAGTCGTCGCGGCGTTGTCCAGATATATCATGTCGATCATTCTCCTTCAGTCACCCCTCGCGCGGGCGCACAATACACTGTATGAGTAGGGAGGATGATTTCATGCCGTACGGAATTGCTTCGTTTCGTTCACGCCAACAGGTGTTTGCGTTCGAGTCCGCTATAAAGCGCGCGGGGCTGCGCGCGAACATAATGTCCACGCCGCGCGAGGTTGCGCTTGGCTGTGGACTGTCCGTGCAATTCGACCTTTCAGACTCCAGCCGCGTGATGGACATATACCGCCGCGCAAGGCCGGGCAACCTGATCGGGTTTTATCGCGTGGACGATCAGCCGGGCAAGCGGCCCGCGCTGACGCCGTTGCAGATGTAGTGCCAAAGGAAGGTTTTTTGGCGAAATTCCTCTGATGACGGCTGTCATTGTTGCCCCCCGCGCACCCGGAACGCGTGCGGGGGGCGTTTGCTATTTTAATATGAAAAGACATGGCTGAAATTAACGAAAAAAGCAAAAGATGCCTTGCCAAGTATCACCTTTGTATGTATAATAGTTTAGAATGGATTTTATGAAGGGGGTTTTGCCATGAGCCGGCTGCACATCCTTAACCATCCACTAATCCAGCATAAATTGTCGCTTATGAGGGACAAAGATACGGGCTCGAAGGCCTTCCGCGAACTGCTTGTCGAAGTTGCGATGCTAATGGCCTATGAGGTCACCCGGGATTTTCCGCTCAAAGAAATCGAAATTGAAACCCCAATCACAAAAATGAAAACACAGGTCCTGGCAGGGCGCAAGGTGGGCATTATTCCCATTCTCCGCGCGGGCCTTGGCATGGTAGACGGCATTTTGAACCTGATCCCCGCGGCGCGCGTCGGCCACATCGGTCTGTACCGCGATCCGCAGACGCTTCAGCCCGTGGAGTACTACTGCAAGCTGCCGAACGATGTCCAGGACCGAGACCTGATCGTCCTGGACCCCATGCTCGCGACCGGCGGTTCCGCCTGCGCTGCGATTGGGTTTTTGAAGCAGCGCAATTGCAACAACATTAAGCTGGTTTGCCTGATTGCCGCGCCCGAGGGCGTGCAGCGCGTGCAGAAGGAGCATCCGGACGTGGACGTGTTTGTCGCCGCGCTGGATGACCATCTGGACGATCACGGCTATATCGTTCCGGGGCTTGGCGACGCGGGGGACCGTATTTTCGGCACCAAATAAAAGGCTTTGAAGCGCAGGGGGAGGGGTAGTATGTCGCTGGAACTGCTCAAAAACATAGAGCGGGCCGAGGCAAAGGCGGACGATGCCCGCGCCGAGGCGCAGAAGGAAGCGCGGGACATGCTCAAATCCGTTGAGGAAGCATGCCTGACGCAGGAAAGAAACGCCGCGCTGGAGCACCGCGCGCTGGCGCAGCGCATTCTGGAGGACGCAAAGACGACAGCCAATCGCCGCATCAAGGAGATGGATGCGCAGGACGCGGCCGAGCGAGAGCGCATTACGGGCGCGGCGCAAGTCAAGCTGGACGAAGCGGCGCAGCGTATTTTTGAAAGGGTCGTGAACCATGGCGATCGTTGAGATGAAGCGCGTCTCGCTGCTGGGCATGGCGTCCGAGCGGGACAAGCTGCTCCGCGCCCTGCAGCGCGCGGGGTGTGTGGAAATAACGGAGATTGCCGGGGACGGCGTGGAAGCCTACCGCGCCAAGGAACGGTACGCGCTGGACGCGGCGGAAGAAAAGCTGTCCCGCATCCGCTGGGCCATGTCGCAGCTTGGCCGCTTTGAAAAGAAGCAGGGCATGCTGGCGTCCATGTCCATGCCGGAGGCGGATGCCGACGAGGCCGCGCGCGTGGCCCAGGACGAGGCGGCGCTGATGGATGCCGTCAGCCGCGTGGAGGCCATCGAGCGCCGGAGCGGCGAGCTTCGGGGCGTTGAGGCGCGCGTCAAGGTGGAAATGGAACAGCTCGCGCCGTGGACCCCGCTCCGGGCCCCGGTGGAAATGCTGCACGACACGCGCGACACCCTGCAGTTTGTCGGCACGGTGCCCGCGCAGAAATTTGAGGAGCTGGAGAACGCGGCCGGCGCGCTGCCCGTCCGGGTAGAGTGCGTGAACCGCGTGCAGAGCAGCGTCTATCTGTGGATCATCGCGCATAAATCCGCGCGCGACGCGCTGCAAGAGGCGCTGCGGGTGGCGGATTTCAGCGCCGTCCGCTTTGCGGGGGCGGCGGGAACGCCGGAGGATCAAATGAAAGCTCTGGACGCCCAGCTCGGCCAAGTCGCGGAGTCACGCGCCGCGCTGGAGAGCGAGCTTTCTGCCATGGCGAAAGAAGCGCCCCGGCTGCGGCTGCTGTACGAGATTACGTCCGACGAGTGCGGGCGGCAAATGGCCGCCGCGCGCTTCGCCTCCACGGGCACCGCGTTTCTGATGGAGGGCTGGGTTCCCGGGCACGCGTGCGAAAAGTTGGCGAAGAAGCTGCAATCCATCACCCGGGACTGTGAAATCGAGTTCCGGGACGCGCTGGACGACGAGCAGCCGCCGACCGTGCTGCACAACCGCCGCATCATCGCGCCGTTTGAGTCGGTCGTCGCAAACTACGCGCTGCCCGATCCGCGCGGCTTTGACCCCACGTTTGTGATGGCGCCGTTTTTCGCCTGTTTATTTGGCATGATGGTTTCGGACGCCGGGTACGGCCTTGTGATGGCGATTCTGATTCCGCTCATCATCCACTTCGCCAAGCCAAAAATCGGGATTCGGAAAATGATGTGGATTCTGGCGATCGGCGGCGTATTCACGGTTTTCTGGGGCGCGCTGTTCAACACCTGGTTTGGTACGAACGCCTTCCCGCAGTTCCAGGTGATCGACACCCTGAACGAGCCGCTCCCGATGATGGGGCTGTGCCTTGGGATGGGCGTGGTTCATCTGTTCGCGGGCCTCGGCGTCGGCGCGTATATGAATATCAAGCGCGGCAAGCCGCTGGACGCGCTGTTCGACCAGGTTTTCTGGTTCACGCTGCTGTGCGGCCTGGGTATGATGGCATTGCCGCAGACATCCTCCGTCGGGGGCATCCTCGCGATTGCGAGCGCGGTGGGCATTCTCCTGACCGCCGGACGCTCAAAGCCCACGCTCCGCGGCAAGATCACCGGCGGGCTCGGCGCGCTCTACGGCGTGACGGGCTGGCTGTCGGACATCCTCAGCTACATGCGCCTGTTCGGCATGGGTCTGGCGACCGGCGTGATCGGCATGGTGTTCAACCTGCTTGCCGGCATGGTGATGGGCGGCGTGTTCGGCACGATCGCCGGCGTGGCCATTCTGATCGTGGGCCATATGTTCAATGCCGCGATCAACATCCTGGGCGCGTATGTGCACTCGTGCAGGTTGCAGTACATCGAGTTTTTCGGCAAGTTCTATGAGGAAGGCGGCGTGCCTTTCAAGCCACTTTCATCCAACCCCCGGTATGTCGCAATCCGCCCAATGGATGCGGACGGCGTGGAATAAAAAGGGCGCTCATTATTCATTCGCATAGGAGGAAGGATCTATGGAATTCTCATTGGGTCAGGTATTGGCACTGGCGGGCGCCGCGCTTGCGGCCTTGTTGGCGGGCATCGGCTCGGCGAAGGGCGTGGGCATCGCGGGTGAAACGAACGCGGGCGTTGTCTCCGAAAACCCCGAGGTGTTCTCCAAGGCGCTGGTCTTGCAGCTTCTGCCCGGAACGCAGGGCATCTATGGCTTCCTGATCGCGTTCATCGTTCTCATCAAGACGAATTTCCTTGGCGGCATGCTGGACCTCAGCGTCACGCAGGGCTTGCTGATTTTCCTCGGCTGCATGCCGGTGGCGGTTACCGGTTGGATTTCCGCCATCTACCAGGGCCGCGTTGCTTCCGCCGCGATCAACATGATCGGCGTGCGCCCGGATCAGAGCGGTAAGGGCATCACGATGGCCGTCGCCGTCGAGACCTACGCTGTGCTTGGTCTGCTGGCTTCGTTCCTGATGGTGTTCTTTGTCGCCCTATAAGGAGGGCTGTAGATGAATGCTCAACCCATCCTGGCAAGGATCGAACAGGACGCGCGCGACGCGGCGGCCGGGTTGCTGCGCGACGCGCAGTCCCGGGCGGAGGCGCTTCGCAACGCTTCCGAGCAGAGAATAGAGACAGGGCGAGAGGCCGCGATGGAGCAGGCGCGCAAAGACGCGCTGGCGCTGGACGACCGGATGCAGCGCATGGCGAAGCTGGACGCGCGCAAGGCGCTGCTGGCCGCCAAGCGTACCGTACTGGACGAGGCGTTCGCCCGCGCGCTCGCCAAAATGCGCGCGATGCCGGACAAGGACGCGCGGGCCTTCGGCCTAGCGCAGGTGCTGGAAGCGGCCCAGGGGGACGAGACGCTTGTGCCGGATACCGGCGCGAAGTGGTGCGACCAGGCGTTTGTGGACGAGGCCAACGCTGCGCTGAAAAACGCCGGCAAGAACGGCCAGATCGCGCTATCCAAGGAGACGCGCGCGCTGGGCGGCGGATTTCTGCTGCTGCGGGGCGGCATGGAGATTAACTGTTCCTATCAGGCGGCGCTGGACGCGCAGCGCCTGAACATGGAGGCCGAAATCGCGGCGCTGCTGTTTGAATGACATTGCGCGGAAGGAGGGGGTTCCATGCCCCAGAGTAGCGTTGCCTACGCGGTCGCGCGCGTGCATGTTTTGGAGCGCAACGCCATGGACGCCGCCAAGATGGACCGGCTGCTGGCCGCGCAGACATACGACGAGGCGCTGCGGACGCTGTCCGAAATCGGGTGGACGGGCGTGGAGGCCGGTGCGGACGCGGAGGCGATCGCGGCGGAACGCGTGCGGGAAGCCTGCGCGCTGATTCGCGGCATCTCGCCTTGTCCGGACGCGACAGATTGCTTTTTGCTGCGCTATGACGCGCTGAACCTGAAAACCCTGCTAAAGGCGCGTTGCCTTGGGCAGAAGGCGGAGTTCCTGTCCGGTTGCGGCGTATTCCCGGTGGAAACGCTGGAGCACGCCGTCGCGGATCACCGCTACAAGAAGCTGTCGGACACGCTGGCCAAGGCGCTGGACGGGCTGGAAAGAACGCTGGCCGTCCGCGAGGATGCGCTGGCGATTGACGCGACGGTGGATAAAGCGATTTTCGCCCTGATCCAGGAAAAGCTCAAGGGCGTGAAAAGCGCGATGGTGCGGGAGTATTTTTCCGCCCGCGCCGACATGCTGAACGGCATCATGCTCCTGCGCATCCGGAACATGGGCAAGGATCAGGCGTTCCTGAAGGAAATGCTCCTGCCCGGCGGCAAAATCGCCGAAACGGAATGGCTGGACGCGTTTGAAAAGCCGGAGGCCGTGGCCAAGCTGCTCGCGCGGTACGGTCGGCGTGTCGCCCAGGCAGCCACCCAGGCATGCCAGGACGCGGCGAAGCTGCCCGCGCTGGAAAAGGCAATGGACGACGCGCTGCTGGCTGGTTTCGCGCGTGTCCGGCGCGATGCGCTCCGGCTGGAGCCGGTCGTCGGCCATATTCTGGGCGCGGAGCGCGAGGCGGCCGCCGTGCGGCTGATTCTGGCCGGGAAGGCCAACGGATTTGAGCCGGACGCGATCCGGGAAAGGCTGCGTGAGCTTTATGGCAACTGACATCATGGGCGTTGTCGGGGAGCGGGACGCGGTCCTGGCCTTCAAGGCGATGGGCATGAAGGTGGTGCCGGCGGAAACGCCCGCGGCCATCGCGTCCGCCGTATTTCATCTGGCCGAAGAAGGCGTCCCCGTTATTTTCATCACCGAGCGCGCGGCGCGCTTGTCGCCCGAAACGTTCGAGCGGTATAAAGCCTCCGTCTCCCCGGTGCTGATCCCCATCCCGGGCAGCCAGGGGACGGACGGGTTTGGCATGCAGCGCGTGAAGGCCAACGTCGAAAAGGCCATCGGCGCCGATATCTTGTTTGAGAAAGAGGGGTAAGAAGCACAATGCAACAGGGTACGATCATCAAGGTTGCAGGCCCCTTGATCGTCGCGGAAAACATGGCCGACGCCCGCATGTACGACGTGGTGCGCGTGAGCGAAAACCGCTTGGTTGGCGAGGTGATCGAGCTGCGCGGCGACAAGGCTTCCATACAGGTATACGAGGAAACCTCCGGCCTTGGCCCGGGCGAGCCGGTGTATTCCACGGGTGCGCCGCTGTCCGTGGAACTTGGGCCGGGACTGATCGAGTCGATCTTTGATGGCATTCAGCGCCCGCTGACCGCCATTTACGACAAGGTGGGCGACCGCATCACGCGCGGCGTGGAAGTTCCGCCGCTGGACCGTGAACGCAAGTGGGCGTTTGAGCCGCGCGCCGCCGTGGGCGACGATGTCTCGGGCGGCGACATCCTCGGCGTCGTGCAGGAGAGCGCCGTGGTGGAGCACCGTATCATGGTTCCGCACGGCATCAAGGGCAAGGTCAAGAAGATCGCCGCCGTGACGGCAACGATCCTGGACACGGTGTGCGAAATCGAGACGGCATCCGGCGTGGAAGCGGTCACGATGATGCAAAAGTGGCCCGTGCGCCGTGGCCGTCCGTTTATGGAAAAGCTCGCGCCGGAGACCCTGATGGTCACCGGTCAGCGGGTGATCGACACATTCTTCCCGGTCGCGTCCGGCGGCGTCGCGGCGGTGCCCGGCCCGTTCGGCAGCGGCAAGACGGTTGTGCAGCACCAGCTCGCCAAGTGGGCGGACGCGGACATCATCGTCTACGTCGGCTGCGGCGAGCGCGGCAACGAGATGACCGACGTGCTGATGGAGTTCCCGGAACTGCACGACCCGCGCACCGGCGAATCGCTGATGAAGCGCACCGTGCTGATCGCGAACACGTCCGACATGCCGGTGGCCGCGCGCGAGGCGTCGATCTATACGGGCATCACCATCGCGGAGTATTTCCGCGACATGGGGTACAAGGTCGCCATCATGGCGGACTCCACCAGTCGCTGGGCCGAAGCCCTGCGCGAGATGTCCGGCCGCCTGGAAGAAATGCCGGGCGAGGAAGGCTACCCCGCGTACCTGGGATCGCGCGTCGCGGAGTTCTACGAGCGCGCGGGCCGCGTGGTCTGCACGGGCAAGGACGGCCGCCTGGGGTCCATCACGGCCGTCGGCGCGGTTTCCCCGCCGGGCGGCGATATTTCCGAGCCGGTTTCGCAGGCGACGCTCCGGATTGTCAAGGTGTTCTGGAGCCTGTCCGCGCCGCTGGCGTACATGCGCCACTTCCCCGCCATCGACTGGCTGCAGAGTTACTCGTTGTACGTGGACCGGCTGACGGGCTGGTACGACGAGAACGTCGCGCCGGACTGGGAGGCGCTCCGCGCGGAGGGCATGCGCCTGCTGCAGCGGGAGAACGAGCTGAACGAAATCGTCCGCCTGGTCGGCATTGACGCATTGTCCTGGCCGGACCGGCTGACCATCGAGGTCGCGCGCTCCATCCGCGAGGACTATTTGCAGCAGAACGCGTTTGACTCGGTGGACACGTATACCTCCATGAACAAGCAGTACCGCATGCTGCGCCTCGTATTGTCCTTCGGCGAGAGGGGCAAGCAGGCGCTGGACGCGGGTGTTAACCTTTCCGCCGTGATCGGGCTTTCGGCGCGCGACCGCATCGCGCGCATGAAGTTCATCCCGGAGGACGAGATCAAGCAATTTGACGACATCGAGGCCGAACTCAGCACCCAAATGGCCGCGCTCGTCGACGAGGGAGGAATCTGACCATGCTCAAAGAGTACCGTACGATTCGCGAAGTCGTCGGCCCGCTGATGCTCGTGGAGGGCGTTGAAGGGGTCAAGTACGACGAACTCGTCGAAATTGAGCAGGAGACCGGCGAAACCCGGCACGGCAAAGTGCTGGAGGTCGAGGGCGACAAGGCGCTGGTGCAGCTCTTTGAGAGCTCCCACGGTCTGCGCGTGGATACCAGCAAGGCGCGCTTTCTGGGGCGGAGCATTGAGCTGTCCGTGTCCCGCGACATGCTGGGCCGCGTGTTCGACGGCATGGGCCGCCCGCGCGACAACGGCCCGGAAATCATCCCCGAAAAGCGCATGGACATCAACGGCGCGCCGATCAACCCGGCCGCGCGCGACTACCCGTCCGAGTTCATCCAGACCGGCGTCAGCGCCATCGACGGCCTGAACACGCTGGTGCGCGGGCAGAAGCTTCCCGTGTTCTCCGGCTCCGGCTTGCCGCACGCGCAGCTTGCCACGCAGATTGCGCGGCAGTCGAAGGTGCTGGGCACGGATACGAAGTTCGCCGTCGTTTTCGCCGCAGTCGGCATCACGTTTGAGGAAGCGGACTTCTTCATCTCGGACTTCCGCCGCACAGGCGCGATTGACCGCGCGGTGCTGTTCATGAACCTGGCGAACGACCCGGCGGTCGAGCGCATCTCCACGCCGCGCATGGCGCTGACGGCCGCCGAATATCTGGCCTACGAATGCGACATGCACGTGCTGGTCATCCTGACGGACATCACCAACTACGCCGACGCCCTGCGCGAGGTTTCCGCCGCGCGCAAGGAAGTGCCGGGCCGGCGCGGCTACCCGGGCTATTTGTACACGGACCTTGCGTCCATGTACGAGCGCGCGGGCCGCGTCAAGGGCAAGACAGGCTCCATCACACAGATTCCGATCCTGTCCATGCCCGAGGACGACAAGACCCACCCGATCCCGGACCTTACCGGGTACATCACGGAGGGGCAGATTATCCTTAGCCGCGAACTGCACCGCAAGGGAATCGTGCCGCCCATCGACGTGCTGCCGTCCCTGTCGCGATTGAAGGACAAGGGCATCGGCGACGGCAAGACGCGCGGGGATCACGCGCCGACGATGAACCAGCTTTTCGCCGCGTATTCGCGCGGCAAGGACGCCAAGGAGCTGGCCGTCATCCTGGGTGACGCGGCGCTGACGGACGTGGACAAGAAATACGCGGCGTTTTCCGACGCATTTGAGGGGCAGTATGTCTCCCAGGGGTACGACGCAAACCGCACCATTGAGGAGACGCTGGAACTGGGCTGGAAGCTGCTGGCCATGCTGCCGCGCAACGAGCTCAAGCGCATCCGCGACGAGATGATTGACCAATACCTGCCCGAAGGGGACGAGGCGTAATGGCTATTCTATCGGTAAACCCGACCCGCATGGAGTTGACGCGCCTAAAGCGCCGTCTGGTGACCGCCAAGCGCGGGCATAAGCTCCTGAAGGATAAGCGCGACGAGATGGTGCGCCAGTTTATCGCGCTCATACGGCGGAACCAGGCGCTCCGGCGGCAGGTCGAGCACGAGCTCGCCGGCGCGCTGCGCGAGTTTGCGTTCGCGCGCGCCGTGATGTCCCCGGAGGCGCTGGAAGCCGCGCTGCTGTATCCCGCGCGGAGCGCCCGGCTGACGATCGGGCAAAAGAACGTGATGAGCGTCAAGGTGCCGGTGATCCGTGTGCGCGAGGATGAACTGACCGAGGCATCGCAGCCGTATGGGTTCGCGGAAACCTCCGCGCAGCTCGACGGCGCGATCGCGACGATGGCAGAAGTACTGCCGCACTTGGTGGAACTGGCCGAGATCGAGAGCACATGCAACCTCCTGGCCGATGAAATCGAAAAGACGCGCCGGCGCGTGAACGCGCTGGAATACGTCATGATCCCGCAGACCGAGGAAACGATCCGCTATATCACCATGAAGCTGGAAGAAAACGAGCGCGGCTCGCTGACACGGCTGATGAAGGTGAAGGACATGATCGCGGAGCGTGGCGGGGCGTAAGCGGCATAGGAATCTGTGTGTACCTGACCGGGGGTGTCGCAGTGGAAGCCGGAGAACGCTGCTTATCGGGAGGAAATTCCTTAAGAATCCCATCATCTGGAGATGTTAAACAGATTCCCTCCCGCCATGAGGCGAAATGATGGGATTCCAAAGGGCGCAGGCACCTCGGCATTGTCGCACCGCGACGCGGTACGCTGTGCCTCGGTGAACCTGCGCGCCGTCGCCCCACTGGGGCGACGGCGCTTCGCTTCCTTTGGCAAGGTCTGGGAACCGAAGCCGCATTCCGCCAGTGGCGGAATCAAATGCGGCGCAGGTTCGCTTGGATACAAAACCGGAACCGAGCGCCCGCTGTGCGGGATGAAGCGAGGCGAAGGTTCGCCCCGGCACAGAGCGATGGGCGCGAATGTGCACAGCGCGACAATGCCGGGGTGCGTGCCGCTTGCGGCACGACAATATCCAAGTGCCAGCACCCCAGGGTTCCTCTTTTTCCCACTGCGGCACCCTCTTTTTTCATGAAAGGAGGCGCCTTCATGCCCGTTGACTTTTCCCACCCAAACGCGCATCCCTTTGAGTTGGAAGCGGGTGACAGCGCGATCCTGCTCATCCACGGCTTTACCGGCAGCCCCAGCCACATGCGCACCATCGGGGAGGCGGTGTACGCGGCGGGGTTCTCCGCGCGCGGCATTCTGCTGCCGGGCCATGGCCGCTCGATTGACGAAATGGAAAAAAGCAACGACCAGGAGTGGTTGGATGCCTGCCGGACCGCGCTGCGAGACATGCGGAAAAAGTATCGCCGTGTGGCCGTCGGCGGCCTGTCGATGGGCGGCATTCTGTCGCTCGTGCTTGCGGAAGAATCCGAGCCGTCCGCAGTCATCGTGTTTGCGCCGGCGCTCCGGTACAGGACGCGCGTGAACCACCTGTCGCCTGTCGCGAAGCATTTCATGCGCGTGCAGAAATGGCGGCCGCACGGCTATGACCCCAAGGATTTTCTGTACGACTACGACTTTGGATATGAGGGCGCGCCGGTCCGCAAGGTGGAGGACATGACGCGCATCCAGCGAATGGCAAGGCAAAATTTGTCAAAAATCACGTGTCCGGCGCTCGCGATTCAGTCGCACAAGGACGAAAGCGTCCACGCCACGGTGCCGGAAATGATCATGCGCGGCGTTTCGTCGCGGGTGAAGGAAATCTGCTGGGTGGACCGCTCGCCGCACGTGCTGACCATTGGGCCGGACCGCGAATACGTAAATGAACGCGTCGTTGACTTTTTGCGACGTTATGGGGTATAATCGTTTACTAGGGGCTGTTTCAAAAAGCTAAATCATGCAAACCAGGCGTCTTTTCCGGCATCTCCGCGTCGTTTTGCGCTCAGCGTAGCGCTGCTACGCCTCGCTCCAACTCCTTGATCTGCCGAAAAATCCACTCCGGCCTGCACGATTTCCATTTTTGAAACATGCCCTAGGACGGCGTCGCTGATTTGAAAAATTGGCCACCACAAGGAGATTCCGCCAAGAATCTCCGCCTTGGATTATTCTGATACGAAATGTGAGGAAACGGCGGAAATGATGAAAAGATGGGGCGCGCTTGCGCTCATGCTTGTGATGATCCTGGGATTGACCGCCTGTGGCCAGCCCGATCCCGCGAAGGACGCCGCGACGGTGGTCGCGGAGGTCGGCGACACGAAGATCACCAAGGGCGAAGCGCAGACGGTATATGATTTCGTGGTCAAGCAGATCGCGTCCATGTACGGCATGGACCCGACGGACGCGCAGTTGGTCTCCTCCGCGAAGCAAACGACGCTGGGGCTGATGGCGGAAGGCGTCGCGCTGGAAAAGCAGCTTGCCACCCTGGGCATGCCGCTGACCGACGCGGACCTGACCGAGATCCAGGCGACCGCGAAGACAGAATACGAGGGCATGATCAGCACGTTCGTTGCCAACTACGGCGGCACCGAGGACGAGGCCAAGGCCGAGGCGGTGGCGCAGGGGTATACTGAGGACGCGATCCTGTTCTTCGCCCGCCGCGACTTTGTGGATTCGAGACTGCGCGAGGTCGCCATCGCGGATGTCACCGTGACGGATGAGGAAATTCAAGCCAAGTACGACGAGTTGGTCGCGACCCAGACGGAAACCTACACCACCACGCCCGGACAGTACTGTACGGACGTGCTTAACGGCAACACGATCTATGTGCGTCCCGCCGGCTATCGCCACGTGAAGAACCTGGTTGTCGGTCTGCCGGAGGACATCCAAACGCAGATTTCGGACAAGCGGAGCGAAGAGTATTCCGTGATGTACCAGCAGTACACGCTGAACGCCCAGCTTTCCCAGCTTGCCGAGACGGACACGGCGGGCAAAAAGACGCTGGAGGACCAGATTGCCGCGGCTGACGCGGACTATGCGCGCCTGGAAGAAGAGGTGCAGGCTCTCGTCGCGCAGGGCGTTGAGCAGATCAAGCCGAATGCGGAGGAAATCCTGGCCAAGTGTAAGGCCCCGGGTGCGGACTTTGACGCGCTGCTGAAGGAGTACAGCGCCGACACGGTGCAGGACGAGGAGATTCTCGCCCATGGCTACCCGGTCAGCGCGGATACCACCAGCTACGTAGCCAGCTTTACAGAGGGCGCGATGGCGCTGCAGAACATTGGCGATATCTCCGGCCTGGTACAATCCGACTATGGATTCCATATCCTGTTGTACTACGAGGATGTGGAGCCCGGCACCGTCCCGCTGGACGATGTGCGCGCCGCGATCAGCGAATCGCTGCTGGTCACCAAGCAGGATGAGGCGTTCACGGCCAAGGAAACGGAATGGATTGAGGCGGCGAAGATCAAGACATACCCGGATAAGCTGTAGGAAACGTAAAACAGCAACAGGCTTTGACACGGGAAGAGTAGCGGAGCCAGACATTCCAAGAGAGCGTGCGTCACCGGCTGAAAGCGCGCGCGAATGCCCTCTGTGAAGTGCCCCCGCGAGCCGCGCGCCCGAAGGTACCCTGCGTAGGGCGCGCCGCAGGCGCCGCGTTATGGCGCGAAGCACACCAGAGTGGATTTGGGCTTTTCGTCTCTGTCAGGGACGAAAGGCCCTTTTATATTGACAAGGAGGGCAGGATCATGAAGATTTTCAACACGCAGACGCGGCGCAAGGAGGAGTTTGTGCCCGTGGAACCGGGCAAGGTGGGGATGTACGCCTGCGGACCTACGGTCTATAACTTCTTCCATATTGGGAACGGGCGCGTTTTTGTCCTGTTTGATACGCTGCGGCGTTATTTCGAGCACCGGGGTTATGACGTTACGTTCGTGCAGAATTTCACGGACATCGACGACAAGATGATCCGGCGGGCGGCTGAAGAAGGGATCACCGTGAAAGAGCTGGCGGACCGGTTCATCGCCGCGTATTATGAGGACGCGGGCAGCCTCGGCATCCGGCCGGCGACCGTGCACCCCAGGGCGACCGAGCACATGCCGGAAATGATCGCCATCATTGAAAAGCTGATGGACAAAGGGTTGGCATACGAGGCGCACGGCGACGTATACTTTGACACACAGGCGTATAAGTCTCACTACGGCAAGCTGTCCGGCCAGAACCTTGAGGATCTGGAGAGCGGCGCGCGCGTGGATGTGGATGAAATGAAGCGCCACCCTATGGACTTTGCACTCTGGAAGGCGCAAAAGCCCGGCGAGCCCGCCTGGGAAAGCCCGTGGGGCATGGGCAGGCCGGGCTGGCATATTGAGTGCTCCGCGATGAGCATGAAGTACCTGGGCGAGACGATCGACATCCACGGCGGCGGAGAGGATCTGGTCTTTCCCCACCACGAAAATGAACTGGCGCAGAGCGAGGGCGCGACCGGCAAACCTTTTGTGCGCTACTGGATGCACAACGGCTTCCTGAACATCAACAACGAAAAAATGTCCAAGTCGCTGGGCAACTTCCAGACCGTGCACGACATCGTGCAGCAGGTAGACCCGGAGGCCGTGCGCTTCTTCCTGCTATCCGCGCAGTACCGCAGCCCCCTGAACTTCTCGCGCGAACAGATTGACCAGGCGAAGGCCGCGCTGGAGCGGCTGTACACCGCGCGGGATAATTACCTCTTCCTGCGGGAAGGCGCGGAGGACCGGCCTCTGACGGAGGCGGAGCAGGCGCTCGTGGGCGCGGCAAGCGCATCCATCGCGCAGTTTGACGCGGCGATGGACGACGACTTCAACACCGCGGACGCGATCGCGGCGATGTTCGAGTTGGTCAAGCAGGCGAACATCGCGGCAAAGCCGGGCTGCGCGAAAGAGGCCCTGGCGGCGGTGCTGCATGCGTTCGGCGAGATGGCGGATGTGCTCGGCATCGTAAAGCCACAGGAGGAGAACCTGGACGAGAAGTACGCCGCGCAGCTTGCCGCCCGGGCGCAGGCACGCAAGGACAAAAATTGGGCGGAAAGTGACCGCATCCGTGATGCGCTAAAGGCGCTCGGCGTTACCGTGGAGGATACGGCGCAGGGGCAAAAAGTGAGAAAGATCTAGGGGTTCAAAGCAACCTGCGCGCACGGTTCACGAACATGAAAAGGTGACATTGACACCCGCCGAAAACAATGGTACGATTTGGCAATGAATGCTAATTCCCGGCCCGAATTGGCAGTTGGTATGTGGCGAGGTGTGATCGATGAGGCGTTGGACGTGCGCGCTGGCTGCATTGGTCGTTCTGTTTGTGTGTATGGGAGCCTCGCCGGTGGCGGCCGCCATCGGCGAGCCGGAACCCATCGGCAACTATCAGGAAATACCCGGCGTTACCCAGGAGGAAATCGCGGCCATCGAGGCGCTCCGGGGCCAATACGACCGCTTCGCCTACGGCATGAACTATTCCGCCGAAGCCTTCGTGCGGGACGATGGGATCATAGACGGCTTTGCCGCGCTGCTCTGCCGGCGGCTCGGGGAGCTGTTCGGCTTTCCGTTTGAGCCGCGCATCTGCGATTGGGACGAGCTGATCGATTCGATGGACACCGGCGAGGTGTCCTTCACGAGCGAACTGACGCCCACGCCCGAGCGGATGAAAAAGTACGCGATGACCGAGCCGATCCTGGAGCGGTATGCGCTGATGTTTCAGAACCGGTACGCGGACAAGCTGGACGCGATCCGGAAGGAACGTATGCCGCGCTTTGCGTTCTTTGAGGGCACGGTCACGTATGAGCGCGTGCGGGAGAGCGAGAAAATGCCCTTTGAGACCGTGTATGTAAACGGCTATGATGAGGCTGCCGCGCTCCTTGAGAATTTTGAGATCGACGCTTTTTTCGAGGAAAACACGGCGGAGGCCGCGTTTGACACATATGATTTTGTTACCGCAACCCCGTATTTTCCGCTCATATTTTCTTCCGTATCGCTCACAACCGCCGACCCGGCGCTCCGGCCCATCATCAGCGTCATGGACAAGTACATTCAGGGGGAGGACGCGCGCGCGGAGCTTACCGCGATGTATCACGCCGGCCATCAGGCGTATCTGCGCTACAAGGCCGGCGCGAAGATGACGGCGGAGGAAAAAGCGTACATTCAGGCGCATGTGGCGCGCGGCGAGGCGATCCCCATCCTCGCGGAGTATGACAACTACCCGGCCTGCTTCTACAACGAGCGGGAGCATGCGTTCCAGGGCATCGCGATGGACGTGCTGGCGCAGATCACCGAGATGACGGGGCTGACGTTCATGCCGGTCAACGCGGAGGCGGATCTCTGGGTCGACCTGCTGGACATGCTGGAGCGCGGGGATGCGGCCATGCTCAGCGAACTGCTGTGCTCCGCCGAGCGTGCGGACCGATATCTCTGGTCGGACGAGCCGTACTCCGTGGACCACTATGCGCTGCTTTCCCGGGCGGAACAGCCGGATATCGACATCAATCAGGTGCTGAACGCCAAGGTCGGGCTGATCCGAGGCTCCGTATACGAAGAGCTCTTCACGGATTGGTTTCCGAACAACCGGCACACGAAACAATACGAGTCCAATGAGGAGGCCTTCGCTGCCCTGGAAAGGTCGGAGGTCGATTTTGTCATGGCGACGCAGAACCTGCTGCTCAGCCTGACCAACTACCTGGAAAAGCCCGGCTTCAAGGCCAACCTCGTCTTTGAAACCACATATGAGTCGCTCTTTGGTTTCAACCGGGAAGAAGCGACGCTCCGTTCCATCATCAGCAAAGCGCAGAGCGTGATCGATACGGGCGCCATCGCGGGCCGCTGGACGCGAAAGACGTTCGATTACCGCAGCACGCTGGTGCGCGGACGAATGCCGTATGTGATCGGCTTTGCGGTCGCGATCAGCGTCGCGCTCGTCGTGGTGCTCTTGCTGCTGCTGAAGAACAACAAAATGAGCCGCAACCTGGAAAAGCTGGTGCAGAGCCGCACCCAGGAGCTTGAATTGCAGACGGAGGCCGCGCAGGTGGCCAGCCGCGCCAAGAGCGAATTCCTGGCGCGCATGAGCCATGAAATCCGCACGCCGCTCAACGCGATCATCGGCATGACGCGCATTGCCGAGCGCGATGTGCGGGAGCCGGAAAAGGCGCTCCGGTCCATGAACGAGATTTCCGTCGCGTCCGCCCACCTGCTGGACATCCTCAACGACGTGCTGGACATGTCCAAAATCGAGGCGGGGAAGTTCGAGATGACGCGGGAAGCGTTCGCGCTGGATGAGGCGATGGCGGAGGTGAGCAGCATCATCAGCCAGCGGTGCGAGGAGCGTGGGGTTGTGTATGAAACCAACGCGTCCGGCCTTGCGCGCCAGGGCGTGATGGGGGACAAGATGCGCCTGAAGCAGGTGCTCATCAACCTGCTCGGCAACGCCGTGAAGTTTACCGACAAGGGTGGCAAGGTCACTTTCTGGCTGGAAACGCCGGACGAAACGTCTACGGAGATCGCCGTCCGCTTCACGGTGCGCGACACGGGCGTCGGCATGACGAAGGAGCAGCTTTCGCGCCTGTTCATCCCCTTTGAGCAGGCGGACGCCAGCATCGCGGGCCGTTTTGGCGGCACCGGGCTGGGGCTGGCCATCAGCCAGAACCTGGTCATGCGCATGGGCGGAAAAATCACGGTGGAGAGCGAGCGGAGCGTTGGGTCGGTGTTCGCGTTCACATTGCGGATGGAAAAATGCGCGGTGGACGAACGGGGGGAGGGCGCGGAAATCCCGGTGCCGGACCTGTCGGGCAAGCGCCTTCTGATCGCGGAGGACGTGGAGATCAACCGGGTGATTCTGAGGGAGCTTCTCGCTGATACGCGCATCGCGATGGACGAGGCGAAGGACGGGTTGGAGGCGGTGGAAATGTTCGCGGCCTCCGCGCTGTATCAATACGATTGTGTTCTGATGGATATCCAGATGCCCAGCCTCACAGGCTATGAGGCGACGGAGCGCATCCGCGCGCTGGACCGGCCGGACGCGAAAAGCGTGCGTATCTACGCGATGACCGCGAACGCGTACAAGGAAGATGTCGAGCGGGCCACCCGCGCGGGCATGAACGGGCACCTGGCGAAGCCTGTCGATGTTGGCCGGCTGATGCGCGTTTTGACGGATTGCTTGCTGGGGTGAAGCACGGTAAACGCAGGAACTGCGGTTCATGCGTTTGGAGGAACGGAAGGGAAAGGATTTCTGGCGAAATCCCTCCCACGGCCCGGAATCTTCGGTTCCGTGCCGCCTGGAAGGAACGCCCTTCACTGAAAATCTCACGATTTTCCGGGCAAGGCAGGGGTTCCTCCAGAATCCCTATATGGCGCCCGATTTTTCAAATCGTGCCGCCATCTCAAAGGACACAAAAAAGAAAATCTCAAGAGATTTTCGCCCGTTCGTCGGCTAAGCCGCCAATGCCGGATCGAAATCAAGGGGCTTCGGCCCCTTGATAATCCCCTGGAATCGTGTTCATGCGTTTGTCGTGTGGGGTGATGCGCGCCCCGGTTGCGCATTGAGGCCGCATCCTGTATAATTCCTTTGGAGGCGGGGCCATGACGGAATGGACGTCGGTTTTCGGGGGCGCGCCCGTGATCGCGGCGGTGCGCGGGCGGGAGCAGCTTCTGCGCGCGATGGACGCGCCGGTGCGCGCTATCTTCCTACTGGGCGGCGATCTGTTTACGCTGCCGGAGTGGGTGCGCATGGCGACAGACGCGGGCAAGCTGCCGTTTGTGCACATGGACCTGGTGGAGGGGATCGGCCGGGACGCGGCCGCTGTCCGGTGGGTCGCGCGGACGATCCGCCCAACGGGCGTGCTCTCTACGCGCGGGCCGCTGCTGAAGGTGGCGTCGGAGGAAGGTCTGCGGACGGTGCTGCGCATTTTCTTGGTGGATTCCTCCTCCATGGAAACGGGCGTGCGCATGGTCAAAACAGCTTCCCCGGACCTTGTCGAGGTCATGCCGGGGCTTGTGACCCGGGCCATCGCGCGGCTTCGCGAGCGCATCGCGCCGCCGGTGATTGCCGGGGGCATGCTGGAGAATAAAAGGGATGTCGAAGCGGCGCTCACTGCGGGCGCGCTGGCCGCCTCTACCTCAAGCGAGGTGCTATGGACATGGGAAGGACGGTAGTATGGAAAAAACGGTGAACATGGGGAGCCGGGATGTGGGGCGCGCGGCGCTGATCATGAGCATGACGCGTTCGCGGGACGAGGAGCGCGCGTGCAAGTCGGCCTTTATGGAGGACGGCATCCGCACGGCGGCGGTCGATTACGGCGGGGAGTTTGTGGCGTCCATCATGCGGATTGTCGAGCGGACCGTCGTCGCGGCCAAGCGCGAGGGGCTGATCGAGGACACGCACCTGGACGAGGGCGCGGCCATGGGCGCGGCGCGCGAGGCGCTGTCCCAGGTCTCCGGGAAGGCGCTGGGGCTGAATGTCGGCGGGAAGATCGGCATCGCGCGGTCCGGCGAGCACATCGCGGTGGCGGTGTTTTTCGGCGTGGGGCTGGTGCACCTCAACGAGGTGTGCGTCGGCATGGGGCACCGGGCGATATAGTTGATATATAGAGGTAGGGATTCCAGGCGGAAGCCCTTATGGCGCCCGATTCTTCGAATCCGCGCCGCCATCAAGGATAAAGGAGCCATGATATGGCGCTAACGATAGCGATTGATGGACCAGTCGGCGCGGGAAAGTCCAGCATTGCCAAGGGGCTTGCCAAGGCGCTTGACATCGCGTACCTGGATACCGGCGCGACGTACCGTGCGCTGGGGCTGAAGGCGATCCGCGAGGGCATTGACCCGCGCGACGAACCCGCCGCCGGGGCGCTGGCGGAGCGGACCGAGGTCTCCGTGCGTCACGTGGACGGCGAGCAAAGTACGTTCTTGGACGGCGAAAACGTGACAGACAAAATCCGCACGCCCGAGGTATCCGCGGCGGCGTCCGCGATTTCGACCGTGCGAGCCGTTCGCGAGCGGATGGTCGCGCTGCAGCGGGACTACGCGAAAAAAACGGACATGGTGCTGGATGGCCGGGATATTGGCACGCGGGTTCTGCCGGATGCGACGTTCAAGTTCTTTCTGAACGCGACGCCGGAGGAACGGGCGCGCCGCCGGCATGCGGAAATGCTGGCCAAGGGCGAGCAGGCGGACTATGAGAGCGTGCTGAGGGATTTGACGGCGCGGGACCGGCAGGATATGGGGCGCGCCGTGGATCCCTTGCGCTGCGCGGATGGCGCGAGGGAGATCGATACCACCGGGATGACGGAGCGTGAAGTCTTGGACGCGCTGATCCAAGTCGTGGGGGAGGGCAAGCGGTGAACGCTGAAAAGACGGGCTTCTATACCTTCGCGCGGATCGTCGTGGGGATCATCCTGCGCGGCCTGTTCGGCATCAAGGTGCGCGGGCAGGAAAACTTACCGAAGGACCGGAACTGCATCCTGATGGGCAACCATATTTCCGGCTGGGACCCTCTGACCATCGCGTACCTCTACAAATACAGCGAAGTGCACTTCATTGCCAAGGACTCGCTGTTCAAGATCCCTGTGCTGCGCACGATCCTCAAATGGCTGCATGCGTTTCCCGTCAAGCGCGGGGAAGCGGACATGGCGGCGATGCGCACGTGCATGCAGGTGATCCGCGAGGGGCATGTGCTGGGCATTTTTCCGGAGGGGCACCGGCAAAAGGATGGCCGCGTGAAGGCTGTGGAAACGGGCATCGCCGTGCTTGCGCTAAAGACCAGCGTGCCGGTCGTCCCCGTGTTCATCATCGGAAAATACCGCCCGTTCGGCCGCCTGCGCGCCGTGGTGGGCGAGCCCATACCGCTGGATGAGCTGCGCGCGGCACGCCCGGATGTGGAGACACAGGAGGCGCTGAAGGCGCGTGTCATCGACGCGCTGGAGTCGCTCCGCCCGCTCGCGTCTTTTTAGCGTCGGTAGCCGCGGCATCTTGAAACGGAAAATGGAAATTTCTCTTAAAAAAGAATGAGAGTGCAGGAATTCGCGAATACATATCGAAGTGTAGGTTTTATACTATGGATTTATAGGGAGGACATCGGTGCCAGTCGAAGTCGGTAAACATGCCGGATTCTGTTATGGCGTAAAGGCCGCCGTCGAGACGGCGATGCGCACGGTATCGGATGAATCGCCGTGTTGGGTGTTGGGAAGCCTGATCCATAACGAACAAGTTATGCAGAGGCTATGCAGCGCGGGCCTTCGCGTCGCCCGGTCGATGGACGAAATCACCGGCGGTACGGTCATCATCCGCTCCCACGGAATGTCGCCCAAGGAGACTACGGCGCTCGAAAGCCGTGGCATCCGTGTGGTGGACGCCACCTGCCCCAACGTGAAGCGTGTGCATCAGTTGGTACAGACATACAGCATGGATGGCAGCACCGTGATTATCGCCGGGACGGCCGAACACCCGGAGGTCCAGGCAACGGCCGGTTGGGGCGGAGGGCCCGTCATCGTGGTGGAGAGCGCCCGTGAGGCGCGAGAAATTCGCGGGATCGCCCGCGCGATGGTTGTGGCGCAGACAACGCTGCGGCCCGCCAAATGGGATGAGATTGTGGACGCGCTGCAGCGGAGCGTGGAAACGCTGACCGTCGCCAACACCATCTGCCGGGCCACCATTGACCGCCAGCGCGAGGCGGAGACGCTGTCCGAACGGGCGGATGTGGTACTGGTCGTGGGCGGGCGCGAGAGCGCCAACACCCGCGCGCTGGTGGAAACCTGTAAAGCCCGGTGTCCGCGCACCTATCATCTGGAATCCGCCGCCGACATTCCCGCGTCGGGGATTGCGGCGTCTGATTATATCGCGATAACCGCCGGCGCCTCCACGCCGGAGTGGTCACTTAAGGAGGTTGCGACACGTATGAACGACCTGGAAAACAACTTGCCGCAGGAAGCTATGGAACAGCCTGCAGACACGCCCGTGGAAGAAACGGCCGCCCGGCCCGTGGAGGAAGCGGCGATGGAATCCACAACGCCCATGGCCGAGACGCCGTCTGATGAAACGCCCGCGGTGTGCGCGCTGGAAGAGAATGCGCCTGGAGTTCCGGCGCAGGGTGAGGAAGCCGCGGAGGAAACCCCCGCGGAGGACGCGCCCGTGGAGGCTAAGCCCGCCGATACGCTGTCGCCCGAACAGGCGGCCGAGCCCGCGCGCGCCGAAGCCCCCGAGAACAGCTTTTTGGCGGATATCGAGGCAACCCTTGTGACCATCCGTCCGGGACAGACGATTGTCGGCACTGTTGTGCAGATTACCGAAGACGAGGTGTGCGTCAACATTGGCTACAAGTCCGACGGCCTCGTCAAGCGGAGCGACCTGGTGACCGAAGACGTACAGGTCAACGACAAAATCGAGGTTGAGGTTGTCAAGGTGAACGATGGCGAGGGCAATGTTGTGCTTTCGCAGCGCAACATCGTCAACCGCCGCAACTGGGACGCGCTGATGGAGCAGTTCGATGCGGAGCAGTATGTCGACGGCGTAGGCAAGGAGGCTGTCAAGGGCGGCCTGATCGCCAATGTCAACGGCATCCGCGCGTTCATTCCCGCTTCCCAGCTCTCCCAGCGCTACGTCGAAAAGATCGAGGATTTCGTCGGCAAGGACATGAAGCTGAAGATCATCGAGGTCGACAAGGCGAAAAAGCGAATCGTCTGCTCCCGCAAGCTGGTCATCGCGGAGGAGTCGGCCGTGCGCAAGAAGGAAATCTGGGGAAAGCTTATCGAGGGCGAAGTGGTCGAGGGCATTGTCCGCCGCCTGACCGATTTCGGCGCGTTTGTCGACATCGGCGGCGTGGACGGCTTGGTGCACGTGACCGATCTGAGCTGGGGCCGTGTGAAGCACCCCAACGAGGTCGTATCGCCAAACCAACACATCTATGTCAAGATTCTGTCGCTGGACCCGGAGCGCGAGCGCATTCAGCTTGGCTACAAGCAGACGCAGCCGCGCCCGTGGGATGTGGCGGAAGAGAAATTCCCCGCCGGCTCGATTGTCGAAGGCAAGGTTGTGCGCATCACGACGTTTGGCGCCTTTGTCGAGTTGGAGCCGGGCCTGGACGGCCTTGTGCACATTTCGCAGTGTGCGTTGACCCGCATCGCGAAGGTGGAAGACGCGGTGCAGGTGGGGCAGATCGTCCGGGTCAAGGTGCTGGGCGTGGACACGCAGGCCAAGCGCATCAGCCTGAGCATCCGCGCGGCGCTGGAAGAAGAGGCGCTGAACTACTCGGGCGAGATCCCGGGCGATGAGCACTTGAGCGGGTTCGGCGACGAATATGCGATGCCTGTTTCGTATGACACGGACTACGCTACGCCGGTCGCGTACGAGATGCCCGTGGAAGTAGAGGCGGAGCAGCCGGAAACGGAAACGGAGCCGGAACCCGAGGCGGAGCCTGAGACAGAGCCGGAGGCGTAATCCTAAGGATGCCTCGGCATCAAAACGACGCAACAAACGATGGGGACGGTGAAAGCCGTCCCTGTTTCTATACAAAGCGATGGAGAGGAGAAACGCGCATGCTGCAAAGAATCGCGCCGAAGGACCCACTGTGGGGCCATCCGCCCTTCGCGGGGGAGGAAACACTGTATCAGCTCATGTACCGCCTTGGCGAGGCGGAGGACGGGTTGTTTTTGACGGACCGCCGCAGTGTGCTGCTGGCGCGGACATCAAAGGAAAAACCAGCCTGGGTCTGGGTATCGGACAGCGCGGACGAAGCGGCGTATGGCGCACTGCGCGAGGCGTGCGCGGTGCATGACATTCGCGCATTGACGGCAAAACCGGCTGTTGCCGCGCGCGTATTTCCGCGCCACCGCGTGTCGCGCCGCTCGCTGGCGAACGAGTGCAGGTGTGTGGTGACGCCGGAGGCGGTACGGGGAAGCGGCGTGACGGCGACAGCGGAGGACATCCCGGACATCGCGGTGATGCTGGCGGGTTTTGCGGCACACGTGGACGGCATCGAAACGAACCCTGCCGACTACAGCGCGGCCGCGCGCGAGCATGTGCAAAACCCGGATACCGTGGTGTGGTTTACGGAGGAGGGGGAGGCGGCCGCGATGGCGCGCATCGGGCACCGTTCACCGCGCCACGCGCGTGTGAACAGTGTATTCACGCTCCCCGCCCATCGGGGCAACGGATACGCCGGCGCGGCGGTCGCGGCGCTTTGCCGGCGGGCGCTCGCGGAGGGGCGAATCCCGATGCTTTACACGGACGGCGACTATCCTTCGTCCAACCGTGCATACCAAAAGATCGGGTTTGTCCCCGTCGGAGAGCTGATCACGGTGGAAAAAGAGGCGGAATCCTGACGGAGACTTTATAGTTTGTCAAGAACCTGTTGAATTGCCTGATCTTTTTTGCTACAATAAGCACGCTAAAATATAGGATGATAGGTGGCATGATGATGCTCAGTCCGCTTCATCTGCTGGGTTTTGACTTTGGCGCGTCCAGCGGCCGCGCGATGCGGGGCAGTTTTGACGGCCAGAAGCTCTCCATCCAGGAGGTGCACCGGTTTCCAAACGATCCGGTCAAAATCGCCGATACGCTGTATTGGGACTTTTTTCGCCTGTTTCAGGAGATGCGCACCGGGCTGGCCAAGGCGGTGCGGGACGGAGGCGCGCCCGCGTCCATCGGCATTGATACCTGGGGCGTGGATTTCGGCCTGCTGGACCGGGACGGCCGGTTGCTCGGCAACCCAGTCCATTACCGGGACGCCCGCACCGACGGCATGATGGAGTACGCGTACGGCATCGTCTCCAAGGAGCGGATTTTTGAGCACACCGGGCTCGCGTTCATGCAGTTCAACACGCTATATCAGCTCCTGGCCATGCAGCGGGCGCGGGAAGCCATGCTGGAACACGCGCGCACGCTGCTCTTTTCCCCGGACCTGCTGGCGTACTTCCTGACTGGAGAAAAGGGGACGGAATACACAATCGCCTCCACGGCGCAGCTTACCGACCCGCGCACGCGCGTGTGGTCCTCACCGATATTTGACGCGTTCGGCCTTCCGCGCGGCCTGTTCACGGACATCCGGGAGCCGGGCACCGTGCGCGGTTCGCTCCGCGCGTCCATCCGCGAGGAGCTTGGACTACAGAGCGAGGTGCGCGTGGTCGCGGGGCCGCAGCACGACACCGCCGCGGCCGTGGCCGCCGTGCCCACCACGGGCGAACGTTTCGCCTACATCAGCTCCGGCACCTGGTCACTGCTCGGCGCGGAGACGAAGGCGCCCGTTATTTCCAAGGGCGTTCTGGACGCCAACTACACCAACGAGGGCGGCGTATACGGCACCACGCGCGTGCTGAAGAACATCATGGGCATGTGGATCATCCAGGAATGCCGCCGCGTGTGGCTCGCGGAGGGCGCTTGCGAGGACTTCGCGGGCCTTGCCGCGCTCGCGGACGGGGCGGAGCCGTTCCGCTCGCTGTTCGACCCGGACGACGAGCGTTTCCTGCCCCCCGGCGACATGCCGGAGCGCATCCGCGCGTACTGCCGGGAGACAAACCAACCAATCCCCCAGACGCACGGACAGGTCGCGCGCGCGGTGTACGAGAGCCTCGCGCTCAAATACCGCTGGGCGGTGCGCAGGCTGGAGCGGGACATCCTGGGCTACGCGATCGACAGCCTGTACATCGTGGGCGGCGGCAGCAACAACGCGCTGCTGAACCGCATGACAGCGGCCGCCGTCGGAAAGCCGGTCATCGCGGGGCCGGGCGAGGCGACGGTCATCGGCAATCTGCTGACGCAGGCGGCCGCGCTGGGCGAGATCGATTCCCTGGCCGCGATGCGTTCCGTGGTGCGCGATTCGTTCGAGACGGCGGAATTCCTGCCGAAGGACGCCCAAGCGTGGGATGACGCGTACGGCCGCTTCCTCCGCCTGACGGGCCTGGACGACTGATGGGCGACAGCTTTTTGCTGGGCCACGCGCCGCTTTCCGAGCGGGAGGCCATGATGCTGCACCCCGTGCGCCTGGCGTATGTCGGCGACGCGGTGCACAGCCTGCTCGTCAGGACGGCGCTTGTCTATGGCGGCGACAAGGCGCACGGCATGCACAGGGACGCCATCAAGAGCGTGAACGCGGCCGCGCAGGCAAGGGCGCTCGCGCGCGTGCAGGCGCTGCTGACGGAACCGGAGGCGGATGTCGTTCGCCGTGGGCGCAACGCGCACGCGCGCCACGCGGCCCCTCGCCACGCGGATCCCGCGGATTACGCGCAGGCGACGGCGCTGGAGGCGCTTTTTGGCTTTCTGTATTTAACAGGGCGCATGGAGCGGCTCTGCGAGTTATATGCCGTTATGAATGAGCCAAATAGCTAGAGTAGGAGAAACACATGCCCGCATGCGATTTGCAGGTTGAATTGATTCGCCACACCCCTGCGCCGGAACAGCTCACCGCGCTCGGCGCGCGCTTGTGCTACTCGGGCGCATCGCTCGGGGCGTTGGCGGAAAGAATCGAACAGAGGGACCAGGACGCTTTCATCGAAGGGGTCATTGAGTCCGGCCATCTGTCCGTGATGGAGCACGCGAGTTTCACGTTCGGCGTGGAGGGCGTGTCCCGCTCACTACTCGCGCAGATTACGAGGCACCGCATCGCCAGCTTCAGCGTGCAGTCGCAGCGGTATGTTTCCAAGGCCAAGGAATTTGGGTATATCATACCGCCGTCGATCCGTGCGCTGGGTGAGGACGCCGTCGCCGAGTACGAACGCCAGATGGAGACGATGCACGGCTGGTATCTCGGCTGGCAGGAGCGCCTGGGCGGTGCGGGGGAGGCGGCCAACCAGGACGCGCGGTTCGTGCTGCCGGGTGCCTGCGAAACGCGGCTGATCGTGACGATGAACGCGCGGGAGCTGCTGCACTTTTTCTCGCTGCGCTGCTGCAACCGCGCGCAGTGGGAGATTCGCGCGCTGGCGGACGAAATGCTGTCGCTCGCCTATCAAGCCGCGCCGTCGCTGTTCGAGGCGGCAGGGCCGCCCTGCGCGTCCGGGGCGTGCCCGGAGGGCAAGCGGAGCTGCGGCAAGCAAGAGGAAGCCAGACGGGTGAACCGGGAACTGAAAAAGCCAGCGAAGTGAGGATTATCTATTATGCCATCTTATCAGGATCGGGAAGGGCGCAGGGGCGGCTCGCGCCGCGATGGGGACGGAAACCGGCCAAAGCAACAAGAAAAGAGCAGGCCGCGCGGGGAAGGGACATACGCCGCACCCGAGAAGCCATTCTTCCACAAGGAAAGGGAGCATAAGCCGGACGAGAAGCCCGCGCGCAGGTTCGGTCCCGCGCAGCAGCGGCCCGGGGCACCGCAGCAGCGTTCAGCGCCGGGTCCGCAGCGGTCCTCGCAAGCGCAACCGCGCCCCGCGCGCCCTCCGCGCGCCGTAAGCCCCGCCAGTCCCCCGGAGCGCGTCCGGCCACCGTTTGACGGGGAGGAACCACTTCCGCGCGAGAACCTTTTGGCGGGCAGAAACCCGATCCGAGAGGCCATCAAGTCTGGGCGCGACATCGAGCGCATGCTGGTCGTGCGCGGCGAGCTGTCCGGGTCCGCGCGGGAGATTGTCGCCATGGCGCGCGAGCGGCACATCGTGGTGCAGGTCGTCGACCGCTCCCGCCTGGACGAAATCACGCCGAACCACCAGGGCATGATCGCCTTTGCCTCCGCGTTCCGTTATTCGGAGGTGGAGGACATGCTCTCCCTGGCCAAGGAGCGGGGCGAGGAGCCGCTGCTGGTGATCCTGGACGGTGTGACCGATCCGCACAACCTGGGCGCGATCATCCGCAGCGCGGAATGCGCTGGCGCGCACGGCGTCATCGTGCCGGAGCGGCGCGCGGTGGGCCTCACGCCCGCGGCGGTCAAGGCGTCCGCCGGGGCGGTGGAGTATCTGCCGGTGGCCCGCGTCGGCAACCTGACGCGGATGCTGGAGACGCTGAAGGAGCAGGGCCTGTGGATCGTCGCGGCGGACATGGGCGGTGAAGCGTATACGGGCGTGGACCTGACGGGGCCGCTCGCGGTCATCATCGGCGCGGAGGGAGAAGGCGTGTCGCGGCTGCTGCTGGAGCGCAGCGACCGCCGCGTGGCCCTGCCGATGCGCGGAAAGATCGCCTCGCTGAACGCGTCCGTCGCGGCCGGTGTGCTCCTGTATGAAGTCAGGCGACAGCGCGGATGACGCCCCTTCTGGTCGTCGACGGCTATAATGTAATCGGCGCATGGGAGCTGGCGAGGCAGAAGAACTGGACGTTTGAGGAATGCCGGGAGCGGCTGATCCTCGTGTTGGAAGAATACGCCGCCTACCACGGCCTGGAGGTGTCGCTCGTGTTCGACGGGACGAAGAGCGAGCGCCTGATCCGCTCGGAAGAGCGGCGGGGCACGGTGCGCGTCGTCTATACCCGGCACGGCGAGACGGCGGATCAGTACATCGAGCGGCTTTGTGACGGCCAGCCGCGCCACCGTGAGGTGCGCGTGGCGACGAACGACGCCGTGGAGCAAACCATCGTGCTGGGACGGGGCGCGTCGCGCGTACCGGCGCGGGAGCTGCTCCGGCAGATGTCGCAGTCGCGGACCGCGCAGCGCGCGCAGATCGAAAAGCCGCGCGTGAAGGGGCATCCGCTGATGGCGCGACTGACGGAGCAACAGCGGGAGACGCTGGAAAAAATGCGGCGTGGACAATAATACGCGCTTGGGACGCGTTTATTGGATAAGAGGTAAGGATTTCTGGCGAAATCCCTTTATGGCGCCAATTCTGCGAATCCGCGCCGCCATCGAGGAAATCGGGCATTTGAGAGAGAAAAAGGGCAAAGCGAATGGAACACGTAAACTGGGAACCGGAGCAGAGACACGAGGACCGCTTCACGATGATGACAGACGAGGACGTCTGCCTGCTGGCGCAGCAGGCGGATGGCTATGCGCTGGAGTTTTTGCTCAACCGCTACAAGAACTTCGTCCGCTCCCGGGCGCGCTCGTATTTTTTGATCGGCGCGGACCACGAGGACATCGTGCAGGAGGGGATGATCGGGCTGTACAAAGCCATCCGCGATTTCAAGCCGGACAAGCTCGCTTCGTTCCGGGCTTTCGCGGAGCTGTGCATCACGCGGCAGATCATCACCGCCATCAAGACGGCCACGCGGCAGAAGCACATTCCGCTGAATTCCTATATTTCGCTCAACAAGCCAATTTTTGACGAGGAGTCCGACCGGACGCTGCTGGATGTCATCAGCGAAGGCAGGATCACCAACCCAGAGGATCTGCTGATTGGCCAGGAGGACCTGAGCACGATCGAGAGCCGGATTGACGAGATGCTGTCGGAGCTGGAACGCGAGGTTTTGGCCGCGTATCTGGATGGGCGGTCCTACCAGGAAATCGCCCTTGATCTCGGCCGGCATGTGAAATCCATCGATAACGCGCTGCAACGGGTGAAGCGAAAGATGGAAAACCTGCTCGCCAGCAAGAATTAACGGAAAACCGCTGTTTTTCCTAGAAATTTTACTTGACAAAAAATCGCCGCTTGGATACAATATCCTGCGTATGGCAAGCGGCTCGCCCTGCCTTTACGGGCCTGCGGGTGTAACTCAATGGTAGAGTGCCAGCTTCCCAAGCTGGTTACGTGGGTTCGATTCCCATCACCCGCTCCAAAACCCCGTGGATGCGCACGCGCGTCGCTCAATCAAAAGGAGGAGAAAAACCCCAATGGCGAAGCAAAAGTTTGAACGTAACAAGCCGCATGTCAACATCGGCACAATCGGTCACGTTGACCACGGCAAGACAACCTTAACGGCGGCGATCACGATGGTGTTGGCCAAGCAGGGCAACGCCGAAGTCATGAAGTATGACGAGATCGACAAGGCGCCGGAAGAGAAGGCCCGCGGAATCACAATCAACACCTCCCACGTCGAGTATCAGACGGAAGCCCGTCACTACGCGCACGTGGACTGCCCCGGCCACGCCGACTATGTTAAGAACATGATCACCGGCGCGGCGCAGATGGACGGCGCGATCCTGGTCGTGTCCGCTCCGGACGGCCCGATGCCGCAGACCCGCGAGCACATCCTGCTTGCCCGTCAGGTCGGCGTGCCGTACATCGTCGTGTTCCTCAACAAGACGGATCAGATGGACGATCCTGAGTTGCTGGAGCTGGTCGAGATGGAAATCCGCGAACTGCTGAGCGTGTATGAGTTCCCGGGCGACGACATCCCGATCATTCAGGGTTCCGCGCTGAAGGCCATGGAATACATGCTCAACGACGGCAGCGATCCCAAGAGCAGCCCGGCTTGCCAGTGCATCTACAAGCTGATGGATGCCGTTGACTCCTACATTCCGTCGCCGGAGCGCGCCACGGACAAGCCGTTCCTGATGCCGGTTGAAGACGTGTTCTCCATCACCGGCCGCGGCACGGTCGCGACTGGCCGCGTCGAGCGCGGTGTGGTCAAGGTGTCCGATACGGTCGAAATCGTCGGCTTGATGGACGAGGCCCGCAAGGTCGTCGTCACGGGCGTTGAGATGTTCCGCAAGCTCCTAGACCAGGCGGAAGCCGGTGACAACATCGGCGTTCTGCTTCGCGGCGTGCAGCGTTCGGAGATCGAGCGCGGCCAGGTTCTGGCCAAGCCCGGCAGCATTTTGCCCCACACCCACTATATGGGCGAGGTGTACGTGCTGACGAAAGAAGAAGGCGGCCGTCATACGCCGTTTTTCAACGGCTACCGCCCGCAGTTCTACTTCCGCACCACGGACGTGACCGGCAACATCAAGCTGCCCGATGGCGTTGAGATGGTTATGCCTGGCGATAACGTCCAGATGGAGTGCACGCTGATCACCCCCATCGCCATTGAGGAAGGCCTCCGCTTCGCTATCCGCGAGGGCGGCCGCACGGTTGGCTCGGGCGTCGTGACCAAGGTTCTGGCGGACGTGAAGGCGTAAGCAATTCAAACGATATACGAGAAACCCGTCTCCTAGCGAGGCGGGTTTTTTTGTTGGGCAGCGCCTAGAGCATTTCGCTCAAACCTAGTACCGCACCAAGCCAGGAAATCAAGATATTCAAGAGGTAGAAAAAGTGGTAAACTAATCCAGGGTGATAAAGATGGCAAAGAAATACTACGTGAACCTAACGGTAGCGGAACGCGCAGACCTCAAAGCGATGATACAGCATGGGAACACGCAAGGATACAGGATCAAACATGCCC